>DATJBF010000001.1:0-24092 GCA_035515475.1 Verrucomicrobiia bacterium
GCGCCTGAGCGGGGGCGTGGTCAATCCGCACGAGCCCGAAGCGCAGTGGCGGCGCAAGGGCCCGGACAAGATGTGGATCGGCTACCAGGTGCAAGTGGCCGAGACTGCGGCGGAGCAGCCGCTGCCAGCCGCAGAACCGACGCGGCAGTTTCTGACGGCAGTGGAAACGCAAAGCGCTCTGGCTAGCGACGAAGCGGGATTGGAGCAAGTGTTGACGGCCCAAGAGGCGGCGGGACAAGACAAGCCCAGCCAGTTGTATGTGGACGGAGCGTATGTGAGCGCGGCGGTGATGGCGGCGGCGCGGGCGCAGGACTGGGAATTGGTCGGACCGGCCCAGCCCAGCGCGGCCACGGGCACGGGTTATCGAGCCGAGCGGTTTGTGGTGAGCATCGCTCAGCGACAAGCGCTGTGTCCGGCGGGACAGATCAGCACGCAATGCAGTCGGCTGGAGGAAGCGGCGACGGGAAAGGTCCAGTACCGCTTCGAGTGGAGTTGGCGCTGTCACGCATGCGCCCAGCGGGCCGCGTGCGTGGGTGCGGGGCAGGCGCATCGCAGTTTGGTAGTGGGCGAACATCACGATCTGTTGCAGGCGCGACGGCGAGAGATGTCGACCAGCGCGTTTGCAGGACGGATGAAACGGCGCGCGGCGATCGAAGGCACGATCAGCGAATTGGTCCGGCGTTTCGGGTTGCGGCAGGCGCGTTATCGAGGGCGGCGGAAGGTGGCGTTACAGAACTGGTTGATCGGCGCGGCGTGCAACGTGAAACGCTGGCTGCGACTGACTGCGTGGAAATTGGAAGCGGTGACGTAAAGGTCGTCGCCCGGTTTGTGCCGCAGCACCGACGTAGCGGAACCGAAATACCGGGCCCCCTTCCTCCACGTTTACAGATGGGCACGCACAAACAGTAATTCGCTGCATCCTCGAAGAGGGAGTTCTTCAGCGGAATCGAAAAATTAGACTTGACCCCTAGCCGTTTACTTGACCCCTAGCCGCTTAGTAAAGACGCGAGCGTGATTCTGCCGACTGCGCCCATTTCGTCGTCGCGGAAACCGCGGATTGAAACCACGGAGGCGCAGAGAACTCGGGGTTGTTGGCCGACATGGCTCTTGCTATACTGGATCAGTCATGAATCTGCACCTCGATGAAACGATCCGACGCAACGCTCGCAAGACGCCTGACGAGCGTGTCGAGACGTTGATGGCCGCCTTGCGCGAAGTGGAAGCGCGCGGCCTCTGGCCGAAGGTTGACCGCAAAGCCAAGGAGCGGCGCATCCTGTGTTCGATCCGCGAAAAATCATCGAGGCGCTAAATCGGCACAAGGTCGAGTACATCACCATCGGCGGGTTTGCCGCCACGCTGTACGGCTGTCCCGAACAAACATTCGACCTCGATATTCTGTACGCCGACAACCCGGCCAACCGCCAACACCTGCTCGCCGCCTTGACTGAGATCGAAGCGAGATGGGACGAGCCGCTGTCGGATTCAGTCTTGCAGCGGCAGCCTATATTCGCGTTGAACACTAAATTCGGTGACCTCGATATCCTTAGCGAAGTGCTCGGCGTTGGAACGTACGAACAGGCGAGATCAAGTGTCCAGTCCATGGCAGTGGGCAACGAGCCCGTGGCAATTCTGGATTTGCCAACTTTGATTGCGACGAAAGAAGCGGCTGGCGATCCCAATCCACGCAAACGTTCGGCGTTAGATTACCTAAAGGCACTCCGGCAGCGGGAAACGCGCTAAGCTTCCTGCGGCATCGCGGGAACCAGCCCATGCTCCAACAGGACCGCTTTCAGCTTTTCAACATCGGGCGGGCCGCCGGCGTTCACGATGGCGGCCGCCTCCTTGAAGAAATCCGGGCCGAGGAGCGCCGGAGTAATGATGGCCAGCGCCTTCACATCGGTCTGCTTCAGGTTGTTGAAACCATGAACCGCTCCGCGCGGAATGAAACAGGATTCCCCGGGGCCAATGTCCACCGGTTTCCCTTCCACGGTGAACGTCACCACGCCGTCGACTCCGTAAATGGTCTCGTCGTATTGCTTGTGGTAATGAGGCACCGGCACCTTCGCGCCAACCGGGACGGTGAATTCAAACATCGCCACGGCACCGTTCGTGTCGACGGATTCGAGCAGAAACCGTATCCCAATTTGCCCCACCTGGATAATGTCGTCGTTCATAGTTGCTTCATCTCACTGGAGCGGCGGCCCGACGAGTTCGATTCCATATTTGGCTGCGGCGGCCTTCAACTTCTCGATGGCGTCGGCGGATGGCGGTCCCGCCGGCGGCGGCAACTCGGGGCGTTCTGCCGGGCGGCTCACGGCGCGCACGAAGCGTTCGAAATCCCCGCGCACGGTGATCGTCAGGCAGCGGCCTCCTTGTGGTGACTCAACTCGGTAGGTGTGCGGTACGCCCTTCGGTGCGAGCAGGATAGCGCCGGGGCCGACTCGCTGCTCTTGGTCCTGAACCTTCACACGGTATTCGCCCTCCAGGATTTGGAAGAGCTCATCCTCCGTGCGATGAAGATGCAGAGGTGCTGAAGAGCCATACGGCATCCGATGCTCAAGGACGGAGATGCCATCTTGGCCGGCCGACGTAGACACGCGGATTGTGACCAGCGCGTCTAGAAACCATAATTGATTCGCAGGAACAGACTTGGTCATGGGCATCAGTCTGCTAAACGACCAATCCCGAATGCACGGAGCATTGTAGCCGCCCCGCTCAGCCGGGGCGTTTTCCGGACACGGCGATCGCGTGAGGCCACGTTACCGCGGCCAACGCGGCTCACGTCGCAGAGCGCCCAGCCAGAGGCGGGTAAACGTGGCTACAACTGGAGGGCCATCCCGCCATGGCGGGATCGTGGCCGCGCTCCTGAACGGACGCGACGGAGCGCGTCCCTCCAATGCCCTACTTCACGTCGTGAACGAGCTTCTTCACCTTCTCGATCATCTCGGCCGGGATATCCTTAAAGCCGTGATCCTTTTGGGCGTGCGCCTTTACTTTCTTCATCAGCTCGTCCATGTTCTCGGCTCGCGCGACAAAGTCGCAGTCCACTCCGGCATCTCGACAACGGACCTCTTTCATTGTGGCCTCCTGTTGATTGCGGGCCGTGCCCTGAATGTGACGGACTCGGAAGCAAGGCCGCTCCCGAGCGGAACGGCGCCGCCCCAGGCGGGTAAACTTCCCGTCCTGTTATCCCAAATCAGGGCAATGCCAGCCAATGACCCGAATGCCCTTAAGGTCTCACCGAATTGGCCGAATGCAAAATCTTTTTAGTGAGCGGCGCTCAAGGTCGCATCTCGTTGTTCCGGATTTACCGATCATTGGAGAACCAACAACGACTGAGATGCTTCGACGGGCTCAGCATGACAGCTTTGAAAGTCTTTGGGATCAGCCCTGCCTCTGGACACGGTCACGAATACCGACTTGATCCGGGTGAGAAACAGGCGCATGCCAGAAGCGGCGCGGTTGAAATAGCGAGCCGGGCGGTGCCTTGACAACCGTCGTCAGCTCGGCCACGATGGTCGGGCAACGAGATTCAGTTGGCGAGGCTTCGAAGGATTGGGAACAAGCTTGGATGTTTGACCCATGCACAGGCTGAGGCTCTTCATTACTGGTTTGGCTCTTCTGCCAATTCTTGCCAGCGGTTGCGGCAAGACTCAGACGCCGGCCAGCTCTCCTTCGGCTGCCCCGACGCGCGCCGCTCCGGCCGCAAACCGGCCTTCGCTCACGGATTCGGCAGGCAGCCATGAGCTGACCGCCCTGGCACCGGTTGACAGTTCCACCACGGCGCCGCAGTTATCTGTCGCGAGCGAGACCGCGAGCAACCCGGAGCCGACTTTGCCACAAGTGGGTGACACCCCAATTCAGAACCTGGACATTAGGTTGCAGCAGGCGCTCAACAATTTCCACGAGGCGGCGGGCAAGAACGATCGGTCCACGATGGCCAGCGACATCGTGAAGCTGGCGGACGCCGGCGTTCCCAAACAGCAAATCGCCAGCGCATTGGGTTATATGTTTCGCGACGAAAACAGCGTGGACGTCAAGACCGACATCCTTGACGAATTGGGCGACCTCGACGATGCGTCGGCATTCGATCAGATCGTTCCGGCATTGGATTCAAGACAACCCGATGAGGTCCGCACCGCCGCCATCGAGGCGCTGGATTCATTGGGCGACAAGCGAGCCCTCGCCGTGTTGCAGCCGCTCCTCACGGATCGCGATGGGGATATCCGCGACGCCGCACAAACGGCCATCGATTCGCTGAACGATCAGTGAATCGTGACGCGGCGCGGCCGATCCATTGTATGCGCCTGACGCAGGGGGCCCAACCTCATACGCCTTTTCCGTCTCAGCCCCCGACGCGCGGCTGGTCAGGTGAAAACAGCGTGCCCGATGAGTCTTGACGCACCACCGAAATTGTGAAAGCCTCGTAAGAGTGAGGCCGAAAGACTCGCCAGCCAGGTTTCGGGATCGAGTCGAAGGCGCGAATGAGCCCAACGATTTACCTGGCCCTCAGCAGCGTGTCCAATCCTGAACGCAATCCGAGCTCGTGTAGCTGCTCATCGGGCTCGGGACGGATCGTGTACAGAGGCGTTCGCCATGCGCACTTCAGCCGGCCAACAACACAACCCTGAAAGGAGATGTACCATGAGAAAAAGCCCTCGCATAGTTTTCTGCCTGGCATCATTCATCGCGGTGCTCATCGGACAGATGACCGCGCTCGGCGCTACCACCAACGCGGTTTATGACGTAACCTCGATATCGATGTTCAAAGTCGGCAAGCTCCACGTTACCGTAACAAATGCGGCAACCAGTGCGTTTCTGAGCGACGGGACCTGTGATTTGGATCTCGGCAGCTATCATTTCACGGGAGACTACGCCGTGACACCTAACGGCAAGCAGGTCGCCCTCACTCTGGATACCGACGGCAAGGCGGCGCTTGAAAGCAATGTCGTTGATTTAATTGAAAGTTACGCTTCCGGGGCTACGGTCTCTGTCACAGGCGCTCGAGTCTCCAAGATTTCCATCAAAAGTGGAGCACCGTTCAAGGCGACCGATACTGTTCGCGGGAAACTGAGTGAGACTGTCGGTGGCAGACTCAGGAAAAGGGGGTTCAGCCTCAAGACCCTCTGGACGGACTGGGAGTTGGTCTCGGGCACGAACCTCTGATCGAATCAACGGCGTCTTCTCACACGTGGGCGGCATGTTCCATGTGACGTGACCGCTACAACTGTCGTGCGAGATTCTTCTCCCGCCGAGCCGGATCAGAATGACAACGTTGGCGGCGAACGACACAGTCGGCCGCGACGGAGCGCGGCCCTGCCGATGACTTGCGCGGCACAACCGACGGCGCGCGTGACGTTTGGCGGAAAATCAGTATGGTAATAGACCACCATGTCGAACTCGCTGCGAGGTCGCTATCCCCGACGCTTCGAGGTGCCGCTGCTGATTCTGCTGTCGTTCGGTTTGCTGCTGATGGGCCTGTCCCGGCCGCTGATGAAGGTCGAGAAGATGGTGTTCTGGAAGAATGAATACTCGGTCCTCCAAGGCGTCAGGAGTCTGTGGGAACAGAGTCAGTACGCGCTGGCGACCATCCTGTTTTTCTTTTCGATCGTGTTTCCAGTAGTCAAACTGACCGCCCTCGCGTTGATCTGGTACATGCCCTTGCCGGAACAGAAGCGGCAGACAGGGCTGCATTGGCTGGGGCTGCTCGGCAAATGGTCCATGCTCGACGTGTTTGTGGTAGCCATCCTGATCGTGCTGGTGAAGCTCGGCCCACTGGCGAAAATCGAACCGCAACGGGGCCTGTATTGGTTTGCGGCGGCCATCCTGACGTCGATGATCACCAGCATGTACGTCGAACGGCTGGCGCGGAAAATGGGAAACTGACCCGGCGCGGCCGGCCGCGGCGAGAATTCACCCGTTGAAATCTCGCGAGTAGGGCTTATGGTCTTCCTACCGGGGCCGCGCGATGAAAGCCATTCGATTGCACAAGCAGGGCGGGCCGGAACAACTTGTTTTCGAAGATGCGCCCCTACCCGATCCGAAGGCCGACGAAGCTCTCGTGCGCGTGCACGCCGCGGCCATCACCCCGATGGAGCTGACCTGGCCGGCCACGTATCGATACCCCGACGGCCGGGAACGGTTGCCAAGCATACCGGCTCACGAAGTCTCCGGCGTCGTCGAGTCTCTCGGCCCCGGCGCGAGCGAGGTCGGAATCGGCGAAGCCGTGTATGGCCTGATCGATTTTCCGCACGACGGCTGCGCGGCCGAGTATGCGGCCGTTCGCGCCGGCGATCTGGCGCCCAAGCCGCGCACAATCGACCACGTGCACGCGGCCGCCGTGCCCCTGTCGGCGCTCACCGCGTGGCAGGCGTTGTTCGATCACGCCAAGATCCGATCCGGCCAGCACGTGCTGATTCATGGAGCGGCGGGCGGAGTCGGCTCGTACGCCGTCCAACTGGCGCGCTGGAAAGGCGCCCACGTCGTCGCGACCGCGTCGGCCCGGCACGCGGCCCTGCTGCACGAACTCGGCGTCGAACGCCTCGTCGATTATGCCACGACGCCGTTCGAGCACGCCGTGAAGAATGTGGACGCGGTGTTCGACACCGTCGGCGGCGACACGCCCGAGCGGTCGTGGCGGGTCCTCAAACCCGGCGGCGTGCTCGTGTCCATCGTGCCGAATCCGTCGCACGAACGGGCCCGCGCCCAAGGGATCCGCTGCGTGTTCTTCATCGTGAACCCGAACCGCCGGCAACTCAGCCGAATTACCGAGTTGATCGACGCCGGGCACGTTCGCCCCATCGTCGGCGCCGTCCTGCCGCTGGCGCAGGCGCGCGAAGCGTTCGAGCGCGGGCTGGCTGGACACAACCGCGGAAAATTCGTCCTCCGCGTCGCGGATGGTTGAGTGCGGCGGCAGCATTCGCGTCCCTTCTCTGCCTTCGCGGGCATCACGTCTCGGGCGCGAGATGCTCCAACCGGCACCGATTGGTCCCCTAGCCCGACGGTTCCCGCCCGTCGAGTCGGATGGTGCGTCGGGCGAACCGGAACCCGCGTCGGCGCATGCCGCGGAGAACGGCCTTGCGGACCTCGGCTGAGAGCGCTTCCGGCGGATACACCCCGTCCAAGTGCAACGGAAAATTCTCCACGAAGACCGCCGCACTCTGGGCCGCCGCAAACGCAATCGGCGTGGCCAGCAGGCGCATCTGCCGCAATTGATAGAGACTGGGAAACACGCACGTGCGGCGACGTTCCAGCCGCTGGTGCCCTTTCCGGCCCGCCACCAATACCGAGACGGCGAAGCGCGCGTTGTGGAGTTTTCCCCGGCGAATCATGTCCGCTACCGCCAACGGCGATGCCGTGTCGGGGAAATGACGGCGGCGGCGCTTGCGGGACGGACGCAGTTTTCCCTCGCGATACCACCGACGCAGGCGATCGATCTCGTTGCCGCCAATCTTCACGTCGAGATCGTTCATCTTGACGAAGTACGGCAGGGTGGCCACTTCGTCCTGCGCGGCCAGGACCACCCGCGCTTCGCCGACGGGTTCCGAAAACCGGAACCATTCCGCCCCGCTGAAACGCCGCGCCAACCGAAACCGCCCGTCTCGATAAACGCGCGGCTTGGAAATTGCCTCGTCGAACGCCACGTCGGCCGACCATGTCGAGATCGGGTTCTCGCTCTCGGTCTCCTCGAAGAGCCGAATCCGCACCCGGTCGACCTGGCTCAGCAGACTGGCGCACCGGGCGACCAACAGATTGGTCAATCCGGGCGCCACGCCCGCATTGATCAACGCCAGCCGGCCCCGACGCGCAAAATCGTCGTGATAGGCGAGTTGCTCCGCCCTGAACGGGTTGCGGGACAAATGCGCCGCCATGTCGAGGTAGTGAACGCGCAATTTCAGGGCCGCATGGATGACCGTCTCGTTGAAGACCGCCGGGGCGGTGTTGATCAGGAGATGACAGCCTCTCGCGGCCCGCACCACCGACCGGTAGCTGCGGGCGTTCGCCGGCAGGCACACCATGCGCCGGCCGAGAAACAGCCGGGCCCGCTGCGGGTCCCGGTCGCCACACCACACCTGATGGCCCTGGCGCCGGAGCAGCTGGGCCAACAATCCGCCCGTCGCCCCCGCTCCCAAAATGAAAATACGCATGGTCGATCCTCTTCCAATGTTCCCGTGTCTTACCTGAATTTAGACCGGCCGAAACGCCACGACAAATTCCGGGACGGTTTTTTTGCGGATTTTTTCGGCCGGCAACGCCGTGTCCAAGCCCGCGCACCCCTCGTCCAGCGGGAATTGCAGCGCGACTCCGCCGGGGTCACGGTGTTGAATGCGATATGACACGCGTGAGGTTATTTCGCAGCCGGGGACGCAATGCTCCTGATTCAACACGGTGTGGCGCCGTGTTGCGAACTTGTCTTGCGCTGGCTCTTCTCGCGTTCCCACTCCAGGCCGCCGACAACGCGTTGACGCCGGACCAGAAAATCCTGCACGTGCTCGACCGACTCGGATACGGGCCGCGTCCCGGCGACGTGGAACGCGTGAAACAGATGGGCCTGGAAGCTTACCTGCAACAGCAGTTGCATCCCGAACGAATCGACGATTCCGCCGTGGAAAAGAAACTGGCCGCGTTCAACGCGTTGTCGATGAGTGCCACGGACCTGATCGCAGCGCTCCACGCCGATCAACGAATGCTCGCCGAGCGCCGCAAGGCCATGGCCGAGGCCGAGAAGCAAGCGGGTGCCAAAGACGGCCCGGCAACGACCGACGCGGACATGCGCGCCGGCAATCTCCGGAGATTCATGCAAGAGAAACCCGCGCAGCAATTGTCGCGGATTGCCGTCGCGCAGTTGCAGGACGCCAAGATCATCCGGGCCGTCGAATCGAAGCGGCAGCTCTACGAAGTGTTGGTTGATTTCTGGAGCAATCATTTCAACATCGACGTGCGCAAAGGCCCGTGCCGGGTGTTGAAGATCATCGACGACCGCGAGGTCATACGCCCGCACGTGTTCGGCAAATTCCGCGACCTGCTGGAGGCGTCGGCGAAAAGCCCGGCGATGTTGTTCTATCTCGACAACGCGCAGAACTCGGTGGCGCGCGAACTCGGGCCGCGCGAGGAACGTCTCCGGGCGCGCCTCCGCGAACAGGCCCCCGGCGTGGTGCCCGACCCGGTACCGAACGGCAAACCGCTGATCGTCGGCGGCATCAACGAGAATTATGCCCGCGAGATCATGGAACTGCACACACTCGGCGTGGACGGCGGTTACACGCAGAAAGACGTGCAGGAAGTGGCCCGGTGTTTCACCGGCTGGGGAATCAATTTGCGGACGGGTACGTTCGAGTTTCATCCGCGGCGTCACGACAACGGCCCGAAGACCGTGCTCGGCCATTCCATCCCCGCCGGCGGTGGATCCAACGACGTCGAAACGGTGCTCGACATCCTCGCGCGACACCCGTCCACGGCGAAATTCATTGCCACCAAGTTGTGCCAGCGGCTCGTGGCCGACGACCCGCCCGCGGCACTCGTCGATCGCGTGGCCGGGGTCTTTCGCGCGACCGACGGCGATCTGCGCCAGGCCGTCGAAGCGATCATCTACAGCCCGGAGTTCTATTCGCCGGCGGTGTATCGGGCGAAAATCAAATCTCCGTTCGAATTTGCGGTGTCGGCCGTACGCGCCGCGGGCGGCGCGATCCCGCCCACTGCCGACGTCTGGCCACCGTTGACGGCCCGGCTCGCGCTGGAAACCGGCGCGACGTTCGGCCGCGGCATGGATCGCCTGGCCAACGCGCGGCGCAAGACGCTCGACCTCTCCATCATCGAGATGGGCCAACCCTTGTTCGCGTACCAGGCGCCAACGGGTTATCCCGAAGACTCGCGCAAATGGGTCAACACCGGCGCGCTCATCGCTCGCATGAACTTCTCACTGGCGCTCGCGGAAGGCAATTTCATCGATGTTAGCGTGGCGACCGACAACCTCCTGCGCGGGGTGGATATCGACAAGCCCGATCTCGTGCTCGACCACCTCAACCAGGCGTTGTTGCAGGGACGCATGACCGATTCCACCCGGGCCACGCTCGAAAAGCAGGCGTTCAGCTCGCCCGGCGGCAGCGCGTCCACGGTCAACGTCCCGCAACTCGCGGCGTTGATGCTCGGCTCCCCCGAATTCCAACGGCATTGATCAATCCAGGAGACCCATCCTGCAACTTTCCCGTCGAACATTTCTCAAGCGCGGCGCGCTGGCACTCGTGTCGGTCGGCTCGATGCCGATGTGGGGGCCGAGCTTCCTGCAGCAACTCGTGTTCGCCGCCGAGCCGACGCGCGGCGGCGGCCGGAAAATCCTCATTTGCCTGTTTCAGCGCGGCGCGGTGGACGGACTTTCCATGGTGGTGCCATACGGCGACAAGCACTACTACGCGGCCCGCTCGGAGATCGCCGTGGCGGCGCCGACCCAAAAGGCCGGCGCGGAGGGCGTGCTCGACCTGGACGGGTTCTTCGGATTCCACCCGAACATGGCGGCGCTGCTGCCGGTTTACAGGAGTGGACATCTCGCGGTGATTCAGGCCTGCGGGTCGCCCAGTTCCACCCGCTCGCATTTCGACGCGCAGGATTTCATGGAATGCGGCGTCGTCAACGACAAGTCGATCCGCTCAGGCTGGCTGAACCGAACGTTGCTCGCCTGTCCCGAAGACCGGGCCAAGATCACGTCGTTCCGCGCGGTGGCGACGACCGCGATGTTGCCGCGGAGCTTGCAGGGCGAATACGAGGCGCTGGCGATCCCGGATCTGAAGACGTTCGGCGTGCGCGGACCGGCGGGATTGGGTGGCGTGGTCAACGCGACGGCCGCCAGTGGGTTCGAAGGCATGTACGAAGGCGCGGTGGACAGCGTGATGCACGGCACCGGCAGAGAAGCATTCGACGCCCTCGCGGCACTGCAGTCCGCCGATCCGACGAAGTATGCGCCGCAGAACGGCGCGCAATATCCCAAGGGCGCGTTCGGCCGTTGCCTGATGCAGATTGCGCAGATGATCAAAGCCGACCTCGGCCTCGAAGTCGCCTTTGCGGAAATCGGCGGCTGGGACACGCACGCCAACCAAGGGGGCGCCACCGGGCAGTTGGCCAACCGGTTCACCGAATTTTCCCGGGGCCTGGCCGCCTTGTACCAGGATCTCGGCGATCGCATGGCCGACGCCGTCGTTCTCACGATGAGCGAATTCGGCCGGACGGTCCGCCAAAACGGCAACCGCGGGACCGACCACGGTCATGCCACCTGTTTCATGGTGATGGGCGGACCCGTACGCGGCGGCAAGGTGTATGGTAAATGGCCCGGCCTCGCCCCCGACCGGCTGTTCGAAGGCCGCGACCTCGCGTTGACCACCGACTACCGCGACGTGTTCGCCGAGATCGCCAAGAAACATCTCGGCGCGCGCGATCTGCCGAAGATCTTCCCCGGGTTCAACCTCGAGCCGGATCGTTACCCGGGCCTCGTGCGCGTATAGGCGCGGCCGCGTGCCGGACCAACGGCAGTCATACTCGACGTCTCATGGCAGCCGCGTGATTCTGAGATGGAAGAATCGGTTGGTCGCGCTGGCGACGGGAGAGCCGGTGTCGCTGGCCTTGATTGTTTGCGCCACGGTATCCGCATCAATGATGACTTCGGCAACGCCGTTGGTGTTCCACGGACCGCCAGGGCCATCGGCCGCTTCGGGTGTATAGATGAGATCGCTCGCGCCGAGCACCTTCGTGTAGGTCAGCGTCAGGCAACCACAGGCCGGATCGATCTGCGGAGTGGGCAAGCCCGTCACGCTGCCAAGATCCGGATCCAGATTCAACGCGTACTCCAGCAGATTGACGATTCCGTCGCTGTCGGGATCAGCCGTCTCGCCGCTGATGGCGGGGTTATTGGTGTTGGCGCCGAACTGCTCGAAACGCCAGACAGCGAACGGCGTGTCGAACACCGACACCTGGAACGTCTGGTTCGCCAGCGCGGTCGCGTCGAAGATGTTGGTGCCGCCGACCATCGTGACGGAGCCGGAATAATCGCCGGGTGGCGTGGCGGCGTCGATCGCCACGGCGCAGACGACGTCGCTATACGTCTCGCCCGGCAACAGAATGCCGGGAACGTTGGCAAAAAACGCATTCGAGTCGCCCGCGAGATAATTCGTGGCCGCGCTGGTGAAACTGAATTGGAGGTCGTTGAGGTATACATCGTTGGTCGGGTCCGTATTGCTCACCGTGCCGGTGAAAACGACGGTGTTGCTTCGGGCGCCGTCCTGCACCGCCGGCGTGAGGACGAACGTCACGTCCGCGTGGATCGATACGGTCGCCGTCGCCAGCGCCAGGGCAAACGCCAGACCAGAACTCATCTCATGAACGATCCGGCCCACTCCGGTGGCTGTCCGAACCGGTTTCCACAGGCAGGGCCGCCTGTGCCACCGGAGTTCTCTGAGTTCCACTCTCAACGATTTGAGTCGCATGGATTGTTTCCTTCACCGGCCGATGGCGAACAAGACGGCGTTGTTGATGGCGTAGACGGTTCCATCCACGCCGATGATGGTCGGCGTGTACGCCTCGCCGATTCCCGTCGTCAGGGTCACGGGTTGAATCAGCGTATTGGAAGTCAAATCCCAGCGGTAGAGTTTGCCGTCCTCGTTGTTGGCCACGATCGATTGTGTGAAGGGGTCGACCGCCGCGGTGTTGATGCACCACTCGCGCACGGCGTTCGGATAACTGTTGGTGAATTCCTCGTCGGGAGTCGGCCCGGCGATGGTGAGGACCTCCTTCATCACGGTCACGCCGGAAATCGGGTCGGTCATGCTGGCGTGCGGATCGAGCACCGCGATCTTGTTGACGCCGTTGCCGCCGGCCTCGACGTAGTTGTTGTACTTGGTCATCAGGAGATAGGAGGAACTGCCGCGGTACGATGGAACCATGGAAGCCGGCACGACGGACGCGGTGTCGTCCCAGCCAAAGGCGCCGGGGACGTTCGTTTGCGTCAGCATGCCATCGCAATGCAACAGCCAGCCGCGATAGTGATTGGCGCCGAGCGGATTTTCCAGCACGCCGAAGTACACATCACCATCGGGCCCGACCGTGGGTGACGCCGTGCCATCGTCGGACAACAGCGCGTTGTTGGGCGGCGTCTTCGGGTCTTTCAGGCGGACTCTCGCCAGCGGGGCAAGGGTCCGGCTGTCCAACGCGACGAGATAACCGGCGCTTGTGCCGCCGCTGTTGACGGCGACGTACAAGGTTTTGTGATCGGCGCTCAAGGCGGGAGCGCAACTGTGGACGACCTTGGTAATCGACGGGTCGGCGGCCGCAGCGCTGGCGGAAATCCACGTGCCGGTCCCGCTGTAATCGATGCGGGCGACGCCACTGGTGAGCGCGACGGGCGTGGAGTTCGTGACCTGGAACCCGAAAAAGATGTTGCCATACCGGTCCGACGTGAGAGGCGTGTTGATGAACACGTTGTTTAGGTACGCGTTGGTGTTCGCGCTGTAATTGGCCAGTCCGTAGAACGCGACCTGGCCGGTGGCGGGCGTGTTGGTCGCGTCGGGGGAATCGCAGTAGTAAACCGTGCCACCGCCGCCGGGAAACCAGAGCCGGTTCTTCGGCGTCAACACGGGCGAGAAGCTGGGCGTCCAGTTGTGGGGCGGCAACCGGTAATCGGTGGACTGCATCCAGTTCGTCGCGCCGTTGGTGGCATTGTGCGCCTCGACCCGAAAACCGTCGGTCGCGCCCACTTTTACCGGCACGATGACCGTGTTGGAACGCGTGATCAACGGCGAACCGTAGTGAATCAAGAGTTCGTCCCCGCTGTATTGCGGGTTCAAGTCCACCGGCGCCTGCCACAGGATCCGGTTCAGTGGCTGAGACGGGGCCGGCGAGACGGCGTTGTGCTGCGCGTCGTGCGCGTAGCCGCTCCAAGGGACTCGAAGACTCTGGGCCGGTGCGCTCGTTGGAAGGAGACAGCCGCAGACGGCCGCCGCTCCAACGGCCAGACGGACGCGTGAATTGCCGCGTTGAGAAGCCATCGATTTGTATTCTCCGGACGACACGATCCCGTTCCGCGACGGTTGATTGTCCCGGCGACGGGATGCGACCCGCAGTCAGTCTAGCAGTTCCTTCTGGAAAATCCAGTCGCCGTTCCCAAGAATCGGTTCACCGGTCTCCGCACACGGTGCATTGGCCTTCGTGCAGGCTTGCCAAATCACGACGAATCCGTTATCAGAGTGTCGCGTGGTTAGGAAGAGTGCGAGCGTGGTTGTTCGTCCGCGCGCGCCGAATCTGTTGATTCTGGGGGCATCGGGGAATGTGGCGCGGGCGTTCTTGCGACGGCTGGGTGGGCGACGCGCCCATTTCGGGCGGTTGATCCTACTCGACAAGACCGACCATGTCCGGCACGACCGATACCTCGAACACCGTCGTCTGGACTACCGTTTTGTTCGTCACCGTCTCCGGTTTCCCCAGGATTTCCCCTACTATCGGCAATTGCTGCGTCGGCATCGCATCAACATCGTGGTGGATCTGACGGACGCCGATACGCTCCCGCTGCTGGCGGCGTCGGATGCCGCAGCCGTGTCCTACGTGTGCACGTCGTTGAACGACGAGAAACTCGACGTCGCGCAATTGGTCGCCACGCTCCATCCGGATCGCGACCGACGCTGCAACGCGCCGCACATTCTGTGCACGGGAATGAACCCTGGCGCGGTGAACATTTGGGTGTTGCACGGGGTACGGCGCTACGGCGTGCCGCAGGAGATCGTCCATTTCGAGTACGACACCTCGGCGCCCACCAACGGGTGGCGGCCCATCCTCACCTGGTCTCGGAAGGAATTCCTCACCGAAGCCGTGTGGGAACCGACCGGCGTCGTCGTGGACGGCGCGGCGGCGTTGATGCCCAAGAATTCTCTGAATCACCGCGTGGATCTCGGGCCGATCATGAAACCGGTGTTGCCGTTGCCGGCCTATCCCCGCGGCCTTCTGGTCCTACACGAGGAGAACCTGACGCTCGGCAGCGAGCTGAAGACGTCCTCAAGATTCGTCTACGCCATCCATCCACGTACCATGGCTTACATCGCGCGGCGCTGGCGCAACCGGGGTCATGTGTCGATCGCGGACCTGGAGATCGGCGACAACACGTCCATCCCCTTGAAGGGCGCCGACTCGATTGGCGTGTACCTCGATTATCCGCGACATCGGGTCTACTACCTGCACAGCCTGGCCAACCGCAACGTCGTCGGCACGAACGCGACCTGCGCCCAGGTCGCCGTCGGGATCTACGCCGCCCTGTTCACGCTGCTGTGCGAACGCCTGTCGCGCCGCGTCTATTTCGTTGGCGACCTGTACGACACGCTGTACACGCGCGTCCTGTTCTGCAACATGCGCGTCGAGCAGTTCGTCTTCGCCAAGCGCAAACGCTCGCTCGTCCTCCGTCACCACATTCCCGATCTGCGTCCCCGCTCCCGTCACGGCGAGGAGCAACTCATTATTTAGCGGACCGCGAAGGGCAGCCGGGAGGGATCGACGATCCGGCCCTTGGGGGTGCGGCTACCGCGGACGCTGCTGCCGATATTCTTGTCGGTAATCACCTTGACACGGACCTCGCCTGCTCCGCCGCGGGGGGCACTCTGCACTTCCGCCATACCCCAAACCTTGGCTGACCGAATGGTTCTCGCATCGGCGAGTCCGACAGGGAACGCCTTCCCAAAGAAGTGGCCGCACGTCGTAGCATACAAGAAATGGGGAAGGCCGCAGCCCTCCCCATCTCGAAACCAATTGGTTACCTGATAAAGCTGACGGGGAAACCGACTGGAATCGGCAGCGAGCCTTGTTTTGTCTTCAGGGTGCCCTTGAAAAAGGCGGTGGAATCATTGGTCGAGTCAAGGGTCGAAACCTTCCAGACGCCGCCAAGCGTGCCGCTAATGCCCTGAAGCACATCGCTCTTGACCTTGGCATTACCCTGGAAAAACAAGTAACCGTTCATCGCCGGGACCGGCGCCGTGAAGGCGTCTGGATCATTATAATCGAAGAGGAACGTCTTGACCGCATTGCCCAATTGACCACTGCCAAAGCTGGTGAATAGCGTATTGACCACGTTGGTCGTGGCCACGTCCACCTCATCGATTTCCATGTAGAAGTCACCGGCTGCTGAACCAAAATCAGCGACATCCGGGCCTCCCATGGCGGTCAGGACAAGCTCCGTTCCACTCGTGGACAGCAAGCTGGCGGTGTCCACTTTGACCTTGCCCGCATCCGACGTGACGGTACCTTTGATATCGACTCGAAACGAGTTGGTATCCGCCCAGCTCGTCGCCCCGGCCAACAACCCCACCATTACCGCCAACATAACCACGACTAACGCGTACTTCATCATATTTCACGCCCTCCGAGAATTTGGTTTGTTTTGTTAGTCTAACACCTGCCAGATCTAACGCCTGTAACTCGCCACTACGAACCGCAGTCTCACCACCTTACGCGAGCGGACTTCCCCAGAAGCCTGCTCCGTCCCTCGATGCCTAATCAAGAAGAAAAGAGCCCCGATTGACGCGCCCTCAGGGCGGCGGCCGTAGACCCACCACAAGCAAAGAGCGGACGGGTCCGAAAACCCGTCCGCCCGTCACCCCAATCGCCAGTAAGTACCACCCGGGTGCTATTCCGTGCCCTGAACCCTCACGGAATTCAAATCATTCGTTTCCCCGCCCCTGACGACAGTCTTGCCCGAGGCGATGCCGGTCACGGGCACGTCAATGGTTGTCGACAACTCGTCGAAGTCGTTGAAGACATCGATGTCGACCGTGACGGTATCGGTGAAGCCACTAAAATCCTCAGTGTGATCGTCCGCGATGGCCGAGTCCTCAAACTCTTTGCACTCGGTAGACCCGGTCTTGGTCGAGACGGTAATCCTGAGCTTGTTTCCTGAAGCATCGAATGTGATCGTGCCGTCCACGACCTGCTTGTCACCGCAATCGTTTACACCGATGAGCTTCATTGTCGCCCTTGGGTGACCGTTCTTGTAGTGCGGATCGTCGCTGAAGACCCCGCTCCCACTCCAGTCGCCAACGTCGACGTCCACCTCGGTGTTGGTGGCAAGCAAATCATCGTGCTCTGTCAAGTCGATGTCGGAAAAGAATATGCCCCTCATCGTGAACTTCCCGGTTGTGAACGAATCACAACCCTCGTCATGCGTGCATCTCAACGAGTCCTTCTGCGACTCATTGAAGGTAACGGAATCTGACCGCGCCCTCGGGCTGCACAGACCCAAGACGGCAATCACCAACACCGACGACTTGAACAAATTGTCCAACGAATGCCTCTTAAACACAATTCAGCCTCCGGATGTTTTTGTTGTTTCGGTCCGAAAACTCGCAACTGCGACCCCGGGAAGTGTTGTCCACCTCTTGGCTCGTTGTCAACCAAAAGCGCCCACCAAAAGCGCCCGCGTTCTCCATTGTTCGCGGGGCATTGCATCAAGGCCGTCATCGCCCGTCCGTCGACGTCAATCAGGCTGTCCCGGCACTCGCCGGTCAACCCTGCGCCACCCTCGGCATGTCCAACCCACCACCAAGGGCGCACGGAATACGACGTGGACAACGGCGGTCCTACTGCAGGAAATGGACGTCGGGTTTGTCCATGACGCCCGCGCTTTGCATTGCCGTCTTCAGTTCGGCCGATGACACAAACGCGCGCGCTTTGGCCACATCGCCGACTTCGAACAGAAGCACCACTTCATTGGGATTATCGAGACCGCGCAGGATCAGCCGGTCCCTCAAACTGGCTGCGGCGCGCGCGCCTTGATGGGCATCGTACACGGGCTTCCACTTCGCGAAGTCGGCGACCTTGTGACGGATTAGCAGATACGGCATCGGAACCTCCCATCAGTTCACGGTTCACGGTTCGGTGTCACGCCCGGCACCGCCCTCAAGCTACAGCGCGCCGACCGTGGATTCAAGTGTCGTGCCGAACCCTTGCGCGCTGGGGCCGGGCGTTGTTTTTTTAGTTTTCCAAAACGAACTCGATCCGCTATCAAGGACACGCTCTGATGAAGATTGAGCACGTAGCGTTCAACGTCGCCGACCCCGTGGCCATGGCGCAATGGTATGAAACCCATCTTGCGATGCGCACCGTGCGAAGCAGCGGGCCGCCCACTCACACGCGCTTCCTGGCAGACACGAGCGGACAAATGATGGTCGAGATTTACCGCCACCCCAAGGCGTCGGTGCCGGATTACCGCAATCTCGACCCGCTGATACTGCATCTGGCGTTCGCGGCGGACGACGTGCGGGCGACGCGGGCCCGGTTGCTGGAGGCGGGATGCGTGGCCGAAGGGGACATCACCACGACCGACGGCGGCGACGAGTTGGCCATGCTCCGCGATCCGTGGGGCCTGCCGATCCAAATCGCCCGCCGCCGCACGCCGATGCGCGCGGGATGATCGCGGGCCGGGAAAAAGAAAATCCCCCGACGACCTGTGCCGTCAGGGGATTCATTGTCTGGGAAGAGTTTTACTTCGCCACGACGTTGGATGCTTTCGGACCCTTGGGCGAATCGACCAACTCAAACTCCACGGTTTGGCCTTCCTCCAAGTTCTTGAATCCATCACCATTGATCGACGTGTAATGAACAAACACGTCGGGGCCACCCTCCTGCTGGATGAACCCGAAGCCCTTTTTCGTATCGAACCACTTCACCTTGCCAGATGCCATGACTCAATCATCCACCTTTCTTCGTTTAGTCCTGTATGGCAAAACGCCGTTCCGAGTACTTCGGAACGGCATCGCACTTCCAAAGACTTCAACTGCCATTATAGAAATTCCGGAATTTTTGTCAACGCAGTAGTTGAGGGCGCTACGTCACAGCAGCGTGTCCGTGAATGAATATTCGGCCGGCCCGGTCAATGTCACGCCACGGAACCGCTCGCCGCCCCGTGTAAAGTTGACCTCCAGAACGCGGCCGCTCGGCACGGTTACCACCACGGGTAGCGAGGTGCCGTGCACCACGTGCGCGATGATTCCCGCCGCGACCACGCGGTGTCACAGGCCAACGTTCCCGCCTCGACGCCCCGCTCGTAGCTGCGAACGCGAATCGAGTCGACCAACAGCAGGCCCTCGGCGCTCACGCCGAAGCAGCGATCGCAGATACGGGCGACGAACGCCGGCTCGGCCCGAAACCGTACGTCCCGATTGTCGGCCACGACAAAATCGTTCCCCGCCCCGCTCATTTTCACGAATTCAACCTGCGTGACGTTCTTGGTCACCCCCTTATATGTTCAAATTCCGACACCTCTGCAAGTTGGGATGTTGGGGCTGGCATCTCAGTTGCTTTCCCATTCTGCACCACTATGGAATTCAAGCATCAGCCTGACACGGCCGTGAGACCGGCGGACACGATTGAATTCAAAGCCCTTCTGTTGGTGGACGACGACAAGCAACTGGCTTCGGCCCTCCAATGGATCCTCGCCGACGAAAACTTCCTCGTCGACGTCGCCCACGATGGTGATGAGGCGTTGCTCAAGGTCAAGGCCAACGAGTACGACGCCGTTGTTTGCGACGTGATGATGCCCAAGCTCCGCGGCGACGAGTTCTATCTCCAAGCGCGCGACCTCCGGCCCGTCCTGACAGATCGATTCATCTTCATCACCGGCTTCGCGGCCGACCCGAGAATCAATCTGTTCCTCACGCAGACGGAAACGAAGTATCTGGTCAAGCCATTCCCCATCCAGCACCTCATCAACTGTCTGCGGGAATTGCTCGAGTAAACATGGCCGCCGCAACCGGTCGCCGCGGCTCCCATTCCATCACACCAGCCACGACGGAATCGTTTCACCCGCGATCAGGTCTTTGACGGACTCCCGCCGCCGGACCAGTTCGTATCGCCGCCCGTTGACCAGGACCTCTGCCGGCCGCGGCCGCGCGTTGTAGTTCGAGGCCATCGCCATCCCATAGGCGCCCGCGCTCATCACCGCCAGCCATTCACCTTCTCCAACCGCGGCGACTTTGCGGTCCCGCGCGAAGAAATCGCCGGACTCACACACCGGCCCGACGACGTCGGCGATCATTCTGCGGCGGGCGGACCTCTCCGCCACGGGAACAATCTCGTGATAGCTTTCATACAGCGCCGGTCGAATCAGGTCGTTCATGGCGGCGTCGATGATCACGAATCGTTTCACCGGCGTCTGTTTCACGTACAACACCCGCGCGACCAGCACGCCGCCGTTGCCGAAGAGGAACCGCCCCGGCTCCAACAGGATCCGCAGCCCGGTCCTTCTCAAATGCGGCAGCGCCGCGCGCGCGAACCCGGTCGCGGTCGGTGGCCGTTCGTCGCGGTAGCGGATTCCCAGCCCACCTCCCACGTCGAAAAACTCCAGCGTGCGCGGCGCCAGTTCGCGAACGCGTTCCAGCAACGGCGCAATCTTTCGCATCGCCAACACAAACGGTCCGGTCTTGGTGATCTGCGAGCCGATGTGCATCTGCACGCCCCGAATCTCAATGCTGCGGAGCTGCGCGGCTCCACGATACACGTCGAGCGCCCGGCTGATGGAAATACCGAACTTGCTTTCGTGTTTGCCCGTCGAGATATACCGGTGCGTTTCCGGATCGACACCCGGATTCACGCGAATCGCGATCGGCGCGCGCCGCCCCATGCGCCGCGCCACGGCGGCCAGCATCTGCAACTCCGGCTCGCTCTCGACGTTGAAGCAGTAAATGCCCAGTTTCAACGCGTACTCGATCTCGTCGCGGGTCTTGCCGACGCCGGCAAACACGCACCGCGTCGGGTCCCCTTCAGCCCGCAACACGCGATACAATTCGCCGCCGCTGACGACGTCGAATCCCGCCCCCGCCTTCGCCACGGCGCGCAACAGCGCGAGGTTTCCGTTGGCTTTTACCGAGCAGCAAATGAGATGATCGATCCCCGCAAACGCGCGGTCGAGGTCCTGGTACTGGCCGACAACGTGTCCCTGGCTGTAGACGTACAGCGGCGTGCCAAATTCTTCGGCGAGCCGCCGCAACGAGACACCTTCACAATGCAACTGACCGCCTCGATATTGGAATGCGTTCATCGCCAAGCCCATCCTAGCAACCCGCGCCCGAAGCCGCAAGGCTAGAGCCAGCGGCAGATTTGCTCGACGACCTCCGGGCCGCATTTCTTGCCGAGGATTCCCCGCACGCGGGCGCGCGCCGTCTCGCGCGGGTACTCCACCTCGTACTTCTCCACCTTCCACTGCGCAGCGTCACTGTCGTCGAGGATTAAAAACTCCGGCCGGCGCTCGCGGTTCGTGGGCAATCCAACCGAGCCGGTCCCAATCCACCCCAACTCGCCTTCCCTCAGCCGCAGCGGTCGGGGGTCTGGTCCATCGCCCGTCTGGGTCGGCATCGGCGCCAGCATGATCCCCGATTCGCTCCAGAGTTCGGCCCGCATGCTGTGGGTGTGGCCATAGAAGCAAACCCGACCCTTGTTGAAGCGCAGGCACGCCAGTTCGCTCTTTGCGTTTCGCGCCGAGCGGTGATACTCGCTGCTACCCGGCGATGCCAACGAATCGTGCGTCAGCCAAATCAGATTGTTCGCGCACACCGCCAGCATGGCCGATTCCACAAACGCTTTGGCCCGGGGATTGTGCTCGAGCAACTCTTTCGTCCACTCCAACGTCTCCAGCGCCTCCGGGCTGTAACCGGTGGAGTCTACTTCACCGCGCACCAACAATTCGTGGTTCCCGGCGACCCAGGCGAGATCGCCCTGCTCCTGCAAGGGGAGCAACCGCTCGATGCACTCCAGCGGCTCCGGCCCGTAGCCCACCAAATCGCCCACGAACAGGTATCCCTCCACACCGCGTTTGCGGCCCGCCGCCAGCACTGCATCCAGCGCCGTCAGATTGCCATGGACATCGCCAAAAACCAGATAGCGCATCGCTCAATCACCGTGGCTCGGGCTCTTCCCGCCGGCCACCACCTTTTTCCAATTTCCAACGGGCAAGACGCCCGTCCTACTTGCCAGTAGCGCCGCACCAACCACGACGACCGTTTCCCCCAGTGCCGCAGGCACGATACGGAAATTGGCCCGGAACGGATGAAACACCAACCGAGCCACTTGTTCTCGCACAGGCCGAAGAAATCGTTCTCCCGCCAACGACACGCCGCCGCCGATGATCACGACGTCGGGATTCAATAGCGTGATCGCGTTGGCCAACGCGGCTCCGTAGTATTTCGCCGATTGCACCAGCGTCGTTTTGCCGCGCTCGATCGACAATCCCGAACAAAACTCCTCGAGAATGCGCCAGCGTCCGTGAGCGAAAAACCGCGTGTGTCCGATCTCCATCGCGCCGGCCCGGCCATTGTATAGTACACCGTCGATCACCAGTCCGCCGCCGATACCCGTGCCGACGTTTGAATAAAACACGCTCCGCTTCCCCTTCCCCGCCCCGACCAACGCTTCCGCCAATGCCGCACAGTTTGTGTCGTTCTCCACGACTGCGGGAACTCTGAAGTTCCGTCGGAACCAGCGCTGCAGATTAAACCCGTCCCAGCCAGCAATGTGAAACGACCGGACGACGCGCCCTCGAGGAGAATCCACCGGGCCGCCAAAACCCACGCCGACGGCATCGATCTTATACCCGACCAGCAACGGCGGGATGATTCGCGTCAGTCGATCGAGGATGCCACGGCGACCGCGCCTGCGTACAACACCAATTCGGACGAGTTGTTGGATGCGACCGTGGCGGTCACACACGCCGGCCTGCAGTTTCGTCCCGCCGATCTCCACGCCGAGGTACACGCCCCCGCAGCATAGCAGATTCGTCAGTGACGGTCTACGGCATCAGCGCCTAGGGGACAAGCCGGACCCGGTAAAAACGCGACGGCGCGTTGGTCGCTCCGTTCGTATCAGTGTAGTTGGTGGTCACGACGCCGCTACCGTCGATTAACATTTGGGCGCCGAGATTGCTGAAGCCGTTTGTCGAGTATGCGCCGTCAACGTCACCCGCTGTCACCTCAACCTGGTTCGTCGTGCCGCCAAGCGTCGTCCACATGATCACCACGTTGCTGCCTTCCACCGCGATCGACGTGACTCGCAATGGTCGCGAGCCCGGATCGTTCGGATCCGTGCCAGCTTGGTACTCCTGCAGGTTGTTGAAGCCGTCCCCGTCCGGGTCGGCGCTGGCGTCGGCGGGATTGAACGGATCCAGCCCGTGGCTCTGCTCCCAACCGTTGGGTATCCCATCCCCATCGGCATCCAGATTCGGGTCGAGGTTCGTGGCGGTGATCGACAGCGTTCCCCCGCTGTGCAGGAACCGGGCGCAGGCGTTGGTCACGACCAGCTGGTCGATCGTTACTGCACCCCCGCTCACCTCGAACAGACCGCTGCGCACCTCCAAGACTGCCCCACCGACTGCATTGGTCACCAACAGGCTGCCCGCCGTCACGTTGACGATGCCCGTAGCCGTGCAGCCAAGGTCGCCCAATGTCATCGCCGAGTACACGCTGCCGGTGCCTCCTGCCACGCTCAACGTGCCCACCGTCCCCACACCGTTGCCGACCTCGACCTCCCGCAGCAACGCCGTGCCGCCGTTCAACGTCAGGCTGCCCGACCCGACGTTACCAATCACCGTCGTCGCCAGGTTGCTGGCGGCCTCTATCGTGCCGCTCTGCAGCACCACCGCCCCGTCAATCACCAGGTTGCCTCCCGCCGCGCCGTCGACACGCAGATTCGAGTTGCTCACCGACAGCTCCCCATTCAGCCCAACAGTCAGATTGTTGAGAACTGCCAGCGTACCGGCTGCCGTATCACTTAACCGTAGTGTGTTGGTCGACCCCAGCGGCGCTGTAACACTGAGGTTACTGACGCTCAGGCAGCCGTTCAGCGCGTTACTGAGCACCGTCGTGCCGTCCACTGTCACCGTCTTGCTCGCCGCGTTGGTGATGTACACCGCCTGCGAACTGGCCGGTGCCACCCCCAGCACCCAGTTACTGCCCGCCTCCCACTTGTCGCTGCCCAAACTCTTCCAACTGTTGATGTCCGGATTCGAGTTCGGATCGTTTGGATCCGTGCCGGCCTGGTATTCCTGCAGATTGCTGAAGCCGTCCCCGTCCGGGTCGGCGCTGGCGTCG
>DATJBF010000002.1:0-19664 GCA_035515475.1 Verrucomicrobiia bacterium
AGCGTGCGGGGAGGGCGAAGTTTACCCGCCTCTGGCGGCGCCGCAGGCGACCAGGGCTCCTGCTGAGCCGCGGCGTTGACGGAGAAACCGGTCGGCTCGCCGGGAGGCTCGCCCTCCCAATCAAGGTTGACCGGGCACTAGGGGCTGGTGATCTTAACGTTCAGCCGCCCGTAGCCGCCCGAGGGTCCCTCGACCACGATGTAGAACGTGTTGACCCCGTCGGTGGTGAAGGTGAGGCGCTCGCCGCCAACCCCGAAGACGGCGTTGGTGCAAGCCACTTCGGTCAAACTGCCGCACGTACCATCCCAAACCGAGATCATCGTGTCGAAGTTGCTGCCGTCGGTATTGACCGTAAACGAACGGTTGGTCACACCGATCGAGGGTGGTACCTGCCAGATGGCGTCGTTCCCGCCCGTGCCGCACGACGGGCTGGCAATCGCGTTCGTATAGGTATTCAGGTTGATGGTCCGCTTGAACACCGCGCTGGAGAACGACCCGGTGTTGGGGAAATACACCACTTCCGCCGCCTCGCAACTATTGTTGATCCCCGGGCAGGAAGCCTGCGTGGTCGGATCACGTGCCAAGGCCTTGAGCCTGCTGGTGCGGGTCGGCGAACACTCCACGACGCCCGATGGGTAATTATACGTCTGGCCGCTCTTGTTGAACAGCCGCAGCAACGCCGTCATGCTGGCGATCGCTGCTCGGTCCTGGCCGGCGGCGGCCGCCCGCGCCTGATCGATCAGATCCGTCGCGAAAAACACGTTCGTGTGCGCGTTCACATACGAACTCTGCGAGGGAACGGCTCCGAGAAGCTGAACGTTGGCGATGGCCGCGATCAGTTGGACGGCCAGGTTTTTCCGCTTCTCGCACAGGCTGGAAGCCCGGGACCTGGCGCTTTGAGTGCCGCCGATCTCGCCCGTGACCGTGTGGCTCTTCCAATAAAAGCCGAGCGCCTCCATCATGGCGTCCTCACTGTCCTTGACGTCATCGTTGTTTCGATACCCGTTGGGCAAATCGACAAATCCCAGGTCCAGCCCGCCGCAATTGGCATCGATGGCACGACGCAGCGTCGCGCACTCGGGATCGCTGCTCTCGTGATGGGTGAACCAGAAGCGCGCCGGGCGCGTCGGGTTGTTGGTGGACGCCCCGGAACGCAGGCTGCCCGCCTGCAAAAGGACGGCCGAATCCAGGAGATGATCGCCCGCATCCGCGATGGCGATCTTCATGTGATTGACCTGGTTGGCCAGGACCGGTGCCGTGAAGGTCAGGACGACGGTGAGTCCGTCCAATTGGGTATTCAGGTGGCCATCGACGTTGTCGATGTAGTATGCGCAGTTCTCGCAGGGACCCGCGCTGATGCCGGTGGAAAAGCCGTTGTTGACGTTGTTGATGGACACCGGCGTCGCGGTCCCCGGGATCAGCGCGTAGTTCACTCCGTTGACGAAGAAGGCAAACACGTCGTTGAACTCGCTGCCGACGTATTCGTTGTACTCTTCCGAGCCGAAAACGTAGGAAAACTGAACCGTATCGGCCTCGGGGACGAAATCGAATTCCAGTACCGAGGCGTCGTACGTCTGGTTCGAGGCGGCGCCGCCAATGAGCCCCGTGAGATCGGGATCGCCGGGCAGTTCATTGTCCCCGGTGGCGCCTGACGAATTATTCGGTCCAATGACGTTGGCGGCGTCACCGCTCGTCAGCAGGATGCCGCTGCCGAACCCGATGATGCCGCCTCCCGAGCAGAAAATCCCGGATGCGTTGGCCGCTCCCGTGTACCTGACGTTAGACACCGTGACGCCCTGCCCCACCAATTTGTTCGCCATGTCATTCGTCGAGACCCCGTCGTTGAGGTCTTTGACGATCAGGCCGGCCCGGGCTGACCCGGCCAGGCCGATGACTCCGACTACCAACAGTGCCAGTCTTCTCATGGTACCTTTGCAGGTGCGCATCAATCCGCGCATCTAAAAACTCCGCACGGTCACCTTCAATCTGCCAACCGACTCGTTCTTGCCCTGGACGACGATGTAGTACGTGTTCGTGCCGTCCGTGCTGAAGATGAGCTGTTCGCCGCCGACGCCAAATACGCTGTCGCTACAACCCACCTCGGCAATCTCATCGGTCAGGCCGCACCCTCCCTCGCGGACGGAAATGGCCGTGTCGAAATTACTGCCGTCGGTGTTCACCAGAAACTGTCGGCCCGCGGCCGCGACCGGTGGCGCGACACTCCAGACCGCCGTATGACCTGTGACCGAGCAACTCGGGGCGTTCAAGCTGTTCGCGTACTGGGTCAGGTCGACGGACGCCTTGAAGGGGAAATTGACCAACGGCAGGGCCGAGTCGCACGTGTCATTGATGCCGGGACAATCGCTCTTCAACGTCGGGTCGCGTGAAATCTGCCGTAGCCGGTTGCCCGACTGGGGCGAAATTTCCACCAGGCCGAACGGCAAATTGTTGGTGATCCCGCTCCGGTTGAACTTCCTGAGCAGCACGGTCATCTGGTGAATCGCCGGCAGGTCGCCGCCGGCCGCCACCGACGCGGCTTGTGAGATCAAGTCGGCGGGAAAGTTCGTGACCGCGCCGCGATTCACATAGGTGGAATTGGGCGGCCAGGTGCCGAGCAACCCGGTATTGGCAGTCGCGGCAATCAATTGAACCGCCAACTTCTTCCGCGCGGTGCACAAGCTGGACGCTTCCAGCTTCGCGCTCTGGGTGCCCCCGTCTTCACCGGTCTTGCCCTTGCTTTGCCAGTAGAAGCTGAGCGCCTCCATGAACGCGTCGTTCGCGTCGATGACGTTGTCCGAGTCCCGGTTGGCGGTGGCCAGCGTGATGAATCCGAGGTCGATCGCGCCCCCGTTGTACGCGATCGCCTTCAGCAACGTGGCGGCATTCGTGTCGGATGAGTACCCATGGGTAAACCAGAACCGGGCCGTGCGGGTCACCACCTGCGAACTCACCAGGCTGCTCAAGCTGACATTTAACGCCGAGAGCACTGCCGACATGGGATTGGCCATGGCGTTGCCGGTGCCGTCCGCGGCAAACAGCAGCCCCACCGCGTTGTTGTTGGCGTCGACAACCGGCGAGCCGGAATCCCCGGGCTGACCCATCGTGGTCGAGGGCGCCGTGGGAGAAACCATGATCTGATTGGTGAACGTCGCCGACGTGCATGGCACCGCCCCTCCCTCCGAGTAATCGACGTCGATCGTCATATTGATGCCGGTCACCGTCCCCTCGGTGCACCCGCTGGTCCGCCCGTTTTTCCTGACGACCTGTCCGATGAACGGCGGAACCACATTGTTCACCTGCGGACCCAGATTCAAAATGTTGGCCGACACGGCTACGTCGGAACTCTGCACAAAACCGACGTCAACCACGTTCGCGGCGCCTCCGAAAACAAGGTTAACAACCCGGTTCAAGGTGCCGATGAGCTGGCCGGCACTGCAAGCGGGCGTCGTATCAACCGGTCCCGGTTGATACTGTGGGGTGCCGACGGGTGCCGAGTTGGGACAACCATCGGTGCCATGGCCGACCACATGGTTGTTGCTGATCCAACCCACAACTCCCGAGGCATTATCGCGGACCTTAAACCCGATGGTGCCGCTGGCGCAAGAAGCCGGTGACCCAAACAAAAGTGCGTTGCCTCCAGAAACACCCAGTGGGACGGGCAACGAATAAGCACTCTGGGGATTGCTCCCGCCACAGGCGAGAGCGCGGATCGTTCCTACGGCAACAACACTCACCGGCAAATTGCCCAGGCTCGAAGGCAGTTGGGCCGCGCGATTCGTGTTGTCAACCAGGACGGTAATCGCCAGGCTTCCATTCGTCGCCCCGACTCCGACTCCCAACACGCCGTCGCTGGCCAGAAGGGCCGGCTGGTTCGCATTCTGAACTGCCACTGCCCGGTTCAGCTCTGCCCGGGTATAAAACGGTGCCTGCGCTTGAGCGCAGAGAGTTCCCCCACCAACGCCCCAAAAAATGGCGAGAGCGCCCATGACGGGAAACCGCGCGCAAGCCCTTCGGCGCGACGCCCGGTCGCGGTCCTCCATGCGGTGGCGTCGAGGACGGAGACACCCGTTGTGGATCCCGCCCGGCCCCGTCAGAACGTCGGAATGGCCCTTCAATCTAAGCGCCCCTTTGGTCATCGCTATTCTCAGTCGCCTCGAACGAGACAGTTTCTCCTCGTGAGAAACTTAGTTCGTGAGCACCACCGCTTGTACCGCGTCTATCTTGGTTGGGTCGTTGGCCGAGGTAAATCTCACCGTAAAGGTCCCCACAATGCCTTTTCCCACACGTTTATCGGCTTTAATCACCACTCGCATCATCGTCGCGTCGCCCGTGTACGCCCCCGCGGCCAACGTGGCGGTTGCCAGGGTCGGGGTGGCGTTGGTAGCGGCGTCACTGACCTCGGTACTGAAGCCGGGCCTGGCGCCGAGGAAGTACTGCACGGTGAAGCCGCCGCCCCCCGCAGTCGCGTCGATCTTGAATTGGTCGGCGGTCGAGCCCGCGTTCTTGACGGCGATATAGAATCTCCGCCTCTCGCCCGGATGGATCCGTTGAACGGACCGCTCGCTGGTGCCGATCGGGTCGAATACGTTGAGCCCGGTCATTTTCTTGAACTTGGTGTTCTTACCAATCGCGGCGTCAGGTTGGCTCACGTTGCCCCTCCCCGATAGCGAGACGAGTGCCGGGCTGCCGGTGTCGTTGGTGATGACCAATGTTGCCGAGCGCAACAAGCTGTCCACAGGGGCAAATTTCACGCCGATCGCGCAGGTGTCGCCCACCGAAACGGAGCTGCACCCGTTGGCAGCGACTTGGAACAGACCGGCGTCAGGGCCGGCAATGCCGACGCCACTAATATTCAACGTCTCTAACCCGCAATTGGTGATCGTGACACTTTGCACTGCGCTCGTCGCTCCCACACCTGCGGTGAACGACAGGGCGTTCGCGCTCAGACAAACCAAGGGCGCCGGGGCAAGCCCGGTGCCAGTCAGGTGCAGCACTTGTGGTGAACCGACGGCGTTGTCACTGGCGCTCATTTCAGCCGTGCGACTTCCTACGCTGGTCGGTGTGAACTGGATGCTTACATCGCACGACCCGCCGGGCGCCAAGATGTTACCCGCGCAGCTTTCCTCGGTCAGCAGGAAATCGCCGGAATCTGTGCCACCCAAGCTCGTGCTGTCAATCGACAGCGACTGGCTTGTGCCATTTGTCAACACGGCGGTCGCGACGCTGCTCGTGGCTCCGACGAATACGCCGCCAAAGTCGATACTCGATGGCACGAACTGCACGGGAGCCGCAGTGGCAGTAGCATTCAACTTGAGGGTGCCTCCTGCGTTGTTCAGTCCCTCGGCCACAATATAGTAATCATTCGTGCCATCGGTGGTAAACGTGAGGGCTGATTGCGAACCGCTTCGATTGGATCCATCTTCGATGAGAGCTCCGCAACCGCCTTTCCACACGGATAGCACCGTGTTGAAACTGCTGCCAGTCGTGTCCACATTGACAACCGTACCGGCCGTCGGTAACAGCAGTTTCCAGAACGCTTCGGCGCCTCCCGTTCCAGCGGATGGACTCGGGAGTACGTTATGGAACGTCGTGCCGGGGAAGTTCGAGAGAACCACGCTGTATGGGAAATTGGAAATGACCGCCGCCGTCTGGCACGTGTCATTCGTGCCCGGGGTTGGCAGGTCCGACAAGGTCGAATCCAGTTTGGCATTGTAAATCACAATGGCAAAATCCTGATCCATCCCCGTGCCGACGTGGGGCACGCCATCCCCGGCAATGTTCGCTGCCTTAACAACGACCTTCCATGGCGCCCCCGAAGTGACCGCAGGGGTGGCTGGATCCAAAAACACACTTTCCACGTTGTTCAGGTTGTCGGGGCAGGGCTGTCTCGTTGGATCAGGGCAGCCGGTCACTGAATTCGGTCCGACGAACTGGTTGCCCCTGTACACCTGGCTGCCAATCGTGACCTCCAGGTTGAGGTCATTGACAAGTTGTGAGCCGTCGCCGATCGACGGGTCGCCCGGCACGTCCGTCCACGCCAGGGTGACGCGGAACGGCAGGTTGTTGCTGACCACCTGGCCCGTCCACTCGAAACTCTGGCCCGTGCTCGTAAAGTACGTCTGTTGCACTACCGGATTGGTCGCGATCAACGGCGTATCCAGTGCGCGCGGGGTGCTCTCGTCGCGAATCACCCGCGGGACGCCGTCGAACATCCTCCTCAAGTCCATAATACCCATGCCTTGCGCGATGGACGGCAGTGTGTCTTGCGTTCCAGTCAAATCGTTGGTGATAGGAAGGTACCGAGCCGAGTTCAGTAGGTAGGCCTTCGCCATTGCCGGGCTCGGCTGCAACATGGCCAGCCGGTGCTGGAAGTACCACCACAAGAGCTGGATGCCCCCCGAAACCGCCGGCGCGGCAAAACTGGTACCCTTAACTGTGTCGATGGCGTTCGGGGTGGGTATTTCGATGTTGAAATTTCGCCCTGAACCGCAAACGTACCCGGCATTGTTCGGTACAGCCACGTTGTACGGCGCTTGGCCATTTCCTTCGAAGCCGACGGTGCTGCCGGGGACAGGTAGAGCTCCGTTATTGAGCCAGAAGCTGCCACCGACTGCGTAGATTGCCGTGTCGGGAGCCACGATCTCAGGCTTGAACCTTCCGTCTCGCGTGGGGCCAAACGATGAGTACCCGGCAATATCGAACGAGTTGGTCCGCTCAAAGGAATCAGAACAACCCGAGCCGTCCAGACGCACACTCTCTGATGCGCCGACGGAAATGACGTTCTTGGCGGAGGCCGGCGATGTCAACGTAATGTCGCCGAAGCCCCCCCCGCCACCCCCAGGGTTGCCATGGTTGCCATCGTTGCCGTTGGCAAACACCATGATCAGTTCCTGATTGAGCGGAATCTGGTGTGTGGGATTATTGGTTCCGCCTGTTTGGGATGCATCTCGAACGCCGACGTCATAGGTTTGGCACCTGGCGTTGTACACGCCGTCGTTTTCTCCCACCACTAGGTTTTCATCCCAACTGTTGTTCGAGATGCGCGCCCCGCTCAAATATTCCTGCAGGATCAGCTGACCCAAATCGGTCGTGCAAAAGACGTCATCAACATGGTACAGACACACAGAGTCATCATCCACGATAATGTCTGGTTCGAACGCCCGCGTGGAACCAATCAAGCCGAAGGGCGATATGCCCATGCCGAAATTAAACCCACTGGGATCTTGTTGCGAGGTGTTGTTTCCGGCAATGACAGAGGCAATGGCCGTGCCGTGCGCAAACGCCAGGGCATCTGCCCCCCCGTTGTGAAGTAGTTTCGCCCTGCAAACCACCGAGTTGGTAAAACCGACGGGCGTATACGTCACCGGCCCTTGGATGTCAAAGGGGCCGCAACTAAAGTCATACGTCGCGTAGACCACGCGGGACCCGAAATCAGCCGAACGCGTAGTAGAAGGGGTATACCCCGAGTCCGCGATATCAACGATGGGATATGTCTCCGGATCGGTAAAGGACGCCAGACCGCCTCCCACTGCATTCGTCAAAAAGTCGAGGTAATGTTGGCCGCCCGAAGACGGCGGCAGAGGTGCCCCAATCCCCTTCCCGTCCGATGTCGGCCGATTGGTGTCGCTGGCGAGAATCAACGCCTGAACCTCATCCATCAGTCGAATAGGGATGACGCGGTTGATCCAGAGCACCTCGGGCATGCGGGCGATGGCACCAAGACTGGCAGCGTCGACGCGAGCCTTGATCACCGCTTGGTTGAGAATTTGCAGAGGGGCCGGCGCCGTGACCTCAGCCTGGGCGCGAACCTTCTTCAAGGCTGCTCGTCCTTCGGGATCGTTGACGGCCGCCACATTGACATCGATAGGGCCACTCGCGTGTTGCAGCGCCAAGCCGAGCTTGTAATAGGGGTGATAGGCCCCGATCCACTGAATCGGACCATTCGGCTCGCGCAGGGCGTCGAACTGCTTCTCCGCGGCAGCATCCAGATAAATCAGATAGGCATTGTTGGGTACGTAGTGGATGACTTCGACGTTTTTGAGTCTCTTCACCTGCTCCAACCATTGGGGAAGAACCGGCCCCTTAAATTGAATCAAGCGCAGCCGCCGCCCCTTGGTCTCGGTTTGTTGAAGACCGGGAGGCACCACCGGCTCGCCGCCCGTCGTGTCAATCGTCATTGTCTGCAGGTCGATCCGATTCAGGTCGTCTTGTGGCTCAGCGCGGTCGCCGTACATCGCTTCCACCTTGGCCAAATCTTGATCGCTAACCTCGGCAAGCCAATAAGGCCCGCAATTGTCCACGGTATCGATGCCCTGCTGCTTTAGTTGCTCGATGGTCTCGTTGGCCGAAGGATAAATGAGGACCTTTGACTTCTGGGTCGACGCGTTCGCGGACCAAGCGTAAGGCTGGACCCCGCCAAGCAAAAGACCGATTGCACTGGTGACGCCGATGAGGGCACACAACCGCCCGGTGGAAAATTTCATGCCTCGCTCCTTCATCAATCGAACAAAAGGGTTAGCTGGTGGCTGCCAAACTATCAAAAGACGTTTTCCCATTGCAACCAGAATGTTTGGAAAACCACGGGTGGCCAGAAAGCTACGCCAAGCCCTGTGAAAGCGTGAAAGCTCCACGCGGCCTGCCCGCGCCGCCCATGTCGCCCCGCTGGCTCCACTCGAAACGGAAACACTTGCGCACGTGCCGGCGCAACCTCTGGTCGGCTCCAGCCAAAAAAGCACTTTCCCTTTTTAGCAGTGCGTGGTAATGAGTGGCCCGGCGAAGATACCGCTCTGCGGCTTCCATGAGCACAACTTTGAGTGAAAACGATCTGGCTGATCTGAAGGAAGGCCTGCGCCGCTGCAGCGCCAAGACGGTCGAGGCGGCCGTTCGTTACCGCGAGACCAAGGATCTCACCGCCATCCCGCAGATCGTGTACGGGATTCTCGAACGCTACCAGCCGGCCACAGCCGCCATCAAACTCTCCGAGGCCAACGAAAACGCCCGTCTCATCGAGGACATCGGCCTGGACTCGCTGACGCTGCTCGAAATCGTGTTGTCGATCGAGGAAATCCTCACGCTGCGCATCGAGAACGAGGAATTGCGCGAGATCCGCACCATCGGCCAGCTCAACCAGTTCCTCCACGCGAAGATCACCGGGGCAAAATCCGACGCGCCCGTCCGGCGGTACACCCGCGAGCACATCGCCCTCGTGCTGCCCCAGCAGCCGCCCTTCATGTTCCTGGATGAGGCCGAGTTGAACGGCGAGTCCGTCAAGGCCAACTACACCATCAAAGGCACGGAATCATTCCTCGAAGGCCATTTCCGGGGCGAGCCGATCTTCCCGGCCTCCATCGTCTTTGAGGCGATGGGCCAGGCCGCCTGCCTCTGGGTGCTGGAAAAAGTGCCCGCCCGACTCGGCAAAGAGATCAAGTCGAACCACGTTTTCTTCGCGTCGCTCGACGGCGCGCACTTCTACCGCAAAACGAAGCCCGGCGAGAAACTCGAATTCACGCAAACGCTCGTGAAACTGCGCGAGCCACTGGCGATCTTCGATGGCTCGGTGACGTCCAACGGCGACCGCGTGGCCCGCGTCGAGCGGCTCGTGCTCGCGTTCGGCGAGCAACTGCTCCCGCAGCCGGGCGCCCCGGCAACATCCGAAGCTTCCGCGGCCATCACGGCGCCCGTCGTGTCGAATGATTCGGATAACGGTCAGTCCTGATTTCGCAGTCATTTGCTCCGCACCATGAAGCGCGTCGTCGTCACGGGCTTGGGGTTCATTACCAGCATCGGCAACGACCGGACCGAGGTGCTGTCCAGCCTCCGGCACTGCCGCACCGGCGTCGAACGGTTTCCGGATTTTGCCGCCGCCGACGTGCCGGTGAAGCTGGTGGGGACCGTCAAAGGCTTTCAATTTCCCTCGACCTACTTCGAGGACTGGAGCTATCCGACCGGGTACGCACTGACTCGCGAGCAATTGCGCCCGATGGCGCCCAATTCGCTTTTCGCGTACTGCGCCATGCAACAGGCCATCGCCGAGGCCAAGCTGACGCCCGATCTCGTTTCCAGTCCGCGCACCGGCGTCATGTGCGCCTCGGGCGGCTCGATGTGGCTCGCGTACGAGAATTATACCACCATGCTCACCCGCGGCGTCGCCCGCTGTCAACCGATGGGCATCATCAATGCCATTCCCGGCTCGCTCTACATCAATCTCGTCTCCTGCTTCCGAATCAAAGGCGGTTCGCTCGGGTTCTCCAGCGCGTGCTCGTCATCCGCCCACGCGCTCGGCGCGGCGTGCGACCTGATCCGCCTCGACCGCCAAGACCTGGTGTTCGTCGTCGGAGCCGAAGACTGCAACAAATTCAGCATCCTCCCGTTCGCGGGCATTCGGGCGTTGAGCCTGCAGACCGACCCCGACAAGTCACCGTGCGCGTTCGACGTGAAGCGCGACGGCTTCGTCGGCACCGGTGGGGCCGCCGTGCTGGTCCTCGAAGAATTGGAGCACGCCCGGCGCCGCGGCGCGACGGTCTCCGCCGAGGTGCTCGGCTGGGGTCAGTCCTCCGACGGCTACAACGTGCTCGCCCCCGACCCGAGCGGCGACGGCCTCAAGCGCGCGATCGTGGACGCGTTGCGCGACGCGCATCTGCCGCCTGCCGAAGTCGATTACGTCAATGCCCATGCCACGTCGACGGTCACGGGCGACGTGAGCGAGTGCCGGGCGATCCGGGCGGTGTTCGGCAACGGCCGAACGCCGCACGTCAGCAGCACGAAAAGCCTCACCGGCCACGGTTTATCGCTGGCGGGCGCGATGGAGGCCGCCTTCTGCGTCCTGGCGTTGCAGGAGAAGTTCCTTCCGGTCTCGGCCCATATCACGGAACTCGATCCCGAGTGCGCCATCGTCCCCATCGTCACCAAGCCGATTGCCGACGCGCCCCGCGTGGCGCTCAGCAATTCCAGCGGGTTCGGCGGCACCAACGTCTGCCTCGCGCTGCGTCGCTGGGAACAATGACGGCGCTCGGTCACGCTTCATTCCGATGGTCGTTGGCAGGGCCGCGCTGCGCTGGTAGGGCCGCGCTCCAGCGCGGCCTGGACACGCAGGAGATGGACGCGGCGGAGCGCGTCCCTACCGGCTGATGCCTGGTCCACCATGACTCCGCGTACCATTTTCCTCACCGGCGCCAGCTCGGGCATCGGACTGGAGACGGCCAAACTGCTGACGGCAGGCGGCTTCGAAGTCTGGGGAACCTCCCGCAACCCGGCGCGTCTGCCGCGACTGCCGCACTTCCATCCGGTGGAAATGGATTTGTTGCGGCCCGATTCGATCCGCAGAGGTTTTGCGGAAGCCCTGAACGAAAGCGGTTCGTTCGACGTGCTGATCAACAACGCCGGGGCCGGCCTGTTCGGCCCGCTCGAATCGCTGCCGCCGGACGCGGTCGCCGCGCAGTTTCAATTGCTCGTGCAAGCGCCGCTTGAGCTGATCCGGCTGGCGCTGCCGGCCATGCGCGCGCGCGGGCGCGGCACCATCGTCAACGTCACGTCGCTGGCCGCCCTCCTGCCGATCCCGTTCATGGCACCGTACAGCGCCGCGAAAGCCGCCTTGAGTTCGTTCACGGAAGCGTTGCGCGTGGAATTGTCGAACACGGCGATCAAGGTCGTCGAGGTGCGGCCGGGCGATATCAACACGACGTTTCATAACGCCACGAAAAGAATGGACACGGTGGCCGACCCCGCGGATCAACGCCGGGTGCGCGCAGCTTGGGAAACCGAGCTTCGCAACATGGCCGCCGCGCCGTCCCCCGAGCGCGTGGCCCGGACCGTCCGGCGCGCGATCACGAACCCAAATCCGCCGCCTGTGGTGACGGTGGGTGGGTTCTTTCAGGCGCGGGTGGCGCCGTGGGGCGTGCGGCTCTTGCCGCCTCGACTATTGGAATGGGCCCTGCGTCGGTATTACGGGATTTGACGCCAAGTTCGGCAACCATGCGGACGATATCGAGCGGGCGGGGCGACGGACACGCAGCCTTCATCGCCCGTTGAATGGCCGCGGGCAACGCCGGCTGCTTCTTCCAGTCGGCCACGACCCGGGCGAGTTCACCGGGGCTTCGGACCAACTGCGCCACGCCGTGTCGGCGGCAGAATTCCACGGTAATGCGCTCCTGCGGCATGATCCCGCCGAGACAGTTGAGCAACAGCGGGCAACCGCTGGCGATCGCTTCGCTCGTCGTGCCCGTGCCCGGCCGCGCGACGACGGCCGAGACGGACCGCATGAGCTGGCCCACGTTGCTGTTGTGGGGCATCAACCGCACCCGGGCCCGCGGATTGGCTTTGGACCAGGCCGAAACCTCGCGCGCCGCCACCGGCAATTTCCCACACAGCAACGCGATCTGAACGTCGAGGCCGCTCCGTTTCAAAGCTTCGAGAAAACGGACGTGGTTGTGCGCGCCGCGACTGGATGCACAGAGCAACATGGTGAATTCGCCGGGGTCGAACTGCAGCACGTCCCGGTAGTACGCCGTCCGGACCGCGTCGCTCGACGGGTCGTCTTCGTAAAAGAATCGCCGCAACAGGAATCCGCCGACCCGCGTCTTTTCCCGCGGCATCCCCCGTCGGACCGCCGCTTCGCAGGTTTCGGGCACCGCCCCGATGAACAGGTCCACCGCCGGGTTCACCCAGTGTCGGCTGAAACCGTAGCCGTCAGACAATTCGCCGCAATACGTGACGCAGCGAACGCGCTCTCGGCCAAGCACCTCGCGCGCATACTCAAGAAACACGTGGTTGAGCGAGTCGTGCACGCTGACCAGCACCTCCGGCTGCAGCCTTTCGAGCACTTGACGGTATCGTTGTGCGCCCAGCGGTTTTCCCGCGCGGACAATCGGCACGATTTCGAGAAAGTTGAAGTAAATGTGATGGAGAAACGGGGCCCAGCGTTGGATCCGGTTATACAACCACACCCCAAACGCGTAAAACTCGTGCGAGTGTTCGAGAGGCCGCTCCGTGTGAACGGAATGCTCGCCGCCGTTGTCCGCCTGCGCCCACTCGTGAAACGCCCGGGCGCGCATGTTGTGGCCGCCGCCGGTGCTGGACGTGAGAATCAGAACGCGCATCGTTTGAGATTGTGCCACAGCACGACCTGTGGTTACATGAAAAAAGTTCCCATGGACGGAACGTCTCATGTCGCCATGACTGGATCGGCCAGCCGATACCCGTCGCCGACCGTTGCGTACATCTTCGAAATTCATCCGGTCCTCTCGCAAACTCCGTTGGAGCGCGAGGTGGCCGGCTTGATGGCGCAAGGGCTGACGGTGACCGTTCACTCGCTGCTGCGCACGAAGCTGAAGACGCCGAATGCACCGGCCGATATCGACCGGTCCCGCGTCGACTACTTCCGCTGGTGGGAGGCGGCGCGACTCGTCGTGGCGTTGCCCCGCGAATGGCGCCGCGACCCGGCATTGCTGCGCGACGGCTGGCGGATCTTGTGGCGCCACCGCCCGACCGGGTTCGTCAATTCTCTCGTCAACCTGTGGGCGGCCATCTTCGCCGTCTGCCGGGCGAAGCAGTTCCGGACCAGCGGCGTCCAGCACGTGCACGGAGCCTGGGCGACCGGGCCGGCCACGGCGGCGGCCATTCTCGGCCGGTTGTGCGGCATCCCGTTCAGTTTCGCCGCGCACGCCTACGATATTTATGAAGGCGGTGGCGACCAGTTCCTCGAACCGAAATTGCGCGCCGCCAGCTTCGTGCGCACGATCACCGAGGCCAACCGGGCCTATCTGCAGCAGCGCGCTCCTGAAGCCAACATCTTGCTCGTCCGCATGGGTCTGCAGCAACTGCCGCCCCTAGCCCCGCGCGGTCCCGCTCCACAAGCGATTCGCCTCCTCTCGGTGGCGCGGCTCGTTCCGAAGAAAGGCCTCGTCCATCAACTCGCCGCGTGCCGGCTCCTGAAACAATGGGGCCTGCACCCCGAGGCCCGGATCGTCGGCGACGGCGAATTGAAGCGACGCCTGCAACGGCAAATTGACCGGTGGGCACTGACCGGCGTCGTCACCCTCTGCGGCGAACTGGAACAGGAACAAGTCCAGGAAGCCTATCGCTGGGCCGACATCTTCTGGCACACCGGCGTTGTTGACGCGCGCGGCAATCGCGACGGGTTGCCCAACGTGATCCCCGAGGCGTTCGCGCACCAACTACCAGTCATCTGCTGCCGCGAACCGGGCCCGACCGAGGCGGTCACCGACGGAGTCACCGGGCTGGTGGTGGACGTCACGGATCGCGCGGCGCTGGCCGGGGCCGTGCGCCGGCTCGTCGGGGATGAACCGTTGCGCCGCCGTTTCGGCGAGAACGGAAGGCGCTGGGTCGAAGAGAATTTCCTGGCTCGCGAGAACATGGCGGTCCTGGCACAAGCTTTCCGCGAGACGACGCTGCCTCACCAGAGACGGGCCGAACTGGCCGCCGAGGCCGAATCGGCGTTGGCGGCCCGGCGTTTGGTTGGGAGCGCTCCTGGCGTGAAGGCTCCGCCCATAATTGCCTACATATTGATGAAGTATCCGAGTTGGTCGCAGACTTTTCTGGAGCGGGAAATCGCCGGGTTGATGAGGCAGGGACTGCGGGTCGAGGTCCACTCGCTGTGGCGGGCGCGCCCCGAAGCGCCGCCTTCAACGGAAGCCGGCGCGGGCCCGGCCGGCCAGGACCTGACAGTTCATTATTTCCATTGGTGGGAAGCCGCGCAGTTGGTTGTCGCGCTGCCGCGCGAACTGCGACGGGACCGGAACTTGTTGCGGGACGGCAGGCAACTGGTCGCGCGGTACGGCCAAACCGGCCGGACGGATTTCTTGAAGAACCTGTGGGGAGCGATTTTCGCGGTGTGCCGGGCTCGGCAATTCAGGGACCACCGGGTCCGATTGGTCCACGGAGCCTGGGCCGCCAGCCCGGCCACGGCGGCGGCCGTTCTCGGCCGGCTTTGCCGGATCCCCTTCAGCTTTGGCGCGCAAGCGTACGACATTTACGAACAGGGCGGAGACCAGTTTCTCGAACCAAAACTGCGCGCCGCCAGCTTCGTGCACACCACCACCCAATCCAACGTCGCCTACCTGCGCCAACGCGTTCCGCAAGCTCGCCTCGTCATGGCCCGCCGCGGCCTGGACCGGTTGCCTCCCGACGTGGAGCGGAGCGGCACGCCCGGCCCCATCCGCATCCTCTCGGTGGCGCGTCTCGCCCCCATCAAAGGCCACCAACATCAACTGGCCGCCTGCGCCGTGCTCAAAAAATGGAACGTGCCGTTCGTCGCCCGGATCATCGGAGACGGCGAATTGAAACCGGAGCTGGAGCAGCAAATCAACGTGCTGGGTCTGGTCGACTCCGTGACTCTGTGCGGCGGACAACGACAGGAACAGGTGCATCAAGCCTACGAATGGGCTGACATTTTCTGGCATACCGGCGTCGTCGACGCGCGCGGCAATCGCGATGGATTGCCCAACGTGATCCCCGAAGCGTTTGCACACCAACTGCCGGTCATCTGCTGCCGCGCGCGCGGCGCGACCGAGGCGGTCGCCGATGGCGTCACCGGGCTGGTCGTGGACGTCACCGATCCGGTGGCGTTGGCCACCGCCGTTCGCCGCCTCATCGAGAATGAACCGTTGCGGCGCCGGCTCGGTAAGAACGGCAGACGCTGGGTCGAAGAGAATTTCCTGATCGGAGACAACGTCGCGATTCTGGCCGAAGCGTTTCGTGAAGCCATGGGCGCACCCGTGTGTGCCGCGGCAGTGGAGACGAGCGCCGTAGCGGCGCTCCGGAGTTGAGTGTGGGACACCAACCGACCATCGCTTACATCTTCGAGCACCATCCGGGGCTCGCCCAGACCTTCCTGAAACGGGAAATCACGGAACTGATGCGGCAGGGGCTCCGGGTGGAAGTCCATTCGCTGTGGCGGATGCGATTCGACGCGCCGCCGGAATCCGGCGCTTCCGCTTTTCCCGAGTACGACCGACTCACCATCCATTATTTCCGCTGGTGGGAAATGGTCCGGCTCGTCGCGGCGCTGCCCCGCGAATGGCGCCGCGATCCGGCGTTGCTGCGCGACGCCTGGCGCCTGCTGCGACGCCACCGTCCATCTTCGCTCGGCAATTGGATCGTCAATATCTGGGCTGCCAGTTTCGCGGTGTGCCGGGCCAACCAATTCCGACGGATGAGACCGGACGTGATCCACGGCGTATGGGCGACGGGGCCGGCCACCGCGGCGGCGATTCTCAGCCGGCTGTGCGACATCCCGTTCAGCTTCGGTACGGACGGTTACGACGTCTACGAACGTGGTGGCGACACGTTCCTCGAACCGAAACTGCGTGCTGCCAGTTTCGTGCAGGCCAATTTTGAGGCCAACGTCGTTCACCTGCACCAGCGGGCCCCGCAGGCCAACGTGGTTCTCGCCCGACGCGGTTTGGAGCGCTTGCCGCCCGTTGCCAAACGCGTCCGCGAGCCGGGTCCGATCCGGATTCTTTCCGTGGCGCGACTCACGCCGAAGAAAGGTCTCAGCCATCAGATCGCAGCATGCGCACTCTTGAGACAATGGGGTCTACCCTTCGAGGCCCGCATCATCGGCAGCGGCGCGCTCCACCGGCGGCTGCAGCGTCAAATCAAGTCGCTCGGTCTGGCGGACGTGGTCACGCTCTGCGGCGGACAACAACACGAACGTGTCCAGGAGGCTTATCGCTGGGCCGACATCTTCTGGCATACCGGGATTGTGGATGCTGAAGGCAATCGCGACGGCCTGCCCAACGTGATTCCCGAAGCGTTCGCCCATCGGCTTCCCGTCGTGAGCGGGAACGTGCCGGGCGCGACGGAGGCCGTCATCCACGAGACCACGGGTTTGGTGGTGGACGCGACCGATCACCTGGCATTGGCCACGGCGGTGCGCCGACTCATGGAAGACGAAGGGCTGCGCCTACGCCTTGGCGAGAATGGCCGCCGCTGGGTGGAAGAGAATTTCCTGGTCAGCCAAAACGCCGGGATATTGGCAGAAGCCTTCCGTCGCGTGGCAGGGATTCGACATCGTTCCGAACGGGCGGAGCAGGAGAAAGGCCGTCCCGTGGTCAGCTTCGTCATTCCTGCATACAACTGCCTCGCGTTGACCAGGAATTGTCTGAAGAGTCTGGAGCAGACCGTCGGCGATCGTCCATGGGAGGCCATCGTGGTGGACGATTGCAGCACGGATGGCACGGCGGAATTCCTCACCGCGCTGCCGCCCCCGTACCGCGTGCTTCGGAACGAGACCAAATCGAGCTTCGCCGACAGCAACAACCGGGCGGCGACGGTCGCCCGCGGCGAATTCCTTTGTCTGTTGAACAACGACACCGTCCTCACGCCCGGCTGGTTCGAACCGATGCTGGATGCCTTCGAACGGTTTGCCGATGCTGGCGTGGTGGGAAACGTTCAACGGAATCCGCGGACGGGCCGTTACGAGCACATGGGGATGGTCTTTTCGAACCGCCGTCACCTCTGCGTCGGCAGATATTTCCCGTTCAAACCATTCCGCGGTTACACCAAATGGCGGGCGGTGTCGGGAGCGTGTTGCCTGATCCGACGCTCCGTGTTCCTCCAAGCCGGCGGGTTCGACGCAACGTTTGTGAATGGCTGTGAAGACATGGATTTGTGTCTCCGTCTCGGCCAGGCGGGATACCAGCATTATGTGGCGGCCGACAGCGTCATTTACCACTACGTCAGTTCGTCGGAAGGCCGCCGCGATTTCGAGCAACAAAACAAGCAGCGGCTCCTGGAACGCTGGGGGGAACCCCTCCAACGCGCCCTCACGCCTCGCGACCGGCTGCTGTACGGGGCCAACTACGTCTTGCGTCTGCTCTGCCGGCCCGGGGCCAACGCGCGCTAACTCTTGCCCGCCAATCCCGCTTTGGTCATCGCCCGGCGGAGCGCCTCGCCGAACCGGTCGAGTTGCTCTTGCGTGTGCAGCGCCGTGACCGCGGCTCGAACGAGGTCTTTGCGGGGCGGCACGCCGGGCGCGAACGCCATCACGGTGAAGAACCCTTCGTCCCACAGCGTTTTCCACATCCAGTAACACTTCTCCTTGTCGCCAACGATGATCGGCAGGGCTGGCGTCGGGCTTTGCCAGTAATCGAGGCCGAGGTTGTCGAGGATCCCGCGCAGATATCGGTAGTTGGCCCAAAGCCGCTCCCGATGCTGCGGCTCGTCCTGCATCACCTGCAGCGCGGCCTTCGCAGCAGCGGCCGCCGACGGGCTGATGGCCGCGCTGAAAATGATCGGACGCGAACTGCTCCGCAAATATTCGATCATCGCCCGGCTGCCGGCGACGAATCCGCCCGTGCTGGCCAACGATTTTGAGAAACTCCCCGCGACCACATCGACGCGGCCGGTCACGCCGAGATGATCGCACACGCCGCGGCCGTCACGGCCGAGAACCCCGAGGCCGTGGGCGTCGTCCACCACGACCGCCGCGCCGTGCTTGTCGGCCAGCGCGCACAACCGCGGCAGCGAAGCGATGTGGCCGGCCATCGAATACACGCCGTCCACCGCAATCGCTTTCGGCTGTTTCGGATCGAGTTGCCCCAGCAGGCGCTCCAGCGAATCCATGTCTTCGTGTTCGAACCGTTCGACCTTCGAGCCGCTGAGGAGCGCGCCGTCCCAGAGCGACGCGTGAATGATCGGGTCGACGATCAGCGCGTCGCCACGTTGCACCAGCGAACTCAGGGCGCAGATGCAGGCGAGATAGCCCGCCGACGTGACGTGGCAGGCTTCCTTCCCGAGAAACGTCGCCACGGCTTCTTCCAACTCGACGTGATAAGCGCGGCTGCCGTTGGCCAGACGCGAACCGCAGGAACTCGTTCCCCATTCGTCGACGGCTTTCTTCGCTGCGGCAACGACTCGGGGATGACGGCTCAGCCCGAGGTATTCGTTGCTGGACATCATCACCATCGGGCGGCCGTCCACCACGACGTTCATGCCGTCGGCGGACTCGACGACGCGGTAAAACGGCGCGTACTTCAGCCGCAACCGCGTATTCGTGTCTGCTTCACACCGCTCGACAATGGGTTTGGACTTGCGGGAGAACACAGCTCGACTCGCTCCTTCAGGCTCGGGCGAGGCTAGTCGAACGTTCCCCGTCCGTCAAGCCATCCGCGCTCTGCCGATTGCCCACGGGTGCATCTGAGCACTGACACCATCGGATGACAGTCTTGTAGCCGCCCCGCTCTGCCGGGGCGCCTCCGGCACGGCGACAGAGTGCCGTGGCTACATTCTTCGGGTCATACACGGTGACAGTGTCAAGACGGTATCAGATCCGCCCATTGCCCACTGGATCATTGCTCGCCGGCCACGCGTACAAGCCGCTGCTGCCGAGCAATGGCCAATTGGGTCTGGCGCAACAGACCGGCTGGAGTCAGAGTTGCACGGACCTGGCATGATGCCCTGATGAATCGCTGTGCCGAGCAGCGTTGTTTTCGCCTATGCATTGCTGTTGATTGTTTTCAATCTTGCTTGAAGCATTTCCCCATATCGACGTAACGACCTGAGGGAGAATATGGGGTCACATCTCTCCCTTCTGTAAATGGCCTTCTGCCTCGTTGATCGCGTTCGCTAATTTCCTGTCGACCCGCAGCCGTTTCTCGAACTTCCTCAGGGCCGAGCCCACACTGCGATAATCGATCCCTCCGACC
>DATJBF010000003.1:0-28387 GCA_035515475.1 Verrucomicrobiia bacterium
CCGACCCAATCGGTTATAGTCCTGGTACATTTCGATCGAGAATATCGCCCGCGCGCCGACCTGGAGAAGCCGGCTACCGAAGAACAATCCCAACAATGCCGCGCTGGCCAGGCCGTGCACCCAAATCCGTTTTCGCCAACCGAGCCAAACCGCAACCACCAACGTTGCCGCGTAGAAGTAGACGAACCCGGCGTGGGCCAGCACCGCCACGGCCGCCGCCCATAAGGCGTACACGAGTTGGTCGTCACCCCCTCGGAGCAGGCAGGACAATGCGAGCACCGCGGCGCCCGTCGCCAACGCGTACCCTCGTGCCAGACTGAAGAAATCAAGGAGGAAAGCATTGGACAGAAGCGCCACCGTAATCAGGATGCGCATCGCCCCCGTGGGAAACTCCAACCCGATTCTCCAGACGCCCCAAAGAAACAGGACCAAGCCCAGCAGACTGGGAACCCGGGCCGCGGCGATTTCGTTTACCGGCAGAAGTTCAACGCAGAGTTTGGCCAGAAAGGTCGCCAGGAACTGGAGATTGGAGTCTTTGTCGGATCCCAGGAGAAGCTTGGCGTACCCGCTACGCCTTACTGAATCCAGCACGCCTACCTCATCGTTGACAAGGGCCAGGTGAATCGCGCGGTAGCCCCCATAGAAGGCGCAGAGAGCCAGCAGCAGGATTACCACTTGCGTTGGCCATCTGGTCAGTTGCACCGACGATGCGGTCTCCGAAGGCACAGTCACGGTAAACTACGAGGTCGACAGCACTGTCGAGCTTTTTCTGGCTGACCGCAGTCAGCGCCGGCCGGCCACCAACCAGAAGGAGTTGTGACGGGGCAGGGGATGATCACGACGACGCCAGAGTTCCGCTCTTGAACTCTCCAAGTCCTCCCACGCGGGGAACCACCTCGTTGATGCTCACCGCGCAAATCGCAGTCGCGCCAAAGCCTTTTGCGCCTCGACGAGATCGGGTTCAATTCGCACCGCCTGTTCATAATGTTCGATCGCCTCGGGTACCCGTCCCGCCCGCTCCAGGGCTGTACCCAAATTGTACTGAGCGTTGGCGTAATCGGGCTTGACCCGCGCGGCTTGCTCGTACTGCTCAATCGCCTCCGGCACTTTGCCAAGTCCCAACAACGCACTTCCCAGATTGTTATGGGCTTCGGCAAAATCGGGTTTGAGCTCGAGGGCTCGCTCCCAGTGCTCCATCGCCTCCGGCACCCGGCCCAACGCGGCCAAAGCGGTACCCAGATTGTTCTGCGCCTCGGCGTAGTCGGGCCGGATCCGTAACGCCCGCTCGTAGTGGCCGATCGCCGCGGCGATGTTACCGGCCTGCTTCAAGGCGGTCCCCAAATTGTAGTGGGCCTCGGCGAAATCAGGCTCGAGCTGCAGCGCCTGCTCGTACTGCTCAGTCGCTTCCGATAATCGCCCCAGTCCCATGAGGGCGGCTCCCAAACTGTTGTGGATTTGAGCGCGGTCGGGTTCGATCCGGAGCGCTTGCTGGAAGTGCTCGACCGCTTCCGGCAATCTGTTGAGTTCCATGAGAGCCACACCCAAGCTGTAGTGCGCCTCCGCGAAATCGGGCTTGAGTCGCGCGGCCTCATTCAACTGCTCGATCGCAGCTGTCGGGTTGCCCGTCTTCAACAAAGTGTTCCCCAAGTCATAATGCGCCTCGGTGTAGCCGGGATTGAGCCGCACTGCTTGCTCGAATTGGGCAATCGCTTCCGGCACTCGACCCATCTTTTGGAAGGCGATCCCCAGCTCGTTGTCGGTCACGGCGTAACGGTCAACGCCCGCCAACAGGTTGAACGCCACCGAGAACCCCAACAGCAGACTCCACCCCCAACGCACCAGCCGCCGCCAGCCCTGCCGCTGAGCCGTTTCCGATCCCGAGGTCGGAGCCAACGTCCGCTCCAACCCGAGAATGCCAACCACTGCCAGCAGCAGCAACTCAGGTAGAAATTCCACCTCGTACCGGAAGTTTGCGGCATGGAACAAACACGCGGTGAACCCGCAGGCGCCGAACAGCAAGGCCACCGCCGCGAGAAACCAGCGCAGGACGCCCCGTTCCTCCGGAGGCCGACCGCGCCAAGCCAGCGGCACTGCCAGCGCCAGCCATACCAGCGGCATGTTGGTGAGCACACCGAAGGGCGCCTCGACTCGCCCGTGACCCACGGGCATTGGCGGCACGGCACTGTTGCGCACAAACGGGAAGCGACTGCTCCAGCGGGCCGGCTCGAGGAAAAAGACCCGGAAATTGAACCAGAAATAATGCAGGCCGAAAAGCTTCTGGCTCACCTGCCGGTCGCCGCCCAACTGGTAACGCACGCCGAATTCGAACGGGTTGTCAAACCGCAGGAAATTATAAAGCATCAGACCCACGCCAATGGCGGCGATGGGGACGACTGCGGTTATCACCAATGGCCAAACCCGTCGACGCTGGCGCCACGCTTGGGCCACCGGCACCAGCAGGACGAACCCACCGAACAGCAGAGAAGGACGCGCGCCCACCGCCAGGCCATAAGCCAGACTCGCGGCTGCCAGCCATCGACCCCGCCGCTCCGAATCGTGCACCGCGCGCCAGGCCGCCCCCAGCGTCAACATCGTCAGCATGTACCCGCAACTAATCGGCACTTCGTAAACATCGGAACGCGCCAATAGCACCGGGATTCCGGTTCCCAAGCCCAGAGCTAGGACGCAGGCCATCAGCACCACGACGCTTCGGTTTGGGAAGTAGCGTTGCCACAGCGCGTGCAGCAGCCATACGCTGGCCAGAAAGCCGACCGCGCAAAAGATGACTACGGCTTGTCGATGAAGAAGGTAGTGGCCGGTTAGTGCGGCGTACGGCCAAAACAACATCAAGGCGGGCGTAACCCCAAAGTAAAGGTAGACCCGGCCTTTGTAGTAGCTCATGTCGAGCATCCGGTACGGCGGAGCCCGATACACGGCATTGGCGCTCGGATCGTAGGGATCAGCCAATCGCTGCAGCCCGAGCGGTACGTCTTGTTTCAAACTGAGATGGCCGGCACCAAAGCCCTGCACCAGCAAATTGTAGTAGGTGTCAGCCGCGCTCGGGCTGAATAGTTCCAACAAACCCGATCGAGCCACGCGCACATACACGCCGATGACCAACACGCAGGTGGCCGCCACGATCCCGCGCTGGAACCTGCGGGATTTCGCCCCGCGCATTATGGCCTTTCCGAAATCTGGACGGCCGCCGATCATCTCGGGCTTGAGACCCGGCGCTCCGCTGGAATCTCAGCGATTGACCGAAAGTCATCACGAAGAAACGACCCGGTGAATCCGTTCTGATAGGCGAACAGACCGGCCGGGACGACCACGGGGTACAACCCTTGCCCTTTCATGGGACAGAGAGTCTATGCGAAACCCCGAGGTGCGACCAGCCCCGAAAAACTGCGGTCCAACAGCACACGTTCGGTGCCGACAGGGCTGGCTTCCGGCCACTTGGTCATGAAGGTTTGCGAGCAACCCGACGTTGGATCGTTCCACGGCCGACTTGCCTTTGCCCACGACAGGGATTACGGTTCTGGTCGGTCGCTGTGTCGAGAGGAGAACTCAAGATGAGAACTTTTCGCCTGACATTCCTGCTGTGCGTTGTCGCTGCCGTCGTCGCCCTCGCCAAGGACACCAATACCACCATTACGATCGACGGAGTAACTTACGAGAACTTCCGCTGGGGCACAGTCACACCCACCACCGTCTCCATCTTTCACCAAACGGGCGTGGCGACGGTTCCGCTGGCTGATCTTCCCCCCGATCTTCAGAAACGATTCGGCTACGATCCGAAAAAGATCGCTGAACGCAAGCTCGCGGAAACAAAGGCGACGGCACCGAACCCGGAGTCCGGCCAAGTGACGATCAATTCCGCACCGGCGGCTCTCGGTAGTGGCCGAAAACATCCCGCGGAGATGATGGGCGTCGCCTCCGTTTCTCTCCCCTTGGTTCCCACAGCGATCGTATTTGTAAACAGGAGTCCGGGGGTGAGGAGGGTTTATTGGCTCAATTTCAAGGGCGAACGGCAACTCTACCTGACATTGAAGCCGGGCGAATCGGGCGACCAAAAGACCTATTTGGGGCATCCATGGGTGGTGACAGACGACCACGACAACGCGCTCGGCCTGTATTACCCAGACGGCCAAACGCGGGTTGTGACCTTGGAATGACCTGACGGTTTGGCCGTCGTCGGAATCAGTGTCGGGACCCGATCTGTTTTCCGACGGGGTCTATGCCAGACATCTCCATCGAGCGGCGCGTCCTCTTGCCTCGTAAGGTAGCTGTCGCAGCCGCCGCGACGCGATTGGCGCAGAACAGCATTACGAGGCCGACCGCCACCAAGGCAAGAGTGCCGGGCTCCGGAATGGCCTGCACGTTGTCGATACCCAAGGTGGCGGAAACCGAATCGCCCGCCAGCGATGGCGAACTGGAATCCAAGATCCGAAGCTGGCCCGTGAAATTCGACAGCAGCGTGCCGAAATCACCGGGAGAACCGATGGCGGTGAAATTCGCTGCTGTCAGCGCGAACGTGGCGTGTTGCCAGCCCGAATCGGCCGCCAGCGAAATCGGGGTCGTCGTGACAAAGCCCGTCGTCCGGCTCAAGAAGAACGCGAGCCGAATCGAGAGCGGTTGCGCAGTGAAATTGTTCAGGTCCATGGCGACGCTGCCGATGCCCGCGTCGTTGTAATCGCCCTGCCATTGGTTCGAATTGAACACCACCATCCGGCTGTCGGAGCCGCTGCCGCCGGACGACGTGTACTGCAGATAGCTGTCGCCGGAGCCGGTTGGCCCACCATTGGGAACGTTATCGGCGGGGCCCTGACCGGTTCCCCAGTTCTGGGCGGTGCCGTCCTGAAAATCATCGATCTGGCCCAAGATCAGGGCGTTGGCTGCGATCGGTCTGGTGACGAGAAGAACAGCCAGGCAGACGAACAAGTTTGATGCGTGTCTGAATGAACATCCAACTCGGTGGCAACATTTGCCTTCGCGCGAATTCATAACTACCCCTTTGATCAGTTGAGCTACTGCGACCCTCTGTTGGGATGCATACCTCGTCAATTTGTTCCCACAATATTCGACAGCAACGCGCCGGGTTTCCCCGACGCGCTGTCACAACCTCGGGACCGAACCCGAGGAGCCAGAAGAACCGGGACCGATTATTTTTGATTCCGGGCGAAGTCGTGCTAAGCTCTTTCCATTCAAGGGTCGCAGTACGGATCGTCCGCGGGGGCGGAGGTCTGTCAACCCCAACCAGAACAGGAGTGTGCATCATGATCGTCGCGATTCGTCACAACATCTCGGATCCCAAGAAGTGGCAGGAGGCTGGCAGCAAGATTCTCCCGATGATTCAAGAAGGGAGATTGCCCAAGGGTCTGAAGGCGCTCTGCTATCTGCCGGGTGCCGACGGCCGCCGGGCCGATTGTGTGTGGGAAACCAGCTCGGTCGAAGACTTGAAACGGTTCCTCGAACCATTGACCGCGCCAGCGGCCCAGAACGAGTACATCCCGATCGACGCCGAACAGGCGATGGGTCTGCCCGTTGAAGAGCACGCAGCCGCCCGCTGATTCGATGGACAAGGCTCGCCGCTCCACGTTTGGCCAATGAGAATTGCGATCGGATCCGATCACGCGGGCTTTGCCTACAAAGAGATGCTGAAGCAACACCTGGCCGCCCAGGGACACGAGGTCCGCGACTTCGGGACGCACTCGACCGAGCCGGTCGATTACCCGATCTTCATTCGGCCCGTCGCGGAGGCGGTCGGCCGCGGCGAGTTTGAGCGCGGCATTGTTCTCGGCGGCTCTGGAAACGGCGAAGCGATCGTGGCCAATCGCGTCCGCGGCGTCCGCTGCAGCCTGTGCTGGAACACCGAGTCGGCACGTCTCGGCCGGGCGCACAACAACGCCAATGTCCTGGCATTGGGCGAACGCCTTCTAACCCCGGAGGAAGCGGTGGAAATCCTCGACACGTGGATGGCCACCGCTTTCGACGGTGGCCGGCATCAGCGGCGAATCGAGCTGATTGACGGGAATGGCCGATAGCTGTTTTCTGCGGTAACGCAGGTTGGCAATGAGAGCCAGGCTGCAACTGGCAGTCGAGCGCCGGGAACTGCCGAACAGACGGAATGCCTATCCCCCCGAGATCCAAATGGCGCCGCCCAAAGGGCGAGAATTGCTTTTTTTGGGCTTGATCGCTGAGTTCTGACGGGGTCGCTTTCCGGCACCGTCGAACGCTCGATACTTCTGTAACTTCACCCACATGCACCGTTTTCGTGTGCATGTGGTTTTTCTCAAGCACCTTGCGTCAGAAACGCGCCTTCAGGGATGGTCAGAAGTGCCGATATATCATAGGGAGGCGTGAATCTGCCCCATTGGCGCCCGCCCGCTATCTGTTGCACGATGAAGATTCGAGCAAACCGGATGGTCAAGGTGAACTGCGCAGTGATGCGCTGGGGGGATACGTGTAAGAGCATTATCGCTCGCGCATCTCGCTTGGAACCTGTTTCGCCTCGGCGACGCGTGGCGGTCAGCCGCGGTGCGTCGCCGCGGCCGGATGGTGGCCGTTTTCCTGGCGTGTCCCCGCCGCTCATGAAGCGTACGATCTCTGTCTTCGCTCTGGCCTTGGGATTGTTGATGGGAGCGCGTAACGGTCGCGCGGTCGGCTTGACTTGGACCAACGGGAACGACTTTTGGCAGAGCACCACTGCGTGGATGACCAACGGCACCGGCGGCACAGGCGGTTGGCCCGGAGGTGGCACCAATACCGACGACGGCGCGCTTCTCACCAATGCAGGCATTTATACGATAACGCTAACGAACGATGTCGCGGACGTCGGCACGATCGATTTCCAAAACCCTGCGGGCACCAAGGCCACGGTTACCCTGGACTTGGGCACCAATTCACTCAGCGCAATCAAGGTCGCAGGCGCTCCCAGCGCGTTCACAGTATCCGATCTCGCTTCGTCAACGACGACCGTTTACCTGATCTCTTGCACGAATGCCGGCAAGGGGTTGTTCGCGACCAATGCCACCGGCGACGCCAGAATCATCGTCGGCCGGAGCGGTACGGCCACCATGTATGTCACGAATGGAAACGTCACGGCCGACACGACAGCCATAGGCAGCAGTGGTGGTGGGATCGACAGCACACTCGTGCTCAGCGGGGCCAACACCTACTACACCAACAACGGGTACTTTGCCATCGCCTACACTTCCAGCAATACCCGCAACGGCCTGGTGGTTTCCAATTCTGCTGTGCTGGCCGTGGGCGGCACGTTCGGGGTGGGCTATATCGGCAATTCCCGGCTCAACTGGATGCTCCTAGACAGTGGGGCCCGCTTGTCTACCTGGGGCAGCGCCTACTTGGGTAACGGAGGATCAAATAATACGGCCTGGATCCAAGGCGGCGCGGTGTGGGACAACGGAAATCGGAGCCTGACTATAGGCGGCACAAGCAGCCACAGCAACCTGATGGTGATCGGCGCCAACTCGACCGTGGTCAACGTCAGCACGGCAATTGTCACTTCCATCAATTGGCTGAATTTGAACGGCGGTCTACTGCAGGTCTCGGCCCTGGTGTCGAACTTTGGCACGATCGCCGGGTACGGTACCATCGTGGGCAACACCATTATCGCCAGTGGGGCTGTGCTCTGCGTGTCGAATTCAGTTGGCGCGTTGATCTTCTCCAACAACCTAACCTTGGCCAGCAACGCAACTACGAAAGTACGGTTGGGCACCGCCTTTCATTCCGCGACAGTCGCCAGCAACCTGACGCTGAACGGAACCCTCAATATCACGAACAGCCCCGGCTTCACCTTCGGGTCGTACACGCTGTTCACCTACGGCGGCAGCCTGACCACCAACGGCACACCCGCGACCCTCACCGTCGGCACGACGCCAAACACGAACATGTCGTACGTGGTTGACATTACGACGAGCGGACGGGTCGACCTGGTTGTCTGGGGCGCCGATTTCAGTGCCAGTCCGACCAACGGTTGGTGGCCCCTGACTGCGACGTTCACCGACACGTCCGGTAGCCCAATCACGAATCGGTTCTGGGATTTTGGTGACGGCACCACGACCAACACCACGGACACGAGCTTGGAGCACACGTACACCACCTCCGGCAGCAACACGGTCACGCTGACGGTCTCCGGACCGTTCGGCACCAATATCTTGACCCGGGCCAACTACATCGTGGTGGTTAATCCGCCGCATCTGGTGGTCGATCCAGCCAGCCTCGATTACGGGTCGGTGACCATCGGCCAGACCAACAGTCTGAGTTTCTCCGTGATCAACACCGGCGATGCGGCGCTCATCGGGACGGCCACCAGTGCGGCGCCATTCATCGTCACCAGCGGCGATTCCTACAACGTCGCCGTCGGCGGGACCCAGACGGTCACAATCGCGTTCGTGCCCGAATCCGGGAGCGCGTTCAACGACTCGGTCATCTTCAACAGCAATGGCGGTGATTCCACCAGTGACGTTACCGGCGTGGGGTTGACACCCGGCAGTATCTCCGTCACTCCCGTGACACACGACTTCGGGGTGCTGGCCACGGGAACGACCGCGCAAGTCAGTTTCGTTGTCACCAACTCCGGTGGCACCGCCGTCAGCAATGGCACGGCGACGGTGACCGGCGGGCCGTTTTCAGTTGTCTCGGGCGCCCCATTCAGCGTGCCGGGATTCGGGACAGCCACTGTGACTGTCCAATTTGCGCCGCTCACCGTCGGTGCCTATAGCAATGCAGTCGTGTTCGCCACAGCCAACGGCGGCGACGTCACCAATGCCATCAGCGGGACCGGACAGACCCCGGGCAATATTACCGTCCTCCCGGCGGTCCAGGACTTCGGCACCTTGGTCACCGGCACAACGGCGCAACTCAGCTTCGTGGTGACGAATTCCGGCGGCGTTGCGGTCAGCAACGGTACCGCAACGGTAACGGGTGGTCCGTTCTCGATTGTGTCGGGCGCGACATTCAGTGTGCCCGGGTTTGGGTCCGCCAACATCGCCGTGCAATTCGCCCCGCTCAGCGCCGGTTCGTTCAGCAACGACGTGATCGTTGCCACGGCGAACGGCGGCGACATTACCAACACAGTGACCGGCGCAGCCGCGATTGTACCGGTCGCCAGCTTCAGCGGCAGCCCGACCAAGGGGGCGTCCCCGTTGGTCGTCACGTTCACCGACAGTTCCAGCGGCACCATCACCAACCGGTTCTGGGACTTCGGCGACGGCACTACCTCCAATACGACGGCCACCAGCCTCGATCACACTTACAGCGCCGGCACCAACACCGTTAGCCTCACGGTTTCCGGCCCCGTCGGCGCCAGCGCGATGGCCCGGACCAATTACATTGCCGCGGGAGTACCGGCGGCGGCTGACTTCAGCGTCAGCGCAACCAATGGCCTGACCCTGTTTACGGTGAGCTTTACCGACGCATCGAGCGGCGAGATCACCAATCGAATCTGGGACTTCGGCGACGGTGAGACCAGCAACGAAACAAATCCGGCCCACACGTACACGAATGCCGGGACGTACTCCGTCAGCCTAACCGCCGAGGGTCCGTATGGAACGGACACGAGGACGCGACCCGATCTGATCACCGTGTATGCCGCCTCGGTGACATGGACGAATGCCAATGTGGACGGAAACTGGTCCGATCCCACGAGTTGGGAGCCGGCAACGGTTCCTGATTTTGGCTCGAGCGTGATCTTCGCCGGAGCCGGCACGACGGCCACCGTCGATTCGGTCAATCGCAGCGTCGGCGCCATCACGTTCAATCGGTCGACCAACTTCTTCGTGGGGGCCACGGGCGGAGCGAGCCTGACGGTCAGCAACGGGATCACGGTCGCAACCAACTTCGCCTACACGATCTCGGTTCCCATCGTGCTGGGCGCGGCCAATACCTGGTCGGTCACCGACGGCGGCGCGTTGGAGATCGACGGCCCGGTCGGTGGCACCAACACCATCACCCAAACCGGCGGCGGCACGGTGATCCTCACCGGCACGAACACATGCGACGGTGGCATCGTCGTTTCCAATGGCACGCTGTTGGTTAACAACGCGGCCGGCAGCGGCACGGGGACCGGGGTGATCGCCGTGGACGCAAGCGCCACGCTGGGCGGTCGCGGTGTGATCGAAGGGCCGGTCGTGGTTGCTGACGGCGGAGTCTTCAACCCCGGCGATGGCGTGGGAACACTGACGGTCAGCAACAGTCTGAGCTTCGCTGCCACCGCCGTGCTGCAGTATGACTTGGGTACCAACAGCGATCTGACGGTTGTCAGCAGCAACCTGACGTTGGCCGGCGTGCTCAACGTGGCCGATGCGGGCGGGTTTACGAACGGAATGTATACGCTGTTCACGTACGGCGGCACGCTGACCACCAACGATAGCGCTCCCGTCCTCACGATGGGGACGGTTCCGGATACGAACATGGTCTACACGGTGGACATCAGCTCCAACGGCTGTGTGAGGCTGCTCGTGGTGATTCCGCCACCCGTAGCTGACTTCCGCGTGAGTTCGACGGATGGGATGGTGCCGTTCACGGTGACGTTCACCAACACCTCGAGTGGCTGGATCACGAATTCGTTCTGGAACTTCGGCGATGGAGCGACGAGCAACACCATGGCGGTCAGCGTGCCGCATACGTACACTGCCGACGGAAACCTTTCGGTGCAATTGATCGTCGCCGGACCCGGTGGCGTGAGCACCAACACCCGGGTCGGTTACCTCGCTGTGGCGCCGCCGTGCGACTACCCGCTGTCCGCGACGAACGCCAGTTTTGGAGCGACGGGAGGAAGCGCCAGCGTGGCGGTGACGCCCTACACGAATGTCTGCGCGTGGACGGCGAACAGCAATGACGCTTGGATCCAGATCGATGGCGGCGGCGTCAGCACGGCGGGGAGCGCGGACGTCGCCTACACCGTCTTGCCGAATGCCGCGAGCAGCAATTCACGGGTGGGCACGATGACGATTGCCGGCCAGACGTTCACGGTGGTGCAGGCAGGCGACGCCACGCCGCCCACAGTTGCTCTGACGGCGCCGGCGCCGGGCATCGTGACGCACACCATCGCGGTCCGTGCGCTCGCCACTGACGATGTAGCCGTGGCGCGGGTCGATTTCTATCGGGACGCCGGCGTGTTGCTCGGCACAGATACGGTGTCACCGTTCAGCGTGGTTGTGAACACGACAACGGTGAGCGATGGCCCTCATTGTTTCTATGCCGAGGCGCGCGATGCGGCTGGCAACGTCAGCACTTCTGCCACGAGCTGCGTGACCGTCGACAACAATGCGCCGTCGGTGCCAACCGGGTTGGCCACTACGGCGGTGGCGACGAACGAGATCCACTTGTGCTGGAGCGCGTCGAGCGACGACGGGTCGGGTGTGGCGGGCTACGATGTCTTTCGGGACAGAACGCAGATTGCCGCGGTCAGTGCCACGAATTATACGGACAGCGGACTGGCGACCGGCACGGAGCACTGTTACAGCGTCGCCGCCTACGATAACGTCGCACACGTATCCGCCCGAAGCGCCGAGGACTGCGCGCGAAGCTTTGTGGCTCCCGGATCGCTGCTGGGCACGTACAACGGCCTCGCCATTCAAACCAACGAACCAACGCATGCCAGTTCGGGGTCGCTCCAGTTGGTGGCCAGCAAGACCGGATCGTTTGCGGCCAAACTGTTCCTGGGCGGCAAGAAGGCAGCGTTCAAGGGTCAGTTTGATGCTTCCGGCAACGCGACGAACAGAGTGGTCAGCATGGGACCGAGTCCGGTGCTGGTGATTCTGCATTTGGACCTGGCCTGCGGCACCGACCAGATTACGGGAACGATTTCGGACGGGGTGTTCACCTCGGAAGTGTTGGCCGACCGCGCAGTCTACAGCCGGGCGAATCCGTGTCCGTGGGTCGGCAAGTATACGCTGTTGCTGGTGCCACCCGAGGGAGTCGACCCCGGGTTGCCACAAGGATATGGCCATGGAACGTTGGCCGTGGCCGCCACTGGCGGCGGCAAACTGAGCGTCGTACTCAGCGATGGCACGAAGATCAAAGGCGACCTGCCGGTGTCCAAGCATGGCACGTGGCCCTTGTACGATGGGCTCTACAAGAACCAGGGGGCGTGCATCGGCTGGGTGATGTTTGGCACGAATGACGCCCTCGAAGCGACCGTGGATTGGTTCCGACCACCCATCTCCGGTTCGGCTTTCTACCCGGCCGGCTTCACAACCGATGTCGCCTTGGTCGGCGAAAAATACGACGCGTCGGTAGCGGGTGAATCGCTGGCACCCGGCACCCGCCAAATCACATTGGACGGCGGCAATTTGACCAGCAGCATCGTGGAAACAGTTGCGGTGGATGCCGCGGGCAACGTGAGTGTGCTGCCTCCGAACAACGAGGGCCTGACCTTGACGCTCCAACTGAAAAGAGGTCTGTTCAGTGGTAGCTTCACCCATCCGGCGTTGAACGAAACGATCGGCTTCAAAGGCGCCGTCCTGCAAAACAGCAACGCCGGAGCCGGACATTTCCTCGGCACAAACGAGAGTGGCGCCGTCATCCTCCAGCCAACGCCGTGAGGCTTTCCCGGTGCCAACGGCTCCAGCAACTTCAGGACTGACGGCGTGATGATGCTGGCGGTGGCACGTACGCCTTCAGCGCCCGGGTGGTGGTCGCCAGCGGCTTGAGGGTGTAGTGACCCAGCGCGGCCGGCAGTAACACGAACTCGCCGACGTTGATCCGCTCTGTTTTCCCGTCCCGGCTTAACACACTGAGCGCGCCGTCAACGCAGGTGACAATGTGAAACGTCGTGCCGTCGCACTGGTCGGGCCAAATGTCGGGCATGTCGAGCTGGTGAACGTGGAAATGTTCGCACTCGATGAGCCGTCGCCAACCGTTTATGCCCCGGACCTGCTCCTTCGAACTCTGCAACTCCGGCTCGATGTCGTGGAAGTTGATGCACGCCAGCGATTCTTTCACGTGCAACTCCCGGGGCCGGCCGTCAAGCCCGACCCGGCCCCAATCGTACACGCGATACGTGGTGTCGGAGCTCTGCTGGATTTCGACGAGGACGACGCCGGCGTCGATGGCGTGCATCCGTCCCGACGGAACGAAGAACGCGTCGCCCCGCGCAACGGGGAACCGGTAGATGCAATCCTCGAGACTGACGGGTGATTGGTGGCTGGTGACCGGTGATGGGTGATGGGCGATGGGCGATGACGCCTGCTCCAGCGCTTTGACGAATTTCTCGCGGGTCATGCCCCGTCGGAGACCGGCGATGAGATGGGCGTCCGAGTCGGCTTCCAGCACGTACCACATTTCGGTCTTGGGTTCGCCGCCCAGCTTGCGGGCGGCGGCGGCGGGCGGATGGACTTGCAGTGAGAGACGCTCCCGGGCGTCGATGAGCTTGACGAGCAGTGGGAAACGCCTGGCCTTGCCGCAGTTGGTGCCGAGGAGCTTGGCCCCGAGCAGTTTCACCTGCTCCCGCAGTGTCTTGCCCTGGTCGGGTCCGTTGGCGACGACGGACTGCACGTCGTCGCGGTCGCTGATTTCCCACGATTCACCGATGCGCTTGCCCTCGGGAACCGCCTTGCCATAGCGCCGGAGCGCGTTTCCGCCCCACACCCGCTCGACGAGCGAGGGGACAAATTTATACGGATAAAGCATCTTGTGCCTTGCAGTCAGCGGCAGTTTTGCATACACTGCGCAACCGCAAGGAGGATTTGCAATATTTTTTTATGGGGAAGGAATCCAAGCGTTCCGGCGGTCGTGAGATATGGGCCGTCGTGTTGGTCGGCCTGTCGCTGTTACTGTTACTGAGCCTGATTTCCTACGATCCGTACGACGTCGGCCACGTCGCGGCGAGCGGGCACAAACCCGTTGCCAATTTCATCGGACCGGTCGGCGCCTGGATTGCCTTTGGCACGTTTCAGACGTTTGGGCTGGCGGCGTACGGACTGATGGCCGTGCTGGCCGTCATCGGCGTGACGCTGTTGCTCGGGAAAGAACTGCCGTGGCGCGGGAAAGTCGGTGCTGGTGCCTTGCTGTTGGTGTCGCTGAGTTGCCTGCTGCACGTGGCGGGACTGGAACGCGCCCAGCGCGCCCTGAATCTGCCCGCCAGCGCCGGTGGGTTCCTCGGATTGTTCGTCGGCGGGCTCTGCCAGCGAATCCTCGGCACGGCGGGTACCACGATCATTTTCGTTGTCGTCTACCTCATCAGCTTGATCCTGCTCATCAATTTCCGGCCGAGCTACTGGGTGGCATTGACCGTCGGCCGGGCGCTGGATTTCTGGAAACGGCGGCATGGCAGCAAACCGAAGCCGCGCGTTGAGGACGAACTCCGCGACCAGGAACGCGAGTTGACGATCAAGGAGTTTCAGAACGACCGCGAACTGGCCCGCAAGGAACGCGAAGCGCGCCGTTTGGTCAGCGAACGATCCAATGGGGCCGCCGTACCCGATCGCGAGCCAAGGCCCGAACCGAAGTTTGAAGATTATACCGTCCAGCGGCCCCAAAACGGCGCGAAGGCGGACAAGAAACCCGCACCGGCGAAAACGAGCGTCACGCCCGCGGTGGCGTCCGCCACCGCCGCGCCGGAGGCAACTCCGGCTCCGAGCGGAACTGTGCCGGCGCCGAAACCGAAACGTGAGAAGCCGGCCCCGGCCCGGTCCGGCGTGCTCGGGAGTGTGACCGCGGCGTCGGGCGAACAGTTTGTGTTGCCGCCGCTGGATTTGTTGGAGCAACCGCCCGCGTTGGCGCAACGCAACGTGATGGAGGATTTGAAGGCCAGCGCGCGGGTGTTGCGCGAAACGCTGCAAGAATTCGGCATCGACGTGGAATCGGGCGACGTGACCAAGGGGCCGACCGTGACGTTGTTCGAGTTGTATCCCGCGGCCGGCGTGCGGGTGGAAAAGATCTCGTCGCTGTCGAACAACGTCGCGATGACGATGCGCGCCGAGAAAGTCCGCATCCTTGCGCCCGTGCCCGGCAAGGGCACGGTGGGCATCGAGGTGCCCAACTCATCGCGGACCACGGTGTACCTGCGCGATTTGCTGGAATCGGAGGAGTGGCTGAACTCGAGCGCAACGATTCCGATTGCCCTGGGCCGCGATGTCAAGGGCAACCCGATCATCGGCGATCTGGCGAACATGCCCCACCTGTTGATCGCCGGGGCGACCGGCTCCGGCAAGACGGTTTGTGTGAACGCGATCCTCGCGTCGCTGCTGTACCGGTTCACCGCGGAGGATTTGCGGCTGGTGTTGGTCGATCCCAAGATGGTCGAGATGCAGCATTTCAACGCGTTGCCGCATCTGATCGTGCCCGTCGTCACCGAAGCCAAGAAGGTGCCGCTGGCGTTGGGCTGGGTGATTCGCGAGATGGAGAAGCGGTTCCAGATTTTCGCCAAGACCGCCGTACGCAATATCGGCGCGTTCAACGCCCGTCCGAGAAAACCGTCGGCGAAGGAAACGCCCGCCGAATTGTCGGCTGAGGATTCAAGCGATGGGCCGGAAGCGAAGTTGGCCAAGCTGAAGGCCGAACAGGAGTTGCTGAAGATCGAAGTCCCGCGGGACGACGAGATCGTCATTCCCGACAAGCTGCCGTACGTCGTCATCGTGGTGGACGAACTGGCCGACCTGATGCAAACGGTGGGCAAAGACGTGGAACTGGCGATCTCACGGCTCACCGCGTTGGGGCGGGCGGCGGGCATCCATTTGATCATCGCCACCCAACGGCCGAGCGTGAACATCGTCACGGGCGTCATCAAAGCGAACATTCCGTCCCGCGTGGCGTTTCAGGTGGCATCGATGCAGGATTCACGCGTCATTTTGGACAGCCAGGGCGCCGAGAAATTGCTGGGCAAAGGCGACATGCTGTACGAGCCCGGCTCGGGCAAGGCCGTGCGCGCCCAGGGCGTATTTGTGCTCGACAAAGAGATCACGCGGATCGTCGATTTCATTGGGGGCTATGCCAAGCCGCGGTTCGAGGCCGAGTTGCATCAGAAACTGCAGAAGAACTCGGGCCTGATCGACGCGGACGTCGACGAGGAAGACGAGGAGTTGGTCGAGCAGTGCATCGAGGTCATTCGCCAGACCAACCGCGCCAGCGTGTCGGTCCTGCAACGCCGGCTGCGCATCGGTTACACGCGGGCGGCCCGGATCATGGACCTGCTCGAGGAACGCGGCGTTGTCGGGCCGAACCGAGGCGCCGAGCCGCGCGAGATCCTGGTGGATTTGGACGGGCAAGTCCCCGCCGAGCGATGAAGCTCGTTGAAGCATTAGAGCGTTGAAGCGTTGGGTGGCGCATTGCAGGAGCGGCATTCTTGGCGCGAACGGTTGTCACAAACAACGCACGAAGACGCCAAGCCGTCGGCAGAGCGTGGCGTCCTCAGCGCGCCGCTTGCTTGCCATACCGTTTTGTTGGCTTCTCGCGCGCCATCGTCGGTGAAGCGGTCTTGGCCGCAGCGCGCTTGCTGGCATGGAGCACCGTAAACCCGATGACTTCATCCCCTTCATACCGGACGATGACGTCTTCATCCGTCAACTCACTCTCGGTGGCACGGCTTGGCTTCTTGAAGTTCACATACAGCGTGTCCGCTTCCGGGTCGTAGGACAGCCACAGCGAGTGCTGCGGCAATTTCTTCACCGCGGGCACCAGCTTCAAGTACTCGTTGATGTTGGCTGCGGCCATAGCCGAGGCCACTCCGCCGCGCTTGTTTTCCACTCGTTGCCTCGGTAGTATGCCGTCATGCCCTCGGACTCCATTGGCGAAACCCTGCGCGAGGCGCGGCACAACAAACGCGCCTCACTCGAAGACGCGTCGCGCGCGACCAAGATCAAGTTCGAGATTCTGGAGCAACTCGAAGCGGACGAGTTCGACCGGCTGGCCGCGCCGGCGTACACCAAGGGCTTCCTGAAACTCTATTCCGAATACTTGGGGCTCGACAGTCAGACGATTGTCGACGCCTACCTGCGCAGCCAGGGCGGGTTGCGGCGGCAAGGATTGCACGTCGAGACGGAGAAAACCATCCGGGCCCGCAAACCGCGTGAGCTGCAATTGCCGTTGCGGAGCGTGGCGCTGGTGGTGCTCGCCCTGACGGTTGCCGTGTTCGGAGCCATACTGGGCAAGAGCCTGCTCTCGCGTCGTGCAGCCCGAGCCAAGCCGGCGATCCAACAGCCGCAGCCGGCCGTAGTGAAGCCTGCCCCGATCGGATCGGGGCCCGCACCACAACGAGCAGTGGCCCCGGCCATTCCCACGGCGGACTTCGACGCCTATTACCAACCGAAGCACCAATCCCCGCCGGAATTGCTGGAGCCGACGGGCAAGTAATCGGAAATGGTTAATGGTTGATGGTTGACGGGCAATGGGACAAGTTGTGAAAGGATTCGGTCGTCACCCATGAACCATCGTCCATCAACCATTCCGCTCAAGGTCGGCTTGGTCAGTCTCGGCTGCGCGAAGAACCTCGTGGACAGCGAAGTCATGCTCGGTTCGCTGGTGCGCGACGGCATGATGCTGACCGAGGACGCGCGGGAGGCCGACGTGGTCATCGTCAACACCTGCGGGTTTATCGACGGTGCCAAGCGGGAGTCGATCGACGCGGTCTTGAAGGCGAACGAGCTCCGTCAGACCGGCCGGTGCAAGGCGCTGATCGTGGCGGGTTGCCTGACGCAGCGGTACCCCAAGGATCTCCAGAAAGAATTGCCCGAGGTGGACGCCATCGTCGGCCTCAACGAAGTCCCGCGGATCGGGCAGATCGTGCGGGAAGTGCTGGGGCGTGTAGGACAAGCTTCCAGCTTGTCCAGCCCCAAGGAGATGGACAGGCAGGATGCCTATCCTACTCTCTTCTGGTCCGGCCCGGCGCGCTACGTTCCCGATTACGGCGCGCCCCGGTTCCGGCTCACGCCGACGCATTACGCCTACGTGAAGATCGCCGAAGGCTGCAATCACCCGTGCACGTTTTGCAGCATCCCGCGAATTCGCGGGCGACACCGCAGCCGGCCGATGGACGACGTCTTGGCGGAGATTCGCGCGCTCGTCGCCAACGGTGTCCGCGAGATCAATCTCATTTCGCAGGACACGACGTTTTACGGGAAGGATTTGCATTCAATTCCACCGGTCACCCTGAGTGCAGCGAAGGGTCTCGCAACGGAGAATCGAGAAATTTGCCGTCGGACGACAGACGACCCGCTGCGGTTTCGCTTCGCTCAGAATGACAAAGCGGGAGACGGAGCGCCGACTCTGGCCGAATTGCTTCGCGCCATCCAGCAGATCCCCGGCGAGTTCTGGGTGCGGTTGCTGTACACGCATCCGGCGCACTGGACCGACGAACTCATCGAGACGATGGCCGCCGGCGACAAGATTTGCCGCTACGTGGACATGCCGTTGCAACACATCAACGATCGGATGTTGGAACGCATGCGGCGTGAGACCGACGGCGAATACATCCGCGCATTGATTCGGCAGATTCGCGACGGCATTCCGGGCATCGCGGTGCGGACGACGTTCATCGTCGGGTTCCCCGGCGAAACCGAAGCCGAGTTCGAGGAATTGCTGGCGTTCATCAAGGAGACGCAGTTCGAGCGGGTCGGCATCTTCACGTATTCACAAGAAGACCACACTCCCGCCGGCGACATGAGCGAGCAGGTGCCGGCGAGGAGGAAGAAGCAGCGCTATCGCCGGGCGATGGCGCTCCAACAGACGGTCTCGCGCGAAATTCACGAGCGGTTGGTTGGGGAGACGCTCCGGGTGTTGATCGAGAGGCAGCAGAACGGCAACGCGCCCCGGGCCGGGCGGAAGTGGATCGGCCGGTCACATGCCGATGCACCGGAAATTGATGGAAGCGTCTTTGTTCGGGGCGACGCCAAACCGGGCGAGTTTGCCGATGTCCGAATTACCGGGGCAGGCGAGTACGACATCACGGGCAACGTGGTGTGATACCACTTTGAGTTTGTCTTACTCGTCGCAATCTTGTAGAGAAGATGCGGTTGTCACCGATAACCACAATGGATTGCGGGAGAGATCTTTTGGCGGCCGGGGCAAGGAGTTGCTGGTGATCTGGGAATCCAAAGAGGCGGAGGCCGAACAATGATTACGAAACTAGTAATCAAGAACTTCAAGCGGTTTGACGACGCGACGGTTGAGCTGGGTTCACCGGTTGTGTTTGTTGGGCCAAACAATTCTGGCAAGACGACGGCACTTCAGGCTTTGGCTCTCTGGGAGTTGGGACTGCGGCGGTGGATTGAGAAACGTATCGCAGTTAAGAGTATGGCGAAAGAGCGGAGAGGCGTCGTGATTAACCGTCGCGATTTAGTCCAGCTTCCTGTGCCGCGGGCGGCGTTGCTTTGGAGGGATTTGCATCTGAGACGGACTCCCAAAGGAACAGGCAAAGCGACGCAAAACGTGTTGATCGAAATCAGCGTGGAGGGTGTTAGCGATGGGGTCTCTTGGAGTTGCCCTCTGGAGTTTGATTACTCCACAGATGAAACAATCCATTGCCGGCCATCCCGCGAGAATGGGGAATCTGATCCGCAGACGGCGGTTCCGTTGCAGGCGCAGGCGGTACGCGTTGCCTATTTGCCGCCGATGTCTGGCTTGGCAGCTAACGAGCGGAGGATAGATGAGGGCGCAATCCAGGTTTCGTTGGGCGAGGGTCAGACGGCTCAAGTGCTACGCAATTTATGCTGGAAGCTGTGGGAAGCAGAGCATGACAAGCCTGAGCAAGGCGAATGGGGATCACTGATATCACAGATGAAGCTGCTTTTCGGAGCTGAACTGAGAGAGCCTGAATACATCACTGAGCGCGGTGAAATCCAAATGAGCTATCACGAGGAGTCGTCGAGCAGTCGCAAGAAGACGGAGCTTGATCTTTCTGCCGCTGGGCGTGGTTTGCAGCAGACGTTGCTGCTCTTGGCTTTTCTCCGGTGGAAACCACGTTCAGTGGTTCTAATTGATGAGCCCGATGCTCATTTGGAAATACTGCGGCAACGACAAATCTATGCCGAACTGACCGACACAGTTCGCCGTCTGAACAGTCAACTTATCATTGCTACACATTCGGAAGTCGTGCTGAACGAAGCCAGCCGCGATAGGATTGTGGCGTTCGTAGGCAAGCCTCACGTAATGCGTCAGAGTGAGCAGGTTAGGAAATCCCTCGCTTTGTTGGGATACGAGCAGTTTCTCCAAGCAGAGACCAAGGGCTGGGTCTTGTATTTGGAGGGAAGCACGGACCTAGAGGCCCTTCGGGCACTCGCTCAGGCCGCAAATCACAATGCAGCGACGATGTTGGAAGACCCATTTGTTTGCTACGTGTCGAACGAGGCGCGCAAGGCTCGGGAGCACTTCTTCGGATTGGCGGAGGCGTATCCACGCTTGCTCGGCGTTGCCGTATTCGACAACACACCCGACGTCACGGTGCAAGTACACGCGCAACTTCGCGAGGTCAAATGGAAGCGCCGAGAACTCGAGAACTACTTTTGCCACCCCTTCTTGTTGCGGCGCTGGGTGGAACAAGGCGCTCTTGCAGCAGACCTCTTTGGCTTGGCAGAGTTGGAACGACGCAGGACAGTCATGGAAGAAGCCATCAGAGAGAATACCATCCCTGTGGCCCTCGACGACCGCGAGCATGCATTTTGGCAAACCAATAAAGTGAGCGATGAGTATCTTCCTGCAATCTTTGGAGCGTTCTTTAGGAAACTCGACCTTCCCAACTCGATGAACAAGTCTGACTACTGCCAGTTGGCGAGGCTGCTGAAGCCGGAGGAGGTTCCTACGGAACTCCGAACTGTACTCGATCTCATCACAGAAACCAGCCGTCAGGCAGTGTATTAGCAACGCGGGCGGTGGGGGCATGCGTTCCTGGTTCGCTTAGCGCGTGCCGCCATCGCGGTCGACCGCCTCCTTGAGCATGTTGAAGAAGCTCGGAATGGCGGAGGTCACGCGGTTCCAGTTTGAGATCAGCGGGATCCCCAGCGGATCGCGCAGGTATTCGTCGGCCGCAATCCGAATGGCCTTGGTGAACGCCGCCACCGCCAGCAGTTCGTCGTGACGCCGAAACGGCAGGGCGTTCAACGCGGCGTCGTCCTCGTATTGGGCGACGGCGTCCTGGGCGGAGCGCAGGTAGCGGACCGAGAGCGTTTTGAACAGCGCATCGGTCAGCACCACGCCTTCGGTGGCGAGGTTGCGAAACAGGGACTTGGCGATGTCCACGCTCATCTTCGTCAAGCCCCGCGCCGGATCGTCCGCCGACAGCGATTGATGTTTGTGTTCGTAGATGTCGGCCAACTCGACCTGGCAGATGCGGCGGTTGGTGACGTTGCGGAACACCTCGCAGAGCACGCCCATTTCCAACCCCCAATCCGCCGGTATCCGGTTGAGCCGGGCGAGGTCGGTCAGCATGGAAAACTCACCGGCCAGCGGGTAGCGAAAGCTGTCGAGGAAATTGAGCAGATCGATGTTGCGGCCGAGGATTTTTTGCAGCGCGCGAATGAGCGGCGTCACCAACAGCCGGGTCACGCGTCCGTAGAGCCGGTCGGAGACCCGGGCGTAATAACCCTTGCAGAAGACGTAGTCCATGTGGGGACTGGCCAGGGGGAAGACGAGCCGGGCGAGCAACTCACGGTTGTACGAGAGGATGTCGCAGTCGTGCAACGCGATGATTTTGCATTGGTCGTCCGCCAGCACCAGGCCGGAAGCCATCCACATGTTGCTGCCTTTGCCGGGGCCGCCCGGCGAAATGTCGTTGGCCGCCATCAGTTTCGTCAGCTTGCGGATCCGCCGGCCGTCCCGCCACAAGATGCGCACCTCCTGCGGCAGACGCCCAAAGAAGCGCCGGGCCTGCTCGAACTCGGCGCGGCTGGCCCGGTCGAGGCCGACCACCACCTGATGGAGGTAGCGGACTTGTTTGAGATAGGCGACGATGTTCTTGAGCGCCGGCCGTTCCATTTCCGCGGCCAAGCAAGGCAGGATCAGGGCGACGGGCCGGTGTCGGGCATGCTCGACCAGCGTGTCTTCAATCGTCTGCAGGTCGTATTTCGCCCCGAGACGATGAAACGTCGTGATCACGCCGCTTTGATGAAAATCGCTCATCGACGATGAAATCTCCTTCGCGTGCCGCAGTGCTCGATTGTAAGATTAGCTTCTGGTGCGCGAATGCTGCAACCTTTTTCGTCCATGAAACGCAAAATGTTCCCGGGACGCCGTCCGACGTGTCGGGTGATATCGGAGGTTGTGTGACCATCGCCTTCGTGCACTATCATCTTCGGCCCGGCGGCGTCACGACCGTGATCCGCAACGCGCAACGGGCACTGTCACCGCACCACGATGTGCGGGTGTTGGCCGATTTCGGTTACCACGACGTGCCGGCGCGCAGCCGCAGAGAGTTTGCCGGGGACGCTCGGGCGTTGGCGCAGGAGTTGGCCGGGCGATTGCGCGGGGTCGACGTGCTTCACACGCACAACATCGGACTGGGCAAACATCCCCGGCTCACTTACGCCGTGAAACTGTTGGCCGAACGCGGCACGGTGTGCGTCGTCAACCAGGTGCACGATTTTCCCGAGGAGCATCGTCCGGCGCAATTGCACGCGCTGCGGTACTGCACCGGCCGACGCGATGACGTGTTGTGGAAGAACTTTTGTTATTACGATCTGCCAAACGTGGCGTGGGCGACGTTGACGACGCGCGACGCCGAGCGGCTCGCCGACCGGGGCGTGCCGTCGAAGAAAATCGGCGTCTTGCCGAACCCGGTGGACGACGAGTATTTCGCGCAGCCGGCGCCATCGGCCACCGCGTTGCGGGAAGTCGCCAAACGCCTGGCGGCCTTTGCCGTGAGACGGGGTTTTCCCTACAGTTCGCGCAGGAGACTGTTGTTGGCGCCGATGAAGGTCATGATCCGCAAGAATAACGCCGAGGCGGTGGAGTTGGTGAGGCGGTTGCCGGGCTATCAACTGCTGATCTCGTTGGACGCGTCGTCGGCCCGTGACCGGGCGTACAGCACCCGGTTGAAACGCATGGTTCGGCGAGCCCGGCTCCCCGTGGTCGTGGGGTTCGGGCAGGAACTGGAAGACCCGCTGCCGTTGTTCCATCTGGCGCACGCGATCGTCACCACGTCCCAGGTCGAGGGATTTGGCTACACCTTCGTCGAGGGCTGGCTCTGCGGGAAACTGGTTGTTGGCCGCGATATTCCCGAGGTCACGCGCGATTTCGTTGCCGCGGGAATGGATTTGCGGCATCTGTATCGAGAGTTGGATGCTGATGCGGTCGGGCGCGTGAAGCGGCTGCTGGCGCGGCCGCCCCGCGCGCTGATCGAGCGCAACCGGGCGGTGGTGTTGGGGAAATATTCGCTTCGCGCCTACGCCCGGCGGTATGCCGCCCTGTTGCGGCGCGTTCCAGTGCGGGCTTGAGTTGGAACGCTGCTGACGGCAGAATGCGGGAGTCGTTCCGAAGAGAAAGGGCGGGCGATCGCGTGTTCAATAATCACGACAGGGAGGCAAGCTATGGCTGAAGTCCGACGACGTGGCAACGTTCCGATCCACCTGGTGATTGCCGACACGCTGGAAGCTTCGCGGCTCGAAATCGTGCTGACGAAAGACGGCTACGACGTGGTGTCGTTTCGATCTGCCAAACAACTGTGGGACAACTTCAAATGGCGTCGGCCGCGCTACATCATCACGGACCGGCGGTTTCGCGAGGAATTCACGACGCTCGACCTGTGCCGCAACGTGCGCGCGCAGTACATGCTGCCGTACGTCTACATCCATGTCCTCGGCCGGTCGGGTACCATGGATGTGATTGAGGAGGTCCTGAGCGCCGGTGCCAACGATTACAGCGTCAAGCCGATCTCTCCTTCGCAGTTGCGGGCCCGCGTCCGCGTCGGACTCCGCTGGCTGGCTTACATCGACTCGATTGCCGGCTCCCCGGCGACTACAAAGAGTTAGCCCGGCTCCGGGCCACATCGATTCCACCGATATCGTGCCGGTGTTGTCCGGAGCGGTCGTGCCCGTCATCCCACCGTTCTGACCGTCCGCGGTTTCCGGTTTTCGGCCGCGCGTGGTTGCAAGACGCGTCAACCGCCCGTAGATTATGACGGAGGTTGGCGTGGAAACGAAGGTGTCGCAGGAATTCATCGCCCTCATCTCGCGTCGGGCGCGTCGTGTCGAGCTTCCGAGGAGGCCGGCATGAGGAAGATTGTCAATCGGCTTTCCTGGATGATCGGGGGCCCGCAGGGCAGCGGTGTGGACAGCGCGGCGACGTTGTACGCGCGCGCGGTCGCCGAAGGCGGGCTGTGGTTGTTCGGCAATCGCGAATATCACTCCAACATCATGGGTAAACACAGCTATTACCGGGTCCGCGTGGCGCCGGAGCCGGTGCATTCGCACGAGGATCCCGTGCAATTGCTGGCCGCGTTCGAGCCGACGACCCTGGAGATTCATCTGGCGGAGGTCGGAGATGACGGCGTGATCGTTTACGACTCCCAGCATCAGGTGCCGGTAGCGTTCGCTGCGCACCGCGCGTTGAAGGTGCCGATCAACTACGACGCGATCCTGGCCGCGGTCGCCAAGGAAACCGGGAAGGACGTCGGGCGGCTGGCGATTTTGAAGAACACCGTTGCCGTGGCCGCCAGCCTGGCGCTGCTGGAATTTGATTTCGCGAAGATCGAGCGAGCGTTGAAAGCAATTTTTACCGGGCGTCGCGAGAAGGTCGTGCCGGTCAACATCGCAGCGGCCCGCCAGGCTTACCAGGCCGTGCCGCGCGAGTTGATTGAGAAATGCCGGTTCAGGCTGGAAGCGATCGCGGACAACTCCGGGCGCCTGCTGCTGACCGGCAACCACGCCGTCGCCCTGGGCAAACTGAAGGCGGGCTGCCGGTTCCAGACGTATTACCCGATCTCGCCGGCCACCGACGAAAGCGTGTACCTGGAGAGCCAGACCAACTATGGCCCGGTCGTCGTGCAGGCCGAGGATGAAATCGCCGCGATCTGCATGGCCAACGGCGCGGCGGTGACCGGGGTGCGCGCGGCCACGTCCACGTCGGGGCCGGGGTTTTCGTTGATGGTCGAAGGCCTGGGGTGGGCCGGTATGAACGAAGTCCCCGTCGTGATCGTCGATTATCAACGCGGCGGGCCGTCCACGGGACTGCCGACGCGGACCGAACAGGGCGATTTGCAGTTTGTGATTCACGCCGGCCACGGCGATTTCCCGCGGATCGTTCTCAGCCCCGGCGACATCGAAGAATATTTCCATGACACGTTCGACGCGTTCAATTACGCCGAGCGTTACCAAACGCCGTGCATTTTGTTGTGCGACAAATGCCTCGCCAACGCGACGCAAACCGTGCCGGTGTTCGACGAGTCGGCGTTGACGATCGACCGCGGACGGTTGGTTGCGGACGCGGAGTTGGGCGACAACGGCCACTACAAACGGTTTGCGCTCACCGCGGCCGGCGTTTCGCCGCGGACGTTGCCGGGCCAGCCGGGCGGGGTGTTCTGGATGACCGGTGACGAGCACAACGAGTATGGCCACATCACCGAGGATCCACAGAACCGGCTGAAGATTCACGAGAAACGCATGCGCAAGCTGGCCCTGCCGCTCGACGACATTCCTCCTGAGAAACAATTCAGGCTCCACGGCGACGAAACGGCGGCCATTACCGTTGTGAGTTGGGGCGCGACGAAAGGCGCGATTCTCGACGCGCTGCCGGTTCTCGCGGGCAAGGGCATCGCGGTAAACTTTCTTCAGCTCCGATTGCTGTGGCCGTTCCCGGCCCGGGCCGTGACGCAGATCTTGCGGCGCGCCGGGACGCTGGTGGACGTCGAGATGAACCAGTCCGGCCAACTGGCCGCGTTGATTCGAGAACAGACGGGGATCGCGATCCCCCATCGCGTGTTGAAGTGGACGGGCCGGCCCATCTCGGAGACCGAGGTCGTCGAGGCCCTCGAAGAGATTGCGAAGAAGAAAAGCGGGAAGGTGGTGTTGAGTCATGGTCTCTGATACGAAAACGAAAGAGCGGACGTTGAAGTCCGCCGATTTCAAGACGGACGTGCACAACGATTGGTGTCCCGGCTGCGGCGATTTCGGCATCTTGAACTCCGTGCAGATGGCTCTCGCCGATTTGGCGATTGAACCCTGGCGGGTGGTGTGCGTGTCCGGCATTGGCTGCTCGGGCAAGACGACGGAATACGTCAACACGTACGGCTGTCACACGTTGCACGGACGCGTGCTGCCGTTCGCCATCGGGATGAAACTGGCCAACCCCGACCTCGAAGTCGTGGCATTGGGCGGCGACGGTGACGGGTACGGCATCGGGGCCGGCCATTTCCTCAACGCCGGGCGCCGCAACGTGGACCTGGCGTACGTGGTGTTCAACAACGAGGTCTACGGCCTGACCAAGGGCCAGGCGTCGCCGACGCTGCGCCGCGGCGAACAGACCAAATCGTTGCCGCTGCCCAACATCAACGAAGGCATCAACCCACTGACAATCGCTCTCAGCGCCGGGTACACGTTCATCGCCCGCAGCTACGCGTTTAACATTGCCCACACGAAAGAAATGATCAAAGCGGCCATCCAGCATCGGGGACTGGCGCTGGTGGACGTGCTGCAGCCCTGTCCGACCTACAACGACCTGCACGACAAGGATTGGTTTGACGAGCCGGTCGAATGGGAAGGCCGAACGCTGCCGCGGACGTTCCGTCTGGATGAGACCGGCTACGACGGCCGCGTCGCAGACCCGGCCGACCCGGATGAGGTTTTCTCCAAACAGAAGCAGGCGTTCGAGACGGCCCAACCCCAACCGCGGATCCCGCTCGGGGTATTGTACCAAATCGAGCTGCCCACATACTTTGACCGGCTGGGCGCCAACGCGCCGGTCCTGAAGGAATTCACGCCGTTCACCCTGCCCATCACCAACGGCGACGGCACGCAACCGCTCACGGACCTCAGCGCCGCCTACACCGAGTTCCTCGTGTGAGCGTGAGTCGAACAGGACGAACAACGGTTGCGGCCAAGGTGCATCGCGTCGCGTTTATCTCGACGCGATTCGCGGGAACGGACGGGGTGACGCTGGAGACGCGCAAGTGGGTGACCGTGCTGGAGCGCCTCGGCTACGAGTGCTTCCTCGTCGCGGGCGAACTCGAGGAGCCAACGCGCCGGACGCGCTGCATCGAGGAAGCGGCGTTCACGCACCCGGAAGTCGCCGACATTCAGCGGCAGTGCTTTGGCCACGCCACGCGTACCCGGAAATTGTCCAAGCGGATCGACGAGAGCTTGGTGCGAATCAAGGATGCGATCTATCGCTGTCAGGACAAGCTGAAACCGGACCTGTGGATCGCGGAAAACTGCCTTACCATTCCCATGCACGTCCCGCTGGGACTGGCCCTGACGGAATTCCTGGCGGAAACAGGGCTGCCCTGCATCGCACACCATCACGATTTCCACTGGGAGCGGGAGCGGTTTACGTGCAGCGCCGTCAGCGATTATCTCCACGCGGCGTTTCCGCCGAAACTCCCGTCGGTCAAACACGTGGTCATCAATTCGCTGGCCGAAGACGAACTCAGTTATCGCCTGGGCATCAGTTCCACGTTGATCCCCAACGTGATGAATTTTGAACGGCGGCCGCCGCGGCCGTCCCGTCGAGCGCGAACATTCCGGCGGGACATTGGCGTGGGCGAGGACGACTGGCTGATTCTGCAGCCCACGCGCGTCGTGCCGCGCAAACAGATCGAACACGCGGTGGAATTGGTGAAACGCCTCGACGATCCCCGGGCCCAGTTGGTCATCACGCACAGCACGGGCGACGAAGGCGATGAGTACGCGAAGCACGTGAAAAACTTCGCGCGGATGTTGGGTGTCCCCGTGAAGTTTGTTCACCAACAGATGCGGCCCGAGTGGCCGGAATCACCGGCCCGGGGACGAAAGAAGTTCTACGAGATCGCCGACGCTTATGCCTGTGCCGATCTGGTCACCTACCCGTCGGGATACGAAGGTTTCGGCAACGCGTTTCTCGAAGCCATCTACTATCGTCGGCCGATCGTGTGCAATCGATACTCGATCTACCAGACCGACATCGAGCCCAAGGGGTTCCAAGCGGTCACCATGGACGGGTTCGTCCGCGATGACACGGTCCGCGATGCGCGGCGGGCCATCGAGGACGCGCCTTATCGACGCGAGATGGTCGAACGCAACTACAGGCTGGGACGCCAATTCTTCTCGTATTCGGTCCTGAAAGCCAGGTTGCGGGCGTTGCTCACCGAATTCGCCGGCGTCCATCGCTAGTGCCCGGTCAACCTTGATTGGGAGGGCGAGCCTCCCGGCGAGCCGACCGGTTTCTCCGTCAACGCCGCGGCTCAGCAGGAGCCCTGGTCGCCTGCGGCGCCGCCAGAGGCGGGTAAACTTCGCCCTCCCCGCACGCT
>DATJBF010000004.1:0-14411 GCA_035515475.1 Verrucomicrobiia bacterium
AGCGTGCGGGGAGGGCGAAGTTTACCCGCCTCTGGCGGCGCCGCAGGCGACCAGGGCTCCTGCTGAGCCGCGGCGTTGACGGAGAAAACGGTCGGCTCGCCGGGAGGCTCGCCCTCCCAATCAAGGTTGACCGGGCACTAGCGGCGGCTCGTAGCCCGGGAGACGATTTCCCACCTCTGAAAAGCCGAAGGGCGTCCCGGACACTCCGGGGACGCCCTTGAGGGATAAAGTAACCGCTGAACTTAGCTGCGACGACGGCGAATCATACCCAGCATCAAACCAATTCCTGCCGCTGCCAGCGCGAGGCTGGACGGCTCGGGAACAACGACAGCCGGAGTCACATCCGCCCACGTCGTCCCAATCCGAAGGGTATCAATCGTGTACGGACCACCTGCGGTGCTTTGAGATTTGAACCCAACGTTGGCTACCGAGGTCGCTGTGATACTTGAAAGCGATGCAGCGGCCGTAGGCGCGGTATCACCGAAGGTGCTTGAGTCCGGGTCGATCCAAAGGCTGGCGGTCTTTGCAGTGAGGTCAACCATTTCAACGATCAAATACGTCTGACCTAGCGTCAAGGCGCTGCCGGTACCAGCGGTTGCACCTTGAGCGTTGGCCCGCAGGTAAATCTTGCCATCAGTGTAATAATAAGCATCAATTGCGTCGCCGCTGCCACCTGGAGCTGTTGTGCCCGGATTCAGCGCGGTGAAGTATTGATTGCCACCGTTGACCGCGGTTGGATTAAACAGGAATGAATAGTAGATCTGTCCGCTGGTCTGAGGTGTGAATGTATTAATGGTACTTGAAGCGCTCCCGTTACCGAGCACAAGGTCGTTACCGGACGGACTCAGATCCGCCAAACCGGCATAAGTCAGGTTGCCGCTGCCGATGGCAAAACGGGTGGAGTTCCCACTGCTCCAGGCCGTTGTGTTGCCCGGGTTTGTCGAACCCGGAAGACCGGTCCCGCTCGTATAATTGAAGGCTTCCGAAAACAGCAGTACAGCGTTTGCACTTTGCAGGAAGAACAAGCTTACGCTTGCAACAAGTAGGACTCCAAAAGAGCGTGTTAGACCTCTGGCTTTCATTATCCCTCGCCTTTCTCGCACGGCGTTCCTTACTATCCCTATCCCTCGCAGACTCCCGGACTCGCATTTCCGGAAACTGCGGTTGAGAATATCAAATCCGCGTCGGAACGTCAATAGCTATCTGCCCTTCTGGGAAACTTGTTTGGATGGCTGCGGGCCCGAATTTTGACGACCCCGGGAAAAGCGGGGATCGTGGTAACCGGTGCTGGTACCAACACCTTGCGGGCGCGAAGCGGAAGAATCGCTGGTTGGCTGCCCACGCGGTTGCGAGTTGGAATCAGGTTGTCCAGTGGCTTTGTGAGATCAATATGCCGCGGGAAACCGGTCCAGCGTGCGTGCCGCATGCCGACCAACTGCGTTTCCTGTCGCAGCCGGCTCGAACAAATCCGGCTAGCTGCCTCCAACCGTTTTGAATAGACTGCCTTCCCCATGAAAGGCCAGAAGTTCATGCCGTTGGTGGTAATTGCCGCCGGGCTGCTGGCCTATCACAATAGTTTTACGGGGCCCTTCATCTTTGACGACCTGTCGTCGATCCAAGAGAACCTAACGATTCGTCATCTCTGGCCGATCTGGCAACCACTGTCCCCGCCACATCGGAGCTGGCTTACGGTAGAAGGCCGGCCGCTGATCAATCTGTCATTGGCCATCAACTATGCCCTCGGCAGCTACAACGTGTGGGGATACCACGCCCTGAACTTGACCGTTCATATTTTCGCGGGTCTGACCCTGCTGGGCATCGTGCGCCGGACACTGCTTCGGCCGGTTCTGCGCGGTCGGTTCGGTGCGGCGGCCAATGGGTTGGCCCTGGCTACGGCCGTCGTCTGGACGGTTCATCCGCTGCAGACCGAGTCGGTGACCTACGTCATTCAGCGGGCCGAATCGATCGCGGGATTGTTCTATCTGCTGACGCTGTATTGCTTTATTCGGGGAGTCGAGTCGCCCCTGATGAGAAATGGCTCATGGGGGCCGCGGAGCCGGCGGTGGTACGGTTTGTCGGTCGCCGCGTGTGCGTTCGGGATGGCCAGCAAAGAGGTGATGGTTTCCGCCCCGGTGATGGTGATGTTGTATGACCGGGCATTTGTTTCGGATTCGTTCGGAAAAGCGTGGCGACGACGGTGGCCGCTGTATGTTGCCCTGGCCGGCACCTGGATCTTGCTGGGGTTTGTGTTGGCTTCCGCACACATCTTCGCCTACGTATCGACGACTGCCCAGCAGCAGGCTGGCGTCACCTGGCGGGAGTACCTGGCGACCGAGCCCGGCGTCATTCTTTATTACTTGCGACTGTCCGTGTGGCCCTACCCGTTATGTCTCGATTACTATGGATGGCCCATTGCCAAGACGTGGATGAGCATTGTGCCGGCTGCGCTGGTGATGGCAGCTGCGCTTGGAGCCACCATCTGGGCATGGAAAACAAATTCTGCATGGGGATTCTTGGGCGCATGGTTTTTTCTGATCCTGGCACCGAGTTCAAGCGTCATTCCACTGGACAGCCCGGCGTACGAACATCGCATGTACTTGCCGTTGGCGGCGGTGGTCGTGCTGGGGGTCCTGGGAATTCATACTTTGATCGGGCGACGCACTGTGGCCGTGGTGGCTGCGCTGGCGGTCGGATTGGGATTTCTCACCTGGCGGCGCAATCAGGATTACCGCAGCGAATTGGCCATCTGGCAGGACACCGTGGTCAAGCGCCCTGATAACCCCAGGGCGCACAGCAATCTGGGAATCGTGCTGAAGAGCCAGGGCAATCTCCAGGAAGCGATTGCGCAGTACAAGCAGGCGTTACGTCTCAAGCCGGATTACGTCGAGGCGCACAACAACTTGGGAAACGCTTTGGATCGACTGGGCAAGGTCCAAGAGGCGATCGGGCATTGGGAACAGGCGCTGCGGATCGAACCCGATTACCCGGAGGCGCACTACAACCTGGGGAACGTCCTGCGTCAACAGGGCAAGGCGACGGAAGCGGTCGCGCAGTACGAGCAGGCACTGCGAATGAACCCCGATTACGCTGAGGCGCACAACAATCTCGCGGGCGTCCTGCTCCAACAGGGCAGGCAGACCGAAGCGATGGAGCACTACGAGCAGGCGCTGCGGGTCAAACCCGATTACGCCGAGGCGCACAACAACCTGGGAGTCATCCTGGGGGAGACGGGCCGGTTGGAAGACGCAATCGGTCAGTACGAGCAGGCGGTGCGGATCAACCCCAATTATGCCCAGGCACATTACAACCTCGGAGCCGCTTTGGAGCGAGTGGGCCGGGTGCAGGAGGCCATGGGGCATTATGAGCAGGCGTTGCGGATCAAACCCGATTACGCCAAGGCGCAGAACGGGCTGGCGCGGCTACGGGCCGCCCGCTAACCGTTTAATCGAATCGGGAGCGCAAGGACAAGCTCGACGAAGTAATCACGCTGGCTGAGCTGGCAGCCCCAACGGGGATCGAACCCGTGTTCCCAGATTGAGAATCTGGTGTCCTGGACCACTAGACGATGGGGCCACCGAATCGGAAAACAGCAAACGGTAAAAAGTAATCAGTAATCAGTGATCAGTGACTTCCAAACCACGGACAGAGTACAGACCGGCAGCGAAAAATCAAGCGGTTTGGCGGAGCCGGGTCAGCAGTTTGTCGTGGATACCATCGAACTTGCCGTTGGAGAACACGGCGACGACGTCGTTGTTTCGCAGGTTCGTAGCGAGCCGGTCGACGATTTCGTCGGCGCTGGCGGAATATTCGGCGATCTTGCCGCAGGTGCGGAGCCGTTCGACAATCGCCTGCGGGTCCAGCCGTTCCTGTTCGCTGAGTTCCTGGAGCCGATGCACGCGGGAGATGAACACGCCGTCGGCCAGCGCCAGCGACTCGGCCAGTTCCCGTTGGAAGACGTTGCGCCGGGTCGTGTTGCTGCGGGGCTCGAACAACGCCCACAGCCGGCGTTGCGGGTATTTCATCCGAATCGCGCGGATTGTTTCAGCGATCGCCGTGGGATGATGCGCGAAATCGTCGATCACCGTCACCCCGGCCGCCTCGCCGCGCACTTCCATTCGCCGTTTCACGCCGCGAAACGTCGAGAATCCCTGCTGGATTTGGTCCGGCGATAATCCCAACCCGGTGGCGCACACGGCGACCGCCGCGGCGTTGCGTACGTTGTGCTCCCCCGTGAGCGGCAGCGCGAACCCAGCCGCGTCGGCCCTCGCAAAGAACCGCACCCGGCACGGCGCGCCGGCGACGACCTCGCGGACGTTGGGGTCGTCGCCGTTGGCGATAATCGCGCCCCGGCGCGGCACCATCGCGACCAGTTGACGGAACGCGCGTTTGACGGCCGCGAGATCGCGGAAGATGTCCGCGTGATCGAACTCGATGTTGTTCAGGATCACCGTGTCGGGCAGGTAATGAACGAACTTGCTGCGTTTGTCGAAGAACGCCGTGTCGTACTCGTCGCCCTCAATCACAAACAGAGATGGAGGATGGGAGATGGGAGATGGGAGATGAGGAATGGTTGACGGGCGATGGGCGATGGGCGGTGGCACAGGCGTCCCTGCCTGTGTGGCCGCGCGGGCACCACAGCCGAAATTCTCCGGGAGGCCGCCAATGAGAAACCCCGGCGCGAGCCCCGCCGACTCCAACACCCAGGCCAGCAGCGACGCCGTGGTGGTCTTGCCGTGCGTGCCGGCCACGACAATCGAGTGATGGCCGCGGATGAACAACTCGCGCACCAGTTCCGGCAGCGAACAATAGTTCCACCGCTCGTCGAGCAGGCGTTCCACTTCGGGATTGCCCCGCGTCACCGCGTTGCCGACGACGACCAACTCGGGCTGGTGATCGAGGTTCGATTCTCGGTAACCGGCCATGATCCGGATGCCGCGCGCTTCAAGAAACGTCGACATCGGCGGATACACATTCTCGTCGCTGCCGGTCACTGCGTAGCCGAGATCGCGGCACAACGCGGCGACGGACGCCATCGCGGTGCCGCAAATTCCCACAAAATGAACCCCGACCTTGGAGTCGGGGTCAATCCCACGCACGGCGGGACAAGTCGTATTGACCTCCTTGTGCAACATCCTCTAGGGTTCCCCAAGCGAGCTTGTACCAGAAATGCATTCCCAAATCAATGTTTCAGATTTCAATCTGGCGGCGACGCTGGAATGCGGCCAGGCGTTCCGCTGGTGCCGCGCGACGGATGGTTGGTTTGAAGGCGTGGTGGGCCGCGAAATCTGGCGGCTCCGGCAATCGGGTGCGACGCTGGAATGGGAGGTCGTTTCCCCCATCCCCCATGAACCAGTCCCCATGCGCCATGACCCATCGCCCATCGCCATCCGGCGTTACCTCGCCCTCGACGTCTCTCTCCCCGACATCACCGCCACGTTTCCGGCCGATGACGACCACTTGCGCGCCGCCGTCCAGAAACATTGGGGCCTGCGCGTGTTGCGGCAGGAACCGTGGGAATGCCTGGCCTCGTTCATCGCCAGTTCGACCAAACAGATCGTGCAGATCCGCCAGATCGTGGCCGAATTGTCGCGCCGGTTCGGCGAACCGCTCGCGGACGGCTTCCACGCGTTTCCTTCCGTCGACGCCATCGCCCGCGCCTCACACCCGGAACTTTGGAAGTGTAAACTCGGCTTCCGCGCCAAGAACCTGCTGGCGGCGGCGCGGATGATCGATGGCGGCAAAGTGGAACTCGACCGTCTTCCGGCGATGGCATACGCTCAAGCCCTGGAAGAACTTCTGAAACTGCCCGGTGTCGGCGAAAAAATCGCGAATTGCGTCCTGCTGTTCTCGTGCGGCTTCGACCAAGCCTTCCCCGTTGACGTGTGGGTCGAACGCGCCGTGCGCCGCCTGTACTTCCCGCGTCGCAAGGCCACCGCCCGCCAGCTCCGCGACTTCGCCCGCAGCCATTTCGGTCCGTACGCCGGCTGGGCACAGCAATACCTGTTTTTCCAGGAACGCACACGACGGAAGAACCGGGAGTGACTCCTCACCCGGCCCCGCAAACGCCGCAGGGCCGGCCTGTCCCCGAGGACGGGGCGAGGCGGTCCCCTCGCCCGTGTCGTATACGGGACAGGGTCAGGGTGAGGGCTTCCCCTTTTCCGAACTCCTTCTCGACGAACACCCGCTTGCTCGCTAGCATGGGTATCATGAAAACGTTGGCGTCCCGAATCCCCTTTGGCTGGATCCTGCTGGTGGCGGCGTACCTGGTCGGCGCGAACGTGCGGGGCGCGAACACCGCCCCGTTTTTCAATGTGCTGGATTACGGCGCGCACAACGATGGTTCCACCAACTCGACCGAGGCCATCCGGTCCGCCATCCAAGCGGCACACGCTGCGGGCGGTGGGACCGTCTACTTTCCGCCGGGCACCTACGTCACCGGACCGATCGAACTGGTGAACAATCTCGTGCTCGACGTCGACGCCGGCGCCACGCTCCGGTTCCCGGCGACCAGGCTCCCGTTTACGAAAGGCCGGCAACAAGGCATCGAATGTCTAACGCCAGTCCCGTTGATCGGTGGACGCTGCCTCCAAAACGTCACCATCACGGGCCGGGGCGTACTGACCACGGACAATGCCGAGTGGATGAAACTCATGCCGCGGACGCGACGTTCGGGCAACAATCCCGGGTCGGCGAACGGCCCGAATTGGGAACGTTTGCTGCACGAACTGGAGCTGAAGACGCCCGCGCCGGACGAGTTCTATGAAAAAGCCGCCCCCGAACTCCGGCCTTCATTCGTCCGCACCATGGACAGCACGAACGTTCTCATCGAAGGCGTCCATTTCATCGGTTCGTCGATGTGGACGATTCACCTGCTGTACACCGACAACGCGGTGGTCCGCAACGTCATCATCGAGACGTACCCGGGCGTGCATACCGACGGCATTGCGGTCGATTCCAGCCGCAACGTGCGGATTTCGGATTGCTACATCGACACCGGCGACGACGGGATCGTCATCAAATCGGGCAAGGACGCCGACGGCCGCCGGGTCAACAAGCCGACCGAGAACGTATCGATCGCGAATTGCACCGTTCACCATGCGCATGGCGCGGTGACCTTGGGCAGCGAGATCGCCGGCGGGATCCGCAACCTCGTGGCCGACAACATCACCTGCGACGGCACCCAGATGGGCGTGCGGATCAAGAGCCGACGCGGCCGGGGCGGCTTTGTCGAAGACGTCCGATTCAACAACTGGACGATGGAAAACGTCGGCCAAGCCATCAACGTGACCAGTTACTACTTGATGGAAGGCGAAGTGCGGACTTCCGCGCAACCGGTTTCGGAAAAGACGCCGGTGTTCCGCAACATCGCCGTCAGCGGGATGACCATCAATCACGCCCGGGTAGCGATCAACGTCGAGGGTCTGCCCGAGATGCCGATTCTCGGGCTACGGATCAGCGACGTGATCGCGTCGGCCAAGACCGGCGTGAAAGCCTCCAACACGCAGGCGATGGAACTGCACGATGTGCAGGTGAACGCCGACGCCGGGCCGGCTTTTCTCGTTCAGGATTCGAAGGATCTGGAACTGGATGGAGTCACCACGCGCCAGCCGTTGGCGAGTACGCCCGTGGTCCGTCTCGACCGTTGTCCCGGCGCCATCGTGCGGAACAGCAAGGCGTTTCCCGGTACCGGCACGTTTCTGTCCGTCGGCCCCGGCGAACTGAACGCGATTGTGCTCGAAGGCAACGCGCTCGACAACGCCCGGAAGGCCATGGAAGAAGCGCCCGGCTCCGAACCGGCGCACGAACCGCCGACGGAAGAGTGAGGTCGGAAACGACAGACGTGGAGCGTGGAGCGCGGGGCGTGGAGCGTGGAGCGCGGAATAAAGAGAACGTGAGAGGTAAGCGCTGACGACTGCGAACTGAAAACCGAGAACTATCTTGCGCAAAGGAGTTGCCATGAACCTGCGAAATTGGTTGTGCGGACTGATACTGATTCTGTTACCCGTGCCCGTCATGTCGGCAATCAATCGGACAGAGAAATTTCGCAACGACAAGGTGCTGGTCGTGGAACAGACCCTGCCACCGGGCGGCGTCATGAACTTGCCGGTGGATCGGCCCGTGGTCATGGTTTATCTCAACGACGAACCGATCGTAGCCACCCCGACAGGAGGCAATCATCGGATGGAGACTGTCAAGCGGGGTCAGGCCGTATTTGAACCACCGCAATCGGGCGCCGTGAGGAACGACGGCAAAACAGATTTGCGAATCGTTTCGGTCGAGTTCCTCGGCAGCGGCGGTTCGGTGACGTGGGGCACGGCCGGGTTGGCCCCAGATTACAAGTTACTCTTCGAGAACCGGTACGGCAGGGTTTACGACATCAAAATGGCCGCGGGAAAAAGCGAGCCGTTGCACAGCCATCATGACCGCGTCGTGGTCTGCCTCTCGGGAGCCGAACTCGAACACGAGATGCCCGACGGCCGACGCGAAACCTCGACGTTGAAAACCGGTGAAATCGTCTGGCGCCGCGGTGGTACTCACGTCGGCCATAACGTCGGCAAGACGGATCTGTGGGTCATTGCCATCGAACCGAAGTAGGGGGCCGCAAACGACGCGGGACCGGCCTCTCGCCGCGGGGGCGAGGCGATTCCCTTTCCGCGAATCGACCCAAATGCCCGCCCCTCACTGATCACCAATCACCGATCGGTCGTCACGAGTAGCGGCGAGGTGCTGTTGGATGGAGGCCCGCAACAATTCCTCCTGATTGGGTGTCACGGCGAGGGCATGCTCGAAGGCCGCACGGGCGTCGTCTTCCTTGCCCTGTTTCAAGAGGATGCTGCCGAGCGTGTCGAGGTAGTAGGCGCGACGCCCGGGACGCAACGTGGCGGCCCGGTTGCATAAGTTCACCGCTTGGTCGAGGTTCTGCCCCATTTCCAGCCAGGTATAGGCGAGGTTGTTCATCGCGTCCGCATTCTGCGAATCGAGTTCGATCGCCCGCGAAAACGTGTCGGCCGCCTCGCGCAGCCGGCGTTGCTTCAGCAGGGCGTTGCCGAGGTTCATCCGAAAGTAGGAGTTTCGCGGACGCGACTGGGTGGCGGCGACGTAATGCTGCGTGGCCGATTCGAGCAGCCCGGCCCGCTCGAAGAACAGGCCGAGATCGTTCTGTTCCTCGGGTGTCAGCCGCCAGGTGGCCTTCTCGGGCGGGCAGACCAACAAGGTCCAGCGGTCGGCCCGGTCCCAGTGCCGCAGAAAATCTTCGACCCGCATTTCATAGCGGGGACGCGTGTCGGAATGCACGGTCACCACCTGCCGAAAATCGTCCCAACCGAGCACGACGAAATAGTGCGGTTGCTCGCCGAACCGGCCGAGCACGATGAGCGGGACGCCCGCGTCCAGCTTCTGACGCAGATCGTCGGTCGAGCCGTGATACTGGCGGACCCACAGGTTGAACCGGCGGGCGTAATCGGTCAGTTCGCTGGTGAGCGTGCCGCCGATATCGGGCAGGTAGATGGCGCTGGCAATATCATCCTGCGACACGTCGTGGCCGTAATAGCTGGCCAGCATCGCGAGGGCGGCCGGGCCGCAGTAGTTGGGTTTCTGCGCAATGAACGGAACGGCAATCGGTGATGGGGAATGGGCAGTGGACGACGGACGATGGGCAACGGGGGGCGGCGCGGCCGTGCCGGCTGGCTCTGAATCAGCGGCATAGGCCAGGCCCAGTATGGCCAACACACAACTCAATGCACATCGCCCGGTACGCATTTCAGCCGATGCGGAAGACGATGTCGCGGACCGCCTTCTTGCCGACGCGTTCCTGGATTTTTTGCAGGATCATCGGTTTGTAGAAGCGGGCGAGTTCCTGGAGCCAGACCGGGTGATCGACTGCCACGACGAGCACCCCATGGTGCAGGCTGACCGGTTGGGCGTGCCGGGCAATATCGTTGCCGACGATGTTGGGCCAAAGCGAGAAGGCCTGGGATTGCTGGAGCCGCTGTTCGAGACCCAGTCGCTTCATCACCAGGGGCACGAGTTTGTTCGCGGGGATGGCAGGCCGTGTTCCCAGCAGGTCGGCGTCGCTGCCAAACGGCCGCCATTCACGCAGGATCTGGGTTCGCAACGCGGGCGTCATTATGCCGGTCGCGGCGGAGATTGTTCCGCAGGGGCGACTTCGGCATCGGCGGTGGCCCGGCCGGCTTGCGTCCCGTCGTCGCCGATGGCTTCGACAGGACAACCTTCCATGGCCTCGCGGCACAGCGTCTCTTCCTCGGGCGAGGCCGGTTGCTTGAAAACGTAGCTGTAACCGCCGTCCTCGTTGCGCGTGAAATTATTCGGCGCCGTCTCCCGACACAAATCACAATCGATGCACTGGTCGTCCACGTAGAACTTGCCAGGCACGTTGTCCAAGTACCGGTTTGTGATCGTTGCCATCTCCCCCACTCTCCGTCGGCGCCGCCATTGTAGCAAAGCGGGCTACCGATTCAATATCATTCTTGCCGAATCATCCTCAGGCCTGAAACCGCAGCAGTGCGCCCATCCGGCCGGCATCGCGCAAGACCGTCGCGTCGTGGACGTGCTGAATCTGGCAGTTCTTCTCGAGTGCCAACTCGATGGCTTCGTCGATGATGTCGGGACAGGGACGGAGCGGTTCGTGGCAGTTGGGGCATGCGCCCTCGTTGAGACTCACGTGGTGGCAACTGTAGCAGACGTAGCCGGGCGTCTCAAAGCCGTCCTCGACCAGCAGCGTCTGCGCTTCGCCCCGGGCAATCGCGCCGAGCGTCGGGCTGACGCCGCTCACCGCCAGGTGGCCCGCCCCGGCTTTTTGCATCAATTCCTCGGCCATCCGCCGTTCGTGTTCCTGCTCGACCCGTTGCTCGATCTCCCGGGTACGGGTCAGCACCTCGTCGGGCGAGGTCGTGAACGGTTTGGCGTGAAACTCGCCGACCAGGCGTTCGCGGAGGTCGGGATGGAGCTGTTGCCTGAACTCGCTCAGCACTTCGGTCAGGCCGCCCAGAATCAGGAAATCGAATTTGTCGCGCTTGAACACCTTGAACGTGGCATCGGCCAGCCGTTGATAGTGCTGGTGAACCGCCTGCGCGTGATGGCGCTCCATGTTGCGCTCGTCGCGTCCGCCCAGGCCACCTTCCTTGACGCGGCGCGGTATGGCGTCGACGACATCGCCCCGCTCGACGATTTCGCCCATGTACACTTCGAACACCTGCCCGCCGGTGCTATCGACGAGCACGGCACAGAACCGGTGATACTCGCCCAGAATCGCCGCGAGCGGCCGAATGTAGGGGGCCAGGTCGGCTACGAGGATGTTGCGCGCCAGGTGGGGCAACCCATGGGCCTGCCAGAACTTGTGCGCCGCGCAAGAGAAAATGGCCAGGGCCCTGTAGCGGCCCGTGAAAATCTCCTGCATGGCATAGTCCCCGATGTACTCGAAGTCGGCGCGCAATGATTCGCACTGCGCGTGGCTACCCATCTTGGTAGACAGTTGTTGCTGGGCCGACTGGAGCAGGTCTTTGACGCGGATCTTCAACATCTGCGGCGGCCGTTTCGCCCGGTCCAGATCGAGGTAGCAGCTCGTGACCAGATACTCCCCGCTCTGGAAGTCATGCAGTTGGTCGACCTCAACGCGGGCAATCATGAAAATCCTCTTTCACAGACACGGTGGTTGAGCGAAAATACCGACCGTAACACAGTCATCAGTCTGCGATCTCGGCGGTTCATCGGTTCCACGGACCCGTGGCTAGGGGAATATGGCAGAGTCCGGCGCGGTTTTCCAAGCCTTTTTTGGACGGGGGAGGACGGCGACGGCGTTGAACGAGTGGACCCGCTGAAGTGTCGCATGCCAGGAAGTACCCCTGCTCCACAGGGGCCCAACGCTCGAAAGGACCAGGACGCATGAATCCACGAAAGCTTCAAGCGATCGGAATCACCCTCGGCGTGGCCTTGTTCGTAGCCACCGGCTTGCTCGTGTTCACGGGCGCGGACCAGCCCGTGCCGACCCGAGACAGAACCGGTCCGTCGGCGGCGGACGGCGACACCGCGGCGTTGCGCCAGCTGGGCAATTCGTTCGGCGAGATTGCCGCGCGCGTGGGGCCGAGCGTGGTGACGATCTACTCGGAAAAAGTCCTGCGGTTCCAGCGACCGGAGTTCCCGTTTCCCTTCGGTGACGACTCTCCATTCGGCTGGTTTTTTGGAGACCAGGATTCACCCGAGCGCCATCCGCATCCACCGCGACAGCGGGAGTACAGGTTTTCCCAGCGCGGCCTGGGTTCGGGTATCATCATCGACAAGGCCGGCCATATCCTGACCAACAACCACGTCGTCAAGGACGTGGACGAGATCAAAATCATTCTCGCTGACAAACGTGAGTTCGTCGCCGAAATCGTCGGCACCGATCCAAAGACCGACATCGCCGTCATCAAGATCAAGGGCAACGTCCCGCGCGATCTGTCCGTCGCCACGCTGGGCGATTCCGACGACGTCCGCGTCGGCGACTGGGTGCTGGCCATTGGCGCGCCCTTCGGGTACGCGCAAACTCTCACCCACGGCATCATCAGCGCCAAAGGCCGCAACGACGTCGGCGGGTCCGACACCTACGAGGATTTTCTCCAGACGGACGCGCCGATCAACCCCGGCAACTCGGGCGGCCCGCTCGTCAACCTCCGCGGTGAAGTCATCGGCATCAACACGATGATCGCCACCAGCATCGGCCAATTCCAAGGGGTCAGCTTTGCCATTCCCATCAACATGGCGCGCGACGTGATGAACGATTTGCTCACGACCGGCCGGGTCCGCCGCGGTTTGCTCGGCGTCATCATCCAGGGCGTGGACCAGGATCTCGCGCACCAGTTCGGGTTGCCCGACAACAAGGGTGCGCTGGTCTCGCAGGTGAACAAGGATTCGCCCGCCGAGAAAGCAGGGATCCGCGTCGGGGACCTGATCGTCCGCTACAACGGCAAGCAGGTCGACGACACGCACCACCTGCGCAATCTCGTCGCTGCCACCGCGCCCGGCACCCGGGTCGAAGTGACCGTCGTCCGCAACGGCAAGCAACGCACGCTTACGGTGACCATCGGCGAACTCGCGTCCGGTCAAGCCGCCGGCGAAGGCGAGAATGAAGAATCCAAGTCGACTGCCGATCTCGGGCTCACGGTCGCCCCGGTCACGGCCGACGCCGCGAAACGGTACAACCTTGACGAAACCGACAAGGGCGTCGTCGTGACCGACGTGGACGACGATAGCCCGGCGGCGGACGCCGGGTTGCGGCCGGGCGACCTCGTCACCGAAGTCGACCGCCGGGCCGTCGCCAGCGTCGATGACTTCCGCGAGGCCGTCACGAAGACCAAGGGTAAAGACGGCCTCTTGATGCTGGTCAAACGCGATGGCACCAGCCGGTTCGTCATCCTGCGGCCAAAGTCCAAGTAACTCGAGAATCAAGATAGCGGCGTGCCCCATCCAGCTTGCATGATCCCCTGGCGTGTGTCCGGAATGAGGTCCGGTCGAACCATCAGTGCCGGACGGGTCCGGCAAATCGGTTTTGGCTCCACCGGCCGTCCTCCACCCGTCCATCCGGATAAGTCATCTTGCCGACACCATCGAACTGCCCGTCGCGAAACTCGCCGACGTACTTCCGTCCGTCCGGCCATGTGTATGTTCCTGGGCCGTTGGGCTCATCGTCCTTGAACGCCCCGTCGTATTTCCGTCCATCTGGCCACGTGTACGTTCCACGCCCATCCATCCAACCATGCTTGAATTCGCCCGCGTATCTCTGTCCACCCGGAAGCGTCATCACGCCCTCGTGTTGGGGCAGGTTCAGTGCCAGGAGTCTCGTGTCGGAGGCTGGATAAAGGCGCAGGGCCGCCAGCCCTCCCGGAGGCGGCGTGGTTAACAGGCGCTGATCGTCCTGATTCTGGATATTGAGCAGCAGGTGAGTGGTTCCCGGCAGCAAAGGGTTGTCAGCAGGCAACCCGCAGTAGGTTTGGAGGACTCTCCATTCGTAAACGGTCAACCATCCGTAGGTCCTCAGATAAGACATGTCCCGCTGGCGAAGATCCGGATGCAGTCCCAACAAATGCTCGGCATAATACCAGATCTGCCACTTGCTGCCACTGACCGCCAGCATGACGTCCTGCCCGGTCCGCTCGTGGACCTCTCGCAACACCAACAACGCCGAGGGGATGTCCCCACCCTCTCGCGAGTTCATCGCATGACTGAGGTTGACGCCTTGGAGTCCAATCCCGGTCAATGCCAGAAGCAGTCCCCAAAGTACGACGCGCAGCCGCCGTTGGCTGGACCAGGCGGCCATCGTTCCGACCACGAGGATTGTAAGTGGTATGAAGTAAAGCGCGTGTCGGTCCTCGGGATATCTGACGCCGACAATAAAATGGGCCGCCCCGGCCGCCAGC
>DATJBF010000005.1:0-135337 GCA_035515475.1 Verrucomicrobiia bacterium
GGAGATCGTGGTTCCAGTGGCGCATCCTGCCCTACGACTGTCGGCATCTCCCCTGGTGGGGCCCGCTCCTGGCGCTGGCCTTGGACTGCGTCGCCCGCGGCCTGGGCTGCCGCCCGACCGAGAGTATGCTGTTTCTTCCGGCCCAGCCTGCATCGATGACCCCGAGGGTGTCGAGCGGATGCTCATCAGCTGGGCCGCCGGCCCAATCCATCGCCGCCTAAGCAGTCCGCCGCACCTCACCCGCCTGGCCGGGGACCTCAAGCAGCAGCGCCGCGGGCCCAAGTCCGCCCTGCGCAGCCCCCAATCTCCTCGCGCTTCCCCTTGACATGCCGGCCCCGCCCGCCGGATACTCCAGCCCGAGACAAGAGGCCGGAAGGGGGCTGGGGAAGCCGGCCTGGGGTGGTCGGGCGAGGTACCGGCGCGGCCAACGCCCTGATCGGCACGCGGCCCCCCAAAGCAAATCCGTATCGCCTTTTCAGCGCGAGCGTTTACGACTCTGCCAGCCGAAAAAGACCTGAAGCATGAATACGTTTCTTGTTAACGTCCGCGATGAGAACTTCTGCCGGGTGCTCCCCAAAGCATTGGATCGGTCGAAATCTGACAACGGGCGGGCCAAGGTGATGGCGTTTCCGCCCTTGGGGATTCAGACGCTAGCGCCGGTGCTGCGCCAGCGGGGACACCGGGTGCGGATGTTCGACACCTGCCACCCGCAGATGAAGGCGCAGCACATCGCGAAAGCGGTTGCCCAAGAACAACCGGAGGTGATTGCGCTCTCGTTTCTCTCGCCCACCACCTACCCAGCGGTCAAGGGCATGGCCCGGAGACTCAAGGCCGAGGCGGCGAGGATGCCGATCATCGTCGGCGGACCCTTCGCCACCTTGAATGCGGACCGCATTCTGGGGGACTGCCCTGACATCGACTGTGTAGGGGTGGGGGAAGGCGAGGAGCTTCTGCCGGACTATTTGGACCACCTCGACGATCCAGGCTCCGTGGCGGGCCTGGTGTGGCGTCGCGGCCGGAATACCGCAAGGAACACCCCGCGTCCACTCCTCCGGGACCTGGACCGGTTTCCGTATCCCGATCGGACCAGTCTGCCGATCGACTACATCGAGTCCTTGCCGCTGGATGTTCCAGCGGTGCTCTCGCTGGACAAGTTCTGCACGGTGCAAACGTCGCGCGGGTGCCCGTACTCCTGCATCTACTGCGATGTCCCGTCCCTGGGAGCGGGCCGCTGGCGGAGCCGCTCGCCGGAACACGTCCTGGGAGAACTGCGGGAACTGAACGATCTGGGCTATCGCTCGATCTACCTCACCGATGACCACTTCCTGATCAACCGCAAGCGCATTGCCGCGATTTGCCGCGGTATCATTCAGCGCAAGCTGGAGTTTCACTGGGGCTGCGAAGGCCGTGTGGATTCGGTCGGAATCGAGCAGTTGCCGGTCCTGCGCGAGGCCGGCTGCAACTTCCTGGCGTTTGGCGTGGAAGCCGGCACGCGGAGAGTGCTGGACCGGCTCAAAAAGAAACAGACTCCCGCGCAGGTCGAGCACGCGGTCAGGGAAGCGAAACGGCAGGGGATCGAAAGGGTTCACGGATTCTTCGTTGTCGGCTCACCCGGCGAAACGAGAGAGGATATCACTGAAAGTTTCCGGTTTGCCGCCCGCTTGGAGCTGGACACGTTTTGTTTCAATCGGTTGTGCGCCTACCGCGGGACGCCGCTCTGGGAAGAGTACGTGGCGCGCGGGATTATCGACGACGGCCGGGATTGGCACAAGTGGTTCAAGTGCTCGGATATCGATCCCACCGCTCTGCCCAGCGCGGTGGTGAACCAACTCCGGGCGAAAGGATACTGTCTGCTGTTTCTCCACCGGGTCTTCAAGCGTCCAATCCGAACCTGGAAACTGCTGCGCACCTTCGGCCGCCATATGAAGACGTCCGACATCCTCAAATTGCTCTACAGTCCCTTTCACCGACGGACGTTGACGCGGAAGCCCGACCTCCCGGCCCGGATGATGGATGCGGGACTCGATGCGCCGGACCGTCGAGCGGCTTCCGCCCCGGGCTGGGCGAAGTGCCGGGTCGGAAATGAAACGATGAACCCGCAAAATGCATCGTGTCCGGCTGGGGAGCCCGCGCCTGACATGGCGCAGAAGTTGAAAACGAGAGGTTAGAAGCCATCTCATAAATGCCGTAGGAGGATAACAACTGCTCCGAGTTGGAGCAGAGCTTGGAAGTTCTCGCAGGGATACCCTTGGCTCTTAAAGAAGTTGTGTGCCCACGTCAAGCAACGGCGTCGGCGGTCACAAGCCGCCGCTACAGCAAATTCGCGTTGATTCGCGGTGAAGAATAGCCGGTCCCGCTCCGCAGCGGCGCGCGCCCGGCGGTCGCGCCCTACCAACGGCAGAGGCATCGACGCTTCCCTCCGCGTTCGCCAACGGTTGACTCGATATTCAAAACTTGGCATCTTGGGTGGCATGAAAGTCGCCACGCTCCAACAAGCCAAGTCCCGGTTGGAGGAGCTTGTCGCCCGCGCTGAACAGGGGGAAACGATCATCATCAAGCGCAACGGCAAGGCTGCGGTCCGCTTGACAGCCGTCACCGAACCGGAGTTGGAACTCAGTGCCGCGGAAGCACGCAAGCTCAACGCGTGGGCCGATGCCGAACGCGCCGCGGGCCGCACCAAGGTTTTCGAATCACCCGCCGAATACGTGGCGCATGCACGCGCCAAGCGCGCACGCAAGGGCAAGTCTCGGTGAAAATCGAGACCACGCGACGCTACGACCGGAAGTTTGCGTCGCTACCAGCATCCATACAAAGCCAGGTTCTTGAAGCCATCGCGTCGTTGGTTGCGGCTTTCGGAAGCCCCCACGCTCACTTGGGACTGCGTAAACTTGCGGGCCGTCTCTACGAGTTCCGGGTCGGGCTCCATTTGCGGATCGTCTTCCGCCACGACCGCGACACGCTCTATCTCTTGCTCATCGGCACGCACGACGAAGTGAAGCGAGCGGTCCGGTCGCTGTAATTGCGTCGCGCTACCCGGTGGAAACCGGTCGGAGTCATCTGCCTTCGTGGAAAGCCTCGGCGGACAAGGGGTCAGGAGGAAGGAAGCCATCGGCTCTCAGCAATCAGCGGTCGGCCAGGGAAGGGGTAGCCGTCAGCTTTCAGCCATCAGCAGTCAGCAAGGGGAGAGGCGGCTATCAGCTTTCAGCTATCGGCGGTCAGCGGTCAGCGAGAGAGGCGGCTGTCAGCTATCAGCAATCAGCGGTCAGCGGGGGGGCTGAATTCAGAATTCAGGAGCCAGAATTCAGAAGACGCAAGCCAGAATTCAGGAGCCGAGCGGCATGAGCAAACGTTTCCTGTGCAGTCAACGATAAAGGGCGTGCGTCCCGATGTCCACGGTCCAGACCGTATCGGCTTCGACGTAAAAGACAACTCGCAGATTGCCTTCGATCACTGCCGAATAAATCGTTTTCTTGTAACGTGCCGATAGCGAATGGATTTTGTGCGGATGCAAGCGCGGCGGACGGATTCCTTTTGTGGGTCGGAAAGACTGTAGAAGTTCTGCCAGAAAGTTTCGGTGGCCTTGTAGTTCACCGTCGCCGGGGCGGACGCTTGTTCAGCGCCGTCTCCATGTCCACGACGCGACCGGCGTCGACGTCAGCCATGCCCTGCTTGAACGACTCGGGAATCTCGCCCTCCTCAAGCTGACGAACGAACTCAATGACTTGGGCGCGTTGTTCTTTCGGCAACGCCTGAATGCCCTTGATAATCTCCGTCACGCTCACGTGAGAACTCTGGCATGGCCAAGGGACGGCGTCAACACTCGGATAAGACGGCTGAAGGGGCGCCATCCGCTTTCAGCTATCGACGGTCAGCAACTTCGTACTCTTCGTGAACTTCGTGGTGAGAAATGGCGTCGGCCAATCGCACCACCGAGAACACGAAGCTCGCGAAGTCCTTCGTAATGAAGAAGAACGGCGCGGACGGAGCCGCGCCCTACCAACGACGAGGCGAGCGCAGAGCGGCGCGCCCGGCGGCCTGCTCGCGAGTCGTGTTCGGAGTCGCGGTGTTATGGCACCAGGCGGATTCGGTAGTAGCGGGACGGGCTGTTGGTGGCGCCGCCCACATCGAGATAGTTGGCCGTCACGTCTCCGCCAACAGGGATGATGATGTGCGGCGGCGAGCTGATGTCCGCAAAGTTGTTGCTGTAATTGCCATCGGTATCGCCCGACGCTGCCTGCACGGCGTTGGTACGCACCCCGGCTGTTGACCAGGTGATGAGGACGTTGTTGTTGCTGTCCGCCACCACCGAGGTGATCCGGAATACCGAAGACGGGTTCGTCGGATCGAGCCCGGCCAGGAACTGGTCCGTGTTGCTCATCCCCTTGCCGAACGGATCCGCATCTGGTGCCGCCCGCGGGCAGTTGGTGCAGTTGAAATACGCGAACTGCCAGGTCTGGAATGGCGTTAGAGGCGGCGGAGGCACCGTCAACGCGCTGGTATAGAGTTGCTGAATTTGCGTCGGCGTCAACGAGTGGTTGTAGATGGCGATTTCGTCGATCACACCTCGAAACAAGCGCGAGCCTGACGACGGATCGTAACCGATGAGCAGGGACGAGTCGAAGGCCTGACTTGGCTCACTGGCCGTGTCCGTGAAAGAATTCAAGACGCCGTCGGTTCCCATGTAAATTGTTCCGTTCGTCGGCGTCACCACCAACGCAACGAAGGACCATTGGCCGGTCGGCACGGCCAAGCCGGTACTCTGGTCCCAACGAGAGTTATTCCAGGTGTAGCGCAGTTCGTTGGCGATTGACCCGGGACCGAAGTTCAAACCCACGCAGGTGCTTCCGCCACGGCAAAACGCGATGCCGGTCCAGCCAGCTTGAGCCCCCGTTGGATTGATCCAGCCGGTGATGGTCACCGTGTTCGTGTTGAGGTTCAGAGTTGGCATGGTCAGATAAGAACCCGTGGTGTAATTCAACTGCATCGCCGTGTTGCTGCTCTCGAACCCCGGAAAGGACGGGTTCCGTGGCCCACTGACGCCGGGCGTGACGCTGGCGCTGATGGTTCCGTTGTGGGAACCGAAGAAGTCCACGGCGACGGTCGCCCCATTGGTTTCATTCAACCGCCAGTAGGCAATCGGGCTGGCATTTGTCACGGCCTGCCAGTAGCTGCCTGAGGGCGGTGGCGGGTTGGTCACCACGATGCAATCGATACAGGTGTTGGTGCTGACGCCCCCAGGACCACTCGCAACCAAGGTGACCGGGTACGTTCCCGCTGAGTAGGTGTGTGACACCGCGACCGCCAGAGTGTTGGTAGTCGCCGTGTCGCCGAAGTCCCAAAGACAATTGGTGATGATGCCAACGGACGTATTGGTGAAAGTTACCGTTAACGGCGCGGGGCCGTCGGTCGGGCTGGCGGTGAAACTGGCGATGGGCGGCTGATTTGTGTCCGCCGTCACCAACAGATCGTAGAACGCCAGGGCAAAATCCTGGCCGTAATGGTCGTAGGTGCTCTGCTGCGCTCCAGCCAAAGTTCCCATCTCGACCGTGGTCGTGTACACGGCATTCAGCCCTTGCGTTGAAGCGGCCCAGCCATACGCGAACGAGGAAACGTCATAGGGATAGAGCGTCATCGTGATGCTGGAATCGCGCGCGACCAGGAGATTGGCATACGGCGAACTGAACATCGGATCCGTCGCCAGAGGTTGGACCTCATCCGGCTGCCATTCTGAGTGGAAGTCGAAGAAGTAATCAACCGCGCCGCCAGTGTCAGCCTTCATGGCATTCTCGATAATAGTGATCTCGGTGAATCCGGCCGGGTTGTTCCAGTAGCGGTTGTGATTCTTCGTGGGATTCTGAGGTGTGCTGATGTAATAGCCGGCCGCCCGACCTTCGGGATCCACCTGCGGATAGACATAGAAGTCGGCCACCCGGCGAAGCTGCTGCATGCGCGGATCGTCGCTGACCAGGAAATTCACGAGGCCTTGCACGGTCATGGTGCCGGGTGGTTCACCACTGTGATTGCCGGACATGATCACGATTTTGGTCTTGGGGCCGGTGACGCTGGAATCAGTCACCTCAAAGCCGTAAAGATTCTGCGCTGCCACCGTGCGTCCCAGGTCATCCGTGTAACCGCCGCCGGCTGTGCCGAGCGTGCGGCCAACGACCAGGTTCGTGTCGGCGCTTCTGGTCGGCAGCACAGAGGGGTTGTTCTTGATCGAATTGATCAGCGCGTCAGTCTTGGATGGGCCATAGGGAATGGCCGTGGCGACATAGACCTTGTCGCTGCTGAATGGTATGCTGTTGGAGAAGCTGAAGACTCCGTTGGTGGCGGTGCCGCTGGTGAAGAACTGCCAATTCACCTGGTCGTAACTGTAAACCCAGCGAGTGTTGTTATCGAACGGGATGGAGTTGCCCACCGTGCTCGCGTGGAACGTCGGCGTCTTGTTCGCCAAGCCGGTCGCGCTGAAATACATCCACCACCAGCCCAACGGATCGGCGCCGTTATAACGCGGCACCAACGTGAATGATGGACTACTGGAGTCGGGGTTACTCACAGTGGTGTTGGTGATGTCCAAAGAGCCGCACTCGAAATCCTGATCGAGAGGCTTCTGGGCAAGGTCGAACGCAGCCAACGCGTCGATGCGACCCCAGCCGTAGGTATTGTTGGGAACGTTGGTGCTGGCAAGGCCGCCGCAACCTTCGGTGGTTGTGAGCGGGACAGCAGAGCGCTCGATGAGGCGTTCGATGGCGTCCACCTGTCCTCTGAGTTCAGGATAAGCGGACAACAACAAGGCGACCAAGCCGGCCACGTGGGGGCCGGAGTTGCTGGTTTGGCCGTAGACGGAGTAGGTGCTGGGCGGTTTGCTCGACCGGATCGCATAGCCGGGCGCGCAGACATCGGGTTTGATCCGATTGCTGCCGTCCACGGTGACCGGGCCGCGACCGCTGTAATCCTCGATGACGTCATTGGTGCCAGTGGCGCCGACCGTGATCGCCGCGTCGTAGATGGCCGCAGGCGTGGTGATCGTGCTGCAACCCGGTCCGTCATTCCCCGCGGCGGCAACGACCACGATGCCGGCCGCGCGGACGTTGTTGACCACGCTGGACAGAATCAAGGGATCGAGACAACCTTGGCTGGTCGTGCAGACCCACGAGTTGTTGATGACATCCGGCGCTTTGGACGGATCGGGGTTCTGGCCGTTGAGGTCGGTGGGGTTCATGAACCATTCGAAGCATTCGGTGTACGTGGCGGGTGTGCCATTCCCGAGGTCATCCATGCAGCGGCAGGCCATCCATTTTGCTCCTGGCGCCACGCCGATGTGGTTCGTAAGGCCATCATCTCCCACCGCCACGCCAAGGGTATGGGTGCCGTGGCCGTTTCCATCACACGGCACGCGGGAGTCGACGCCACAAGCAGCAGTGCCGCTGTGGATGGCATCGTGCCAGTTGTAGTTGTGGTTGGCGTTCGTGCCGTCCCAACCGCGGTATTGATTGACGAGGGCTGGATGATCCCATTGGACACCAGTGTCCTGCGACCCCACCACTACGCCCTGCCCGGTGTAACCGAGCGCCCAGACATCGGGCGCGTGGATTTTGACAATGTTCCATTCCACGTTGGCCGTCGTTGTCATGCTCGCAAGCGTGGGCATGGGTTCTTGGGTATGTACGGTGGAGTTCGGGAGAATGCGCGCCACCTCCGGCAGTTGGCTGAGCGACTGAACGGCATCGAAATCGCCACGGACCCAGATCATGTTGACGATCCAAAACGCGCGATAGGTCAAGCCGCGTTCTTCGAGCGCTTTTAGAATCGGCGCCTGCGTCCGGTGCGCCACTTCCTGGAGTCGCCGGAGGACGTGCGCGTGTTTTTCGGGCTTGGTTCTCAGCGCGGTGGCACCCCTCACGTCCGCCTGTTCCGATAGGAAAACCAAAAACTCGGTCTCGCCGGCCGCCGCATCCCGCCATACCTGGGCATCCACCTTGTTTTCCCAATTCGTGGCCGTCCCGCCCAATGCGGACAGAACCAGCATGAGATGGAAACCGATGACCGCGCCCCGTTGCCTCCCGAGGCGACAGCACAAGTGCTGCAGAATACTGTCACGGTAATTTGTCATGCGAATTTCGCGCGAACCACACACCGTCATGCCTGCCGATGCCAGCTTCTTGCAAGTCACATGCCACCCGAAGTCAAATAAGCGCGGAACGAAAGGCGACCCAGTGCTGGATTCTGCACCCGTGCCTCGATGCCTGTCAAGCCAGTAAATTTCTGGCTTTCGGGGGAGATTGGTAAAAATTCTCCGAGGTACAACCCGTCACTCCAACTATCAACCTGCGCCCCACGGCCATCGTGTTGTTTGGTGCCGTCGGAGGGAGCCGAACCCACACGCCCTTATGGGCAGAGATTTGGTCTTTGATGTCGAGATCGGGAGCAACGACTGTTAGAATACTCTCACCCAAACCTTGCGGGTGCGGGGGCCGTCGAATTCGCAGAAAAAAATCCCCTGCCAGGTGCCGAACTGGAGCTGGCCGCCTCGGACGAACACGTGAACGCTGTGGCCCATCATGCTCGATTTCACGTGCGCCGCCGTGTTGCCTTCACCATGCTGATACCGCGCGTCCTTCCACGGCACCACCTGGTCGAGCGCGTAAATGATGTCGGCCGCCACGTCGGGGTCAGCGTTCTCGTTGATCGTGATGCCGGCCGTCGTGTGCGGGACGAACACCGTACAAATCCCTTCCGTCACGCCGGATTCGGTCACGACCCGCTGGACTTCGTCGGTGATCTCGACAAACTCCGAGTGTTGGGCGGTGCGGACAGTCAGTTCAGTCATTGTCTGTTTCCCGGAAGAATTTGTATTCGCCCCGGAACTTCGCCTGCTGAGTGTAGGAACCGGACTCGGTGTGGGCGGTGACGTCCACATGGACATAGGCGGCCACTTGGTTCGTGGTGACGGTTCTCACGATCAGGTATCCGAGGAAACTGTCGCCGGTCGAGCTCGGTCCGAACCGGGTCGCGGTAAACTCGGGTGTCACGTTCTCCGAAGGAATCGCCAGCCGCTGGTTGAGTTGGAAGTCGCGCACCGTGAGCACGAGAAGCTGATCTTCTTCAAAATCCGGGCCGCCAATGACCGTGTCGAGATGACGGCGGATCCTCAGCACCAACGGACGAGCCGGCGCGGACGTTGCCTCGGAACCCAGCGCGGGCGCGACGCTGTTGAACGTGGCGCTCGTGGCGCCGATGTGGCCGTAACCGCACGCCGACGCGAACGCGACCAGAGAAACGACCACCGTGGAGACTTTCATGCAGTTCAGTATGCTACGAAATCCCGTTTAAAACCAGCGCGATGAAAGAAGTTCGCCTCTGCTCGGCGGCTACAAAACCCGTGAAAAAACGCGGCGCCCGGCCTTGCCACCTTCAAGCATCTGCTACGGTGTCTCCACCGACTTCTTGTACGTCAGGATTCCGTCGGCGATCACCTTTGCGAGCAACTCGCGGTAGTCGGTCCGCAAAATTCGTTGCTCTTCCGCCGCATTCGACAGGAATCCGGCTTCGATCAGGATGGCCGGGCAATTCTGATACTGCAACACGTAGAACCGGGCCCGCCGTACCCCGCGGTCCACTGCACCGGTCGCCTCCAACAGCGCCTTTTGTACGCAATGCGCCAACCACGCGTTCTGGTCGTCGAACCGATTGACGGGCGCGGCGTCACGGTCGCTCCCGCTCGGGCGTCCGTCGGCGGTCGAAGGCGCGCCGGCCGGCGGCGCACAGTACGTCTCGATGCCGTCGGCCGAGCCCCCCGAGTTGAAATGGAGACTCACGAACAAATCTGCTCCCTTCGCGCGGGCAAAGGCCACGCGATCCTCCAGCGCGACCGTCCTGTCCGACGTGCGCGTCAGCGCAACGCGCACACCGGTGCCCGCGAGGTTCCGCTCCACGCGTTTGGCCAGGTCGAGCGTCAACACTTTTTCGCGTCCCGACCGTCCGCGGGTGCCGCGGTCGCTGCCCCCGTGGCCGGGATCGAGGACAATGGTTCGAATCGTCGACCGCGAACGCAATCGTTCGGGACGGAGCACCGGGTCGAGCGTCTTCAGCACGTCGAGTTCGGCAATCCACAATCGGTCGCGCTCGGCCAGAACCGGCGCGGAGAGCCAATGGTTCACGCCGTTTAATAGAATGTCCCGGCGGTCGGCCTGCATTTCCAATTGCGCAAAACCGGTCTTGTAGTCGGCGCGGTCCACGACGCTGCGGACGTCGCGGCCGAGGCCGTAGTAGGCGGCGACGTCGCGGACGGACACGTAGGAAGTGCTCCCGAAGCGGTGGGTCTTCAACGACGCGGGTTGCGCAACCACCGCGCCCCCGAGCAACAACACGAACAAGCCAGCAACTGACGCGAACCACCTCCCGGCAAGAACCAAAACGATTTCCCCCTTTGCCGCGCACCATGCCACGAACCCGCGGCCGATTTCAAGGGAAATGGACCGGGGCCGGATTTTTGCGATTACGTTGGTAGGGACACGTTTACCCGCCTGTGGCGGCGCCGAAGGCGACCAGGGCTCCGGCGTGTCCAGACTGCGCCGGAGCCACGCCGAAGGCGGGCAAGCGCAGCTGCCGGGTCCCTACGGGCAGCAGCGCGGCCCAATCCGACGCGTTCGACTTTTCCGTTGACGGTGGCTGTGTCCCTTCCTAGATTAGCCGTGCGCGGATTGAGCGTGGCAGTCAATCCGCCGCGCGCTCTGCGAGCCGACTCAATTTCATGAACATCCACGAATACCAGGCCAAGGAAATCTTTCGCCGTTTTGGCGTGCCCGTGCCCGAGGGCGGCGTGGCGTTCACGCCCGAGGAAGCCGGGAAAATCGCGCGTGGATTGAAAACCGACGTGATCGCCGTCAAAGCGCAGATCCACGCGGGCGGACGCGGCAAGGCCGGCGGCATCAAGGTGGTCAAGACGCCTGAAGAGGCTGCCCGGGCGGCCCGCGAACTCATCGGCAAGGTGTTGGTCACGCATCAGACCGGGTTGCAGGGCAAAACCGTGCGCAAAGTGCTCGTCGAAGCCGGCAGCGTCCCGAAACGCGAATTGTATCTGAGCGTGCTTGTCGACCGGTCAATCGCCCGGCCGTCGTTCCTGGCGAGCACCGAGGGCGGAGTGGACATCGAAGCCGTCGTCGCGAAAACGCCGGAAAAAATCCTGAGAGAACCGGTTGACCCTGCGGTCGGCCTGCAACCGTTCCAGGCGCGGAAGATCGCCTACGCGCTCGGTCTCGGCGGCGATCAGCTGCAGCCGACGGTGAATCTGATTCTGGGCGTATACCGAACGTTCGTCGAGACGGACGCGTCGCTCATCGAGATCAACCCACTCATCATTGACCAGCACGACCACGTGATGGCGCTCGACGCCAAACTGAACTTCGACGATAACGGCCTGTTCCGTCACCAGGACATTGCGGCGTTGCGCGACCTCGACGAGGAAGACCCGCGCGAGGTCGAAGCCAGCCGGTTCAACCTGAACTACATCGGTCTCACGGGCAATATCGCCTGCATGGTCAACGGCGCCGGCCTGGCCATGGCGACCATGGACATCATCAAGCATTCCGGGGGCGAACCCGCCAACTTCCTCGACGTCGGCGGCGGGGCGAGCACCGAGCAGGTCACCGAGGCATTCAAGATCCTGTGCGCCGACCAAAACGTGCGCGGCATTTTGGTCAACATCTTCGGCGGAATCATGAAGTGCGACGTGATCGCCAACGGCATCCTGACCGCCGTCAAACAGGTGAAAATTCGTGTGCCCCTGGTCGTTCGCCTCGAAGGCACGAACGTCGAACTCGGCAAAAAAATCCTCAGGGACAGCGGCCTCGCCATCATTCCTGCCGACTCGATGGCCGATGCCGCGCAGAAAATTGTCCACGCTACGAAGCCCACACCATGAAACTCTATCTCTATTACGAAAACGTGCAGCCCCCGCTGGTCATCGAGATTTCCGAAGACGAGATCGACGGATTTCTCCAGGAATACGAAGAAGCCCTCCACGATACGTCCGTCGAAACTTTCCAGTGGAAGAACTCGAGCTTTCGGATCGGCGGTCTGATGGCGATCGTGCACGAGAAGCACGCGCCGGCGCCCAAACCATGAGCGTCCTCGTCGACCGCAATACGCGCCTCATCGTGCGGGGTATTGGCCCGAGGCCGTGTCATCCTGAGCGAAGCGAAGGATCTCTCACGTGAGCATTCTCGTTGACCATAACACCCGCCTCATCGTGCAGGGGATCACGGGCTCGGCCGGCAAGTTCCACGCCGAACAATGCCTGAAGTACGGCACGAAGCTCGTCGGCGGCGTCACGCCGGGCCGCGGCGGCGAAGTCTTGGAATTCGATGGGAGGGCGAACCTCCCGGCGAGCCGCGGCTCGGCAGGAGCCTCGCCCTCCCCAATCCGTGTCCCCGTGTTCAATACGGTCAGCGACGCCGTGCGTGAGACCGCCGCGACCGCCTCGTGCATTTTTGTGCCGGCGTCGTTTGCGGCGGACGCGATTCTGGAGGCGGCCGACGCGGGCATCGAGTTGATTGTTGCGATCACCGAGGGCATTCCCGCGCTCGACATGGTGCGGGTGAGGCGCGTGTTCGAGGGCACCAACGTCAAACTGATCGGCCCGAATTGTCCGGGGATCATCACGCCCGGCGCCTGCAAGATCGGCATCATGCCCGGCTACATCCACAAACCCGGCCCCGTCGGGGTCATCTCGCGGAGCGGCACGTTGACCTACGAAGCCGTGTGGCAACTGACGAGTCGGGACGTCGGCCAATCCACGTGCATCGGCATCGGCGGCGACCCGGTGAAAGGCCTGAACTTCGTCGAGTTGCTCGACATGTTCGAAACGGACCCGCAGACCGAGGCCGTGGTCCTCATCGGCGAGATTGGCGGCACCGACGAGGAGGAAGCCGCGCGCTGGATCAAAGAGAATTTCACCAAGCCCGTCGCCGCGTTTGTCGCGGGCACGACGGCGCCAAAAGGCCGTCGCATGGGTCACGCGGGCGCGATCATCAGCGGCGGCACCGGCTCGGCGGCGGACAAGATTGCCGCGCTCGAATCCTGTGGCATCGCCGTCGCCAGGTCCCCCGCCGAAATCGGCGAGACGATGATCAGGCTGATGAAGTGACCCACGCGGAACGGGGGATTGTTGAAAGACCGCGCCACCGGCGGTGAAGCGTTACCGCCAGTAGCCGGAAATCCAGATCCCGCCGCCGCCCCGAGGTTCCCAGCGGCTTCTTACCCAGATGGCTCGGCGATGTGGAGGCCACACCCAGCGGCCTCTCACCCACACCCATCGCCCACCGTACCAACCCCACGAACCCGCGATCCACACGTAACCGGGCCCGGGCGCCGGAACGACTTCTTCCACGACCGGCGGAGGCGGCGGCCCGGGAACGTCCACAGCTTCCTGGGACGCCGGTGCGGAGGCTGCGGACGAATACGGGCCGAGGCTTGGCGTGTTGATCATGAAATCGATCACTTTCTCGCTTACACCGGCGTCCTTGAGGTCGATGATCTCGGCCGTACTGAGGTGATACACCGTACGCGAATTGCGAATCTGGCTGATGATGACTTCGTCGCTGACGCCGGCGTTGGCCAGGGCTTTGATGTCAGCCAATCCGAGCGGCTGGCCCTGTTCCACGCGCTGGAGCGTTTGGGGGCTTTGCTGGGCCAGGATCTCGCGCTGCTGCTGGTCCATCGCGTTGCCGATGATTCCACCCGTCAGCGCACCCAATGCGCCGCCAATCAGCGCGCCTTCCCCGGCGTGGCCGGTCATGCTGCCAATGATGGCTCCCGAGCCGGCTCCAATCGCGCCGCCAGCCAACGCGCCGGACGCCGTCCGGTCGGGTCGGCCTTCCGGCGTCTCGCAACCCATTAACACCAGGCCCGCGGCCAATACCATCGAACCGATCACAGGGTATTTCATTCACGGTCTCCTTGTTCTTTAGACAGAAACACCAAGGCCGGCGTTGAGTTGCGCCCGGCGCTTGCGGAAACGCAACTTACGACGATTTCACTTCGACGCGCAGCGGCTCGCGAACGTGCACGTCGCGCTGGGGGAAGGGGATTTCGATTCCGTGCTCCTTGAATTTATCCGAGATGGTGAAATTCAGCTCGCTGCGCAACGCACCGGGACGAGTCACCATGTCAATCGACCAGACCCGCAACTCGAAGTTCAGCGAACTGTCCCCAAACTCAACAAAGCGCACCGTCGGCGCCGGATCGATGAGGACGTGAGGGTTGGCCGCCGCCGCCTCCAGCAGCAGTTTCTCGACGAGACGCGGGTCGCTGCCGTAGCTGACACCCACGGGAACGCGAAACCGGACTTTGGGATCGCCGATGCTCCAGTTCGTCACCCGGCCCGAGATGAATTCGGAGTTGGGGACGATGATCGTGATGTTGTCGTTGGTCACAATTGTCGTGCTGCGCCCCCCGATCCGAACGATGTCGCCCACCGTGCCTCCGACGTCCACGCGATGCCCGATCTCGATCGGGCGCTCGGTCAGCAGGATGAGTCCGCTGACGAAATTGCTCACGATGTTCTGCAACCCGAAGCCGATGCCGACGCCCAAGGCGCCCGCGAGGACCGTCAGCGAGTTGAGATTAATCCCCAGCGTTTCGAGACCGATCAACAATCCCAAGACGAGCACGACGTAGCTGATGATGCGAGCCACAGCGTACTGGAGGCCGGGGTCGAGTTTGGTGTGCACGAGAACCCGCCGATGAAGGAGGCGACGTACCACTCGCGACACCAGGACGACCACCAGAAGGACAACGACAAATTCCACCATTGTCGCCATCGAAATCCAGGTCTGGCCAAGCTGGAACAGCGGCTTGGTGAAGAGGTTGAGGATTTCGTCGTGGGTCATGGGCTCATTTCCCGATGGTGATCCACCGGCGCGTGTGGGCGGATTTCTCGACCGCCTCGAGAACAATCTGGTTCGCGAGGCCGTCCTCGAATGTCGGTGGCACCGGCCGCTTGTCGGCGACGGCGTTGACGAAATCGGCGATCACGTGCACGAAGGTATGTTCGTACCCGATGACTTGTCCCGCCTTCCACCAACTGCTCATGTACGGGTGCACTTCGCCCTGCGTGACGAGAATGTCGCGGAAACCGCGCCGATCGGCGGGGTCGGCGTCGTTGTAGTACTTGAGTCGGTTCATGTCTTCGAGGTCAAAGACCAGCGAGCCCCGGCTGCCGTTGATCTCAATCTGCAGGCAGTTCTTGCGGCCGAGCGCGAACCGCGTGGCTTCGAGATTGGCGAACGCGCCGTTCTTGAACCGGCCGATGAACGTCACCGCATCGTCCACGGTGACCTTGCCTTTCTTGGTCGGTTGGTCGGGCAGGGGACGCTCTTTGATGAACGTTTCCATCTGGCCGCAGACCTCGCTGAATTCGCCGACCAGGTAACGGCCGAGATCGATGATGTGCGAGTTGATGTCGCCGTGCGCGCCGGAGCCGGCGATCTTGCTTTGGAGACGCCAGGCCAGCGGCGCATTGGGGTCGACCATCCGGTCGTTGGCGTACCGGGCGCGGTAATGGTAGATCGTACCGATGTCACCGGCATCGATCATCTTTTTGGCGAGCACCAGTGCCGGAATACGGCGGTAGTTGTGGCAGATCATGTGGACCACGCCGGCCTTCTTGACGGCGTCCACCATCGCTCGCGCCTGTTTCAGGTCGAGCGCGAGCGGCTTTTCGCAGAGGACGGCCTTCTTCGATTTTGCGGCGGCAATGGCGATTTCGGCGTGCGAATCGTTGGGCGTGGTGATGTCGATGACGTCGATGGTCGGGTCGTCGACCACCTCACGCCAATCGGTCTCGAACTTCTCCCAGCCCCAGCGGTACGCCGCGGCCGATACGCCTGCTTTGTCGCGGCCGCAAATGACCTTGAGAACCGGGCGGGCCTTGAGTTCGAAGAACTTGTCCGCCTTGAGCCACGCGTTGGAATGCGCGCGACCCATGAACTTGTAGCCGATCATCCCGACGTTCAGCGTCCTGGGCATGGTGACCTCACGAGAGTTGGTCGTTCCAGTTAATTAAAGATTGAAATCTCGCCGGAAAAGCTATAGTGATTTGCGCCCCGATTTGTCACGACAAAAGAAAGGATTGCCGCCATGACGACACCTCATGTGAAGCTGTTTATCCCTGGGCCTGTGGAGGTTAGCGAGGATACGTTCCAGGCCATGAGTCAGCCAATGATCGGCCATCGCGGCTCGGGTTTCCAGGAGTTGTACGCCGCGATCCAGCCGAAACTGCAACAGATGCTCTACACCAAGAATCCCGTGTTCATCTCGACGTCGTCCGCGTGGGGCGTGATGGAGGCGGCCGTGCGCAATCTCGTCGCGAAAAAAGTCCTCAACTGTTGCTGTGGCGCGTTCTCCGACAAATGGTTCGACGTGAGCAAACGCTGCGGCAAGAACGCCGAAGCGCTCAAGGTCGAGTGGGGCCAGCCGATTCTGCCCGAGATGATCGACGCGAAACTGAAGACCGGCCAGTTCGACGCCGTCACCCTCGTTCACAACGAGACTTCGACCGGTTTGATGAACCCCTTGGCCGAAATCGCAAAGGTGCTGCGCAATTATCCCGACGTGATGTTCATCGTCGACACGGTCAGCTCGATGACCGGCGTGAAGATCGAGACCGACGCACTGGGGATCGACGTGATCCTGGCCGGCACGCAAAAGGCGTGGGCACTGCCGCCGGGGACCGCCGTGTTCGCCGTGAGCGCGCGCGCGTTGAAGAAAGCGGAAACGATTCCAGGCCGCGGCTACTACTTCGACTTCCTCGAGTTCAAGGCGAACCACGACAAGAACATGACGCCGTCCACGCCGAGCATTCCGCACATTTACGGTCTGAAGTTCAAGCTCGATCAGTTCGAGAAGGAAGGCTTGGAGAACCGGTACGCCCGCCACCTCAAGATGGCGCAGATGACGCGCGACTGGGCCAGGTCACGCGGGTTCGAACTGTTCCCGAAAGCGGGTTACGAATCGGTCACGCTCACCTGCGTCAAGAACAACAAGAACATCGACGTCGCCAAGCTGCAGAAGACGCTCAAGGACAAATACAAGGTCCTCATCGACGGCGGTTACGGCCCGATCAAAGGCAAGAGCTTCCGCCTCGCCCACATGGGCGACGAAACACCGGAGACCGTGGCCAAACTTCATGCCATGTTGGATGACGGCCTGAAATCGTTGTGAACGTTGCGAAAGACGCCGGGCTCGACGCCGTCGCGTGACCGATGCGTCGTCGTCGCTGCGCTTCGGTGAAGTGCCGTCGACCACCTCTCGTCCATAGCAACACCTGAGCACTTGACAAGTCACAGGGCACACCACACACTTGTGTGGTATGCAGTCGCGGCCTCAGCGGATCCTTCATGTGGACGGCGATTCGTTCTTCGCTTCGTGCGAGATCGCGCTCGATCGATCGCTGGACAATCGGCCCGTGTTCGTGGGCGGCGGACGCCGCGGCGACGGCATCGTCATCGCCGCCAACTACATCGCCAAACGCTACGGCATTATCACCGGCATGGCGTGTTTCGAGGCCAAACGCAAGTGTCCCGGGGGCGTGCTCGTGCGTCCGCACTACGACGAGTATCGGCGGTTGTCGGTCGAGATGTTCCGCCGCGTCCGCCACTACACGCCGCTGCTCGTGCCGACCTCGATCGACGAAGGGTTCATGGATTTTACCGATTCGCCCGCCGTGTTCCGTTGCCGCGACGCCGCCGAACTGGTCGCGCGGATAAAGCGGGAGATCGCTGGCGAGATCGGCCTGCCCGTGTCCATGGGACTCGGTTCCTCGCGTTGGCTGGCGAAACTGGCGACCGAACGTTGCAAGCCCGACGGTTTTCAGGAAGTGCCTGAAGACCGCGAACGCGAATTTTTGCGGGACGTTCCGGTCCAGAAGCTGGCGGGCATTGCCACGCGCCGGGCCCGGTCGTTGCGTGCATTGGGCGTGTGGACGTTTGGCGACGTGGCGCAATTGCCGCTGGGACTGCTGGAAAAACGCTACGGATTTTTCGGATTGGAGTTGTGGCTGCTGGCGACCGGCCAGTTCCGCGAGCGATTGTCTCTCGCCAACAAGCCGCGCACCTGCATCGGCAGCGCCACCACGCTGCCTTACGACGAACCCGACTACGCGGCGGCACTGCTGTTCCTGCTCGACCAGACCGAGCGCGTGGTGACGACGTTTTTCCGCGAGAACCTCAAGGCCCGCGAGATGGGCATGTACGTCCGGTTCAAGGACATGAACGGGAACGGTGCCAGCCTGAAGTTCCCGGCGGCGGTGTTCGAGCCGCGCGTGATCGATCCGGAAGTGGCGCGGTTATTCTGGCAACTCGTCGCGCACGAGACGCAGCCGATTCGGCAGGTCTGCATCAATTTCTGGAACATGCAGCCGCTCGATCTGCAGCCGAAACTGTTCGGCGGCGACAATGAATTCCGGCGGCGCGAACTCCACCATGCGCTGGAGGAAATCGAGGCGCGTTACGGCAAGCGCAGCGTCAAAACCGGCACGCGCCTGTTGTTGGAAAAGGCGGCGGCGCACCTGGTCAGCCACAAGGCCAAATGTCCGTTCATCCCGCAACGCGAGATGGAAATCAAACTGGACCGCATCCCGGAGCCGGTGCTCGACCTGGTCTACGAAGACGAAGCGAAACCGCTCGAAGAAACGCCGGTCGCCGGGCCGTTGGCGCTCCCGCGCACCTGGGGCCGGTCGACAAGCCGGCAGCAGAAGTTCGCGTGACAGAGCTCACCACGAAGAGCACGAAGCACACGAAGGGATTACAGGACGAAGCGCCGGATGCCGTCCTTCAGCAGCCTGACGTTGAAGTTGATCAATAAGCCCGTTGGCACCCGGGCCAGTTTCATGTACGTGAGCAGTTGCGCTTCGTGAATAGGAAGAAGCAGGTCGACACTCTTCAATTCCACGATCAGTCTGCCGTCTACGAGCACATCGATGCGATACCCACAGTCCAAGCGCACATCTTTATACTCAATCGGCAGCGGTGCCTGCAGTTGGAACGGTAGTTTGGCGCACGAAAGCTCGTGCGCCAAACACTGCTCGTACGCAGACTCCAACAATCCAGGCCCGAGGCTGCGATGGACCTCCAAGGCGCATCCAATCACCCGGTTGGGCAGTTCATCGAATTCCTTCTTCGTGCTCTTCGTGTCCTTCGTGGTGAGAATTGTCGTCACAGTTTCCCTTTCGTGCTCGGCACGCCCTTGACGCGCGGGTCGCGCTGGCAGGCGAGGTCGAGCGCCTTGGCCAGGGCTTTGAAGATCGCCTCCACGACGTGGTGCGGTTCGTCGCCGCGCAGGACGTCGACGTGCAGGTTGCACCGTGCTTCGTTGGCAAACCCCTGTAGAAACTCCTTCACCAATCCCACGCGAAACGTATTGCCCCGGCCCAACTCGACGTTGGCCATCCGGCTCCACCCCTTGGCCTTGAAGACGAGGTACGGCCGGTTGCTGAAATCCAGCGACACGCGGGCTTGGGCGAGTGCTTCGTCCATCGGCACCAGCGCCCAGCCGTAACGGCGGATTCCTTTCTTGTCGCCCAGAGCCTTGAGCAACGCTTGTCCCAGCGCAATGCCCACATCTTCGACCGTGTGATGCGCATCGACATCGATGTCACCTTTCGCCTTGATGGTCAGATCGCAGAGCGAATGTTTCGTCAACAGCGTCAGCATGTGATCGAAGAACGGGATACCCGTAACAACATTGGCTTTCCCGGTGCCGTCAATATTGAGGTCAGCGAAGATGTTTGTCTCGCTGGTCTTCCGCCTAAGCTTGACTCTTCTCTCTTTCACTTGAGCAGACTTTCTTTTTTTGTCACCCTGAGCTTGTCGAAGGGTCTCTCTTTGGCGGGAGATTTGCCGCCGAACGACGGGCGGCCTCTCCGGGTTTCGCATCGCTCAAAATGACACGTGTCTGATCCACAAGCTTCTCCATCTCCGCGTCGGTGCCGATGCTCACGCGGGCAAAATCGCGGATCCGGTCCGCGTCCCACCAGCGGACGAGAATATTTCGCTTCCGCAATGCCGCGAACCACTGCTTGGCCGTGGTGGGCGCCGGTGGACGCGCGAACACGAAATTCGTTTGCGAAGGATAGACGAAGGAACCGAGTTTGACCAGCGCCGCGGTGGTCCGTTCCCGCGTGGCGCAGATCTTCTTCACGTTCTGCTGGTAGTAATCCCAATCGTCGAGTGTCGCCTCGGCGCCGACCTGGCTCAGGCGGCTGACGTTGTAGCTGTCCTTCACTTTGCCCAGCGCGTCGATCAGGTTGGGCGGGCCGGCGGCCCAACCCACTCGCATGCCCGCGAACGAAAACGATTTCGAAAAGGAGCGGGCGACGATGACGTTGTCGTACTCGCGGGCGAAATCGAGACAGTTATCAGACGCGAAATCCACGTACGCTTCGTCGATCACCACCACGCCGTCGGCTTCCTCGATGACGCGCTGCAATGCGACTTTCTGCAACCACACGCCGCTGGGCGCGTTGGGCTGCGTGATGAACACGAGTTTCACACCGGCGAGTTTCGCCAACAGGGGAGGATGCCCCTGGATCTGAAAATCTTCGTTGAGCGGCAACTCGACCGGCGCGGCGCCCTGAATGTTGGCGAGCGCGGGGTAGAGCGAGTAACTCGGCCAGAAATACGCCAGCTTCTCGCATTCGCCGCAGAACGCCCGGACACACAGGTTCAAGATGTCGTCGCAACCGTTGCCGACAATGATTTGGTCGGCTTCGAAGCCGTATTGCTTAGCCAGCTTCTGCCTCAGCGCGTTTGCCGCCGGGTCGGGATACAACCGCAGCGTGCCGTCAATCGCCGCTCGCAAAACCTCCAAAACCTTCGGCGACGGCGGGTACGGATTCTCGTTGGTGTTGAGCTTGATGAGGTCCCCGGTGGCCGATCGAGGTTGCTCGCCGGGAACGTAGCCCGCCATGCGCTGGATGTTGCGACGGATGTAATTCATGGACAACACGCCCTCACCTTAATCCTCTCCCCGGTGGAGAGGAGACCGGAAGCACTCCCTCTCCCTCTTGGGGAGAGTGTCAGGGTGAGGGGCGCAGTCACTTGAACCTCACTCGCGCCGACCTCACGTGCGCATCGAGACCCTCGGCCTCGCCGAGCGCTTCCAATGCCGGCAACGATTTCTTCAGGGCCGCGCGCGACAGTTCGATCACGCTGGTGCGGCGTTGGAATTGGTCGACCGTGAGCCCGGCGAACCACGCCCCGGCACCTCCGGTCGGTAATGCATGGCTCGGCCCGGCCAGATAATCACCCACCACCGTCGGCGTCCACGGACCGAGGAAGACCGCCCCGGGCGTCGTGAGTTGGCGGAGCACCCGGGCATTGTTCCGGGTCATCAATTCGCAGTGTTCGGGCGCGAATTGGTTGGTGATGCGGATCGCTTGCGGCAAATCTTTCGCCAGCACGAGCACACCGTTGTTTTCCAGCGCGCGACGGACGAGATCCGCCCGCGGCAACGCCGCGGTTTGCGAACGAATTTCTCCGGGCATTTGGGCGAACACACGTTCGGATGTGGTGACCAACCACACCCGTTCGTAACCGCTGCCGTGTTCGGCCTGCGCAAGCATGTCGGCCGCGACATACCGCGGCTCGGCGCGATCGTCCGCCAGCACGAGCAACTCACTCGGTCCGGACAACATGTCGATGCCGACGACTCCAAACAGCAGGCGTTTCGCCGCAGTGACGTAGGCGTTGCCGGGTCCGAAAATCTTCACGACGCGACGAATGGTGGGCGTGCCCACCGCCATCGCGGCGATGGCCTGTGCTCCGCCGACCTGATAGATCTCCGTTGCCCCGGCCACTTTCGCCGCGTACAGCAGCGCCGGGTTGATGAAGCCTGAGTTCGGGAGGGTGAGCCTCCCGGCGAACCGTCTTCCCGCGGGCTCAGCAGGAGCTTCGCCCTCCAAATTTCGGCCGGGTGGGGTACATACGACAATCTCCGGGCAGCCGGCGACCTTGGCCAGCGTCGTGGTCATCAACACGGTGGAAACGAGCGGCGCCGTGCCGCCGGGGATGTAGATGCCGACGCGCTGGAGCGGATCGAATTTCTCGCCGACTATCCCGGCCTGCGCGTTGCGCATCCGCCAATTCTTGCGTACCGAGCGTTTGGCGAACGCGGTGATGTTCTTGTGCGCCGCGGCAATGGCTCGCTGCAACTCCGGGTCCACTTTCGGAGTCGGCCCGGTGACGCGCAATTGTTCCGCCGTGAGCATGACTTGGTCGAAGCGCTGGGTCAGTTCGACCAGTGCCGCGTCGCCGCGTGCGCGAACGTCGACGATGACAGCGCGCACGGCTTCCTCGATCTTCGGATCGAGGAGGCTGGATGCCGCACAAGCGTTCGCGATCGCTTCGGCAAAGTCTGTCTGGTCGTAACGGAGCAATTTCATGGCGTAATGTCGCGGTATCTTATAGCAGCGTCGGATAAATGCAACGCGTTACGCCGCAGCGTCCAGCGCGTCCGCCAGGACGGTGGGTGCTTGGAGTCAATTAGGTTGACCGACCGACCCCCCCTCGGATATTTTCCTATGGAAGCCACAGGCGAGGGCAGAGACGTCCGGTGAGGTGGGGTTTGCGTCCTGACCACCTGAGGCTGCGGGCGCAAGGCCAACCAACTGGGCCTCAGGGAAATGAAAGGAGAAGCGGAATGAGATTCGGCTTCCCTCGTGCATTACGCCTGGCGGCAACCTTCGCTACGGCTTTCGTCTTCCTTGTTGGGGTTGAGGCGCGCGCCCAGGTCATTTACGACAACGATTTCGAGAGCATCGCCGGTCCCGCATGGTCGGTCACCAACCGGAGTGTGACCCCCGTGGGTGGGAGAACCTTCCTGGGCGATTTCGGGAATCAGACGGTCACCTTGACGCTGTCCAGTTTGCCATCTCACAGCGAACTCATTCTGTCGTTCGACCTGTTCATCATTCGGACGTGGGACGGCAACAACACCATCGCCGGCCCGGACATCTGGGATCTCAGCGTCGAGGGCGGCTCCACTTTGTTGCACACCACGTTTCAGAATCCACACAATCTGTGGGCCTCGAGTGGACAAGGTTACCCCGGCACATATCCCGGCGACTTGTATCCGTCGGGAACCGGTGCGGCCGAGACTAATACCCTCGGTTACGTCGACCAAGGGCCGTTGCATCTTGGCAATATGGACATGGTCTACAAGTTGACCTTCACGATTCCGCACAGCGGGAGTTCGATCGCGCTGGATTTCTCAGCCAGCGGTTTGGAGGGCGTTGATAACGAGAGTTGGGGTCTGGATAATCTCGTCGTCGCGGTGCCCGAACCCAGCAGTTTCGCTCTGTGCGTTGTGGGCGCCGCAGCGTTGACCGGCGGTGTGCTCCGCCGGAAATCGACGCGCTCCGTGCGGTCGTAAGCAACGTGCGCATCGGGCGCGACCGGGTCGCGAGCCCCGCCGCGTGCCCATGTCGAGGAGCCCCATGTGGACGTGGCCACGTGGCTGGAGCCGCCGTGAAGTCGCGTTCAGCGCCCCACGCAGTTTCAGCGGCAACGTCCCCTCACGGGACGAGCGTCGCCGAACCGTGCCGGTGGTAGGGACGGACCGCCGGGCCGTCCGAACTCGTGCAAGGGCGCGGCGCGCCCGGCGGTCGCGCCCTACCGGTCACCGCCCCATCTTTTCACTTCGCCGCGCTCTTGGAATACCAACCGACTTGACCGTCGAGTGGCGAGGAGTATGATGGCGGCGCGAGGAGCAACAGCCCCGTGACTGCTAGCCGCACACCAATTCCAGCAACGCTTCGTCGCCGTCTTCTCATCGAGGCACGATACCGTTGCGCAGTCTGCCGACATGCCACAGTTCACATCCATCACATAGTTCCATGGCGCGAGTGCAAGAACCACGAACACTCGAACCTCATTCCACTTTGTCCCAACTGCCATGACCTTGCTGACGACGGTAAGATTGACCGCCAAGCGCTTCGGCAGCACAAGGCACACGTTATTTCTTCACAGTTACATGAGTTCTGCCAGTTATTGCTCGACCCCCAGGAATTATTCGTCCCTGAGTTCGGCCCCGACTCACGCACGTCAGACCAAAAGGCTGCGTTGATCATCAACCTGCGAGGGCGGCAGATGCTCGCGGGTTGCATCGTCTCCATCAATTGGCCCCTGATCCGTTGCGACATTTGTGAGGCTCTCGCACCGATTGACCGTTGCTGGACACCACAGGAGGATTGCATGTGCGACTCGAATGAGCGCCTTCGGACATTTTGCGATTTCGGCTGCGCTCAGAAGTATCAGGGCTTTATGCATGACTTCATGAGCAAACAATCCGACCCGAATATTTACACTCAGGAGTATGTGCTTCAGAATAGTGTTCAGATGGTGGAGATGAATCAACCATGAATCAAACCAATGCGCCTAAATCGGTTCAGCGAACGCGGCTTACGCCGCGTCGCTGACATTGGATTCTTCGATGCACGAGAGAAAACAAGTGCTACCGCGTCATCGAGGTGGCCGTCTTCAACTTAAAGGGGGCACGGGCGGGATCACCGGTATGTACGGGCTCAAGGACTTCATGGAAGTCTACAAAAGCGATCATACTTTCAGGATCCAAACACCGGAGATACTAGATCCCGGGGAGACGGTGCCTGATATTCCATGGGTCGTATCCGAGGTTCCAGGAGTTGGCTCCGCAAACCCAATTGTCGCGCGTGTGTTTGTTCAATCGGCGGAAGCGCTGGCCCAAAAAACATTCAAGACGAAAGTCGATGACAAGCAGATACTTGAATTGATGCACGCCTGCAAAGAGGACTTGCTGATATGCGAAGGTGTGCATGCACGCCTCAAGCCCGAGTATCTGGACATTGTCGGCAAGATTGAACGAAAGGAACTGGCCCAAGAGGGAAGGGTGCTTAACCCTTTCCCGCAAATCCCGGACTTGACTGCCCATGCAACTGCATTTCTCACAGCTTCCAAGCGTGCCAGCCAGAGAGTCGCCGCTATGTTTAGTGAATTCTATGGGGCTCAAATCAACAATCCGCGCTTCGACAAGATTCTCGCCCATGTCACGAGGCACCGGCCTGACTATCAGAAGTACATACAGTTTCTTGACGAAAACCTGAAAACCGTTACCAGCATCCTCGACCTCAGAAACTTCCAAGAACATCCGACTTCCAGCAAGAAGACCACGATCAACAACTTCCGACTGACGCCAAAGGGAATTCGCCCACCTTCATGGCAGGTAACAGGAAACCCGGAGTCGCCGATGATTGATGACATGGGCACAATCTTGGAGTTCATGATCAGCTTCGCCGAGTCGAATTTCTTCTATTGCCTGCTGGATAGCATCGGCGGATGGATCCCTTGGCGCCTCGTGGAGTTGCCAGAGGACAAACGCAACAAGGATTGCCCGATTCGATACAAGTTGGAGATCGATATTTCACAATTACCAATCAAGCAGAACTAGAGCATCGAACAACCGGCTTCACCTGTGCGCGAAACCCACTACGGGTCTCGCGCCGGTGAGCCGCAAGGTCAGGCGCATTCACCTTATGAAGAGCGTGCCTGAAAAAGATTGGAAGCGGCTGCAACAACTGAAGCCGGTGGTATTGGACCGGTTTTGTGAGAGGATTTTGCGCGAGGCGATCAGTATCGCGAACGCATCGGGTCCTACTCCGCACCAGCGTTACCTGAAGCTGCATCAGTTCATCGACAAGAAAGACGACGACGTGGCACGGGCGTTCGATGATCACCGACGCTCCACGGCACTCGCCAAGATCATGCACATCTACAAGCTCGGCCTGTTCACCGATGGGGAGTTTGCGGGATTCAGCGAACAGACCTGCAAACTCGTGCTGGAACTCGTGTCGTTGTGATGGAGCCACTGTAACGGCGATCGACGACCGCCGAAATATTGCTAAGGACATCCTTTCGACGCTCATAGAGCGCCGCTACATCTGACCAAATAGTGCTTGCCGGGGGCGCCCGACGACTCTACGTTCCCGCGGGAGCTGGAGGAACAATCATGAGAACAGCGGTCGGTGTTACCTTTACATTGTTGGCGCTGCTGGGCGCTTCGGTTTCGGCGCAGGATTGGGCAAAGGCGCGCCTCGAAAAATCTCCGCGTCACCTGGAGTGGGTGAATGTCAAACAAGGCCACCGCGAGGTGACCTGCTTTGTCGCGTACCCCGAGGTGAAGGACAAAGCCACCGCCGTGGTCGTCGTCCATGAGATCTTCGGTCTGACCGACTGGGTCCGCGGCGTGACCGATCAACTTGCGGCGGCGGGTTACATCGCCATTGCGCCGGACCTGCTGTCGGGCGGCGCGCCGGGAGGCGGCGGCACGGCCGCGCTCGGCGGCAACGACGCCGTCCGCAAAGCCATTTCCTCGCTGCCGCCCGACCAAATCACTGCCGACCTGGACGCCGTGGTGGACTACGTCTCCAAATTGCCGTCGTGCAATGGCAAGGTGGCGGTGGCCGGTTTCTGCTGGGGCGGCGGCCAGGCGTTCCGGTTCGCGACGAACAACCAGAACGTCAAGGCCGTATTTTCATTTTACGGGCCGCCTCCCGACAACGCTGCTGAAATCGCCCGCATCAATTGTCCCGTGTACGGTTTCTACGGCGGGGACGACGACCGCGTCAACGCCGCCGTTCCCAAGACCGTTAGGCTGATGAGATCGGCCGGCAAGACATACAAACTGGTGACTTACGACGGTGCCGGTCACGGGTTCATGCGTGCTGGTGAAGCTCCGGATGGGACCTGGGCCAACAAGAGAGCTCGCGAAGCCGCTTGGAGGCGGTGGTTAACGCTGCTCAAGAAGCTGTGATCGCGCGGACTGACGGGGCAAGAACTGGGCGAGCAGTAGGAAAATGACCGATGTCTTCATGTCGCCGGCCAACAAGAAGACTCCCGAGAGACCGATCAAGACGATCCAGAGCGTCAGTTGAATGCGCTCCACTGGCACGAGTGCGGTGTCGGCATCGCGCAGCCACGCTTGGCAGTGCCGCAGTGTCGCCCAGAGCAAGAACAACCCCAAACCAAGGGTCAGTCCGAAGCCGATCCAGACCAGCAATGGCAAGTGCCCGCCGGTGACAATTGGAACGCCGGGCGCCGGTTGGCGCGTGAACAGAAACAGCAGATTCATCTCGCCCAGATACGGCGCGTGGCCGCGACTGGCAGCCGAGAGAAGCCGCGCCCCCAGCCAACGTCCGTTCGGCAATGGCCAGGCTGCCGCCAGTGCCTGTGCCCCGAGCGTCCACGCGTGATCGAATCGACCGTTCACCCGCGCCGCCGCCACGCCGTAGGCGTTGCCGGATGGACTGAACCCGAACATGACCGGGCCCGAATCTGGATCCATCAGCCAGTCGGTGTGCGCCATGTCTTTCGGGTACTCGCGGAATCCCGAGGCCAGCCAGTTGTCCTGCCAAAAATTCTGCACGTAGAGGTCGTACCAGCGCCGGGCCTGTTCCGGATAAAGTTCGGCGGCATAGATCAACACGTAGGACATGCCGATGCCTCGCGAGGGTGAATCGGGCGTGCCGGATGTCAGATCGACGGAGTAGGGAACCAGGCCGCGCTCATCCAGATACGGGGCCGAGAAAGCCCGGAGCGCCCGTTGAACGAACGCGCGATGGTCCGTCCCCAACACCGCATCGGCGCGTCGGATCCAGGCAATTGCGGCAAACACGTCGACCGGATAGCATTCGCCCGGATAATCGTGCAGCAAACCGTAGGGCGACTGATCCAATTCCGCCGCGAGGGTCTCCACCTGGTCACGCAACAGATCCAGATGTTTGCCGTCGTGGAGCAGATGTTCCCGCGAGGTCAGCGCCTGAATGATCATGGCCCGGAAGAACACGTTTTCCCGGTGAAAATAATCGCTGCCCCAATGTTGGCGCACCCAGGTGTGATGCACCGGATCCAGCACGAGGTCGGTGCAGGCGTCGATGGCTTGCCGCGCATAGTCGCGTGGCGCCTGCGGTGCGACCGACGGGTCACGATCCCATTCCTCCTGGAGCGCTTCGGTCGCCGACAAGTAGAACACCGAACCGAACATCGGCCATTCGGTGCTGGGCACATCGTAGAGGTCGAGGTGGGCCGCCACTCCCGAGGCGATGCGTTGCCGCGCCCAACGTTCATAGCGGGGTGTCAACGCCCGGTGCAATCGCCATACGGCACGGGGAATCCCGAGCGGCCGACGCAGCCGGATGTCGCTTAAATCTCGGAGCAGGATTGCGCCCGGCAGGAGAAACCAGTAGACGGCCAGTCCCGCGACGATCAGAGCGTTTACCAGGGCACACCCGACCAGGGGCCGTTGTCGGATTTTTCGCCACACGACGACGGGGTTCCATGTCGCGGCTGCGTGGATCTTCCCGATCATTTTCAGATGGCGTTTGCCGGCAGTGACGTGACAAGCGCGGTCGCCGGTCCAGACCGCGCCGATAACGCAGACGCTTTGGCCAAATCGTACAGGAGGGCCAATCCCAGACGGTCGACCGTTTCCGCCGTGTTGGAAAGAACCACCACACCCACGCGACCGTCTTCGGTGAACCCGAGATAGCTGCGAAACCCGCCGGTGCCACCGTTGTGCCAGATCACGGTTTGGTTGAGGCGCCCGTTCGGTGAGCGTACCCAGTTCATGCCGAACGCCAGCTTCGCACGTTCATGGAACAACTCGCGGTGGGATTCGCGGAGGGCATGCTCGATAGGCTGTCCTTCAGGGTGCATGTTCGCCTGAAGATACTTCAACATGTCGACGCCGGTAGAGCGCAATCCGCCGGCGCCAGCGAACTGGTTTCCGAGTTGCCACGGATCAGACCGCAGGCCGAACAGCACCGGTCCAAAACGCAGCAGCGCCCGGTAGCCTCGCGCGAACCGTGCGGCCTGCGCGCTCTCAAGCGTCACGGTTGTGTCGTCCATTACCAACGGGTGGCAAACCTCCCGTTTGATGAAGGTCTCGTAACTGACACCGTTTCTCGTGGCGAGCAGGTAACCCAGCAGACCCACACCGAAATTCGAGTAGTTGGATGTCGTTCCCGGCTTGGACCGCAGTTTCACATGACGGACGTCGTCCAGGAATATGGCGTCGGTATAACCCGCATACGGATTGCCCCCAAAGAACGCCATCTTGAACTCCCCGAGTAGCAGCGTCGGATCGATGGTCATTCGGGGAAAGCCGGATGTGTGCGTGGTGAGATGCCGCAGCGTTACCGCTCGGGCCGATTCCGGAAGTTCGACACCGGCTGGGAGCAGTTCCTGCGCGGGTTGATCCAACCGGACCGTGCCGCGCTCGATCTCCCGGGCCAACGCGATGGCGGTGAACGTCTTGGTGATGGATCCGATCTCGAACATCGTGTCTCCGCGTGTTGGTGCATCCCCTGACAACGCGGTTCGGCCGAACGCCATGACAGTGGCGTTCGTCGGGCCAACCACGCCCACGACCAAGCCGACGCTCCGGCCCTGGTTCAAAAATGCGACACAATGCTTTCGAATCAACGGCTCCAATTCCGGCGTCCGACCGTCGCTCCATTCCAATGGCGGATTCCCCTTCCAGCCGATGACAAACCCGGTCTTCCAGACGCCGATCGCCCCGACCAGCAACAGGCCAAGACCGGCCACGCCGAGCGACCCAAACCGGTTGGATTTTCGCAGCCTGACGAGACGCAGGAGTCCACTCGCCACCGCCAGAACACAAGTCGATGCCGGTAGGAAAGAGAGCAGGTTGTTCACGAGGCCTGGCTCCAAACGTGTGTCACCACGATGTTCATCATCGACGCGATTGCAACCAACGGTCGCGGTGATCTTCGAGGGCGGTCTTCACTCCCACTCGATCGTGCTGGGTGGTTTGCTGGAAATGTCGAAGCAGACGCGGTTGACGCCCTGCACCTCGTTAATAATGCGGGTGGAGAGCCGCGCCATCAGGTCATAGGGCAACCGCACCCAGTCGGCCGTCATGCCGTCGACGCTCTCGACCGCACGAATGGCGACGACGTTGTCGTAGGTGCGTTCGTCGCCCATGACGCCCACCGTTTTGACCGGCAACAGCACCGCGAACGTTTGCCACACTTTGTAGTACAACTCGGCCTGCTTCATCTCGTCGATGACGATCCAGTCGGCGTCCCGCACGATTCGCAATCGTTCCGGGCTGACCGAGCCGAGGATGCGCACTGCCAACCCCGGTCCGGGGAACGGCTGGCGCCAGACGACCTCGCGTGGCAGGCCGAGTTGCGTGCCGACCTCGCGCACTTCATCTTTGAACAATGTGCGCAGCGGCTCGAGCAACTCAAATTTCATGCGTTTCGGCAGGCCGCCGACGTTGTGATGACTCTTGATCATCGCGGCGGGATTGCCGGCGATGGGCACGCTTTCGATCACGTCTGGGTACGTCGTGCCCTGGGCGAGGAAACGGGCAGCGCCGCGCTTCCCCAGCACGGCCGCCGCGGCGGCTTTCTCGAAGATCTGCACGAAGGTGCGGCCGATAATCTTGCGTTTGCGCTCGGGATCGCTGACACCGGCCAGGCGGTTCAGGAAAACATCGGTGGCGTCCTCGTAGTGGAGCCGGATATGCAGGTTCTTGCCGAACACGCGTTGGACGCCCTCGGCTTCGTCCTTGCGCAGCAAGCCGTTGTTGACGAACACGCAGGTGAGTTGGTTGCCGATGGCCTTCTGAATCAGCGCCGCGGCGACACTGGAGTCCACGCCGCCCGATAATCCGAGAATGACGCGGTCGTTGGCGACCGTGCCGCGGATTTCCTCGACCGAACGCTCGACGAACGAGCGCATCGTCCAGCTTCGTCCGCAGCCGCAGATGTTGTGGACGAAGTTGGCGATGATCTGTTTGCCGTTGGGTGTATGGTGCACCTCGGGATGGAACTGCAGGCCGAAAAGCCGATGGAGCGGGTCGGCAATCGCTGCGTACGCCGAGTTCTGGCTGCGCGCGGGCCCGAGAAATCCAGGCGGCAACCGGACGACCTTGTCGCCGTGGCTCATCCACACCTTCTGGAAGCGGTCCATCCCGGCGAACAACGCGGACTCGGAAACGATCTCCACTTGGGCGTCGCCGTATTCGCGTTTCTCGCTCCGCTCGACGCGTCCGCCGAGTTGGTGGGCCATCACCTGCATCCCGTAACAGATGCCGAGAACGGGAACGCCGAGTTTCCAGATGCCGGGGTTGCATTGCGGCGCTTTCCTGGCGTACACGCTGGCGGGTCCGCCGCTGAGAATGATCCCGCTCGGCTTGAATTCGCCGAGCGTCGCCGCCGGCGTGTCGTAGCGGAGGATTCGCGAGAACACCTGGCATTCGCGGATTCGCCGGGCGATGACCTGCGTGTACTGCGAGCCGAAATCGAGGATGATGATTTGCTCCATGCTATCTCGCGCTCTTGCTCTTTCTCATGATCCTACTCTGCCGTTCGACCGCTCGCGTCCCGCAGGAACGGCGGGAACACCAGCATGAGTAAGAGTAAGAGAATGAGCAAGTTATTTGCTGCCCATCCCGACGCCCTGCACCGTTTGGAAGACTTTGCCTTCGGTCTTGATGGCGGGGGCGATGATGATCTCCGTCTCCTGGAATTCACGGATGGTGCGTTTGCCGACGCTGCCCATGCACGTAGCCAACGCCCCCATGAGATTTTGGGAACCGTCGTCGAGTTCGGCCGGGCCGAACAGAATCTGTTTCAATGAACCCGTCACGCCGACCCGGATGCGGGTGCCGCGCGGCAGATTGGCGTGGGGCGTGGCCATCCCCCAATGGAACCCTCGACCCGGCGCCTCCTTGGCGCGGGCGAACGCGCTGCCAATCATCACGGCATCCGCCCCGCAGGCAAACGCCTTGCAGATGTCGCCGCCCTTGCTCATGCCGCCGTCCGTGATGATCGGCACGTACGCTCCGGTTTGTTTGAAATGGTAATCGCGTGCCGCCGCGCAATCGACGGTCGCCGTCACCTGCGGCACGCCGAGTCCGAGCACGCCCCGCGTCGTGCACGCCGCGCCGGGGCCGACGCCGATGAGCACGGCCGACGGGCCGCATTGCATGAGTTCCAACGTGGCCGAGTACGTAACCGTGTTGCCGACCACGACGGGGATCTTTGTCCGCTTGCAGAACGACGCGATGTCGAGGGTTTTGTATTCGCTGGAAATGTGACGGACGGTCGAGACGGTTGATTGCACCACGAAAACGTCGGCACCGGCTTCCGCGGCGATGGCGCCGAAACGTTCGGCCCGCTGCGGAATGGAGCTGACGGCGCACAGTACGCCTGCGTCCTTGATCTCCTTGACGCGTGCGGCAACGAGTTCGTCTTGGACGGGCTCGGTGTAGATCCGCTGCAGGAGGTGGGTGGTTTCCTCCTTGCCGGCGTTGACGATCTTGTCGAGAACTTCCGCCGGATTCTTGTATCGGGTTTGGACGCCTTCCAGGTTCAGCACCGCGATCCCGCCGAGTTTGCCCATTTCGATGGCGAACTGGACGTCCACGACGCCATCCATCGCGCTGGCCAGGATCGGCACGCGGATCTTGTGCCGGCCGAGTTGGAAACCCGTGTCCACCTCGTTCGGGTTGATGGTCACATCGCCGGGTACCAACGCGATGTCGTCAAAGCCGTACGTGACGCGGGCCTTACGATTTTTGCCAATCCACATGCCCATGGTTGAAAACCTCCGTGACGTTCGAGTTCCTGCCGAATCTTCCGGGGTGGACGGCAACGCCTCCGTGTGCCGACGGCGGTGGAAGCCGCGCCGCTCGCCACTTCATTCATACCGGTTTGCAGGGACTGGCACAACTCCCGATTCGCGAACGACGCGAAAAAAAGTCTGGCCAAGACCCGGCCACTTCAAGGATGGACCACGGCGCTCTCGGTATTGGTGGCCGCAGGCGCTTGCGTGGCCCACAGGAACCGCACGACGCCCCACGCCAGCGTCGGCGCGATGCCGGCCCCGTCCGCCTCGAAGCGGATTTGCTGGGCGAACAGCAGCGCCTGCGCGTCCACGGCGTCGTTGCCACACGAGCGATCCAGCAACGCGTAGCGTACCAGACCGTCCGTGCCGACGCCGACGCGCACCTGCACCGGCCGGATCGGCGTCGGGCTGCTGAGCACGGGCAACTCCGGCCCGTGAATCACGCCACGGTCTTCGAGCGCGCCGAGAACGCGGAAAACGGATTCATTGACCGTGACCGGCGGGGTGGCGACCTCGCCGTCCGACTCCTCGGACTGCGCCGGGGTTTTCTCCGCAGCCGAGAGCACGGCAGCGGGGAGCGGCACCGGCTGCAGAAGCGATGGTGGCGCTTCGGCGGGCGCGGCGTCGAGGTAAGCGGGCTGCTCGTTCCAGCCGAGATCGCGTTGAGTGGCACTGATCTTTTGCCGCCAGACGTCCTGGGAAAAACCGTGCACGCTCGGCAACGACATCAAACTCGGGTCGAGGACGTCGGCGATCACGTAGCGTTCATCGGTCGGGTGAAGTTGACCGGGCCGAGGCGCGGGCATCCAGTCAATCTGCGGCGTTTCATGTGCGGGTGGGGTGGATCGCACAACGGTGACGCGGAAGAAGGCGAACATGGCCACGACGGCCAGCAGCGAGCTGGCCAGGATCCACAGCATCAATTGACCCTGCGCGAAGGACAGCCGGACGCGCTTCATGGCGATCAATTCGGCGCGCTCGCGATGGGGTTCTCGGCGCGGGCGGCGATATTGACCACTGTGATCCCGGCCTTGAGCGCGACGCTCATGATTTGCGTGACGGTGCCGTGGGCCACTTGTCTGTCGGCCTTGATGATGAGTTCGCGGCCACGGCCCTGCTGCACGGCGGCGCGGAGGGATTGCTCGAGTGTTTCCAAGGTGGTGGGCTGGTTGTTGAAAAAGAGCAGATTATCGCGGGTCACGGTCACAACCAGCGATTGAAAGGTGGTGACGGTGGGCGCGTTCGACGATGGCAGCGACACGCCAAAGCCGGATTGCATGACGAACGGCGAACTCAGGATGAAGAACAGCAGGAGCAGGAAAATCACGTCCACCAGCGGTGCCGGATCAACCAAGCCTTTCGACATCTGGCAATGCATTTTGAAGGTCATGGCGCATTGCTCCCGGGCCTAGGACTTCTGTTTCTCGGCGAAAACGACCGGTTCATCCAACAGGGTGCGGTCCTCGCGGCGCGTGAGATAGGCGAGAATCTCGTTGGCTGCGCGTTCCATGTCCACTACCAGGTTTTGAACGCGGCTGACGAGGTAGTTGTACGCCACATAACTGGGGATGGCCACCACGAGTCCGCCCGCGGTCGTCAACAACGCCTCCCAAACGCCGCCGGCCAGTTGGCCGGGCGAAGCCAATTGCGTTTTCTCGATGACCATGAAGATCTTGATCATCCCGGTGACCGTGCCGAGGAACCCGATCAGCGGCGTGATCTGCGCGATCGTTACCAGGATCGGCAGGTTGCGCTCCAGCCGGGTCACTTCGGTGCGCGCAGCATCCAGCACCGTCTCGCGGATTTCGTCGCGGGGGCGATCGTGATTGATCACGGCAGCTTTGACGACCTGGGCGACGGGCCCCGGAGTGTCGTCGCAGGTGCCGATGGCTTCGATGACGTTGCCCCGTTTCAAGGCGTTGAGGATGCCCTGGACGAAGTCGTTGGCGTGGATTTGGGCGCGGTGATAGTGGAAAAACCGTTCGAAAAACACCGCCACGGCGACCACCGCATTGAACAGGATGAGCCACATCAACGGCCCACCTTTGGTCATTACAGTCAGCATACCTGCCTCTGCTTAGCTCATCACGTGCCTGTTTTCAACGATAAACCACGCATGCGCCGGCCATCCTAGAACAGAATCAAGTGTTCGACGCGCAGTTTGCGGACGCGTTCGTCCAGCAGCGGTTTCATATCGGGGCACAGGTCGGCGAGTTTCTGGTACAGGATGATGGCTTCGCGCCATTGCTGTCGTTGTTCCTTGACGCCGCCCGCCGCCAGTCCCGCCTTACACATCCAGAACCGCTCCGGCGGCGCGTTGGGCTCCGGCGTCGCCGCCTGTTCGTACACCGCCTTGCTGTACCACTCGAAGGCCTCATCCAGCTTGGCGGCCTTCTCGTAGCATTGGCCGGTCTTGTAGTAGAGCTGGTCGCGCAAGGACGGATCCCCGTCGTGCGCCGCGTCCAATGCCTTGCGATAACTCACGATCGCGTCGTCAAACCGCCCCAACGTAAACTGGCAGTCTCCCTTTCGTCCCTGGGCTTCCGCCGCAAGATAACAATCGGGAAACTCCTTGATCAGCGATTCGAACACGAGCAGCGCGTCGTCGAACTGGCCGAGTTCCGACAACCCGTCGCCTTCGCCGAATCGCGCGTCGCACCGCCATTTTGAATCGGGGAAATTCTTCAACAGCGCTTCGTACAATTCGATCGCGGCCTTGTAATCCTGCCGCAGATAGGCAGCCCGGGCCGCCATGTACTGCGCGCTGTCGGCCAGACTGCTGGTCGGATAATTCTTCGCGAGCAACTGAAATTGTTCCTGCGCCTTGATGTAGTCCTTGTGCTTCATGTGGTAATCGGCGATCCAGAACTGCACGTCGGGCGCGAGCGCCGAGTCGGGGAATTTCCTCAGGAAATCCCCAAACTCCACGAGCGTCTTGTCGGTTTGTCCCTTCTGCGCGTAGCACCAGCCGCGGTTGTAGAAGGCGCGCTGTCCGAGTTCGGAGTTGGGCGCGACCGCCATGAGTTTCTCGAATTCCGCCGCTGCGTCGTCGTACTTGCCCTCGCGGTAGAACGATTCGCCGATGGCGAGACTGGCTTTCGCGGCCCAATCGCTCTTCGGATATTTCGTCACCACCGCGGCGAACGCCGTCCGCGCGTCGGCTTCCTGGCCCAGACCGCTGCGAACGATGCCGATGTTGAACTGCGCTTCGGCGGCGTAATCGCTCGACGGATACTGTTGGACCAGCGATTCGAACACGTGCATCGCGGCCTCGGAATTGCGGGTGCGTTGGTACGACTGGCCCAATTGAAAGATGGCGCGGTCGATGAGCTTCGTATCCGGGTAGGCACTAATCAGGCGCTGGTAATCATTGATGGCGTCGACGAACTGGCCGAGGGCGAACTCGGCGTCGCCGACCTTGAACAGCGCCTCGGCGGCGACGGCGGGGTCCTTGGTGAGCGCGGCGGCCTTGCGGAAGTAGGGTAACGCCTCGGCGACGTTGTTCAGCTTCCACGTGCACCAGCCCGCGTTGAAGTTGGCCTTGGCCAGCAGCGCGCTTTGCGGATACTTGTCAATCAGGTTCACGTACTCGGGTAGCGCCGCGGCGAAATCGTTGTTGGCAAACAGGAGGTCGCCCACCGTCATCTGAATCTCGTCGGCGAGCGGGTCGTTGGGGGCCGACTGCAGGTAGGCCTTCAGTTTCGCCACGCCGTCGGCCAGTTTGCCGCTGCGCACGTACGCCTCGCCCAGTTTCAACATGGCCTCGCGCTTCAGCGACGGGTCTTGTGCCAGCGCCAGCGCCTGCGCGAACGCCTGGGCGGCGTTGTCGAACTTCTCTTCCCGCCAAAACACCCAGCCCTCACCCCGCCAGGCTTCGGCGGCGAGCTGGGCGGTCACCGGCCGGTTCGGGGCCGACTTGTAGGCGTCGATCACGGCGCCATAATGCTTCAGCCCCTCTTCGAACTGGAGACGGCTCGCCAGCGATTCGCCCAGCCAGATATTGGCGCGAAACGCCGTCCGCGTCTTCGGGTACTTGGCGATCAAATTGCCGAGCACGGCTTCCGCCTGTTCGAATTGTTTCAGCGCGAGATGGATCTGGGCCCGCAGCAACTCCGCTTCCTGCGCCAGGTCCACCTTCGGGTTGAGTTTGTGGAGCGCATCCAGGGCGTCCATGGCCGGCGCGAAATGCTCTTCCTTGAATCGCGCAAACGCCAGCCCGTACAACGCTTGCTGGCGGTACGGGCTCTGCGGATACTTGTCCACCACTTCCGCGTAGCGCTGTTCTGCCCCGGCATAGCGCTCGCCGTGCAGGAGTGATTCAGCGAGCCAGAACCGAAAACTGTCGGGCCGTTTCTCCGTCGGCCATTTGGCCAGCGCGTCCTCCAGGGTCTTGACCGCTGCCTGCCATTTACCCTGGTCCAATTGCGCCTGCGCCAGGTCGAGCGCCACGCCGTCGGCACGATCCGAACCAGGGAATTGTTTCAGGTACTCGGCGAACTGTCGCTCGGCCAGATCGTACAGTCCATCGTGAAACGCCGATTCGGCCATGCGGTACAACTTGTTCTCGTCCGGCGTCGCCGCGCCGGCCCGGCGCAACCCGGCGCAGACCAGCACGACCAGCACCATGGACCAAAATCGTCTCATGCACCTCCTATGACGTCATTATTGGCAGAATCTTCATCGCACCGCAAGGTTTGAAGTCGGCGGGGAAAGAAACCCGCACGCCGGCCTACCGGGCGCGATAGAAGCGTTGGATGAAGCCGGGCGCGTTCGTGTCGATAAAGTTAATGACTCCGCTGGGCGAAGAATTTGTTGTCAGCCCGACCCAATCCGTCAGGTTCGTCGAAGCCTGGATGACGTAGCTGGAGTTGGCTGCGCCCAACAGGAGCCCGGTGAAATAGTTGCTCGCATCGACGCCGCAGCCGGTGAAGCGCGTGGGCTCGTTGAGATACAGCCGGGCCATCGCGCTGGTGACCGAGCCCGCCGCATTCGCCACCACGACGTCGTAATTCGCCTCGTCGGCGGACTGGAAGTTGGCGATGGTCAAGGAGGTGTTGGTTCCGCCCGGGGAATTGACCGCGTTGATCCGCCATTGGTATGCGAGCGGCGCCGCGCCCGCCGCAACGACGCTCAAGGTCACGTTGCTCCCCCCGGCGACCGTTTGACTGGCTGGCTGGGTCAGGATCGCCGGAAACGCGTTGGTATAATGATTTACCGTCAAAGCGTAGAACGATACCAGGGCGCCTTCGGTGCTGGGGCCACTGTTGTCCTGGCAATAATTGCCCGCCTTGAAGTACAGCGTCTGGTTCGTCCAGGCCGGGTCGGTCTGAAAGACGTTGACCGACTGGGTCGAACCGTTGACGACCATCGACAAGAGTCCGTCCGCCATCTTGATTTGGTAGGTGATGTTGTTGCTCAAGCCCACATTGCTGGGGAAGGGGAAGTGCGTGTCGGTGTCCGAGTTCGGACTTTCTTTCACCAGCGCGTCGATGGTTCCGTTGTTGTACTGCAGTTTGAGAAGCGGACGGGCCGCGCCGGTGTAGCCGTGGATTTGGCCAATAATCACTTTCTTGGTGCTGGGCACTTGAATCATCTGGCACTGGGCATCCATCAGGTGCGTGCCGTAGCCGACCCAATTCACACTGCTATCGCTCGGATTCAGTAATTCCCGCAATTCGGTCCGCGGATAGTCGGAACCGCTGGTGGTCGCGCCCGTGACCGGACACCAAAAGACCATTGCCCCATCGGCGCCAGTGTAGAAGTATGCGGCATTGGTGTAGCCGGCTACCAGTTGTGCCGTCGGAATCTCCGTCGCCGTGCCATTGGTTCCGCCCGAACTGTCGACGGGCAGAGTCAGCTTCCAATGGCTCAGATCGAAATTCCCGCCCGGCGGCTGGCTCGGGTCCAACGCCCGGCTCACGGCAGCGGTGAGGCAGACCGTTACCAGCGAAGCCAAGAGCCGGCGGGTGATCCTGATTTCCATGGAAGCCTTGCTGTCTAAGGTGCCAGAATTCGCGTCCTGCTGCAAGCGCACCTGATCCCCCGCGCTCACGACGGCACGTCAACGAATTAGTGAGCCGTCCGCAGTCGCGCGAGGTTGCTCTGGGCCTCGGAGAAATCAGGCTTGATCCGCAGTGCCTGCTCCCAGTGTCGGATTGCGTCCTCGACTCTTCCCGATTGCTCCAAGGCGACCCCCAGATTGTAGTGCGCCTCAGCGTAATTGGGTTTGAGCCGCAGTGCCTGCTCGTACTGGCCAATTGCGTCATCGATCCTGCCCACCTGCAAGAAGGCATTCCCAAGGTTATAGTGTGCCTCGGCATACTCGGGCCGAATTCCCAACGCCGCCTCGTACTGTCCGATTGCCTCCTCGATCTTGCCTGATTGCCTCAAGGCTTTTCCCAAATTGTAGTGCGCTTCAGCGAAATCAGGCTTGATCTGCAGCGCTTGCTCGAACAGATCGACGGCCGCGGGCAGCTTGCCCAAACCCACCAGGGCGATCGCCAGATTGTTGTACGTCTCGGCGGAGTCGGGATTGATTCGTAGCGCCTGCTCGTAGTGCCCGACGGCTTCTTGGGTCCTGCCAGTCTCGGCGAGAGCGAGCCCCAGGTTATTGTGCACCTCGGCGATGTTGGGATTGATTCGTAGCGCCTGCTCGTATTGTGCGATTGCTTCTTGAGTCCTCCCCGTTTTCTCCAAGGCGACGCCGAGGCTGTAACGTGCCAGGGGGTCGTTGGGAAGCTTCGCCACCGCGCTGAATCGCATCGCGATTTCGCTCCGATAGTCCTGGTTGCGCCGCCAGGTCAGAACCCCCAGACCGACCGCCATCGCCACAAACACGACCAGGCTGCGTCGTCCCACCAGAGAATATAATCCCATGACCACCACGCTCACCACCGCCGCCAACGACAAATACATGCGGTGTTCGTAAATCAGATCGTAAAGCGGGATAAAACTCGAAGTCGGCGCCAGAATCAGAAAGAACCATGCGCCCACAAATCCCCAGACCGGCCCCAACCTCGAAGTCGCGGCAGGGTTCGTTCTCCATGCCCAACCCGTCGCCGCCACGAGAATCGCCACCACAACCGCGGGCGGCAGAATGCTCGTCCACCTCTTGGCGGCTGGCCACCCATGACCCAAAAGCAACGGGTATGGCCACACGGATAATCGCAGGTAATGGAGGATCACACCTGGCTGTGTCGCCAGGTACTGCCACCAGGTGACGCCGCCAACCTGCGCATTCATCGCTGCGTTCTTGGCGAAGCTGCCGGCAGAAACCAGCAGAAAACCAAGCAAGATCCAAGTGCCGGCCAGCGCCAGATAGAGCGGTCCACGTCGCCGCCATCCTTCCCGGAACGAGTTGGTAAGAAACGCGCGGTCGTAGAGCATCACCATCAATGGGGCGGAAACCATCACCTCTTTGCTGGCCATCCCCAACGCGCAGGCGATCACCGCTGCCGCATACCACAGTCGTCCGTTACCCAACTCCGCGCCCCGAATCACACAGTACAGCGTCAGCAGATAGAACAACCCCATCATCGACTCGCAGCGCTGGATGATGTACGTCACGCTCTCGGTTTGGAGCGGGTGCAGCAGCCAGAGCAGCGCCACGGCCAGCGCCAGCCCTTCTGCGGGTTGACCGTACCGAGAACGCAGGCGTTCCCCCGTCAGCGTGCGACGGACGATCCCATACAACGTCAAGGCCGCGAGCAGATGCACGATGAGATTGAAGGCGTGGTAGCCGCGAACGTCGAGGCCGCCCATCGCATAATTCAGTGCGAGTGACAATTGGACCACCGGCCGTGACGTACCGCCGACGGCGTTGACCAGCGAGAGGTGGTGAACGCGCGGATTGCCTTCAATCCACGCGCCGTCATCAATGAAGAACGCATCCCGGAAGCTGTTGGAATAGGCCAACAGGCCCGCCGCAACCACGACCAAAGGGAACAACTTCCGCCCGTTCATGCGGCAGGCAGTCTATTCGAAATGACTGGTGGCAGCCAGCAGTTCCCGCGGACACAACGCGCCGACCAAAGACGTCGCTCGGCCATGAAGCAACGATCTCGGCGATTAAAAAAGTCGACAGACCAATTGTCTCTTGACTTCACTTTTGATGTGTGACCCCACGGGGCCGATTGCGCGCGGCGTCCAGTGCGGCATGATCGGCATCAACGTGGGCGCGCCCGCTCCGATGGCGCTCTTCTCGTTCTCCGGCTGGAACCGCTCGTTCCACGGCGACCTCCACGTCCAGGGCGTCGAAGGAATGATGTTCTACACGCGCCAGAAGCTCGTACTGTCGCGCTGGGATCAAGGTTACCAACGCCAGTTCGGTTGGTAGGCAGTGTCCTAATTTGCCGACTGGAGGGCCGCGCTCCGTTCGGACTCCGCACTTGCAGGGTTTTGATTGATCGCTACGCTGAGCGCCCCGATTCCACCGGCTAGAGGCTTGTGATAAACGCTAAAAACGTATTCGCTGACAGGAGCACTGTGCGCTTGGAAGAAATCCATTAGTGGATTGCTTCCGTGCTGGTGAGCGGACGTTGTCGACCGATTATCCACCATTCGTAAATCCCAAACGGCGCCACGCCTCCCGTGCGCAAAGAACCCTGCGGTATCCGGATAGTTCATAAGGAACAACCGCAAGGCAGGTTCTGCTCGACAATTGTCCCACATCTTCGACAGCGGATTCGCATTGTTGTACCACGATAGCCAGTTCGCCACGTGACTCCCCAGGTGCGGCGTAGCGATGGTCACCAAACGTCGCACACCATGATCCGTGGGCTTGTTCAAGAGGTAGTAGTGCGACAGCAGTCCGCCCAGCGAGTGGGCAACAAGGATAACGTTTGGGCTGTCAGCGCCAGCGCTGGCACGATAGGCCACGCGAATTGCCGCAATGCGTTCGTCCAGCGTTTGCCGCCCGTCGGCGGGCGCATTCTGCGTGGTTCCTTTATACGGATTTGGAAGCGGCCAGCCGTCTCGATCCGCTGCCCAGGCGTTCCAGCGAATCGTGTCGAAGGATTGCCGGTCGCGCGTGCTCACTCCCGGCCTGTCGCCGTAGTTGAAGGTGTGGAGAAATGCGTACTGGGTGGCACGTTGTGCGGATGTGTCGATAGGCAACGTGTTCGGAGCTTGATATGCGCCGAAGCTCGTATGCAACGCGTCTATCGCATTCTGCCAACCGGAGTCGTTTGCGTTAATCCCATGGACAAACAGAATGGGTTCAGGACGGTAGACACGCGGATCTTGTTGGGGCGGCGGGAGCCTCCATTCAAGCACCTTGGAAGTCTGCGACAGAGCCGAGAACTGCATGCCGCAGAGAAAGCAGATGCCCAAGGAGAAGATACGCTTCACCATTTGCTTTCCCTTTGAATGTCGCTGGATGCGAGAATCCACATCTTTTCCATCGCCTCATCAGAAAGCTGAATTCCTCCACCCCAGCCGCTGCAAAGAAATCCGAGTTTGCCCCAATGAGGCATCACGATGTTTGCAGGTTGGCCATTCAACTTCGGCCAGTTCTGAACCTTTGGCGCTCCATATCCGACCTTCTTGCCCGTGGATACGTCAACGATTCCTGCACTGACGGCAAAAATCCTCTTCCCGTCCGGGCTCCACGCCGGGTAGGTGCCAACGATTCCCTTGGTTTGCCAAGTTGGTTTGGCCTGTGGGTTGCCAATCTCACGTTTGTTCAAACCATCGAGATCCACCAGCCACAACGTTGCTCCTACCCAAGCGTCGCCAAAGCTGTTACGGCCAAGGTGAATCCACGGATTATGTACATATAGAACGCTCTTCCCATCAGGGGACACGCGGGGTTGAGTATCCACAGGACCATCGGTTAAATAGGTGGGCTTCTCTCCATGCTCATCGCACTTAACTATTCTGGAGGAATTGGTTCCACGCCACGATTCGGCGAACACGATCCACCGACCGTCTGGCGTCCAGTTGGGGCTGTCAATTGCCTGCAGGCCGTTTTCTCTTTGCTCCGGCGTGATGATTCGTTTCAGTTCCCTACCGTCGAGATTGACCGTCCAAAGACCGGTGAGGTCACTACCTGCAAACGTGACCGACAAAGCTATCTTGCGAGTCTTCTCGTTCACGTCCATCCAGGTGGACTGCGCCTGGGTGTCAATCGGATACCGCACGTCATGCCACAACTCCTTGAGTTCGGTCTTTTCGCTGCCGTCCGGCTTCATCTTGCAGAGATAAATGCTGATGCCGTGGCCGACGTCCTCGGTCGTGCTGCCAGAAAGCGGATCGGGCACAAGGCGCTTCTTGCGGGTGAACCGCCCCACCTGTTTGAGAAAGTAGACTTCTTCTTCAGTATTGCTGAATTGTGGCGGTTCGTTGGTCTTGGCCGACAGCCTCATCGCGGGTCCCCAATCGGCGCAGAGATACTCGATGTTCGCGAATTCTTGAGCGGATGCGGTGCTTACGATAAGCGCGATGGCAAGAAGAGACCCCACGTGAAACGTGGCAAGCTTCGACAGGCTCAGGGTGACATTGTTAGGAGGGCTCGATTTCATCAATCTACTGCGATGGGAATTCGAAAGAAACGGCTGAGAATCAGGTCTGTTCATTATTCAGTGTCTCCCTCTCGGCTCATCCGAAGAAAAGAACCGCATCTCAACCCTTCCAACCAGCACGGATTCTTTCGCTTTCGGCCGAAAGTTCAAGACAAAGTGATCTCATGTGTGACCCGTTTCCATGCAAGCCGAGCGGGGGGCGTAGAACTCTGTCACGACGGATCGGCGCTTCCACGTACGGATACGTGGGGACGCCTGTGGAGGAGGCCTTGAGACTACGAACGGAGATTCACCGCCTATTTCCGGTCGATCGCTTTCTGCAGGAACTGGCCGGTGTAGGACTGCGGGACCTGGCAGATCCGTTCGGGCGGACCTTCGGCGACGATGCGGCCACCCGCGTCGCCACCTTCAGGGCCGAGATCGATAATCCAGTCGGCACACTTGATGACGTCGAGGTTGTGTTCGATAACGAGCACGGTGTTGCCGGCATCGCGTAATTTGGTCAGCACCTCGAGCAGTTTGGCGATGTCGGCAAAATGCAGACCCGTCGTCGGCTCGTCCAAGATGTACAGCGTCCGACCCGTGGCTTTCTTGGCCAGTTCGGTGGAAAGTTTCACGCGCTGCGCCTCGCCCCCGCTGAGCGTGGTCGCCTGCTGGCCGATCTTGAGATAGCCCAGCCCGACGTCCTGCAGCGTTTGCAGAATGTCGCGGACCTTCGGCACGGCGCGGAAGAACTCCTCGGCTTCATCAACAGTCATGTCGAGCACGTCGGCGATGTTGCGGCCTTTGTAGGTGATTTCGAGTGTTTCGCGGCTGTAGCGTTTCCCGCCGCATTGCTCGCACGTCACATACACATCGGGCAGGAAGTGCATTTCGATCTTGATGATCCCGTCACCCTGGCACGTTTCGCAACGGCCGCCTTTGACGTTGAAACTGAACCGGCCCGGGCCGTAGCCGCGGACGCGGGCGTTGGGCAATTGCGCAAACAGCGTGCGAATGTGGTTGAACATTCCGGTGTACGTGGCGGGGTTCGAGCGGGGCGTGCGGCCAATGGGCGATTGATCGATGACGATCACCTTGTCGAGTTCTTCGACGCCAACGATCTCGTCGTGCGCGCCGGGCCGGTCCTTGGCGCGGTAGAATCTTCGGAACAACGCTTTCCGCAGAATCTCGTCCACCAGCGTGCTCTTCCCGGAGCCGCTCACTCCGGTGACGCAGATGAGCGTGCCGAACGGAAAACGGACGTCGATGTTCTTGAGGTTGTTCTCGCGTGCGCCGCGAACGGTGAGCCACCCGCGTTTCGGCGGGCGGCGGGTCTTCGGCACGGGAATCTGCAACTCGCCGCGGAGATACCGGCCGGTAAGTGATTTCGGGCTGTCCAGAATTGCCTGCAGCGGTCCCGCCGCCACGAGGTGGCCGCCGTGCAACCCCGCGCCGGGGCCGAGATCGACGACGAAATCCGCGGCGCGAATGGTGTCTTCGTCGTGCTCGACGACGATGACGGTATTGCCGAGATCGCGCAACCCCTTGAGGGTGTCGAGCAAGCGATGATTGTCGCGCTGGTGGAGACCGATGCTCGGTTCGTCGAGGACATAGAGCACGCCGACGAGCCCCGCGCCGACCTGTGTGGCCAGGCGAATCCGCTGGGCTTCGCCGCCTGAGAGCGTGTCGCTCTGGCGATCGAGCGTCAGGTAGGAGAGCCCGACGTTCTTGAGAAAGGTGAGCCGCGAGCGAACCTCCTTGATGATCTCGCCGGCAACTTCCTGTTCGAACTGCGTCAGTTCCAGCGAGGCCAGGAACCCGAGCGTCTCGTCGATGCTCATGCGGGTGAGATCGATGATCGACTTGCCGGCGACCGTGACCGCCAGGCTCTCGGGACGCAGGCGCGCGCCCTTGCAGTCCGGGCACTGCATGGCCACCATGAATTGTTGCAGCCGTGCCTTGGTAAACTCGCTGTCCGTCTCGTCGTAGAGTCGTTCGAGGTTGGGGATGACGCCTTCGAACGGCTTTTCCATTTTGCGCCACGCGCCCTTCCGCCAATAAGTGAACTGGATCTTTTCGTCGCCCGAGCCGTACAACAATCCCTTCTGGGCGTTCTCGGGCAGGTCCTTGAAGGGGACTTCGATGTCGATGCCATAATGCTTGGCCAGACCGCGCAGCAACATCCGGTAATAGATCAGCAGACGCCGCCCGCCGCGACGCCACGCTGCGATCGCGCCGTTGGCGACCGATTTGTTCCGGTCGGGCACAATCAGATCGGGATCGAAAAACGGTTTCGTGCCCAGGCCGTGGCAGGTCCGGCATGCGCCGTCGGGCGAGTTGAACGAGAAATGTCGCGGCGTGAACTCGCCGTAGCTGATGCCGCATTCCGGGCAGGCGTTCTGACTGCTGAACAGACGTTCCGACCACGGCGCGGTGACCGGCGTGGTCGCGGTGCGGTACAACGCCAGCAGCAGGCCCGAACCCCACTTGAGCGTCGTTTCGACCGAATCGGCGAGCCGCGCCCGGGTTCGAGGGAAGGCAGTCAACCTGTCGACGACCAGTTCGATGTCGTGGTTGCGGCGTTTGTCGAGCTTGACTCCGTCGGACAGGTCGAGAATCTCACCGTCGACGCGCGCCCGCACGAACCCCTCGCGTTTGATGCGGGCAACCACGTCGCGGAATTCTCCCTTCCGCTTGCGCACCAGGGGCGCCAGCAGCATGAGTTGCGTGCCGTCGCCAAGGTCCAGGATCTGGTCGACGATCTGGCTGGTGGTCTGGGTGGTGATGGGACGCCCACAGCGGTAGCAATGCGGTTTGCCGATGTTGGCGAAGAGCAGGCGCAGGTACTCGTAAATCTCGGTGGTGGTCGCGATGGTCGAACGCGGGTTGCTGCCGCCAAACCGTTGTTCGATGGCAATCGCCGGGGAGAGCCCCTCGATGTAGTCGACGTCGGGCTTCTGCAGGTGCTCCAGGAATTGTCGCGCGTAAGCCGACAAGCTCTCGACGTACTTCCGCTGGCCCTCGGCATAGATGGTATCGAATGCGAGACTCGATTTGCCCGAGCCGCTCAATCCCGTGACGACGATGAGCTTCTCACGCGGGAGGTTGAGATGGATGTTCTTGAGGTTGTGCTCCCGGGCGCCGGCAATAATGATGGAGTCTTTGGGCATCGCGTTCGCCGCCAAATCCCGAATGATTTCAAAGTTCCCATTATAACCATGGTCTTTCCTTATCCCAGCGAAATTCGCCGGAAAGCGCTGGCATATCACCTGCTCAAAGGAATTGGCGTGGCAATAGCCACGAGAAAGCAACAACCTAACAGGGAACCAAGGGACTCATGGAAGCGACCGCAACGGAATTCGAACAAGGCGCTATCAAGCATGGCGACAAGCAGTTGGAGCAATTGCACAAGCAGATGGAAGCGCTGTACCAGAATCTGCGCACGGTTCGCCATGCCGTCAATAACAACGTCGCCGTGATTATGGCGATGGCCGAGTTGACCCAACGCAATCCGGCCCAATGCCAGAAACTCAGCCAACTCTGCCTCGACAAGGCACCGCAGATCGCCGCGGCCATCGGAGGGTTCACGGAACTCTTTGAGGGCGCCGTCAGTTTGCAGGAAGAACTGGACAGTCACACACCCGTCAGCCCGCGATCGTAGGTGAATCACTGCGGTTCCGATGTTGGCGCCCCCTCATGAATCGGGGCGTTCGCGCCGGCATCGGCCGCCCGTTCAACCAGAGACGACGGTGAGCGCCGACGATACATCTGAGGGATTGACCTTTGAGCAGGTTCGCCATCTCGAAAACGTGAATCGGCTCAAAGCCGAGTTTCTCGCCAACTGCAGCCACGAACTCCGCACACCGATTCACGCCATCATTGGCTATGCCGAACTGCTGCTCGACAGCGTCTACGGGCCGATGACCGACGAGCAGGAACAAACGGTCCGGTTCATCCACGAAAGTGCGCAAGACCTGCTGGACCTCGTCAACAACCTGCTCGACCTCTCCCGCATTGAAAGTGGCCGCGCCGACCTGGTCCTCCACTCGTTTGACCTGCGCGATCTCATCAGCGAGTTGATCGGCCAGCTCAAACCGATCGCCGATGGCAAGCACGTCGAGCTCACCTCCTCGGTTCTCGTGAATCAACCCCTCATTCGGACCGACCGGGGCAAGCTCAAGCAGATCCTCATCAACCTCGTCGGCAACGCGATCAAGTTCACCGACCGCGGTGGGGTGACCATTGCCGTCTCCGTGGTGTCGCAACCTGGTGCCGGCGGCCGCGCCAACCCGCGATTTGCCATCGACGTGCGGGACACCGGCGTCGGCATTCCGCCCGACCAACTCGACCGCGTCTTCGAGAAGTTCTACCAAGTGGACGGTTCCGCGCACCGGGCGCACGAGGGCACCGGCCTTGGCCTGTATATCACCAAGCAACTGGTCGATATGCTGGGAGGCGACATCGCAATCCAGAGCACGCCGGGCCAAGGGACCACCGCGACGGTATCTCTTCCCCAAAATTATGAGGAGATCGAAGGGATCCACCGGTTGCGGTCGCACATTGCCGCGGCGGGTAACACGGCGCGCGGCCCGGACGGCGACGGTCAACGCGTCGTCCTGGTGGTCAGTGAACGCCCCGACATCGCGCGCATTCTCGCCGACGGTCTGGGTTCCCACGAGTACGACGTTCGGACGGCGGGCGACGCCGAAAGAGCAGTGACGCTCGCGTGCAAGCTGCAGCCGCTGGTGATCCTGCTCGACGCGCAGGATTCCTCCTCGGATTTGTGGTCGACGTTTCAGGAATTGAAGATCAAACCGGAAACGAAGAACATCCCGACCATCTTTCTTTCCAACAGCAGCGCCCACGGACTGGGCATGCCGTTGGCCGTCGCCGCACCACTCAGCCCGCGCGACGTTTTGCGCAGCGTCCGCGCCGCCACGTCCGCCGGCAAGAAGAACATCCTCATCGTCGACGACGAAGAAAGCTTCCGCGACGTGCTCAAGTGTGCGCTCAAGGATGAGGGCTATCACCTCGCCGAGGCGACCACGGGCACGGAGGCCATCGCCAAGCTTGAAGAAGGCAAGCCCGATTTGTTGCTGTTGGATCTGAATCTCCCCGAACTCGATGGGTGGGGCGTGATCCGCTACATCACGCAGCAGGAGAAACTCAAGGACATGCAAGTCCTGGTCATCACGGGCGTGATGCTGGACGAACACGAGTCCGCCACAATTCAGACGCACCAGTACGCGTTCATCAACAAGGAAGATTTCAAAGTCAACCGGGTGGTGAAGACGGTCGCCAGCCTGTTGGACATGAGGTGATTCATGCCACACCTGTTATTGATCGAGGACAATCAACACATCCAGCGAATCTTCCGCGAACGGTTGCAGCGCGAGGGGTTTCAAGTGGCCACGGCTGACGACGGCGAACAGGGTCTGCAGCGGGCCCGGGACCTTCGGCCCGACATTATTCTGCTCGACATCATGTTGCCGAAAATGGATGGGCTCGAGGTCTTGAAACATTTGCGGGAGGACGCCGCCCTGGCCAACATCCCCGTCTTCATGCTCTCCAACCGCAGCACGAGCAACGACATCCAGCACGCCCGCACGCTGGGGGCCCGCCGGTTCTTCGCCAAGGGCACCTCCGCGCTCCACGACGTCATGTGGCACATTCGTCACGAATGCGATTTCAAAAAGGTGCTGGTATGTGCCCCCAACGCCGAGGCTGCTGCGCCGATCGTTGGCGCGCTCGAACATCCCCAGGTGCTGTGCTCCGTGGTAACCGTGTTTGCCGACGCCATTGGCACCGCCTCGCGCGGGTCGCCCGACCTAGTCGTTCTCGATGCCCGTCCACCGGCGGCGAACGCGTGTACGGCCCTGCAACAACTCAAGTCCAGTGCAGCGACGAAATCCCTGACTGTCGTCGCTGTGGGCGTGGACGAACCAGCGACCCACCGGGCCGATGCGTTGGTGGACGGCGCGCGCCTCGCCACCGACCTGCGCCCCATCGTGATGAAATCCCTCGGCGTGGAGCCGGCGGAGGTACCGGCGTTGGCCGCCGTGTCCGGTTAGCCTCAACGCGGCGCCGCGTCCGCTTCCAATTCCTCGAGGCGCTCCTCGATCGTCACCGCCGTCGATTGCACGCGGCACAGGTGCGCGTACAAGCCGTCCTGGGCCATCAACTCCTCGTGGGTGCCGCGCTCGATGATCCGGCCCGACCGCACCACGATGATCTGATCGGCGTTGCGCACGGTCGAGAGCCGGTGGGCGATCACGAAACTCGTGCGATGCGCCATGAGTCGCTCGAGCGCTTCCTGGATCAGTTTCTCCGTTGCCGTGTCCACGCTCGCAGTCGCTTCGTCGAGAATGAGTATCGGCGGATCTTTCAGCAGCGCCCGGGCAATGCTCACCCGCTGTTTCTCGCCCACGCTGAGTTTCACCCCGCGCTCGCCGACGCGGGAGTCGTACCTCTCGGGCAAGCGCATGATGAACTCGTGGCAGTTGCCCGCCCGGGCCGCCTCGATCATCTCCGCCTCCGAGGCTCCGAGTCGTCCGTAGAGAATGTTTTCGCGAATGGTGCCGTTGAACAAAAACGCTTCCTGCGACACGATGCCGATCTGGTCGCGCAGCGATTTGAGCGTCACCTCACGAACGTCGTGGCCGTCGATCAGGATTTGTCCGCCCGTCACGTCGTAAAACCGCGGGAGCAGATTCACAATCGTCGTCTTGCCGGCCCCGGTTGGTCCGACCAGCGCGATGGTCTCGCCCGGGCGGGCGTGGATCGTGACCTCCTGCAACACCGGCAGGGCCGCGCGGTATTGGAAGCTCACGCCGCGATATTCGACGGCGCCGCGCGCGCGGCCGCTGAATTCCGCCGCTCCGCCTGTCTCGGCCACCTCGATCGGCGCGTCGAGGATGTCGAACACGCGTTCGCCCGCGGCCCGTCCCGCCTGGAACATCTGGTTCAGCCCGTGCAGCGAGCGCACCGGCTGATACAGCATTCCGAGATAGGCGAGGAAGCCGACGAGTTTGCCGAGGCTGAGTTGATCGGCAATGACCGCCCGGCCACCGAGCCAAAACACGATGACGTAGCCGAGCCACGCGCTGAATTCCATCGCCGGCGAGTACATCGACCAGGCCCCCATCACCCGCAGGGTCGAGCGCCGCAGGGTCTGGGCCCGCGACTGGAACCGGCCGAGTTCGTGCGGTTCGCGTCCGAAGCCCTTGATCTGGCGGATGCCCTGCAGGTTGTCGTGCAGCAGGGCGTTCAGCGCCGAAGTCGCCTGGCGCACTGCGCGGTAACGCTTGTGCGCGGTCATCGTGTAAATCAGCGCGCCGGCGGTCAGCAGGGGAATCGGGAGCAGCGACCAAAACGTCAGCCGCGCGTCGAAGTTGATCATCATGAACACAACGCCCACCAACCCCAGCAGAGCGGTCGTGCCCTGTTCGATACCGTCGATCAGCACTCGCTCGACGGCGTTCACGTCGTCGATGACGCGGGTCATCAAATCGCCCGTGGCCCGTTGGTCGTAGTAGTTGACCGACAAGCGCTGCAGTTTGTCGTAGAGATCGCAACGCATGTCGAAAATCACGCGTTGTTCGAACCGGTTGTTGAGCTGGATCCGGAGAAAGTTGAACAGATCGCGCAGGAAACACGCGAGCAGCAGCAGTCCGGCCATCACGAGCACGAGATCCATCCGCCGATGGGCAATGACATTGTCGATCATCACCTGCGTCAGCTTGGGAAACGCCAGGCCGGCGACCGTGGAAATGACCGCACAAACGACTGTGCCGACGCCAAACCATGGGTAACGCCGCAGGTACGCCGACACGCGCACGAAGATTTCGCGGGCGCTGCGCCGCCGCGCCACCATCGTCTCGTCGTTCACGGTGTCGTGGTGAACCATGCGAAACCATAGGCTGGGCGGCGCCCGGATGCACGTCCAAAAAATATCTTGCAATGATAAGGTGCTTTGGTAAAGGCTTGCGTCAGGTGAGGTGGCCATGCGATTTGGTGGAACTCAATCGACGGGTCGGTTTCGGATTGTCTCGTGGGCGGTGGCCGGGTACGTGACTGTCGCGTCCGCACAGGCGGGCTGGCTCGATTTCCTGAAGCAAGGAGCAGGGTCTACCAACTCCAGCGCTGCGTCCCCCACGGTACATCTCTCGGCGGACGAGATTGCCAGCGGACTGAAGGACGCACTGGCCAAGGGTGCTGAGACGGCCATTGGCAATCTGAGCAAGACGGACGGTTTCCTGAAGAACCTTGAGGTGAGGATTCCGCTGCCCGATTCGCTGGTGGAGATCGAGAAGGGCTTGCGGCTCGTGGGCCAGCAGAAGTACGCCGACGAGTTTGTCGCCGCGCTGAATCACGCCGCCGAGACGGCGGTGACCGAGGCCGGACCGATTTTCAGCGAGGGGATCCGGCAGATGACCGTGGCGGATGCGGAGCAGATCCTCAACGGAGGGGACGACGCGGCCACACAGTATTTTCGGAAAGTGGGCGAGTCCCGCATCCAGGAGAAGATGTTGCCGGTTGTGAAAGCCGCCACTGAAAAAACCGGGGTGACGGCCGCCTACAAGAATTTCATCGGCAAGGCGGGCTTCGCGGTCGTGCTTTCAAACAAGAAGGACTTGGACATCGATGCCTACGTTACGCAGAAGGCCACGGACGGGCTGTTCAAGATGATCGCTGTTGAGGAGAAGGAGATTCGGAAGAATCCGATGGCGCGCACCACGGATTTGTTGAAGAAAGTGTTTGGCTCAGCCGTCAAGTGAGTTTGCCGTGGGCGCAGGTGCGTTCGCGGAGTTGTTGTTCTAAACCAGCATTCAATCGGAGGCGACATGCATCGAATCAAATTGTATATCGCAGCAACGTTCGTGGTCACAGGACTACTGGCGGGCGTCGTTACCGGCCGGGCCGACGGCGTGCCCGCCGCTTCAGCGCCGCCCGACAGCGACGTGGTCAAGGATTGGCATGGGAGCATCGCGTTGGGTTTGTCGGTCACGCAGGGCAACAGCAAGACGCTCACGGGCAACGGGGCGTTTGACCTGGCGAAATTTTGGAAGATGGACGAGTGGCGGCTTGGTGCCGACGGCCAGTACGGAGTGAACAACTTCGGGTCGAGAACCAACGAGGTGACCAACGCCGAGAACATTCACGGATTCGCGGACTACAAACACTTGTTTACCGAGCGATGGTACGGCAGCGGACGCGTCGACGCCTGGCACGACGATGTGGCCGATTTGCAGAACCGGGAAGTCGTCGGTCCGGCCGTCGGTTACTTTTTCATCAAGAGCGATGCCTCCCGCCTCCACGGCGAAGTCGGCGCCGACTACGAACACCAGCGTCAGGGAGGCGACGACAGCAACTTCTTCACTCTCCATCTCAATGAGCGCGCCGAGCACAACTGGGGCAAACAGGCGAAAGTCTGGGAAGAAGTCACCTACCTGCCCAAGGTGGATGACTTCAGCACCTATCTGCTCATCAGCGAACTGGGCGCGGAAGCATCCATGACCGCTCAATTCAACCTGCGCATCGTGTTCCAGGATCGCTATAACAGCGACCCGGCCCCAGGCCGGGTCCCCAACGATCTGGCGATTTTGGCGTCACTGGTTTATAAGTTCGGACCGGCAGAATAGAAACCATCGGAATAAGTTAGGAGGCCACGATGAGAATCATTCGATTGCTCGCCGTCATCACCTTGTGCACCGGATTGCTGAGCGCTTGCAGCAAGCAGGAACGCGCGCCCGCGGCACGGTCCGCTCCGCCGTCCGCCGTCGAAGCGCCCCAGACCGCCCCCGAAGTCCAGAAGCAGGCTGAAGCGGCCAAACCGGCAGCGGAACAAGCCGCCCAATCGGCCGCGTCGACTGCGGACAGCATGATCGACAAGGCCAAAGCGCTCGTTGCCAGCAGCAAGTACTCAGAAGCGATGGATGTGTTGAACAAACTGTCCGCGATGAAGCTCACGCCCGAGCAGCAGGAGATGGTGAACGACCTGATGGCCCAGGTGAAGCAGGCGATGGCCGGCACCGCGGCTACGGAGGCAACCCAGAAAGCCAAGAACGCGGTTGGCGGCATGCTGGGCGGCAGCCAGTAGACTGGTCTCAAACCCCGCAACCCGATTCACCCGAGAGGAGAAACGCCATGGGAATGATCAAGGAATTCAAAGAGTTTGCCATGCGGGGCAATGTCGTCGACATGGCCGTCGGCATCATCATCGGCGGCGCGTTCGGCAAGATCGTAACGTCGATGGTCAACGACGTGCTGATGCCGCCCATCGGGGTGCTGTTGGGTGGTGTCGATTTCGCCAGCCTGGCGATCAAAGTCAAAGACGCCACGGTGGACGCCGCCGGCAAAACGACGCCGGCCGTGATCATCAGCTACGGGAAGTTCATCAACACAGTGCTCGACTTCGTCATTGTCGCGTTTTGCATATTCATCGTGATCAAGGCCATGAACGCGATGAAACACAGGCTGGAGCACGCGCCGGCGGCGCCTTCCGCGCCGACGACGAAGGAATGTCCCCGGTGTTTCTCGACCATCCCGATCAGGGCCACCCGTTGCCCGCAGTGTACGTCGGATATCAAGTGAGCCGGTTGCAGCCGCGCTTTCGCGAGGCGCGGTGGTGGCAGTTCGGTGTGAACGGCCGGCGGTGGGTTTGCCGCCCCGGCCCGCCGGCTTGACCGCTGCCCGTGTTCGCCGCTAGTATGCGTCGCGGGCCACGAGCCGTCTGTCCCGGAAAGCATTCATGTCGCAGACTGACATCACTTCGCTGCAAAGGGAAGGCCGCAAGTTCAAGCCGCCGGCCGCATTCGTCCGGCAAGCCCACATCCGATCGCTGGCCGAGTACCGCAGGCTATACCGGGAATCCCTGCGTACCCCCCGGAAGTTCTGGGCGCGCATGGCGAAGGAACTCCATTGGTTCAAGCCGTGGAAGAAGCTGCTCGAATGGCGTGAGCCGTTCGCCAAATGGTTCGTCGGCGGCCAGATCAATCTCAGTTACAACTGCCTCGACCGGCACCTCGCAGGGCCGCGGCGCAACAAAGCCGCCCTCATTTGGGAAGGCGAACCTGCCGGCTTCGGCAATCCCGGCGAGACCCGCGTGCTCACCTACACCGATCTGCATCGCGAGACGTGTCGATTCGCCAACGTGCTGAAGCGGAACGGCATTGTCAAAGGCGACCGCATCATCATTTACATGCCGATGGTTCCCGAAGCGGCCATCGCCATGCTCGCGTGCGCCCGCATCGGCGCGACGCACTCGGTCGTGTTCGGCGGGTTCAGCGCCCAGGCGCTCATCGATCGCATCCATGATTGTCAGGCGAACATGGTCATCACCGCCGACGGCGGGTTTCGGCGCGGGCAGATCGTTCACTTGAAGAAGAACGTGGACGAAGCACTCGAGCAATGCCCGAGCGTCCGGCGCGTCATTGTATTGCGGCGCACCCACAACGAGATTCACATCCAGGAAGGCCGCGACGTGTGGTGGCACCGTGAACTGGAGTACGTCGGTGCCGATTGTCCGGCGGAAAGACTCGATAGCGAACATCCGTTGTTCATTCTCTACACCAGCGGCAGCACGGGCAAACCGAAAGGCGTGTTGCACACCACGGCCGGCTACCTGCTCGGCGTGTATCTGACGACGAAATACGTGTTCGACCTGAAGGAAGACGACACGTACTGGTGCACCGCCGACATCGGCTGGGTTACGGGCCACAGTTATACGGTGTACGGCGCGCTCGCCAACGGCGCGACCACCGTCCTGTACGAAGGCGCGCCCAACTGGCCCGAGCCGGACCGGTTCTGGCGCCTCGTTGACAAATACAAAGTCACCATTTTCTACACGGCGCCGACCGCCATCCGGGCGTTCATGCGCTGGGGCGACGAATGGCCGCGCAAACACGACCTCCGTTCGCTGCGCCTGCTCGGCACCGTCGGCGAACCGATTAATCCCGAGGCGTGGATGTGGTATCACAACGTCATCGGCCGGAAACGCTGCCCGATCGTGGACACGTGGTGGCAGACCGAAACGGGCGCGATCATGATTACGCCGCTGCCCGGCGCGACGCCGACCAAGCCCGGCAGCGGCACGTTACCCTTCTTTGGGGTCGACGCGGCGGTCGTCAACCGGGAAGGCAAGGAACTCCCACCCAACGTCGGCGGCTACCTCGTCATCCGGCGTCCGTGGCCGTCGATGCTGCGCACGATCTACGGCGACCCGGAACGGTTCAAACACCAGTATTGGAGCGAGATCCCGCACGTGTATTTCACCGGCGACGGCAGCCGCCGCGATCCGGACGGCTATTTCTGGATCGTGGGTCGCATCGACGACGTGCTCAACGTTGCCGGCCATCGCATCGGCACCGCGGAGGTCGAAAGCGCGCTCGTCTCCCACCCGAAAGTCGCCGAAGCCGCCGTGGTGGGCCGGTCCGACAGCTTGAAGGGCCAGGCGCTGGTCGCGTTCGTCACCCCGCGCAGCGGCGTGCAAGTCACGCCCGAATTGAAGGACGAACTACGCGACCACGTCGCCAAGCAGATCGGGTCGCTCGCCAAGCCCGACGACATCCGGTTCACCGACGCGTTGCCCAAGACGCGCTCGGGTAAAATCATGCGGCGACTGTTGAAAGAGATCGCTGCGGGTGGCGACGTCAAGGGCGACACCACCACGCTGGAAGATTTCTCCGTCATCGCCAAGCTGCGGGCGGAGGAAGAATAATCCCTTCAACTCTCGCGCCGGGGTTTGCCGCCGGCAGCCGTTGGCTTCCGACGGCGCCGACGGGGGCCGTGGCGCGTTCTGCCGGGTCACTTGTTCTGCTCGTGGCTGGGGAGGGCTTTCTCGAGCGAGTTGAAGAATCCCTTGGTCGATTTCTCGAGTTCTTGAGAAGCGCCCTCCAACGCTTTGCCGGTCGAATCGGTCACGCCACTGAGGTTCTTCTTCAAGTCGTTGACGTTGACGCCGATATCGGGCAGACGCACCTGGCTCATCATGGTCATGAGCACCAAGCGGGTGATGTCGGTGGAATCCGTGATGTCTTTGTACGTGGCGTCGACGTTCAACGGGATGGTGCGCTCGGAAAGTTTGCCTTTGCTGTAATCCTCGATGGTTACCGTACCGATATGAATCCGCAGTTGGTCCACGCGATACGACGTCTTCTTGCCGGTCTCGGTCTTGGCGGAGTCGGATCCCGTGCCGCTGGAGGATGAGGTGACGCCTTTCAATCGTTGCACGTTGGATTCGCCCTTGGCGTTTTTGACGACGACAATCTGTTTGAGGTTCACCAGCATGTCGTTGATGTGCGGCGCGCCGGCCAGCATCGAGCCGAGCCGGTAATCCATGCGGAACTCCGGGAGATCGACGAACATCTTCTCTTCGAAGTCGGGCGGGTTCATCAATTTCAAGTTGCGTACGTCGAGCTTGCCATTGAGCAGGCCGACGTTGACGGAGCCGATTTCCAAGGGGAACCCCGTCAGTTTTTTGGTGCCCACCTCGACGGACAAGCGGGCGATGACGTTGCGCCCGAGGATCAACACGACCGCCAGTACCAACAACCCGATGCCGAGCCACCGAAGGAATTTTTTCATGTTTTGCTTTTAGCCTCCATCCTCTGCACAATCAACCCGGAAGGCGTTTGGGTCAAATCGGGGCCACGAGATACCCATGATTCGATTGGGGGCACACATGTCGATTGCCGGCGGGGTCGATCGCGCGTTGGAGCGCGGGGCGTCGATCGGCTGCGACACCATCCAGGTTTTTCTGAAGAGTAACCGGCAGTGGCGGGGAAAGAAGTTGACGGCGGCGGAAACGCAGCGGTTTCACGTACAGCAGCAGGCGACGAAGATCGCGCCGGTGTTCGCGCATGCGTGCTATCTCATCAATCTCGCGGCGGCAGCGGGACTCACGCGGCGCCGGTCCATCGCGGCGATGATTGACGAGATCCAGCGGGCGACACAACTCGGCGTGCCGTTTATCGTGATGCACCCCGGCGCGCACCTGGGCGCGGGCGAGCGGCTGGGGTTGCGCCGCGTCGCGCGCAGCTTGGATGAGGTGTTCCGGGCGACGCGGAACAGCCCGGTGAAAATCGCGCTCGAGACGACGGCAGGGCAGGGGAGCAATCTCGGTTATCGGTTCGAGCATCTCGCGGAGATCATGGGGTCGGTCGCCGCCCCGGAGCGTGTGGCCGTCTGCATCGACACGTGTCATTTGTTGGCGGCGGGTTACGACATTCGCACGCCACAGGGTTATCGAGAAACGATGCGGAAGTTCGACCGGGTCGTCGGTTCGAACCACGTAGTCGGGGTCCACCTCAACGACTCGAAGGCGCCGCTCGGTTCGCGGGTTGACCGGCACGCGCACATCGGCCAAGGGCACATCGGGTTGTCGGGATTCCGCAGCGTGCTCGGCGACGGGCGCTGGCGCGGGTTGCCGATGGTACTCGAAACGCCGAAGAGCGACGATTTGCACGAAGACGTGGAAAACCTGCGGGTCCTGCGCCGGCTGTCTCGACAAAAAAGTCTCCCCCGTGGCTAGGCGGGGGAGACCCTTCGCGCGTGGAGGACGCCAATGTTACTTGGTGCCCTTCAGCACGACGAAAGTGGACGTGCCATCGCGTTGAACGTACAGTAACCCGCCTTTGTCGCGGTCGATCTTGGCGATGGCGGCCCGGAAATCTTCAGCGGAACGAACGGGCGCGCGGTCGATCTCGGTAATCACGTCGCCGCGTTGCAACCCCTTGTCCTGGGCAACGCTGCCGTCAGCAACGTCGGTGACGACGACGCCCGCGGTGCTGCCGATATTGAGGCGGTCCGCGAGCTCCTTCGTCAAGGACTGGACCGTCAGACCGAACGCGCTTTCGGCCTTCGGTTTGCCGGTCTGCTGGTGGGACGCCAACTGGAGACGGTCCGGCATCTCGCCGGTTTGCAGCGCGACCTGGATTTTCTTCCCGCCGCGCCAGACGTCGAGGACGACCTTCTGGCCGATTTGTTTGCGGAGAATCTGCTGCTGCAGTTCCTTCGGCGTCTTCACCGCCACGCCATCCACTGCGACGACGATGTCGGCCGGCTTCAGATCGCTGCTGGCGGCGGGCGTGTCGGCGTGGATTTCCTGCACGACGACGCCGTCCTTCACGCCGTTGGCGAATTCGGCGAGTTCCTTGTTGTCGGACAGGGACTGGATGCCGATGCCGATCCACGGCCGGACGATCTTGCCCTTCTCGATCAGCTGGTCGGCAATCTCCCGGGCCATGTTGATGGGGATGGCGAACCCGATGCCACGATTCAGTCCGCGAATGGCCGTGTTGATGCCGATGACGCGGCCTTCGATGTCGCAAAGCGGTCCGCCCGAATTGCCGGGGTTGATGGACGCGTCGGTCTGGATGTAATCCTCGTAGGCGCTGCCGCTCTGGCTCCAGAGCGCGGACCGCCCTTTGGCGCTGACGAAACCGACGGTGAAACTGTAATCGAGTTCGTAGGGGGCGCCGATCGCGATGGCCCACTGGCCCACTTTGACTTCATCGCTGTTGCCGAGCTTGGCCGCCGTCAAATCCTTCGCGTCGATCTTGACCACGGCGATGTCGGTCCGGTCGTCCGCGCCGACGACTTTGCCGGAATACTCCGTGCCGTCTTCGAGATGCACGGTAATCGTGTCGGCGCCATCAACCACGTGCTGGTTGGTGAGAATATAGCCATCGCGACGAAAGATGATTCCCGAGCCCTGAGCGTCGATGTCGCGCGGATGCCCCGGCGGCAGTTGCCGGAAGAAAAACTCGAACGGTGTGCCCTTAAACTGCTGACCGTTGTCGTCGCCGTTATCGTCCTGTGATTCGACCGATACGCCAATCTTGCGCTCGGTCTTGATGACGACGACTGCAGGGCTGGCCTGATCGGCGACTCTCTCGAAAGCGCTTTCCAGGCGCCGGGCCAATTCGAGGTCGCTGTTCGATGCTTGAGACCGTGCCGTCGCCGCCGACAAGCAGACGGGAGAGAATGCCGTCAAACAGAAGGCCAGCCCGATGGTCCACCACCGGGCTGTTCGGAGACCGCCACGCGAAATTGACTTGTCCATAAAATTCAACCCATTGACCCGGCTCGTACGGGTCCGTTCAAGATTGCCGACGCGACTGACCTGGGGCGCCATGCCACAGCGAATATGGACGAAAACGCGCGACTCGGCAAGTGCTGAGGAAGCGGTGGCCATACGTCCGTCTGTGGCGGCGCTTTGCGAGCGGCGAGGGTCGTCGGCGGCGTGGACGACCGGGACAGGCCCACCTCAAGCCTGCGTTGACAAGGCGGGCGATTCCGATAACCTTGGTTCGCGGGTCAATTCCATGATTGCCACGGCTGAGACCACCGAACTTCAGGAACGCGTGCGCGAGCTGAAAACGCAGCGCAACGCCGTCGTCCTCGCGCACAACTACCAGGTGCCCGAGTTGCAGGACGTCGCCGATTTCGTTGGGGATTCGCTCGGCCTGTCGTTCAAGGCGAAGGAAACCGACGCCGCCGTGATCCTGTTCTGCGGTGTGCATTTCATGGCCGAGACGGCAAAGATCGTCAACCCGAAGAAGACCGTGTTGCTGCCCGATCTCGAAGCGGGCTGTTCGCTGGCCGATTCCTGCGACGCGCGGTCGTTGGCCAGATGGAAGGAAGCGCATCCCGACGTCGTCATCGTCGCCTACATCAACTGCACCGCCGCCGTCAAAGCGCTCGTGGACATCATCTGCACGTCGAGCAACGCCGTCAAAGTGGTCGACTCGATCCCGGCCGACAAGAAGATCCTGTTCGTGCCCGACCAGAACCTCGGTCAATGGGTCGGGGCGCAGACGGGCCGGCAAATGATTTTGTGGCCGGGCGCGTGTTCGACTCACGTGCTGTTCACGCACAAAGCTCTCTTCCGGTTGAAACAGGAGTATTCCGACGCGAAGATCGTGGCGCATCCCGAGTGTCTGCCGGCAGTCCGCCTGATGGCCGACGAAGTGTGTTCGACCGAGAAAATGGTCGGCTATTGTCGGAACTCGGTCGCGCACGAGTTCATCATTGCGACCGAGTCGGGCATGTTGCACCGGCTGAAGAAGGAATTGCCCGACAAAGTGTTCATTCCCGGTCCGACCGACACCTGCCACTGCAACGAGTGCAGTTTCATGAAAAAGAACACGCTGGAAAAAGCGGTGGCCGCGTTGGAGAATCTCGGGCCCGAGGTCACCCTCGACGAAGACACCCGCCGCCGCGCCCTCGTACCAATCGAACGAATGCTGGCGTTGGGAAAATAGCTGTCGGTGTTCGGCGATCGGCTTTCCGCCCGGAGATGTCATCCGAAGAACTGGACGATTCAGTCTGAAGCAGCTACAGTCTTAGCCTCGGGCAGAACCCACGACAACCGGCCGACGTCGTACGGCGTGGGCGGTGGACATTTTATGATGATCGGAAGGAGAATCCGCAAATGATAACCAGAAGAGACGTAGTGATCGCAGTTGTTGCCGCCTGTGCGACGCTGGCCGCCGTGGCCTTGGCCCAGTCGTCCGGCAAGACGGTGATGAAATCGACGGTGTTCGACTGGAACGGCGTCAAGGCCGAGCCGACGAAGGTGGGGGCGCGGCGGCAATTCTTCGAGGCGCCCACCGCCACGCTCGACCAACTGTCGTGTCATGTCACCACGCTGAATCCGGGTGAGATGCCGCACGCGGGGCATCAGCATCCGGCGGAGGAATTGATCATCGTCAAGGAAGGGATGATCGAAGCGGTACAGAACAGCGTGACGAATCGCGTCGGGCCGGGTTCGATCGTGTTCGAAGCATCGAACGAGTATCACAGCCTGCGGAATGTGGGGCAGACGCAGGCGAGTTACTACGTGATCAAATGGTTCTCTCCCGGGATGTTGAAGGACAAGAAGTAGGAATCGAACCTGTCGTTCAGGCGTAGGTTCGGCCGAAGCTCACGCTTCGGCTACAGGGCGCAAACAACTTCCAGCGCACCATTCGCAGGTCGCGCTGCGGCTAGGGTTTCTGAGCCGCCCGATGTTACGGGCTGATTTTCAGGCGTTCGAGATCTTCTTCGCCTTCCATGAGGACGCCCTGTTCCTTGTACGTTTTGAGCATGAAATGCGTGGCGGTGCCGGTGACGCCATCGATGGTGGCGAGTTTTTCGGCGACAAACTGGGCGACCTCGCGCAGAGAATGGCCCTCGGCAAAGATCAACAGGTCGTACGCCCCGCTCATGAGAAACAGCGAGGTGACCTCGTCGAACTTGGCGATGCGCGTGGCGATGCGGTCGAACCCGCCTTCGCGTTCGGGCTGGATCTTCACTTCGATGGCGGCCTTGACGAGGTTGGTGTCGATCTTGTCGTCGTTGATGACGGCTTTGTAGCCCAGGATGATCTTGTCGTCTTCGTACTGCTTGATGCGGCGTTCGACTTCGTCAGCGGGCAGGTCCAGCATTTTCGCCAGATCGACGGGTGTTCGCAACGCGTGTTCTTCGAGGAGTTTGAGGAGCGGATCCATGGGGACAGTGTAGGGTTCGCGGTTCAAAGTTCAAGGTTTATCCCCGGCCACGGGTCCCAAGTTCGCCGTTGCCGTCGGCCGATGGCGTGTGCTAGAGTGCGCGGGTCAGCCGGTCGGGACGTAGCGCAGTCTGGTAGCGCACTTGCATGGGGTGCAAGGGGTCGCGAGTTCGAATCTCGCCGTCCCGACCATCTACCGTCTTCGGCTCAGATCGTCAGGTACGCGGCAAAGAGCTCGCCGAACAGCACGCTGATCTCCATGACATAGAGCAATCCCGTTGCGGGCTGATTGGCTTTCCGTTGCACGCAGTCGAGGACCATGAATCCCAGCACCAGCGGCAAGGCGAGCCCCCACAGCAGCCGCATCAGGAAGAAGAACAGGTTGCCATGGATCGACCACAGCGACGGGATGAACGTGCGGGCGAGATTGGGGTCGTAATCTCTCAGGAGCACCACGGTGGCCAGCACGACCAGGCAGCGCAAGCCAACGGCTCCCAAAACGATCTGTGTGAACCGGAGCAGGTGCTCGAACGAGAGCCGGCGCATCAGGAGATACCAGTGGCCGAGGATCATGCCCACCGTCGCGGCCCCCAGCAGCAGGGCGCCGGACAATACGCTCGCGTCGAAAAACCCCGGTGCGGTGGTCACGATGCCCCGGGCGGCCAAGGTTTGTTCCGCCAATGGCAGTAATCCAAAGATGAAACCGACAAAGCCCGACGTAATGAGGAGCACGCGGCCAAGGTCCGGCCTGCTGAGCCGGAACGCTCCGTAAGCCGCCGTGGCACCGATGACCGTCAGGCCGAGGAACCGCACGGCCATCCAGTCCGACTGCAGGGAGATTTTCGCCAGCAGAAGTGCCGCGGCAGTCACCACCGCACTGAGCAGGCTGGTGAACGTGAAGAAGCTCGAACGGATTTCGCGGGGCGGTACCAGACAGAGCATCAGCAAGGTACCGATGCTCAGTTCGGTCAGGACAATGGAAAGGACCTGAATCAGTTTCATTCGTCAAGCAGCCTTGGTTGGCGCGGCGCTGGATATCGTCCCCGGTGTCCCGTGGCCCACTGCACAGCGCACACTACTGGCCCACGACGACGACCGAGTTCGAGCTACCGTAGCCGTCGGGCACCAGTGAGGGATTCTCCGGGTCGGCCATCCATTTGCCGTCCACGATCAGTTTGTACACGTAGCGGCCTGCCGGGAGTCGCACAGTCGCGGCCCATTCGCCGTTCGGTTTCTTGTGCATGGGCGTCTCCGTCGGGCTCCAATTGTTGAAGTCACCGGCTACCGCCACGGTATTCGCTGTGGGAGCGGTCAGCGTGAACTCGATGTTCCAGAGCTTCGGCGGTGGTGGCGGCGGTGGTGGCGGCGGCGTTGCCGGTGGCGTCGGTTTTGGAGGTTTCACGACTGCCGTCGTCGTGGGTGTCGGTTTCGAAACCGTCGTCTTCTTTTGTGGTCGCGTGGCGGCCGGCTTGTGGAGGAACCAATACGCCAGGGCCAGTACGCCGATGGCCGCCAAGATGCCCACGATGAGATTGATGATCAGCGGCACCGGGGACTTTCTCGGCGGCGGAGGAAGCGGTTCTGGCGGTTTCGGTTCCGGATGCAGGTCGACGCCCAGCCGCTTGGCGGTGGCCTCGGTCTTGGCCTCCTTGAGGTCCTCCAGCAGCGCGTCGTAATCGCGGTAGCGGAGGAGAATGCTCTTGTTAAGCATTTTGTCCACGACTTCTTCCGTCTTGCGGGTGACGTCCGCGCCGAAATCGCGGAGCAGCGGAGGTTTCTCGTTGAGCCGTTTCTCGGCAAGTTCCTCGGGCGTGTCGGCTTCAAAAGGTGGGTGGCCCGTCAGCATCTGGAACAACGTGGCCCCGAGGCTGTACACGTCGCTGCGGAAATCTTCCGCGCGTCGTCCGACCCGCTCGGGGGAGATATAGTACGGCGAACCCCAGATGCCTTCGCCGGGCGCGACCTCGACGTTGGCCAGTTTGGCCAGCCCGAAGTCGAGGATCTTGGCTCCGGTGTCGTTGGTAACGAAGATATTCGCCGGCTTGATGTCGCCGTGGATCATTTGGTTCTTGTAGGCGGCGCGCAGCCCCTCGACAACGTCGGTCGCCAGGTCGAGGGCGCGCTCCTCGTTCATCGGCCCGTCCTTTTCGATGATCTCGCGCACGGTGCGGCCCTTGAGCAACTCCATCACGATGTAGTACTGCGCCGATTCCTCGCCGACGAAATAGATCTGGACGATGTGGGGGTGGCTGATGGCGGCTGCACTGCGGGCTTCTTCCAGGAAATCGTTGAGGAACTTCGGATCGCGCGCCAGGTTTTCGCGCAGGACCTTGATGGCCACTTCACGATTGAGCGTCGGATCGAACGCGCGGAAAACTGTGCCCATGCCTCCGTGCGCGATTTCCTCGAGCAAGTTGAAATGACCCAGCTTTGACGAAAGCGCCATGAACCTTACGCATTCTAGTGATTCTTATCTCGGGCGCAAGCTTTGTTGTCAGTTTCCGGCAGGGCCGATTTTCGGGCCTCCGGCAGGGGTCCAGCCCCGCCTTGCGGTCCGTCGGGGTTTCCGAATACAATGGCGCTGTGGACGAGGTCGCCCATAACCTCGATCGCGTTCGGGGACGAATGCGAGCCGCGGCGGCGCGCGCGGGGCGCCGATCCGAGGACGTGACCTTGGTCGCCGTCAGCAAGACGGTGGAGCCCGAGCGGCTCGAGGCCGCACTGGCGGCGGGCCAGATGTTGTTTGGCGAAAGCCGGCTGCAGGAGGCCAAGGCCAAGATCCCATTGGTATCGGGCCGCGCGCACTGGCACATGGTGGGCCACCTGCAGTCGAACAAGGCCCGCGACGCCGTGGCGTTGTTTGAGTTGATTCATTCCGTCGATAGCGTGAGACTGGCGGTTGAATTGAACAAATGGGCCGAGCGCGCCGGCAAGACACAGGTGATCCTGCTCGAAGTAAACGCGTCGGGCGAGGCCAGCAAGTTCGGGTTGGAGCCCGAAGACGTCGAGGCCGCGCTGCGCGAGATCAACCGACTGCCGCGTTTGGAGGTGCAGGGACTGATGACCATCGCGCCCTTGAGGGACAACGTCGACGAAGTCCGGCCCTGCTTTCGCCGGCTGCGCGAACTCCGCGATCGCGCCGGGCTGCGGGAGTTGTCGATGGGCATGACCCACGACTTCGAGGTCGCGATCGAGGAAGGGGCCACGATGGTACGGATCGGCACGGCGGTTTTTGGAGAACGACAACGACATGAGCCTACAGAATAAGACCATCGCGTTCATCGGTGCGGGCAACATGGGCGAAGCGCTGATTCGTGGGCTGCTGTCGGCAAAAACTGTCCAGCCGTCCCAAGTGATTGCCACGGACGTGCGCCCCGAGCGGCGTGAATTCCTGGCCCGGACGTTCGGCGTCCGGACCGGCCACGACAACGCCGACGCGGCCCGGGCCGCCGACATCATCCTGCTCGGCGTCAAACCCCAGCAGATGAGCGAGGCGTTGGCCGGCGTCAAGTCCGTTATGGCCAGGTCCAAGTTGTGTATCAGTATCGCCGCCGGTGTTACCACCGCCCGCATCGAACGCGAACTGGGAGGCCAGGCGCGCGTCATCCGCGTGATGCCAAACACGCCGGCGCTGGTGGGCGCCGGGGCGGCGGCGTTGGCGAAGGGAGCGCACGCGACCGACGCGGACGTGCGAACAGCCGAGACGATTCTGGGCGCGGTGGGCATCACGGTCCGTGTTGAAGAGAACCTCCTCGATGCCGTGACAGCGCTCAGCGGCAGCGGGCCCGCGTATGTTTTCCGCGTGACGGAAGCAATGATCGACGGGGGTATCGCCGCCGGGCTTGATGAAACCCTGGCGAGAAAACTGGCGATCCAGACGGTCTGGGGCGCAGCGAAGTTGATGGCCGACAGCGGCCGGGCGCCGGAGGAGTTGCGTCGACAGGTCACTTCACCCGGTGGTACGACGGAGGCGGCGCTGAGAGTGATGAACGATCGCCGGCTGGCGGAAACTTTCGCCGAGGCGATCAAGGCGGCGGAAAATCGCTCGCGGGAACTTTCTGGCGCTTGACCGGGCGCTCCCGTGACCGTTCGTGTCCGCCGATGAGAAAATGATGCGCCAACCGCCTCCCTAGGGTCCACCACCCGGGTGTTGCACCCGGATCAAGCGAGTCGGTTGGCGCGAGGCTGTTTCCATTGTGTTCCACCTAATAGACGAACGTCTCGAGTTCGTACCGGGCGACGTAGGGACGTCCCCGTTGCGGGTCGAATCGCAGTGCGGCACGGATCGCCTGCTCCTGCTCGCGCATTTCTTGGGGCGTAAGCGGCTCGACGCCCAAGGCGCGGGACTCCTCATCGTAACGGCTACCGCAGTAAATCACCAGGGGCGAAAAATAAATGTAATCGCCCGTCGACAACGAAAGCTCGTTCAGTACCTCCGCGGTTTGCTGCCGGTGCGCCGCATCGAACGCCCGGCCACCCGCGCCCAGAAGCACGATCACGCCGACGGCGATGCGTGCTTCCTTGAGCGCGTGAACGCAGCGCTGCATCCGCTCGGCAGTCGCCGGTTTGCAGAGCCAGCGGAGCAGATCGTTGCTGCCGGTTTCCAGCCCGATGTACACCCGGCGCAGTCCGTGTTCGCGCAGCCGGTGGAACTCGGGCGCCGTGTGGGACTTGCCCGTGAACACGTCGAGGAACGAACTCACCCCGTCGAAGCGCGTCTTGCTGCCGTACCACCAGTGCACGGGAACGGAATTCTGTTCGGCCGGGGGGAACTCAAAGTGTTCGTGCAGCACGCCGAAGAACTCGCGGAGCGTGTCTTCGGGCAGCGCCAGCGCGTTGGCTTGGCCCAGCAGAATCGAGCGTCGGGCCCGCAATCCCTCGCCGTGGAACGCCACGGCGTCACGCACGTGCTGGCGGAATTGCTCGGTCGTCTTGCAGTCGTAAAACACACCCCGATACAACTCGCAGAAGAGACAGCCGCCATACGCGCAGCCTTCCGTGGCCTGCAGCACGAGCGCGTTGTATTGGTCGGGGGGCAGAATGGCGACCCGCCCGTACATTTGATTGAACCGCTGGGCATCGGCCCGGGCCGCTTCGACGCCGAACTTCGTGGCGCGCTCCAAGAGCGGCGTGAGCGTTTCGACGGCCTGATGAACGGACGGTTTCCCAAACTCAATCGCGAGCGCGCCATCGTTCAGCCGTGCCAGAACCTTCACGGCCTGCGACTGGGCTTGGTCAACAACCGCGTCGGCGCTATCGGCGAGCAGTCCGCGCTCCACGCCGCCGCCCTCGTCTTTCGGGCGTTTCCGCGTGACGAGCACCCGATGAGACAGGCCGCGACGGTGATACACGTTCGGCTCGGCGACCTTCAACAGCCGGCCATCGAGGTCATAGTGCAACGCGTGTTCGGGCTGGTCGAAGTACAGCGACAATTCCGCAGGCGAGAGCGCCACGTAAACATGTCCGCCACCCGACAACCGCACTTGGATTCCCGCCGTCAGTCCGGGCACCTCGCCGAGCGTCCGGTTGCGCTGGTAGCGCAGAACCGATTGTGCGGCGGTCGCCGTCACGTCCGTAAGGCCTCGCTGTAGGCCGGCTCGACCGGGGCCGGGCTGATTTCCTCGTCGGTCAGGTAACACGCAGGATCGGACGCCCACGGGTCGCCGTGCACCTGGAGAGCGCGCACGCGGAAGCTGCCCCCGCAGATGTCCTTGAACCGGCACTCGCGGCAGCGGCCCTTGAGAAGCGGGAGCCGGTTGCGGAGTTGGGCGAGCAGCGGAATCGAATTATCGCTCCACGTCGCGCTGAACGGGCGTTCCTTCACGTTGCCCAGCGTCGCGCTTTGCCAGAACTGGTCGGGATGAATGTTGCCCTGGGTGTCGATGTTGGCGATGCCGATGCCCGAGGAGTTGGCGCCCCCCCCGTTCCACTTCATCCATTCATGGACCTGCTTCGCGCGGGCCGGGTTGACGGTCTGGAGCTTCAAATAGACGTACGCGTTGTCGGCATGATTGTCGACCGTGAGGATCTCCTTGCGCATGCCGCGTTCGTGAAACACGCGGGTCCGCGCCAGAATGATCTCCATCGCCCGGCGGATCTCGGTGGGCGTCAGTTCGTCCGCCCGATTTCCGCGGCCCGTGTACACGAGGTGATAAAAACAGGCGCGCTGGATTCCTTCGGCTTCGATGAAATTGAAAATGTCGTGCAGATCCATGCAGTTGCGGCGGGTGAGCGTGAGGCGGAGGCCGACTTTCTGTCCGACCAGTTGGCAGGCGCGGATGCCGCGTACCGCGGCGTCGAACGCGCCTTTCTTTCCGCGGAACAGGTCGTTGGTCTCGCCGATGCCATCGAGGGAGATGCCGACGTAGGCAAGTCGGATCGCTTTGAGCTGCGCTGCGATGGCCTCGTCGATGAGCGTGCCGTTGGTCGACAGTGTGACGCGCAGGCCCCTGGCCGCCGCGTAAGCCATCAACTCCATCAGGTCGGGCCGCGTCAGCGGTTCCCCACCCGAGAACAGGACGGCGGGGATGCCGAATCCGGCCAGATCATCGAGCACGGCTTTGGCGTGGGCGTTGGTCAGTTCGCCGGGATACTTCTGGGCGTAGCTGTCCGAGTAACAGTGCACACACCGGAGGTTGCAGGTGCGGGTAACGTTCCAGACGACGATGGGTTTACGTTCAGCGGCGGTCTTGGGGGCGTCGGGACCGTGGCCATAACGGAGGTGATCCGCCGGTTGTTCTGCTCCACAATAGAGCTTGGTGATATTGACCATTGTTCACCTCATTCAGTGCGAACCCGTAAACTGCGGCAACAGCGTTAGCACCGGCTATGCCCCGTCAAAATCGGACTCGGGGAATACTTGCGCAACTCATTGATTGGAGGAAGGATGAAAAGGGTTTTCTGGTAGGACGCCGTGTAGACTGGCCACTGGCGAGCCCGCCAAGTTGTCAGTGCCCGGTATGAGCCGGGACAATTTGTCGGTCGGTCCCACGGGGCCCACGGCCCTGTGCAACCGTCCTTGACGGAGCGCGGTTGGACCCTCTATACAGGCTTCAGAATCCGATGTCGACAGGAGGCTCCTCCTGATGCGCCGGGCAGGTCTGTTCGGGACGGCGCCGCGTCGATTACGAATGCGGCGGTGCGTGGCTCATCAACCGGGAGCACAGGCCGAGTTTGGGGGAGATGGTCATCCAGTGAGACAACTATGGTTCAAGAAATTCCGTCCAACAATTAAGCGGAACACCGGTTGGGCGGCCACTGAGACATGACGTCGATATCCCGCAGGGTGACATTATGCCGAAACTGGACACCGAACTGCATGTGAAGATGTTTCGGGCCGGGAAACGGCGACGAAGCCTCACTTCACGGATCCGGAAAGCGATCAAGGTGTTACTCGGCAAGGACGACGTGTACGGACTCGAATGGGGTGACCCGGACGTGTTCCCTCCCTTGCGGCACGTTCGAGATCATTTCGTCATGCCGTATCTCGCGCCTGACAAAACGGTTGTGGAGATAGGTCCTGGTGGCGGGCGGTGGACGCGCTATATGCTCTGCGCCAAACAGATTTATGCGGTTGATTACCATCAAGAAATCCTGAACGAACTCAAATCGAACTTCGACGCTGCGAACATCGCCTGCGTCAAGAACCACGGGGACGATTTTCCGAACATACCAGATGGGTCGGTTGACTTCTTGTTTTCTTTTGGAACGTTCGTGCACCTCGACGTCGATCTCATTGATCGCTATCTTCGAAACATGAAACCGTTGCTGAAGCCCGGGAGTCAGGTCGTCATTCAGTATTCGGACAAGACCAAGCCTCGGGGCCGGAGCAACGAAGGGTTTTCGGAGAATGACCCCGATAACATGCGAAAGCTTGTCCTGTCTCACGGCTATTCGATCCACGAAGAAGATTTGGAAACGCTGGCGCACAGTTCGATTGTTCGGTTTGGGCCTCCCAAGGTCGGCACGGGCCCGGAGGCGACGGCGAGAGCCGGTAAGTAACCCGCCTCAGTTCTCTTTCGCAGGCTCGCGGCGCTCATGCCGCATCGGTTATTCCGGGCTTGGTGGCTGGCTAAGCGTCTGCTCTCCGGTGGGATGCCAACGGCGGTGATTCTGATCGTGATTCTGCGGGAACACCGGACAAGTTCGGGAGGGGCGCGAATCGGTCGACGCGGGAGGGTGTTGGCTGGGCATTGGTTGCCGGCAGCGCTCCCTAAGCATTCCACTGCGCTGCCGGCCCCAAGCTTGAGCCCGCCTGACCGTCTATCGCGACCCACGATGCCGGGGAGGGAGACGCCCCGGCGAAATTGCCTGGCCACACCGCAAAAGAACAAACGGGGTGAAACGTGAAAGCTGACCGGACTCAGCAAAACCGTTTCGCTAGGGTGGAATCTAGCACTTCGACGGGGAAGGAGCTACGCTTGGCTTGTCTACTTCTTAACCCGGATTGACAAGCCCCGACGGGCGCGGAACTCCGATGGCGAGCAGCCAACCTGGCGACGAAAAGCCCGGTTGAAATACGGAATGGAATCGAACCCGGCCTCGAACGCGACTTCGCTGACCCGCAGATGGCGGTTCAGCAACAGCTTCTTGGCCGCCTCGATGCGCAACTGCGTTCGGTACTCGGTGAAGGTCAACCCGGTCTGTCTCTTGAACAGCTTGCAGAAGTGGCAGGGACTGATGTGCAAACGATCGGCCAATTCGCGCACGGTCGTGGCGCGGTCGCCCTGTTCGGCGAAATAGGCCTCGATCTTCTGCAGCAGCGGCGACCGTTGGCCGGCTTCTTCCAGCAACAGACGCTGGCCGCACTCGGCGAGATACTGCGCGAACATCTCCAACAGCGTTTCGACGGCGTGCAATTTCTTGGTGTCCAGCGACGGGCTTGCGTGCCAACTGGCCTGCAGGGCGTTGACCCGAGATTGCAGTCCCCATTTCTTGAGTTGGCCCGTCAGCCGCCGCAACTGCACGGCGTCCAGCGTCCCGAGGGAGAAAGGCCCGGCCAGCAGATTCCCCACGTGACGGCCCCCGATCACGACCGGCGTTACCAGCTTGATCAGCCCGGCGGGACATTGGCAATGCGCGGCCCGGCCCGTGCCCGCGGCCTTGCGCTCGGCGGTCAAGAGTCTTTGCTGGCACAACTCCCCGCTGCCCGGGCCCATGCAGCCGTCGATACAGAACAGTGACGAGAGCGGCGTGCCGGGTTTTCCGCTGCCGCTGGCCGGCAACAACGTCAACGGCAGCCCGGTCGCGCAGCTAAACGCGACCTGTTGCCGCCGGACCGCGTCCGACTTCACGAGTTGCTGCCAGATATCCATTCAGATTCCCCCGAACAGATGGGCCGGTTCGTGCATCCGTTTCGGCTCGTACACGCAAAACGGCTCTTCGGCCATGTAATCGCCTGCGGCGTGAAATGCCCGAGCCCGACAGCCGAGGCAGATTCTCTTGAACTCGCACAGACCACACTTGCCTTCGAGTTGGTCGACGTCGCGCAAGCGGGCGAACACTTCCGAATCGTTCCAAATGTCGCGAAGGTTTTTCCGCTTCACGTTGCCCGCGCTGACCGGCAGATAGCCGCAGGGGAACACCTCGCCGGTATGCGACACGAAACAGACGGCACTGCCCGCCAAACAACCCTTGGTCATCGCCGCCATGGCCCCGGAAGAAGAGGGAGGATGGGGTATGGTTGATGGTTGATGGTTGCCGGTGGAGGCAGGCGATCGTTCCGCTCGCCTCTGGAACGAGGCTCCGGCGCGCCCGTCGGTCTTCGCCCGTTGCCCGTCGTTCCTCTCCCTACGTTCTTCCGCGAGGCGCTGCCGCATCACGCGGAAGTAGTGCGGTGCGCAGGTGGCCTTGAGATGGACCTCACCCAGTTTGGTCTTGTCGTACATCCAATTCAACACGCGCTCGTATTGCTCGGCGGGAAGCATGTTCGATTGCGCGATTTGCACGCCACACCCGACCGGCACGAGCATGAACAGGTGCAACGCGTCGGCGCCCAGTTCCAATGCCAGCGAATAGAGTTGCTCGATCTGGTGAACGTTGTGGTTGGTAATGGTGCAATTGATCTGCATGCTCATCCCGAGCCGACGCAGGTTGCGGAACCCGCGCAACGCGGCGGCGAGCGAGCCGGATTGACGGCGGAACTCGTCATGCGTCGTTTCGTCGGCGCCGTCGATGCTGATGGCCACGCGGCGGATACCACAGTCCACAATGGCGTGGGCCAGATGCTCGTCGATGAGCGTGCCGTTGGTAGCAAGCGCCACAGGCAGGCCGGCGTCACGCGCGCAAGCCGCGATCTGAAAGATGTCGGGTCGGAACAGCGGTTCGCCACCAGAAAGTACGAGGATCGGCTTGGCGAACTCGGCGAGGTGACGAACGAACTGGAACGCCTCGACCGTCGTCAGATCGTTCTTCATCAGGTCCTTGCTGACGTCGAGGCGCCGACAGTGAATACATTCGAGGTTGCAGCCAGCGGTGGTCTCCCAGAAGAGGAGCCTCAACTCATGATTGTCCAGTCCCGCGCCCATTGCCGCACAATGGGGGTTTAGCACTGTCGATGCCAGAGAGGGTGCCAGTTTGACAATAACTTGTCGTACAACGGCTTTCGAGGGCTGGTTCGTGGTCGCTAGAACGCCACAAAGCTGACAATTTGGCGGCGTGTGGGGGACGCCTCGACAACTTGTCTCGGTCGTCGATGGTGGGTATACGATGCTGGATGCTGGACGGTGGTGACAGGGTCTGCGACCGATGACGCTGGAACTTCAATCAGGTTTCGGTCGTCTCCCGTCGCCGATCCTCTCATCGCCGATTTCTTATCTTCTCCCCTTGCGCTTGCGAGGTTCGGGCGTAAGTTCTAGCGAGAGAGCCGAGCGGACACCTCTCAGCACTCAATGGGAAAGGCCTTCGGGCTTACCTCGACAAAGATCGGGGATTTAGGAATCGGGGAGTGCGACACTCGGCTCTCTTTTTTTGTGAGTTTCGGACATTGCTCGAGCCGGTGCCGTGAGCGACCGGGACTCGATCATCTTGGAGGCCGACCGCCTAGAACCGCACGGTGCAGCTGGCGCTGGCGAGGTGGGCGATGTAGTTGTCGACGCCGCCGCTACTGCGGTCGTCGTAGGCATAGTATCCGTAGCGGAGGCGGGCGATGATATGATTGGAAATCCGGTGGGTGAGACCGACGAGCAGCCCGTGGCGTTGGTAGTCCAATCCCAACGGGAGACCGGCGGCTGAGTTGTCGGTGAAATTGTCCGAGCGGGAGTAGGTGTACTCGACGTTCACGTCGGTCTTCTTGTCGAGCGCGTAGCCGGCGGTGCCCATGATGGTGTACACGTTGCCGACGTAATCAACCACGGCCGGGTTTCCATTGGCGAACGACGAGGTGCGCGTGTCGTCAAGCGAGAAGAGGCCGGTCACGTACAGGCGCGCGATCGGCGTGACCGTGGCGCTGACGCTGTAGATATTGGCGTCGAAATTGCCCGAGGTCAGTTCGCCACCCGGCGCCAGCATGGGAACGGAGTCGGTGGTGGTCTTGATGTCGGTGGCCAGCTTCTGGTAGCGGAACGCCACGTTGAAGTAGCGGCAAGGGCGCAGCGTCAACTTGGCGGTTACCTCGTCCTCGATAAAGTTCTGTCCCGTAATGAACGCGGGATAGCCCGCGATCGTGTCGAGAGTGTGGTCGTAGTCGTTGTCGTAGATGCTGTGGCGGTACCGGCCGGCGAGGGTGACCCGGGGAAGCGGCGCGGTGTTGAAGCCGACGGTGTAATCCTGGCGCCAGATGTCGGTATCGGTCTTGCGGGCGAAATCCAGCGCGGCGTCTTGGGTCTCGCGTTCTTCGAGGTCGATCGACTGTTCGTTCCACCGTCCTTCGGCGTAGAGCGTGGTGAACGGAATCTTGGTGTAGCGCAGCCCGACGGTCTCTTCGAGGCTGCGCTTGTTGTTGCTGCTATGAATGAGCGCTTCGGGGCTGTTGGTCGCGCCGCCGCCCGCGAGCTGGGTCAGGAACGCGTCGGTGAATCCATGGGTGTCCGTCTTCTCGGCCTCGGCTCCGGCGGCGATGGTCAAGCCGGCGAACGGGCCGAACATGGTGTTGAAGTTGACGACGTGGGAGTCCACATCGACGGCAATCACACTCGTGACCCAATCCCGGTCAAACGGAGCACTGAACGGCTCGGTGTTGATGGACAGGCCGCCGCCACCGTTGAGGCTGGTGAACAAATACCCGAGCGACCAATACACCTTGTCGTTTACATGCTGGTCCATGCGGAACGCATTGGAGAACTCGTCGTGATGGTAGTGCTCGGTGACGGTGACGGTCTGGCCGGCGGCGGAGACCAGGTTGGTGGAGGCATCGTGCCGTTGGTCGACGTTGCGAGGATGTTCGTAACGGAATTGATCGGCCAGATGCAGGCTGTTGATGTCGTGTTCCACGTCGGCCTTGATGATGTCGACCGTCTCATTGACGTGCTCGTAGGACGGGAAGATGTTACGGGTGGTGATGCCCTGGGTGGTGGCGCCCCATTCCAACAACGATTCTTGGCCCTGGCGGATCTGTCGCTCCACACCCAAGGTAAGCTTCGGCAGGTTCGGCAGCGTCAGCCCCACCTCGGCGAAGGCGTCGCCGTGGCGGACAAACAGATCCTGCGCGGTCCCGAACGCAGGTGGAACCAGACCCCGGAAAAACCCACCGGCGCTGTCGTAATACGACTGGAATTCGGTGAAACCTCCGCGGACGAAACCCACGTCGGGGTTCACGATTTCCAGCCGCAACTTGTAGTCTTCGTCGTCGAAGAGTGCCCGGCCTTGGACATTCAACTGCCAATTCTTGTTGAGCTTCTGACTATAGGTCGCGTCTTCGATCCCGCCCGACCAGCCGTTCTTGATCCACCAGTCCTGACGGAACTTGTTCGCGTCGCCCTTCACGGTAACGTACTGGCCCCCGGATGTGACGCTCACTTCGGGAGGCGACGTCGAGTTGGTTTCCGCCGTCGTGGCCGGGGGAGACACGAGCGCGAGCGCGGGAAGGCCGATCATGAACATTATCAGGATCGATCGTTTCATGAGCGCATCCCTAGTACCGCAAGTGGGAGTTGACATCCGAACCATGCACCGCGGTGTGACAGCCGGCGCTGAAACAGGTGCCGCGGCTCAGGAACGGCGTGTGATCGAACTGGCCGATGATGGTCATGCCCCCCGAGCCGGGCAGCGCGACCTGGGCGTGGCATTTCAGGCACAGATTATTGTCCTGCTCGGTAAGCAATTTGTCGTTGATGGAGCCGTGCACGTTGTGGCAGGTGGTGCAGCCCTCGCGCAGTGCTTCGTGTTCGAACACGTGCGGCCGGGCCTGCTCGCGGTGGCATCGGGCGCAGGTCTCATTGGCGCGGGTGAGAAACGTGCCTTTGGCCTGCATGATGTTTTCGCCGTGCGGATCGTGGCAATCGGTGCAACTCATTCGGCCTTCTTTGACCGGATGATGGTGGGGAAGGCTGAACTCCGCGTTCTTGTCGAGATGGCATTGAAAACACATGTCGGGGCCCTTGCCGGAGATGATAAATCGATCCTTGGGCGTGCCGCCGCCGGCATCAACGTGCAGGCTGCCCGGCCCGTGGCAGGATTCGCAGCCCTGGCCCTCGACCCGCTCCCCCTCGCCGGGAATCTGGATGCGGGCATGCGCGGTGAGTTTGAAGTTCTGGACTTCCTTCTCGTGGCAGAGCGCGCATTGGTCCATGCCGACGTACTTCGCCCCGGGAATCATCGGCGGCGCCACGACAACCCGGTCCACCGTCGCACAAGAGATCAAGAGTCCGACGATGGCGATGCCGCCGATGATGCTTCCCAGGTACAGCTTCCTGGAAGTAGCCGTGCTCAAGGCCTGTCCTCGTTCAGCGGAGGTCCGCGCTCGGGAAATCGCCGGTAACACCGCCGTAGGGATTGCCAACGGTGGTCGTCCGCCTGTCGAACGTGTTCGTACTGAGCATCGTGTAGGTCCACTGCAGGAGGCGGACAGTGTAAGCGGTATTATGCACGCCGTGGCTCAACTCGCGGGCGATCATCTGGTAGTTCCAGACGGCGGCATGCTGAGCGGTCGCCACAACCGTGTTGGTGGAGTACCCACTCCAGAACGGGTAACCGGCGCTATGCTTGAGGGAGTTTGTCGCCGTCGAGCTGTCCACGCAATTCGTCATCTTGTCTTCCAGATTGGCCAGCAGGCCATCGACTTCCGTCTGCACGCCGCTGACCGTGCCGTCACCGTTGTAGTCGGCCGCGCCGGGGAACCCGCTTCGGACAATCGAGACGTGATCGAAACCTTCGGCTTCCGTAACCGGATCCACGCCGGCGTGGCACTGGTTGCACGCGGCAATGTCATCTTCCCCCGTCAATCGGTCGCTCATGCTGAACGTGTGATCGCCGACCGTGTTCACGCCGGCGTTATACATGTGGCAATCGATGCACTTGGCCACACCGGAGTGCGCCGAGTTTTCGAGGGTGACGCTAGCCACCGGCACGAGATTGGTCACTCCGCCGGTGACCACCGTCGCCACCACATTGGTGACGGTGTCGAACCCGAGGAGGATGTCGGTTGCCGTGCTTTCGTGGGGTAAGCTACTCATGTAATACGGCTTGCCGCTGCTGACTTGGTACGGATTCGCGCGGGCGTTGTGGCATTGCATGCACAACGCGGAAGCGCCCTGACCAGTCAGGACGGCATTGGTGCCGGTCGAAGTATCAATGCTGTCGAGCGTGACCGTGTCATACACCCGGACCTGATGAGCATCCGCCGGGAACATCGCGACGTTGTGTGGATCGTGGCAGGCCTGGCAGGTGAGCCGGCCGGCTTCCAAGCGCGTGAGCGCCTTGCCCTTCAGGTAATCGACGAAGCTCGTCGGCGAATGGCACTTGGCGCACGAAGGGTTGGGGGCTTCGCCGATCGACACGGAAAGATATTCATCATCGGCGCCGTGCGGTCCCAATCTCCATTGCTTGGGCCGGTTATGGAAATGGCCATCCTGATGGCAAGTGGCGCACACGGCGACGTCCAGGTTGGCCGACTCGGCACCGGGGTGCTGGCTACCAGGGCCGTGGCAGCTTTCGCACTGGATGTTGGCCTTGTTCTGCAACGCCGCCGGCATCGCCGCATAGTTGCCGTACTGCAGCACGGTGGGGAACGTCCAGCCGACTTCCTGCTGGACCGCGTAAAAGTTTCCATTAGTTGCCGAAGGTGACTGGTTGTAGCCCACGGTATGGCAGGCCAGACAGCTGGCATTGTACGAGGAGCCCAGCAGCCCGTCGATGCCCCGCTGGGCCATCGTGGCGTGCAGCGTCTGGCTCCACGGCGTGTAGTAATCTTCCAATCCGACCAGCGGGCTGGTTCCGTGACACGACGCGCAGGTGGCGACCCCGACATACGTGGCTCCCCGCACGGTCACGAACGAAGAGTTTGTCTTCCCGCCGCCGCTCACTGTCAGTTGCAGGACATAATCACCTTCCGCGTCCGGTTCCAGGGACGGCGTGCGTGTCTTGGAGCCCACCAACACCGCGGTCGAACCGGTCGGCTTGGCCGTGATACTCCAACTGTAGGTCGAGGCGTTTGTTCCGTTGGGTGCCCCGGTCAAGTACTGTCGCTCGCCGAGCGGGATGGACGGCTGTCCCGGTGAAACACTGGTCGAAATCACCGTGACGGTACCCGTCGCGGCATGCGCCGCATCCGAAACGATGACTTGAAGATGGTAGGTGGTCGCCGTTACCTGCTCTGAGGTGAAGTGGACGAGGTTCGAGTTCGTCGCCAGATCGTACGAGTTCTCCAGATCGACGGGATCCAGGACGTTGGTGACGCCGCCGCTCGTGACGTCCAGCAAATTAGTGAAGCTGGTGAGCGGCAGTGTGTTAAATGTCGGCGCATTTGTGGTCGTGGAACTGAACGTCGCGTTTGTCCGCACGTCGGTGTCGGTCAGGCTCCAGGCGTACGTGAGGGGCGGAGTGAATCCGTTGGTCGAGACCGCGTCCGCGTTGACGGCGACGTTCGTGTTAAATCCGACATCGTAAAGAGTCGTTTGCGGCGTGGTGGGCGCGGCGGCTGCGCTGATCGTAATCAGAACCGACTTCTGGCCGATGTTCCGGCGACCGAGCTTCGCTTTCACGCGCAGCACGGCTGTGCCCAGGAAATTGGTCGGGATCGCCACCGAGTCGCTCGTTACCGACATGACACCGGCGACGACTGAGTTTGTGAGGGCGGGGAAGAGCACCCGTAATTTCTTACCCGTGAGCCGGCCTTTGGTAACGAGAACACCCGGGCTCGTCACGGTCAGATTGAGTTGATACGTGAGCGTGCCGCCGGATGTCGGGCTCCCGCCGATCTGGAGCGTTCCCAGTTGGGCTGGTGGAGGTTTGGCCGCGCAAACGGGCTGCAAAACCGAAGTCACCAGCGCGCCGACCAACAAGCTGGTGCCAACAAACAAGGCGTGTCGAGACATGTCTTTTGTCCTCCAGCCAACCATCTTGGCAGGGCACGTGCCAGCCCGCCTCTCGGGCTCCACAAGGACCTAGCCATCAAACGCTTAATAAGCCTTTAGCTCTTTCGTCGGTCGAGGTAAAGCTAATTCTAGCGCGACTTCGCTCGGTCGATTGCGTGATTCCGCGCGGACTCCGCGATGGGTGTCGTCGCGCCGGCGCCATTTCATGCGGGTTTCAGGGAAGGCGAGCGCCCGTGGCACAACCACTGCTGGGCCGAGACGCGCATGTTATCGGCCAAAGTACTCTGGTCTGTCGTCGCCTTGATTGGGCTCGCGGTTCTGGCTCTTTCGGCCATCGTGATTGTCATCAGCACGTCGCCGCGCTAGGCTCGCCCGCCGCGTCCAGCAAACCGTACTTCACCAGCCGCCGTCGCAACGCGTCGCGTTCGATGCCCAACAATTCCGCCGCGCGGGTTTGGTTGCCGCCGGCGCGCTCCATCGCCTGCAGGACGAGTTCGCGTTCGACTTCGGCCAGCGCCACGCCCCGGCCGGGCAGTTCGACCACCCATTTCCCGTTCTTCTTCACGCCGGCCCGGATTTCAGGAGGGAGATGCTTGGGCTGAATGACGTCGTCGGATTCCAGGATGACCAACCGTTCGACGGCGTTGCGCAACTCGCGGACGTTCCCCGGCCAATCGTAACACCGCAGCGCGTCCCCGGCCTCGGGGGACAATTGTTTCGGCGACTTCTTGAATTCTTCGGCAAAGTGCTTGAGAAAATGTTCGGCCAATTGGGGAATGTCCTCGCGTCGTTCTCGCAACGGCGGGATGTCGACCGAGATCACCTTCAGTCGATAGAGCAAGTCTTGGCGGAACTCACCACGCGCCACGGTTTCGGTGAGGTTCTTGTTGGTGCAGGCGATGACGCGGACATCCACCGCGATGTCCTGCGTACCGCCGACCCGGCGAAATTGCCGGGTCTCGAGTACGCGCAGCAACTTGGCCTGCATCGCCGGTTTGAGGTCGCCGATTTCATCGAGCAGCAACGTGCCGCCGTCGGCCAACTCGAATAACCCTTTCCGGGACGTCTTCGCGTCGGTGAACGCGCCGCGCTCGTGGCCGAACAATTCGCTTTCGAACAGGTTTTCCGGCACGGCCGAGCAATTGATGTCGAGGAACGGATGTTCGGCGCGTCGGCCGCCGAAATGGATCGCCCGCGCGGCCAGTTCCTTGCCCGTCCCGTTCTCGCCTTCGATCAGCACCGTGGTCGCGTCGCTTTCGGCAATCTTGGCGAGCAACTCGCGCGCAGCACGCATCGGGGGGCTTTGGCCGACGAGATTCTCCAGACCAAACTTCCGCGCCTGTTGGCGTTGCAGGCGGGCGACTTCACGGCGCAGCTTTAATTCCCCGCGCGCCTTGTCCAGCGCCACGCGGACCTCATCGAAGTCGAACGGCTTGCACAGATAATTGTGGGCGCCGAGCCGGACGCATTCCACCGCGCGGGCGATGCCCGTATCGGCGGTCAACATGATGACGGCGATTTCCTTTCCGAGATTCTTGATTTCCTGCAGCACCTGGACGCCGTCCATGCCGGGCAGGCGCAGATCGAGCAGCACCAGATCGTACCCATCGTTGCGGATCAGGTTGAGTCCTTCCTCGCCGCTGGGGGAGGTCTCCACCTCGTAGCCTTCGCGCATCAGCTTTTGCTGAAGCGACCAGCGCACCAGCTTCTCATCGTCAATGACCAATACTTTGGCTCTAGCCATGGCTGAATACCTCCTCCCGTACGTCCGCTTCGGACGGAGCCCAGGCGGCAAATTCCAGGGTGAACGTGCTTCCCCGGCCGACGTCGCTGGTCACTTCAATCACGCCCCGGTGTTTTTCCACGATGGTCCGGGTAATGGCCAATCCCAGTCCTGTGCCGCGGTGTTTCGTCGTGAAGAACGGCGAGAAAATCTTCCGCAGGTTCTCCGGCGCGATGCCGTTGCCCGTGTCGCAGATGCTGACGCGGACGGACCGATCGTGACCGGGCCGCAACACTTTGTTCAACGTTTCCGCGCGCACCGTCAACGTACCGCCGTCGGGCATCGCTTGAACGGCGTTCAGGAGGACGTTCAGGACCGCCTGTTGAACTTGGGAACTATCGGCGCAGATCGGTGGCAGGTCGGCCGGACACTGCTCGACAATTCGCACGTGCTGCTTCTGAGCGTCGGGCCGAATCAGCCCGAGCATGGGCTTGATGATATCGCTCACGGCGCAGGCCGCGATCTCCGGGTCGCGCTGGCGCGAGAAATCCAGCAACTCCCGCAAGGTGGCGTTCAAGCGCGCGATCTGCCGCCGGATTTCGGCGACAATCTCGCCCTGCTGTCCGTTGCCGCCGTTTTCCGACAGCACTTCCACTGCCGCGCCGATGCCGGCCAACGGATTGCGGATCTCGTGGGCGATGCCCGCGGCCAGTTCGCCAATCGAGGCGAGCTTGCCCGCTTGTTGGATCTGCTTCTCGTGCGACTCGTGCAATTCGCGTTTGGCGGCATCGAGGCTCTGCAGCATCCGGTTGAAACCGGTGGCGAGCTCGCCGATTTCATCTTTGGTCTGCGCGGCGACCCGAACGTTGAGGTCGCCGGCCTGGACCTTGCGCATTTGTTCCAAGACCTGACTGACGGGTTGAGTGACCAGCCGGACGATGAGCAGCCACAACACAACGCCGACCAGCACGAAGATCACCACGCCGTAGGCGATGAGCAGATTGCGGTTGCTGGCCACGCTGGCTTCGGCGGGCGCGAGGGACCGTTCCAGGACAATCGCGCCGTTGTATCGCTGCCGGGGATCGTGACATTTCTGGCAGCTGTCGACGTTGGTGACCGGGCGCATGGCGACGGCGAGACGTTCGCCGTTTTCGGTCCGCTCCCCCTGCAGCACACGGCCTTCGCCGAACAATTCCGGCGGCACGGTCATTACGGCGTGCTCGATCTCCTGGGTTTCGGTCGAGAACGCCACCGTGCCGTCGACGCGGATCACGCGGCCCCGGCGGATTTCGTCGCTGGCCTGCATCCGCATGAGGAATCCCTGCAACTCCAGATGGCGATCGCTGAGCATCACGCCGTTGAGGTACTCGTGCACCATCGAGGCCGCGATGAGATTCTGCGCCTGGGTGCGCTCGTGCCACCATTCGCTTTGGACGCGAATCACGAAATACGTGTAGATCCCGATTACCATGGCAACCGTTACGCCGACGGCCACGAGAACTTTCGCCGTGAGATTACGTCGCAGCATGCCGGGCCTCCCGGGCCACCCCGACGGATGTTGGCGAAACCGGCGCACCGGCCGCCGGGTGCTCAAACAGCGGCAGGTAGCGGGCGGCCAGGCCAAAAATGACCAGGCCAAACGAGAGCAGATTCAACGTGATCACGATCTCGATCCACGAGGGAAAATAATGCGAGCCGGTGGCGGGCAACAGGCCGATCCAGGCCACGTTGAGCCGGTTGAGAATTACTCCGACGATCACCGGGATCGCGGCGGCAAACGCCCAGCGCCGGCGGCCCGACCACCGGGTCTTCAGCAGCACGAACAACGGCAGCGTCAGCAGCACCATCTCCACCGTGAACGTGAATCCTTGGAGCGGATAGGCGAACACGTCCACCCACGCGTTCCGCGCCGTGAGATCGGCAATGCGCAGGAACAAATACAACATCAGGAACGGGGTCATGCTCTTCGCCAGCACCGTCAGCACCTTCGGATCCAGTGGCCGCCGGAACATCCAAAACGACAACGCCGAAACGAAAATCGCCATCGCGAAACCGGAGACCAATGCGCTGATGAAGAAAAACACGGGAATGAACGGCGAATACCACAACGGCAGCAGCTTCTCGGGCACGATCAGAAACAACGAGCCGAGCGACGATTGATGCACGGTCGACAGCACCACGCCGCAGATCACAGCAGGAACGGTCACGGCGTGGACGAAATGCTCCAGGCGATGCCAGCCGAGCTTCTGGAGAACAATCGGCGCAAACTCCACGGTCAACACGCACGTGTACAGGATCACGCACCACGAGACCTCGAAGAGCACGGACCGATGCTGCCAGCTCACAATGGGCATCCAGATTTTGTAGTAGCGTCCGAGATCGACGATCAAGGCTCCCGACGCCGACAGCGTGTAGCAGAGATAAGCGGCCAGGACGATGGGACGCAGGATCGGGTAGAAGGTCCGAATGCGAAACACGTACGCCATGCACGCGGTCAGAAACCCGCCGGCGGCAAAGGCGATTCCGCACAGAACCATCGCCTTCCACAAGCCCCACGGAAAAGCGTTTGTGAGGTTCGTGACGGCTCCCAACCCGAGCGTGTAGCGCGTCGCAAACGCATATCCGCCGAGACCCCACAGCGCAATCAGGAACGCCCACCCGACGACGGCGGCGGAGAACGATCGCGGACGTTGCCGGCCTTCGAGGAACCAGCACGCGACCACCGCCAGACCCGCCATGACCAGCGCGGCGAAAATGCGAAACAGAATGAGCAGGAAATCCATTTCAGCCATGCGTTTCCTTCCGGCTGCGCAGACGGGACACGGCGCTGAGGATCAATCCCAGCCCGATCACAATGTAGGGAACCTTTGCCAGCCAGTTCCAGGTCAAGGCGGGCAGGGGCGTCGTCGGCAGGCCCGTGGGCAGACCGAGTTGCTCCACGGGGATATCCGACAGGTACAACCACGAGGTTCCTCCCACCACGCGGTCGCCAAATAACGTGACGTACCGTTTGGGTTGCGCGGCGACGCGGGCCCGGGCTTCCTGCAAGATGTCCCGGTGTTTTCCATACTTCAACGCGCCCGTCGGACAGGCGGCCACGCAGGCGGGCAAAAGCCCGGCGGCCGTTCGGTCGTCACAGAAATCGCACTTGTTCACGCGAGGAGTCAACGCGTTGTCCCACTCGTATTTCGGCACGTTGAACGGGCACGCCAGAAGACAGTAGCGGCAACCGATGCATCGGTCGTCCCGCCAGACAACGGAACCGCGAGCCGTCTTCTCCAGCGCGGCGACGGGACAGACCGAAACGCAGGCGGGCTCCAGACAATGCATGCATTGCCGTTTCACGGGGACCTGACGCATCGATCCCTCGGACGTGGGAACGTCGCGGAAATCCACAAACGTCCGCGATTTGAACGTCAGCTTGCCGTCGCCGGGCCCGTACCCGAACGTTGCGGGCGCCAACCCCGGATAGCCCTGCCGCACCAAGCAAGCGTTCTCGCAAGCCCGGCATCCAATGCACCGCGTGAGATCGACCAGCACCGCGCCGTCCCGGCTCGCGTCGTGGGACCCGCTTTCGGCTGACGACGCGGTCGCACCGGCCGCCAGCAGCGACAGCCCGGCCATGCCCCGGCGACAAAACGTGCGCCGCGAGATGCGCTGGGCAAACAGATGATGGCGTGGCTCCGTCATGGTTCCTTCGCGTCGGGAGGTTGGTTGTGCGCGGACGGATCCCGCGCCGGACCCGAATCACGGTCCTGTTTGCGGGCCCGGAAATGGGGCACGGCATACCCGCAGAATACTCCCAAGAGAAACGCCAGGGCGATCAACGGGACAAACACACGTTGGTTTGCCTGCAAGTCGGCGCGCAGCTTGGCAGCCTGTTCCTCCAGGGAGCCAACCTTGTTCTCCAAGGCCTCGGGGTTGGCCGCTTTGAGCCGGGCCACTTCCTGTTCGAGCGTAGCCGTCTCATGGCTTTGGTGGACCATTTCCCGATGGCATCGGATGCAGGTCTCCGCGCCGACCGTGAAGGTGTGGCCGCGGACGCCCGTTCCGCGGATTTTCGGCGTGCCCGTCGCCAACTCAGGCATGTGGCAGGTAATACAGTGCAGTCCTTGGGAGTGATGCGTCGCGTGGGTGAAATCCTTGAGTTGTTCGGCGTGACAGGTGCCGCACATCTGGTCGGGATCGTCTTTGCGCAACGCCATGCTATGCATTTTATGACAATCAAAACAGCGGACGTTTTTCTGGCCGTGGGCGCTGACGCGCCATTCCCCATAGGTGATGCTGTGGCACGCCTGGCAGACGTCCGAGGTCACCGGCAACGCCATCTTCTCCTTGTCGGGATGATCGTCCTTCGCCGGGCCGTGACAGGATTCACAACTCACGCCGTCGTGAGAGAATTGCCCGGTTTTCCGGTCGTACTGGCTGGTGTGGCAGACGAGGCATTCCCACTTGTTTCCCTGCTGCTCGCGGATCGCCAGGAACTCGGGATTGACCGCCCGTGCGTGGGCCGAGGCCGCCCAATCCTTGGTGTCCTGTTCGTGGCAGAGCGCGCACCGGTCAGACGCTTTCTCCTCGTCCGCCCACGTCGTCATTACGCCCCAAATGACCAATGCCGAAATCCCAATGACCAGATACCGGCAAAATCCGAATGGCAGAAACAGGGGCGCGCGACGTGTTTTTTTGGTGATCGTCATTTGGTTGTTCCTTGGTCCTTCGGTGCTTGGTCATTGGTCGTTTCCGCCAATCCCTGCGGTTCATCCCGCCGTTTCTTCCCGATGAGCCACGACGGATTCATCGGGTATTCCTTCGGGTCGAAAATGACCCAGTAGAAGTGCCACACCAGGATCGCCAGCGTTGCCAGTAGCGCCTCGTAGAAGTGGATCACCTGGGCCACGTCGTGCCACACTTTTGGCAGGAGCCGCAACACCGTGTTGGTGAAAATCAACATCGCGCCGGTGATGATCATGACCACCGAACCCCAGACCAGCGCCCAGTACTCCGCTTTCTCGACATAGTTCCAGCGCCGGTGCGGCGGTGGCGTCTTGCGCAAGCCGAGGTTGTACGCCAGTTGGGCGACGGCGTCCCGCAGATCATGCGGCACCATCCACAACGCCCACAAGTAGCTGCGGCCCCGGCGGGTACCGACCAGTGTGAACAAATGGGCCACGAACAATACCGCGAAGGTCCAACCGCAGACGCGGTGGATCATCCCGCGGACGTAGGCCCCCGTTTCTCCGAACGCTCGGAACGGCCAGCTCCACACCGCGTCGGGGAATTTGTGCGCGAACCCGGTATAGGCCAACAGGACGAACAGTACCAGCAGCAACCAATGTTGGGCGCGGGCCAGCCGGGTCAATCGCAGTTCCGCGTGCGCATCGGCGTTTACCGCACGGATATGGGCGCGAGTTTTCCGCAGATAGTCGAGCGAATTAAACGCCACCATCCCGCCGATGGTCACAACGATCAGCACGATGTAGAGCCGCGAAATGAAATTCACGAGGAACGGTTTGCCCTCCGCCGCGCCGGGCGGGGCATGAATTTTGAAGAACTCCGCGCTTAACCGCGTGCCGATGCCCGGATGACACTTGCCACACGTTTGCGGCAGATTCTTCGGATTGATGGTGGAAAGCGGGTCGCTGGCGGGGAGGATGTCGTGCACGCCGTGGCAGGAAGCGCAATTGGCCGCGGTGAGATCGCCGCCCTGCAATGCCAAACCGTGAAAGCTTTGGATGTAGGTCGTGAACACGTTCGGGGGCAAGCGGTACTGCGTGATGATCCGCTGCGCCGCGTGACACTGCCCGCAGGTCTCGGGAATATTGGCCGGGGAAACCCGGGACGTCGCCAGTTTGACGGCCTGGATGGTGTGCTCGCCGTGGCAATCGGTGCACACGGGCGCATCGCGCACGCCCCGCTTGACCGCCTGGCCGTGAACGCTGCGCAAATAGGTCTCTTCGACGTTCTCATGGCATTTCCCGCAGGTGTTGGGCACGTTCTGCCAGTACAACTTCGACTGCGGGTTGGTCGATTTGTGCAGGTCGTGCGAGCCATGGCAATCCGTGCAGACCGCTGCGTTCAGTTCGTGTTTCTTCAACAGCGCGATGCCGTGGACGCTCTCTTCGTAGCTCACGATCGGGCTGCGCTGGCGCAAATGAAATTTCTCCATCTCCGCCGTGTTGCCGTGGCATCGGCCACAGGTGTTGGGGATGTTGGTTCGATACACGGGCGAGGCGGGGTCGCGGTAATTCAGCAACTCGTGGGGATTGCCGTGGCAATCCCGGCACGACGCCGCTTCCGAAACGCCCTTGTGAACGGCCTGGCCGTGATCGCTGTTCAGATAGATCTGCGTCTCCACCCGATGGCACTGGCCGCAACTGACGGGCTTGAGATGTTCCGCGTGCGGCACGTCCGTGATATCGGTATGGCAACTCGTGCACAGGTTTTTCCCGTGAATCGAGCGCGAGAATTTCTCTTCATCGATGAACAGCGAGACCACCTTACCTGCGGCGTTCGTTTCGACGAGCGTCTGATCAGAATGGCAGAGGAAACAGTCGGAATTTTCAATGGCCCGAGCGCTGGCGGCAACCGATAGAGCAGCGATGAGGAAGGCGCATCCCTGCGCCCTGATCCTCTTCGCCGACCAGCGGGGGCGAGGAGATGCTTGGGGCGCGTTCTCTCTCCCCGGGACGCACGGGAGCGGGTTCGCCGCCAACGTTAACTCATGCCGTCGCATAACTGTGCAGTCCACTGAGCAGGTAGTTGACGCCGAAGTAGGTGAAGATGACCGAGGCAAACCCGATGACCGAGATCCACGCCGCGCGCTGGCCTTTCCAGCCGCGCATGAACCGGCAGTGCAAGAACACGGCGTAGATCAACCACGTGATCAGCGACCAGGTTTCCTTCGGGTCCCAACTCCAGTAGGTGCCCCACGCGGAATTCGCCCACACCGCGCCGCTGATGATGCCGACCGTCAGGAACAGGAACCCGAACGAAATCGTCTTGGCCGTGGCCGCGTCGAACGCATCCACGTAGTCAATGGTGGCACGGGCTTCCGTGCCTGTGCGTCCACGGACCGGTACGCCCGTGCCACCTCGGATTCGGACCGCCACGAGATATCCGACGCTCGCCGCAAACGCGACCGCGAACGCACCGTAGCCGAGGAAGCAGGTGAACACGTGCACCGTCAGCCAGTTCGACCGCAAGGCGGGCATCAACGGCTTGATCGTCGAATCCTGATACGTGCTCGCATACGCCAGCGTCAGCACCGCCAGCAACGCCGTCGCCGCTCCCAACGCGGGAATCTCGCGGCGGACCCGCAACGCCAGGTAGACGACCACGACCGCCCACGCGAACAACACGAGCGATTCGAACATGTTGCTGAACGGCGCCCGGCCCGCGCTGATCCAACGCAGGACGAGATAAACCGTCTGCGCGATCAGCCCGGCCGACAGCAGCCCGGTCGCCGCGGTCGCAAAGCGGCGTTTACTGGAAAACAGGTTCGCCGCCGCAAGCAGCAGCGCCGTCAGATAGCCAGCCAGGCTGAGATTGAATGCGAACGTCATGGTCGTCCTTTCCGTCGCCTGGAGGGCGAGCCTCCCGGCGAGCCGTCGTCCCCTGCGGTTCGGCAGGAGCCTCACCCTCCACGTGCAGTTTGGGGAGCAACGCGGCGGTGTGTTTGTCGATGATGGCACGGCACAGCGCCAACTCCTGTTCGCGATGGTGCACGTTGTGGCGCACGATCGCTTCCAAATCGTCGATGTTGTAAAGGTAAACGTTGTCGATCCGCTGCGCGTCGGGATCGATGTCGCGCGGCACGGCGATGTCGATCAGGAACAGCGGACGGTTGCGCCGCGTCTGCATCAGCTTCTCCACGTCGGCCCGATGCAGAATCGTCTGGGGACAACCCGTCGAGCTGACCACGATGTCCACGTCGGCCATTCGCTGGAGACAGTCGTCGAACCGGATCGCCTGACCGTTGAATTCCGTCGCCAGGGCTTGCGCGCGGTCGAACGAGCGGTTGGAGACGAGGATCGATGGGGCGCCCTTCTTGGCGAGGTGGCGCACGCAGGCTTCGCCCATCTTGCCGGCGCCGATGATCATCACCGTGTGCTTCGACAAATCGTGACGGAAAATCTTCTCGGCCAACTCCACCGCCACGCTCCCGACCGACGTGGCGCCGCGGCCAATCGCCGTGCGGGTGCGGATTTCCTTCACCGCTTGAAACGCTTTCTGGAACACGCGGTTAAGCGTCGCGCCGGTCAACCGCGCGGCATGGGCCGATTCATACGCGTGCTTGACCTGGCCCGTGATTTCGGTCTCGCCAAGCACCATCGAGTCGAGCCCGCTGGCGACCGAGAACAGGTGGGCGATGGCGTCGGCGCCATCGCGCAGATAGAGATGCTCCCGCACGTCGCAAACGTACTTCGAGAGCAACTGAAACAGCGATTTCACGTTGCCGTTGACGGCCGGCGCGACGCCGTAGATTTCGACGCGATTGCAGGTCGAGAGCAGCACGACTTCGTCGAGGCCGCCGACGACCCTGAGCCGGCAACCGTGGCAGCCGAGCTGCGATGGTGCGATGGCGAGTTGCTCGCGCAATTCGACCGGCGCGGTCTTGTAGCTCAGCCCGGCGACAAAGAGGGTCATGGGCCCCGTCCTCCCAAATCCGAAATCCGAAATCCGAAGCCGAGCCGCAGGCGAGACCTGCGCAGCAAATCCGAAACAATTTCCAAACTCAAATTTGGGAAATTCGGATTTGGCTCGTATTTCGAGATTCGAATTTCGGATTTCATTTGTGCAGCCATGGATTCAGGTAGAACACGATGAACAAGCCGGCGATCATCAGGCTGAATCCCGCATAAACGACGGGCACGCCGGGATCTTTCACGACCTGCAACGACGTGTAGCTGAGGTCGTTGGGGTCGTAGCCCGATTGATAGAACGTGTAGCCTTTGTACGAGAACGGGCTATTGACCTCGACCTGGCGCTCACCCACGACCGTTCCTCCATCGATCACATCCACCGTGCTGCGAAATGACTTGATTGGCCCGCGGGGCATCGGCTCGCGCGGTGTTGCCCCGTCGTCCTGATAGACCATCTGCAGGGGACTCGAGGCGGTCGTCTGCCCGCCGGGACCGTGCATCGTGAAATCGGGGAACTTCGCGAACAACCAGCGGTGGTTGGAATACGATGGCCCGGCGACGGCTACAAGGATCGCGGGGTTGCGCGGTTCGTTGGACCGGCTCGTCACCTCTTTCGTGTTCGTATCGATCACGAAATCGGGGACGTATTTCAGGATCGTGATCTTGAATTCGCCGAGCGTCTGTTCGACGCCAAGCTTGATCGGCAGGCTCGCCTGAAGCTTCTTTTCAGGCCACGCCACCAGCAACGCGGGGCCGCAATCGGTGTGCGACAACGCGCCGTTCTCCGATCCGTCGCCGGACTTCTTCTGGTCATACGTTTCGATCTCGAACTTTGTCAGGTGAATCGCAAACGGGAGCGGCTTGACGCCGCGGTCGTCCACAAACTGCGCGGCGGTCTGGCCTTCGCGGAATTCGAGGTAACCCTTCTGTCCCCACACGCCGCGGATCACGCCGCCCGCCAGAATCATCAGGATGCTCAGGTGCGTGAGCATCGAGCCGAATGCCCGGCCGCGCGCATAGCCCGTTGTCCGTCGGACGGTGGCGAAGCGCCGCGTGCTGCATACGGCGACGGTCGACGACAGCACGCACAGCAACGCGATAAACCACCACGAGGAGAACGTGTGTGTCAGCCCGGCCTTGCCGAGCCAGTCCATGCGTGCCGTTGCTTCGGGGTGCCTCGCAAGGTAACGCGCGACGTCCGCGCCTTGCGGCAACAGCGTACCGAGAACGCAGGCAGCGGCGATGATAACGACGACGCCAACCGCGAATTTCACGGAGGAGAGCTGGTCGAAGATGCGCGAGGTCAGCGATTTCCTGGATGTAACCTGTGTGGAATGACCTTGCCCCATGGCCACCTTTCGTGTGACGGGCGGTGGCTTAGCAGTGGCCTTGCCAGTGGATGCCGCAGGTTGGGGCGACGGTCTGTAAGCGCTTGGCCTACAGTCGATTGCCGTGCGCGAAATCGCGCAGGCGACGAATCGGCTGCGCCGATCGTCGACCGACAGATTGGCGGCGGGCTCCCGTTTCATGACAGCTTGTCATCAGTCGCCAAGCCAAGAGGCGATAGGGGGACGCGCTGCGTTGCAACCGAATCTTTGACTCGGCTCCGCTATTCGTCGCGGTGTCAACCCTACGGAGGTGTCGTGCGTGTGAGGTAGCTCCTTCGCGATTCCCTCACTTGGAAGCCGATCCGTTTCTTCGGCGGCGGTTCTGGCAGCGCAGGTAGGTCGATGATGTCCATGACGCGTTGGAGGATGGTGACGATGGCCGCTTCGTGCACATCGAGCCGGTCCTTGAGTTCCTTTTCCAGCGCGGCGAGTTTGCGGGCTTGTTCGCGGGTCGCGGTCAGCGTGGCGCGCATCTTCACGAAGGCGCGTACGACAAACACGCTCATGTCGACGGCACGTGGACTGTTGAGGACGTTTGCTGCCATAATGGCGCCGTGCTCCGTGAAGGCAAAGGGGAGATAGCGGCGGCCGCCCCTGCGTTTTGAGGTCACAATCTGTGACCTCAAAGCTCCTTCGGAACCGGTCACAAATTGTGATCGGTTCGATGCGGTCACAAATTGTGACCGCATGGCTTCAAAGTCCTCAGCGTTCAATTGGAACATGAAATCCGATGGAAATTTCCTCGAGTTGCGTTTGACTGCCTGATTCAAAGCCTTTGTTGTCACGCCGTAAACCGCTGCCAAGTCGGCATCGAGCATGACCTTCTGACCGCGAATCTCGTAAATCAGCCGGTCAAGATATTCCACCCGAATTACTGAGGGCTTCTCCTGAGCCATCGCCGGGTAGTATGCCAATGCGAGTCAGTGGCGGCAAGTCTCTCGTGACAGGTGTCAGCAACCGGACGAGGAACGCTCACGGCGCGCTCAGCGAGCACGCCCTACCAACGACCGTCAGGCGGAAACACTCGCGCCACTGCAAAAAAACGCCGGCCCGGTTGGTGACCGCGCCCGGCGTCGGCAGACAGGTCTCGGGAAAACCTAGTGTTTGACCTTGGGATCGGGATGCGCGATCAGCGCGAACGCCTGCTCGTAATCGAACCCGACTTTCTTGCCGTCCTTCGTCGTGTAGCGGTCGGGCTTCCAGGTTGGGTTCTGGCTGTTGTGGCACATCTCGCAGCTCTTCGACGCCGGATAAACCAGACCGCCCTCGATGGCTTTCGCGCGGTCTTCCATCGTGCTCTTCGCCATGTATTTCTTTCCGGGACCGTGACAGGATTCGCAGGTCACGCCATCTTCGGGTTTGATTTTTTCCGTCGCGACGCTCTCGGTGAAATTGTAGGCAGTCGAATGGCACCGGAGGCATTTGCCGCTGGTCTGGGGATTGTCAACGCCGACTTTGGCGCCCGCCGCTTTGGCCTCGGGCGTCCCGAGCAACTCGAACGCCTTGGCGTGTGGACTAGCCTGCCACTTGGCCAGGGCGTTGCCGCTGTCTTCCGACTTGTGACAGAGGCCGCAGGTTCTGGCGCCGACGTAACTGGCGGCGTCGCGGTCAGCCGCGCTGCTGCTGAGTGAGATTAGCATTCCGGCTGCGAGAGTCACGCAAAGGGTCGATATCGGTGTCCGGTTCTTCATCGTCAAGGCTCCTTGAATGACTGGTTCGTGTTCTGACCGGCTACTCCTCTGCCGGGCGATCATACCGACATCCCAGATTTTTTCCACACAAAAATGTTCGTCGTCAAACGTCCTTACCGTTCGCTCGCTGTGCGCGATTTCGCACCGACCGTCCCCGGATTTGGCGCGGCCTCGTCGGTTGGCGGCAGACGATGCGGCACGCCGTAGATGTCGAAGTGGTACCGGACGCCGACGATGCGGACGTTGGTTTCCGAAAGATGGCCGACAACACCGAACGCCACGGCCAAGACGACCGCCACGATGCCCACCGTCACCGCGATGGGGCGTTTCTTCGGATGCCGTTCCCGGCTGCGGTCCAGGAACGGCCAGAACAACAGCAGCAGCGGTGGGATCATCGAGACGAACAAACCGAGCGTCTTCGGGAAATACTTCAGCAACTGATACGTCGACAGGAAATACCATTCGGGTTTGATGCCTTCGGGCGTCACAAACGGATCGGCTTTCTCTCCCAACTCGACCGGCCACAGCATGATCAGCGTCACGAGCACGCCGATGAGCACGCAGAACACCACGCCTTCCTTCAGCACGTGCTCCGGGAAAAAAGGGACCGCGTGCTTTTTGTCGATGGGTTTCTCTTCGCCGACGCGTTCCATCGTGGCCAGCCCTTGTACGCGCATCAGGAACAGGTGTGTGGCGATGAGCATCGTCAGCACCCACGGCAGCACCACCACGTGCAACACGTAGAACCGGGCCAGCGTCTCGCCGGTCACGCCTTCGCCGCCGCGCAACAGCAGTTGAATGTAGTTGCCGACCAGCGGGATTGCCCCCGTGATCTCGGTGCCAACAGTCGTCGCCCAGTAGCTGAGTTGGTTCCACGGCAGCAGATAACCCGTGAACCCGAAGGTGACGGTGCAACCAAGGATGAACACGCCCAGTACCCAGGTCAGTTCCCGCGGCTTCTTGTAGGCGCCCATGAAAAACGTCCGCATCATGTGGATCAGCACGCACAGGATCATCAGCGTCGCGCCCCAGGCGTGCAGCCCGCGAATCAGCCAGCCGAAATGCGCCTTGGTCATGATGAACCGCACGCTCTCGAACGCCGTGTTGGTCGTCGGCCGATAATAGATCATCAGCAGGATGCCCGTGACGACCTGGTTGACGAACAGGAACAGCGACAAACTGCCGAACGTGTGCCAGAAACCCGTGGCCTGCGGCAGCGGCTTGTGCAGTTGGTCGTCGGCGAACTTCTCGGCCACGCCGATGTCGAAGCGCTGCGCCAGCCAGTCGTGGATTCGCGGAGGCAATTTCACGCCGGTTTCACCATGACTTCGCCGTTGATCACCACCACGCCCTGCTCGGGCAACGGCCGCGGCGGCGGACCCGCCACGGGGCGTCCATCAAGGTCGAAGAATCCCCCATGACACGGGCAGGCGATCTCCCGTCGCTGCGGATCCCAGCCGACGACGCAGCCGAGGTGCGTGCAAATGGCCGAGAACGCGCGAAACCCTTGCGGAGTATGGACGACGATGACGGGGTGGCCGCTTACCGCCACGATTTTCGCCTGCCACTCGGGAAAATCGGCGGCCTGGCCGGCCGACACCGTCTGGGTACTGGGACCCCGGCGCTGGGCCGGCCACACGTAGCTGAGCACCGGCGCGACGAACCCGACGGCCCACGCGACCAGACCGCCGGTCAACACCCAGTCCAGAAACGACCGGCGTGAGATTCTCTTTTCGTCACTCATCCTTGTCCCTATGTTCGATTTGCCGGCGTTTGGCCCAGAACAACACCGCCATCAAGAGCAGGAACACCCAGATCGGCACCAGCGCGCCGCGTTTCCAGCGTTCGAACCGCTCCAGGCCCGCGACGTCCGCCAGCGTCTGGTGAACGATTTCCTGGGCTTGGCCAGCCACGGGCTGCAGTTCTTTGACCGACAACGTGTGTTGGAGCGCCTCGAGTTGCGTTACCTGCGTCTTGGCTTCCTGCAACAGCAACTGATCGTCCTCGGTCGCCAGCCCGCGCACGGTGGCGTCGTGAACGGCCGCGTCGGCCCGTTCGTAGCCGGCCTGTTCTTTGCGAATCAGCCCCGCCACCGCGTCGCGCACCGCCAGTTGCTTGGGATCGTTGGCGTGACATTGGATACAGGCCTTGGCGAATAATTCCACCGACGCCTTCTGGATGGCATGGTGGCCGTGGCAACTGATGCATTCGTTGAACAATCCGACGGACACAAGTTCGGCGTGGGGACTCTTGTCGAACAACTCGCGCTGGCGAACGTGACATTTCCCGCAGACCTCGCCCACTTCCTTCGTTCCCGGCGGCGTCGCCCCGTGGCTGCCGTGGCAGGTAACGCAGGTCGGGGCGCTCAGGTCGCCTTTCTCGAACAGCATGTACGCGTGGTAACTGGATTTGTATTGGGTGATGATGTCGGTCGGCAGCTTGTATCCTTCCATCAACCTCGCGTTGCCGTGACAGTGGCCACAGGTGTCGGGAATGTTCGTCGGATACACGTGGGCGTCGGGCGATTTCACTTTGAGGATATCGTGGACGCCGTGGCAGTCGACGCAGACGGCGACGTTCTGGTCGTTGTGCCCGAACAGTTGCTCGCCGTGCTTGCTGGTCTTGTAGCGGTCGAGTTGATCCGTGGGCAGGCCGTAGGGATTCATCTTCCGCACGTCGCTGTGGCAACTGGCGCACAACTCGGCGATCGCCTGCTTGGTGTCGGGCCGCTTGAAATTGTTCGTCGCGTGCGCGGTCTCGTCGGTCGCGTTCGGGTCGCCGCCGTGACAATCCACACACGTCAGCCCGGCCTGCGCATGGGCGCTGGGGGCGAACAACGTCTTCTCCTTGACGTGGCACTTGAGACAGGAGATCTCGGCAGCCGACGCCGGGACGGCGACGGCCAGGGACACCAGTGCCCAGCCGATTACATCGAGGTGCCGTTGTGGCAATCGCTGCATCTCTGGCCTTTCCAGGCGTCGCCCAGATCTTCGGACGGATGCTGAAACTCGAAACCTTGGGCGCTCAACGTTTTCAAGTCCGTTCCCGGTCCTTGCGCGATGATTGTATGACAACTATTGCAGTCTGCCGAGATCGTTTTGCGTTCGGCTTGTGGTGAGCCTGCCGAACCCGCTTGTGGTGAGCCTGTCGAATCCACCTGTGGTGAGCCTGTCGAATCCACGGCGGCGTGCTCGCCGTCGTGACAGCGGAAACAGCCGGGCCATTGGAAGTGGCCGATGTTGTTCGGATACACTTTCCAGGAGGATCTCATCTCGGGGAAGAAATTTTCGCGATAGATCTTCTGCACCTCGATGATGGCGCGGTGGATGGTCGCGGGGTCGGACGAGGCATATTTCTTGGAGAGTGAGTCGGCAATCTTTTGCAGGGCTTCCGGCGTCGTCTGGTAGTCGGCGGCGAGTGCGTCGACCGCATTTTTCTTGATCGAGGGCAATGCCGGATCGATCCGCCCCAGCGACAGCGCAATGTCCACCGCCTCGTCGGGCGAGAGGAAGATATGCGTGGGCCGGTTGTGGCAATCGATGCAATCCATCCGCCGGATCGCCGCGCTGGTGATCTGGTCCGGTTTCAGTTTGCTGTCCTTCGCCTCGTAAACGGTCACGTGACCCTGGCGGTCGGTGATCCGCACCCAGGGAATCACCTGGCGCGCTTCATCGGTGGCGATGTACTCGACTTTGTTGGCCACGTTCATATGCCAGTGGATGCCGCCGACGGGGCCGTGGGTCGGGTCGCCGCCGCCGACCTTGAGCAACATCTGGATCGTCCACGGGCTGTTCTTTTCGTCGTACTTGAAATGCGTGCGCACCTTCTCGATCGCACCGTAGAACTTCTGCGGCCAATGGCATTGCTCGCAGGTCTCCTGGGCCGGCCGCAGGTTCTTGACCGGGGTCGGAATCGGGCGCGGATATTTGTCGAACAACGTGGCGTAGACCTGGTAGCTCCCCGATAATTTCGATTTCACAAACCAGGTCGCGCCCGGGCCGATGTGGCACTGCACGCATTCGACCCGCGCGTGCGACGAGTTGTGGTAGGCCGTGAACTCCGGTTTCATCACTGCGTGACAGGTCTGCCCGCAGAACTGGACGGACTCGGTGAACTCATACGTCCGATAACTGCCGAGGGCCGTGAACAGCAGGAACACGAACGTGACCACCACCACGATGATGAAGGCCCGGCGCTGGCGCGGGATGTTGAGATCGATGCGCGGGAGACGCGGGATTTGGCCCGGCAAGACCCGCCGCCGCTGGCGCCGTTCCAAAAGCACGCCGATCAGAATGAGCAGCAAACCCGCGAACAAAAATCCCGGCGCAATCAGATACGTCAGGATACCCATGTACGGATTGCTGAACCCCGCGAAGAAATCGATGGCAATGAGACACACGACCGCGAAGAAACTGCAGGCGGCGAGAATGATGCCGGACAGACTGATCCAATTCTGAATCAGCGGCGGAACCTTGCCTGCTCCCGGATTCGGTTGCGTGCTCTCCTCGGGCATGTTGCGCCGGCGATTATTAGCGTTGTCGCGCGGGTTGCGTCAAGCGTTCCATCGACTGATGAAGGTAGGGACGCGCTCCGGCGCGTCCACGGGTCATTGGGACGCGGTGCCCCGCGTCCGTGGCCGCGCCGCAGCGCAGCCCTACCAAGGCTGTTCCTTGATGCCTCCCCAATCTCGACTCGACAAACTGTCCGTGATAAAAGGCGCCCAAGATGAAATCCGCTGGCGACACGGTAGAAGTCGCATTGCTGAATCAAATCCAGACCGAGGTTCCGGTCGCGGAACATCCGTTTGCCGAACTCGGTCGCAAGATCGGCGCGACCGAAGAACAGGTGATTCAGCGGCTGGAATCGCTCAAATCGGCCGGCATCATCCGCCAGATCAGCGCCATTTTCGACACGCGCAGCCTAGGCTACGCGTCCAGCCTCGTGGGGGCGCGCGTCGACCCGGCGCGCGTGGACGAGGCCGCCGCCGTCATCAGCCAACATCCCGGCGTCAGCCACAATTATCTCCGGAACCACACGTTCAATCTCTGGTACACCATCGCCGTCTCGCCGTTGAGTAAGCTGGGATTGGAGAAAACCGTCGAGATTCTGCACCGCGAATCCGGCGCCGAATCGACCCGGCTGTTGCCTACGCTCAAGCTCTACAAGATCGGAGTGAAATTCGACGTCGGCGGAGACGAATCGCGTCCCGACGATCAGGACGCGCCGCCGTACACCGAAACCAACCGCGCCGCCGACACGGCGCTCACGCCGGCCGAGATCGAGTTTGTTCGCGTCATGCAGCGGGATTTGCTGCTGAAACCGACGCCGTTCGTCGATTACGCGCGCGAACTCGGTATCTCGTTTGCCGAATTGCAGGCGATGCACCGGCGGTTCCTCGACACCGGCAAAATGCGGCGGTTCGCCGCGGTGCTGCACCATCGCCAAGCCGGGTTTAAGGCCAACGCCATGGGCGTCTGGGCCGTGCCCGGTGCTGACGCGGAAGTGGACAGGGTGGGGGAGACGATGGCCGGTTTCCGGGTTGTCAGTCATTGTTACAAGCGTCCGATTTATCCCGACTGGCCGTACAACATTTTCACGATGGTCCACGGCAAGACTCGGGAGGCATGCGAGCAAACGTTGCGTGCCATCGCCGAAAAGACCGGCATACGAGATCGCTCCGCTCTTTACAGCGCCAAGGAATACAAGAAGGTCCGCGTCCGGTATTTCACGACCGAAGAAGAAACGTGGGAACGACAACACTGAGTAGAACACGCTCCTCACGATTTGTCATTTTGAGCGAAGCGAAGAATCTCTCTTTTTTTCGCGATCTCTCAAACGACTGAGACCCTTCGCTGCGCTCAGGGTGACACCCCATCGTCGTTCCCGGAGCGGTTGCCCTAGAAGAGTTTGTGTTACAATACCGACCGGAGAATCATCATGGCGCGCAAACAATCAACCGCATCCCGGAAGAGTTTCACCACACAACCCACCCGCCCCGCCGCTCTCGTGGATTACCAATCCGACGCCATCGTCAGCCGCGAAGTGCTGAAGAAGAAAACCGGTTCGGTCACGCTGTTCGCGTTCGACGCCGGGCAGGGGCTGAGCGAGCACACCGCGCCGTTCGACGCGTTGGTACAGGTGCTGGACGGCGAAGCCGAGATCACCATCGCCGGCAAACGTCACCGGGTGTCAGCGGGCGAATTGATCCTGATGCCCGCGAACCGTCCCCACGCCCTGAAAGCCGTCCACCGCTTCAAAATGATGCTTGTTATGATCCGGTCGTGAGAGCTTTGCTCACGGATTGTAGATCCAACGATTCATTGGTCGCGGTTGTTGCCTGTTTCAGACTCTCTCCTGATTCGGACCAGAATCTGATCTGTGCCGCTCACGGGGACATCGTCTGATATCAGGTTGACCGCCAGCTTTGAATCGACAGCGTCGCCCAGGCCCTCGCGCAGTATGACAACAGTCGCTTTTCCAGAACTGCTGCCCTGCGGAATCGTCAGGGGATTGGGCATCACAAAAACGTTTCGCCCCGGAACGAGGTCGCCCTGTTCGGGTAGTGCCAGCACTACGGACAGATCTCGTGGCGCAACACTATTCAACTTCACTGCAAGATCGATTGCCCGAGTGCGTTCATTCGATCTGAGAACCACATCCTTCGCCGGCGGCTCCTGAAAGGATACGGAAAGACCTTTCGTTTCCTCCGGGTTGTGCCTGCCGGTTAACCGAGAATCAGGTCGCGCACCCGAATTGCCCGGCAGGCATCTGGATCTGGTTGGGGCGTCAACGATGCTTTCGAGCACTTTATTGGGGAGATACTCGAACGTGTTTTTGTTGAACGCAATGAGCGCGTCAAAGGCTCGCCGTCTGTCGTACGGGACAAAGTCGTCCTTCAAGTTCCCAGCGCGCGCCGACTGGATCTCAGCCATCAGGACGTCAGTCCCCGAATCAAAACTGAAGTCGGCGAACGACACCGTTTTCCGCAGGCCGGAATTCAGTGCTCGATAATGAATCCGGTGATTGCGAGGATCGTAGACCACCTGATACTGTGAATTGCTCTGTCGTACGTCGTCCAGAATGTTGAAGCCGTAGTCCACGAGCGAATCACCCGACACATTCAAGCGGTCGGTTTTCTCGGCCACGTGGAGAAACCTGCAACAGGAACTGGTCACGCGGTAGGGAGCCCGTTTCTCCACCGGCAGTCGCTTCTGCTCCGTCAGATAAGCCAACAGATGCTCGTAGGTATCGTTTGTCAGGACAGCATAGGGCAACGCATCGCCCGTGTAGGTTTTGCAGTGGCTATCGACGTACTCAACAACCATCGACGCACCAGAGCTGTCGCATAACAAAAAGTGGCTGTCGCCAATACTTCGGCTGGAAATGCGTATGTGCTTCATGCTCTCCAGCACGTCATGGAGCGTCGCCGAGTTGTCCAATTGGTACTGAATCCATCCGTTCTCGTCGATGGGGAGGCGGTCGTCGGGTTTCGGAAACCTGGTCTCATCCAAACCGAGCGAAAGGACGACCAGGCCGGCTTCGTTCATCCCGTCATGGGGCCAGTCCCGCCCCACCAGATTGAAGGTGATACTGCCGTATTTCGACACCCACCGAGCAGGCTTCTCGGCATAGAGGAGAAACCGCTCGCGCTCGACATTCCGCTTGTTCACGTAGATGTGTCCGGCTCCGAACTGAAAATCAAAGCTAAAGCACACGACGTGACCATTCGTTCCGACCATGGAGAATGCCGTGCAAGCAAATGTGCTCTGTCGAGCTGAGGCGATCAGGACAGCGAAGCCCAATAATTTAGCGAAGGTTCTCATCCTGGTCCGCATCACCAAATCGTCTTGTCCCATCGCGCCCATTGCAGCATAAAGACGAACCAGCGGCTGGAACGGATACTGGCAAAGTGCGCGGACATGGGCAAGGGAATTGGAGTTGTCAGCGGTCAGCTATCAGCTTTCGGCGGTCAGCCACCAACGATCGAGTCCGGCCGGCGAAGCCGAGATCACCATCGCCGGCAAACGGCACCGCGTTCCGACGGGAGAGCTGATCGTGATGCCCGCGAACCGTCCCCACGCCCTGAAAGCCGTCCACCGCTTCAAAATGATGCTCATCATGTTCCGGTCGTGAGGAGACGGTAGTCCACGAAAACCTTCGGGGTGGACACTGGGTTGCCGGCTAACAGAAGATTGTGTCAAACGCGAGTTCGCGCTGTAACGCGGGTGGTTCGCGGATGCGTAAGCGAGACCCTAAAGCTGCGTTACCGGCCCCAAGGCAGATTGGTCCTCCACGCATCAGTTTTTCTCAAGGATGCGCGCCTACTGATTACGCGTTGCCAATCGCTGTTGTCTTGTTTCGAGGCGTAGATGATGTCCACTGCGTTCGGTGCGTCCACTGATTCAACTTGGGCCATCGTGACCGCCTGCTTCTGGCCTTGAGCCGTTTCGGCGATTACTTTGGCCGCAAATGGTTGTATCGTCATACCTACATCGGCAGGGAGCACGGGGAGACCGAGTTCCTTTGACAGAGACGCTGCCAGTACAATCCTTTTGCTTTTTAGCTCGTACCCCATCTCAGATATAAGTATCCCACTCGGCGAGAGTTCTTTCGCTAAGTAACCAACCCCCAATATGCCGAGGTGATTTCCATATCGACATTCCCGAGGCGGAAGATCCGCGGGGATCTTCCCGAGGATTCTACGGAAATACAGAAGCGCATCTAACTCGCTTTCTGTTGTGCCACCAACGTTGCATAGGGCGACAAGTCGGGCGGGATGGTCTCGCTTGACCACACTCCTGTAAGCATCGAGAACCCCTTCGTCTAGCGCCGTATCAGAAGTATACAGCAGAGCCCCCTTCTGTCTCCCGCTGCGCCGCACAAAGAAAAGGCCAAACCCCATGTTCCTGCCAATGCAGTCACGATGAACAGTGGGCAACGCTGTCACGACAATGCCGTTTGAAAGTGGCCACTTGTCACCAGGACGCACAATCTTCAGCTCAAGATAATCCGAACTTGCACCCAAGTTGATCACTCCCGATAGATAGGTGTAGGCAGACAAGCTCAGGGTCAGTCGTACTCGCCTCTGTCCGTCTCCACGCCCAGGCTCGGCCCGTAAAGTGAAAGCGGAGCGGGAATGTGAAGTGCGCGGACCGACGTGGCGCTGCTCATAAACGGCGGTTAGCAGGTTAGGGCAGTCGGCCAAGTGGTCCGGATGCGCATGAGTAATGATGATTTCTTGGATCATATCCAATGATAGATCTGACTTCAGGAATGTTCTTGTGAAGTCGAAACCTGGATCGACAACTACGCCCTCTGTGCCCGTCCAGAGAAACAGGCCTCCTCCGTAATCCGATTCCACATTGAATATTGGGGAGAATGAATTGAACCGCTTCAGATGGAAAAGGGTCGGAGCTGTCGGCCTAATCTCCTTGGGGGTCGGCTTGTTTGCACTGAGTAGTTGATTCTCCTCTTCGTTTCTTGCCTCTACAATGCCAAGCCCCAATTCGGTCAATACCTCAAAACCGTATGTGTCTCCTCGGTACACCTTCAGCGCATCACGCCAAAATGGGGGCGGCTGTAGATTTTCGAAGTCGGACGGCCGCAACTGGCAGTGTCTGCAACCGTTCTGTCCAAGAGCGTAATACACGTTAGCAGCCAATGGATTGTCAAAACGGGTATCCAGTAGGCTGGCGACTTTCAGGCTGACGGCACGGCATGTACTAATCGACTCTCGGAACTCGCGCACCAAAGCGAGAAAGGTAGATTCTTCCCCCTTTTCCCCGGCTTCGATCAATGCAGTGAGTTTGAGCAGAGGAACAACGGCAGCCCCAAGGGGTGGCAGATGTACTGGATGCTTCGCACTCGACCCGGTGTGTAGTTGAAGGCAAGTGTTATATGCCCATTCGAAACGATCATCGGCCTTGGTCACGCCGTCAACGAAGGCATGGTACTGCTCACGTGAGACGAGTCCTTGCTTGTGCAGATGTTCGATTGTCTCCAAGTACTGCTGTGCGGTTAACATACCGCATATATACCGGACTAAGGCACACTCCAGTAAATCGCACGGGCTATCTTCCACCTTACGGTCCCTCGATATCTTGAAGTTCAAAATAGACACGACAAAGCTCTTCGTGGATCTGTTCCAATGGACATATCTTGCTGTAGTGGAGGATGCCTTCCTCGCTAGCGTTTGCGCGTTCCAGCGCCAAATCGCCTTGAACATACTGTAGGAACCGAGACACGATTTCCGTGAGTTCCGATTTCGTTGGATCAGGGACGCGCGGATAGCACACCGGGTCAGAAAAAGGAGCAGGGACAAAACACATGAAGTACATTAGTTCCACATAACTGATACGGCTGCTCAGTTCTGTCAGATAGAAAGTCCCGCGGTGCCTAATCGATATCGCTGCCTGGCTTCCTTCTGTCAACTCGTCGCTTTCCGGCGTTACCTGCGTGAGTCGCGCGGCATTGAGATGCGCAATGGCCGTCCTGATGTCTGTCTTAATGTAACCGAGCCCGAACAGATAATCATAAACTTCTGAAACGGACGTGCGCCGCACCTTCCTAAGAATCTCTAGGATCCTAATGGATAGCAACGTGGTCGCGTACCCTTGTACGCCTGGGACGTGAAACAAATTGACCAAGCTTTGAGGCAGCCGTTGCGGACTCTCCCGGGACAGGAAGAGAGCACGGAAAAGCATATGTTCCGCGATGAAGTTGTGGCGGAAGGTCTTCGATCGCCAAACTAAACTCTCTGGTGTTCGCTTCATCATGTCCACATAGGGGGAAGATATCAAGTGCGAGAACAATTCAAGGCCAGCACGGATGTTGGTGCCTGTGAATCCATCAATGAGGCTGGCTAGGGTAGTTACGGGTCGTTTGCTCTTGGAAGTGCCTACCGGCAGTGAGAGCAGCGAGCGAAGCTTTGCGAAAGTGGGCATGTATTTCCGACCTCCGCACTCTGCTTGGATGACGTCAATCCTCTTTTCGACTATGCTGCGCAAACTAACCTTCTTCAGCCACGTCCGGCTGAACGTATTGTATTCACCATTATCCTGTATGAACAGGGACCTCTCAGGATGTAGACCAATCTTGTCCGCAAAGAGGTCGAACGACGAAGGCCGACAGGCAACGACGAATTTCAGTCTCTCGTATTGCGTTGCAAACGCACGATGCAGGGCCTCAAGTAGAAGACGCTCGGAATTCCGACTCGCAAGCCGGTCGATGTTATCAAGGCAGAGAACGAGCCTGCCGTATTTCTCAATACATGCATCAACGAAGCTTCTAACAAAAGTCACCACTTCCGAGTCGAGCATGGCATGTCGTCGACTGAGGTAGCGACTAAGGTAGACGGACTTCCAGTCCTGCAACCCTTCACGAATGAGATCACCATCCAAATAGGGTACTGCGGGCTCGGTGGACGGAAAGGCGCGTTCAGCTATCCAGTCAGCCACGTATCGAATTGGTTTGCCCGGCTGATCTGAGTTGATTTGCAGCCACACGTGGCGAAACCATTCCCAAGGTCTCTCTCGGAGGCACTGCTCACAGGCGTCAAACGCCATTCTCTCGTTCTCGCAGACACGCCGACTAATCGACTCGGCTAGCTTCAACAATCCAGGCTCTCCGAGCCTCAACATTATCTCGCGGCGCAACTCATTAGAGACCACATCCTCAAACAGAATGTTTCGCTGCTGTTCAAAATACCACATGGCGCTTCGGAAGTATCCATGTGGATTCAGATCGCAATATTTCTGAGAAAGTTCTGTCGGCAGTGGACCGGTGTAATGAGCGTCGATATACAACCGAAGGTTTCTCAGTATCCTTGAGTGTAAGTTGCTGCTGTCTTCGATATAGCCATAGCGCAGAAAATCGACGATGATGTATGGGATATGGCGTTTTCTGAAAGGATCATAGCTACGGCAGTAGTAATGGAGAAACGAACTCTTCCCGCAACCCCTGCGACCGACTACAAGGTATGTCATCCTAGCATCGTCGGCGTTTAACTCCTTATCGAACACGTTAATACTGTCCAGATACCGGTGCGCTGGATCGACGACTCTGTCTGCCTCATCCTCAAAGTTTTCAAGGTAAGCGGGCTCATACGGAACATGCGCGGCTTCAAACTTCTTGGTGTTCTCGAGCAGTGCGGCCGTAGGCAACTTGTTTGCAGTGAGAACCAGAATCTGGTCGATATCCCTTCTGACGACCCCATGGTCATACAATTCGCAGATTTGTGTTCGCGGGGCTTTTGCAAAGCGAGTTATGTCCAGCAGTTCCTCAACGAGTCTACGGAAGTTAACTTCACTCGATACGACGTACTGAAGAGTTGTTAGACGGAAACGACTCGACCTCTTGAGCCCGAGATTCCAATCTTCCTTCGCAGATGAAATCAGAAGTACCTTGCGAACGTTACTACCCGACGACTCGATTGCACCAGCCCACTCATCGGCGGAATCAATCTGTGCAATCGGACACCCCTGCACCAGCAAGAGGTCGTAGGTCCCTAGCGACAACGTCCGTTCAAACTGGCCGAGATGTCGCAACCATGTGAGAAAAATATCCCCTGTGTTCATTTCGGCTTGCTGCTTTGCGACAACAGCCGTTTGGACGTCGCGGGTACCAAGCCATTGGAATCGGAGGGCGGTCATTTGCAGCGCCTCATGTTCAAGGCCTGCTACGAGTATCCTCTTTGTTAAGGTGGGACGATCAGGGTCAGTCTTCACACTCATTTCGCCTCCAAGGCGCTACTTCAACGCCGCATTTAGCTTCGCCCTCTGTAACAGACAGGAGATTGCTTCTCCTCACCTCTGCCAAGTTGCTGAAGGGAGCATCCGACAGTGCTTCTCGTGAAATGAAACGAGGTCATAGAATGTTGCAGATAAAGTCAAAGTCAAGCTTTAACAGCTGCGAGCTCACAGTCAAAGCGATTCCGTCTTGCTAGGGTTTCAGAATTCACCGACGGCACTGGCGCCATTCTCGCTGGCGATGCGGGTGGGGAATGTGATACAACATCGGGGCGACGGGGAAGAATGATGAGCGGGAAGAGAAGGTTGTTTACCACTACTGGTGTCGCTGCAATCGCGGCATTCATGATCCTCGCTGCCCCTTGCGTGGGGCAACAGTCGCCCGAGAAACAGGCTGCCGCACCGTCGGCGTCAAAGCGCGTCCGCGAGCCGGCGGTCGCCGGGCTGTTCTACCCGAAAGATCCAGCCACGCTGTCGCACATGCTCGATGCGTTGCTGGCGAACGCGACGCCCCACACAATCGACGGCGAACTCCGCGCGTTGGTTTGCCCGCATGCCGGGTATCCGTACTCGGGGCCGGTCGCGGCGACGGCGTACCGGCTGTTGTCGGGTCACAATTTCCAGACCGTCGTGCTCCTGGCGGTGAGCCATTACGCCGGTTTTGCCGGGGCGTCGGTCGCCAACGCCGATGTGTACCGCACACCGCTCGGGGACGTGCCGGTCTCACCGAAAGCCCGGGAACTGGCGAAGACCAGTCCGTTCATGCTCGAACCGCGCTGCTTCGTGCAGCGACCGTCTTGGTTCTCACAAGCGTCGCACGCCGTGCCGCCCGATGGCGCGGACACGCCGGAGACGTGGGAACATTCCGGCGAGGTACAGGTGCCATTTCTCCAAAAGACGCTGAAGAATTTCGAGCTTGTGCCGGTCGTCACCGGCGAGGCCGACCCCGAACTGATGGCGCGCGCGCTTGCCCCGCTGGTGGACGACAAGACGTTGGTCGTGGCGAGCACGGACCTGAGCCATTACCACCCGTACGACGAGGCACGCGCCAGGGACAAGGTCACCACCGATGCGATCGTCAATCGCGATATCGACCGCATGAAGGTGTCGGGCGACGCCTGTGGCAAGAAGCCGGTGCTGGCGTTGATGTATCTCGCCAAACAAAAGGGCTGGAACGCGACGCTGCTCGATTATCGCAACAGCGGCGATACCGCCGGCAACAAGGACGCCGTCGTCGGTTACGCCGCGATCGCGTTCTACACGCCGCGACAGCAGAGCTTCACGACGCCGGAACGCAAACTCCTGTTGGGCCTGGCGCGGCGAACTCTCCGCGAGGTGGTGACCAACGGCAAGCAGCCCGAGGTCGCCACCGACGCGTTTCCCGCCGGGTTCGCTGAGAAGAAAGGTTGCTTCGTCACGTTGACCGAGCGCGGCCAGTTGCGTGGTTGCATCGGCCACATCCTGCCGCAGGAATCGTTGTACAAGGCGATCATGGACAACGCGCAGAGCGCGGCGCTGCACGACTACCGGTTCAGGCCGGTCCGGCCCGACGAACTCGACAAGATCGAGATCGAGGTCAGCGTCCTGACTGTACCCGAGCCGTTGACGTTCAGTTCGCCCGACGATCTGCTGAACAAACTCCGTCCACCCCATGACGGCGTCGTCCTGCAAATCGATGGCCGGGGCGCCACGTATCTGCCGCAGGTCTGGGAACAGATTCCGGACAAGACCATTTTCCTGAACTCCCTCGCCGAGAAGGCCGGGTGCGAACCCGACGCTTGGCGCGGTGCCGATACCAAGGTCTTCATCTACCACGTCGAAGCCTTCAAAGAATCGGAGATGTAGCGGATCGGGAATGTTTTGGGTATTTGAGGGGGGCCGGGGACCAACCAGAGTGTTAAAACCCAACGATAATGGACGAACAGAAAATCCTCGCGCAACTCCGCCGGAGCCCTTAGAAATTCCAGGAAAAGTCCAGAGAGAAAGGAACCAATGAAGGAAAATGTTAACGCGAAAGTACTGACCAAGACCGTTCAACGCTGCCGGGAAAGAGAGATTGTCATTCCTACTTTTGCCGAGCAAAAAGACCCCTCCAAAATTCCGCAGAAGATCAAAGACAAATTGAAGAACGTTGGTCTGTGGGATGTGAATCCCGTAAACCTTTTTCGGATCACGTGGAAAAACAACCCGAAGGAAAACGGCGGCGACGGCCAGTTTGGCGGAGTGAATTACATCGAGATCCCGCCGGAACTTACGGGAGTGAAAACAAAAATCGTCGGGCTGGTGGGGAAATGGTTCCCGACCGGCGCCCACAAGGTCGGCGCGGCATTCGGGTGTCTGGCGCCGCGCCTGGTAACGGGAGGGTTCGACCCGACCACCCAGAAGGCAGTCTGGCCGTCCACGGGGAATTACTGCCGGGGCGGCGCGTTCGACTGTGCCCTGTTGGCCTGCGATGCGATCGCGATCTTGCCGGAGGAGATGAGCAAAGAACGATTTGAGTGGCTCGAGGAAATCGGGACCAAGGAAATTTTCGCCACGCCCGGTTGCGAGAGCAACGTGAAGGAAATCTACGACAAGTGCTGGGAACTGCGGAAAGAACGCGGCAACAAAATCGTCATCCTCAACCAGTTCGACGAGTTCGGCAATGCCTGCTGGCATTACGAGATCACCGGTTCGGCGATTGAAGAGGTGTTCAACAAGATCAAAGGGAAAAAATCGCGGCTGACCGCCTATGTCTCGGCGACCGGCTCGGCCGGTACCATCGGCGCGGGAGAATACTTGAAGAAAGCGTTCCCGCTGATCAAAGTCGCTGCGACCGAGGCCCTGCAGTGTCCGACTCTCTACCTCACCGGGTTCGGCGGCCACCGGATCGAAGGCATCGGCGACAAGCACGTCCCGTGGATTCACAACGTTCGCAATACCGACAACGTCGTCGCGATCGACGACGAAAATACGATGCGGCTCCTGCGTCTGTTCAATGAACCCGCGGGCCGGAAACTCCTGGAAAAAGAAGGGGTGAAGAAAGGGCTCCTGGAGAAACTTCCCATTCTGGGAATTTCCAGCATCTGCAATCTCCTCGCGTCGATCAAGCTGGCCAGGTATTACGAGATGAACGAGGACGATGTGATCTTCACCATCTTCACCGATTCTTCCGGCATGTACCAGTCCCGCCTGAAAGAGCTGGAACACGAGCGCGGAAAATATTCGGACACCGATGCGGTGATCGATTTTGCGCGGTATCTCCAGGGCGTCGGGATCGACTGGGTAAAAGAGCTTTCGTACTGGGACCGGAAAGCGTTACACAACCTGAAGTATTTCACCTGGGTGGAACAACAGGGCAAGACCGTAGAAGAACTGGATGCCCTCTGGGAGCCGGAGTTCTGGGATCAAATGTTCGCGCAGATTCCCGTCTGGGACAAGCTGATTAGGGAGTTCAACGACAAGACCGGACTCCTGAAGAAATTATAACGGGACGGACTGATAGAAGAAGAATCTTGCCGGCAAGTCGTTCTCTTGGCGCACTTCGCCGGCGAGAAGGTTGTCATGCTGAGTCCCTGCTTGCCCTGAGCCCGTCTCAGTCGTCGGGATGCAAGGGCGGGGGAATGCCGTCGGAATGACAAACGGCAGACACAACGATGCTGAAGATCCGGCTTGGTCCGATGGACGGCTAGTTCTTCTGGCCGTCGGCGCGCTCGGTTTTTCTTCGGTGATCACCCAGTTGGCGCTGATGCGCGAGATGCTGGGGGCGTTCTCGGGCAACGAGATGGTGCTGGGGATCATTCTCGGCAACTGGCTGCTCCTGACGGGACTCGGTGCGTGGCTCGGCCGGACCACCAACCGTCTCCGCCAATCGACGCTCTGGCTCGTGCTGTTGCTCTTGCTTGTTGCTCTTCTGCCGTTGGCGCAGGTGTATCTGCTCCGGACATTGCGCGACGTGGTGTTCGTCCGCGGCGCGTTGGTCGGCGTGACCGGTACGGTCGTGGCGAGTTTCATTCTGTTGTGCCCGTATTGTCTCGTGTCCGGGTTTCTGCTGACGCTGGCGTGCGCTGTTGTGAACCGTGGGATAGGCGTCTCGACTGTCCATTCCGATCCGGTGACGGCAGTAGCCCCGAACGCCTTCGGGGCTGCCCTGCAAACCGATCGGGCGTCAGCGATTGGCCGGGTGTATCTGGCGGACAGCATCGGCAGCATCGTCGGCGGCGCGTTGTTCAGTTTCGTGCTGGTGCGCTGGCTCGATCATTTCGCCATGCTGTATCTGCCGGCGCTGGTGATTCTGGCGGTGGCCGGTGCCCTGGCGTGGTCCACAACCGGAGCCGCACCCTTCATGGGTGCGCAAGGCGGTGCCGAATCCGAATCCGCGCAGGCTAAAGCCTGCGGCTACAACGTCCGCCGGAGGTGGTGGCTCGTTATTGTTCCGGCGGTTCTCGCGGTGGCGGTAGTGGCGATGATGTCTTTCACCGACGTAGACAGCCTCTCAACCGCGCGGCAGTACCCGGGTCAGAAAATTGTCTTCCGGAAGAATTCGCCGTACGGCAAATTGATCGTCACGGAATCGGCGGGCCAGTTCAACTTCATCGAGAACGGCCTGCCGATCATCTCAACACACAACGTCGAGCAGGTGGAAGAAACCGTTCACTACGCCATGGCCCAACGGCCCGACGCGCACCAGGTGTTGCTGGTGTCGGGCGGCGTGTCGGGAACCGCGAAGGAAATCCTCAAGTACGGCGTCCGCGCAGTGACGTATGTGGAGATCGATCCCCTGATCATCGAGGCGGGACGCCAGTATCTGCCAGACAACCTGGCCGACCCGCGCATCAAAGTGGTCAGCACCGACGGACGATTGTTTGTGAAAGAGGTAGAACAAACTGTGGGACAGGCGTCCCGCCTGTCCGTATCCCGACACCCGGTGGCGGACCAGCAAGATGCCTCCTCTACTATTCACCCGGCGGACAAGCGGGACGCATGTCCTACGGTTCTGGCGGACAAGCGGGACGCATGTCCTACGTACGACGTGGTGATCGTGGACGTGCCGCCGCCGTCCACGTCGCAGATCAACCGGTTCTTCACGGCGGAATTCTTCGGTGAGATCAAACGGGTGCTGACGCCGGGTGGCGTCTTGTCGTTCTCGCTGGGACGTTACGAGAACTACGTCAGCCCGCAATTGGCGCGTATGCTGGCGTCGGCCAACGCGACGTTGAGACAATCGTTCCGAAACGTGCTGGTGATTCCGGGCGAACGCATTTTCTTCCTGGCATCGGACGGCGAACTTTTTCCCGACATTGCGGCGCGGATCGAGCAGTGGCATATCCCGACGCAGTTGGTGAATCGGCATTACCTCGACGCGATGTTGACGCCCGACCGGATGGCCGATATGCAGCGGGCGATGACGCAGACGGCGGCAGTCAACAAGGACTTCAGCCCGGTGCTGTACTATTACCATTTGCTGCACTGGATGAGCCAATTCAAGGTGCGGTTCGGCGTTTTGGAGGCGGCGTTACTGGTTGCGCTGGCGGTTTATCTGTTCACGATTCGTCCCGTGCCGCTGGCGATCTTCGTGTCGGGGTTTGCGGCGTCGGCGCTCGAGGTCGTGCTGTTGCTCGGATTCCAGATTCTCTACGGCTCGGTGTACGGGCAGTTGGGAATCATCGTCACCATGTTCATGGCCGGTCTGGCGGTCGGCGCATGGATGGGAATTGTGGCCGCGAAACGTTGCCACGGCGACATCATGAAGGGGACCGCGAATAAGATTCGCGGCTCCAAAACGGAAGAGGAACGAGGGGAGGGGAAAGCGTTAGTCCTCCTCGCCTTCGGCATTGCCGGGTTGGCGGTCGTGTTGCCGCTGGTGTTGACGGCACTCGGACGACTGAGCGGGACGGCGACTGCGCTCGTCGCAGTGCGGGCGACGATTGCGTTCCTGACGTTTGTTCTGGCAATGTTGGTCGGCATGGAGTTTCCCGTTGCGTCTCGGGCGGAGTCTGACATCGGTGCCGTCACGGCGTCGCGGTTGTACACGGCGGATTTCGTCGGCGCGTCGCTCGGCGCGTTGCTGGCGAGCACGTTTTTGATTCCGTTGATTGGCGTGACGGCGGTGTGTTTGTTGACAGCGGGGCTGAACGTGATCGGCGGGGCGATCGTTCTTGTTCGGAAAGGCTGAGCCATGGCGAGGAGATTTGGCCACTACGCGGTCAAGACGTTGCGGGTTACCAGTTGGCCTTTGTTGCTGTTGCTGCTATGCTATCTGGTGACCGGATTCGCCATGAGCGGGCGATTCGGATTCGGGGTGCTGATGGACGAGAAGACGGCGCTCGCGTGTCACAAGGCGTTGCATGTGCCGCTGCTGATCTTTTTCCCGGTACATGTCGTTTGCGCGGTGTATCTGGCGATGCGGAGATGGCGATGGGTGAAATAGGGGAAAATCCGAAACTCGAAACCCGAAATTCGAAATCCCTTCTAATCACGCGACGCCAGGCGATCAGGTACGGCGCCGCCGGTTTGGTCGGCTTGGCGGGGACGGGATGGTTGATCGAATATCTCCGCCGGTACATCGAGAGCGAGAGCCCGGCCGACATTTTCAGGGGCGACGCGCCGAGCGACAGGGTGTGGGCGCTCTGGCAACAGCGTGGCTGGACGAAAGAAGGCTATCACTATCTCAAGCTCGGCCGCAACGTGCAGTGCAAGATTTGCCCAAACAACTGCATCCTCACGCCCGGCGACCGCAGTCATTGCCGCAACCGCATCAACCGCGACGGCACGCTGTACACACTGGCCTACGGCAACCCGTGCAGTTTTCACGTCGACCCCGTCGAGAAGAAGCCGCTGTTTCATTTCCTGCCGGGCACTCTGTCGTTTTCGCTGGCAACCGCGGGCTGCGTCTTTCGCTGCCTGAATTGCCAGAACTGGGAAATCTCGCAGAAGAAACCCGAAGAGACAAAAGACCCGCGCGGCCCCGAGTTCCGGTTGCGGCCGCCGGTGCCGCAGATGTTGAGTATGGAACAGATGGCGCAGTTGAGCCTGTTCCCGGATGACGTGGTGGCGGTGACCGAATCGCTCGGGTGTCCGTCGATTTCGTACACGTACTCCGAGCCGACTGCGTTCTATGAGTACACCTACGACACCTGCAAGTTGGCCCGCGAGAAGAAGATCAGGAACATCATGGTCACCTGCGGCTCGATTGAGGAACGGCCCCTGCGCGACCTGACCCAGAATTTGGATGCGGCACATATCGACCTGAAAGGGTTCGATGAAGATATTTACTGGAAGCTGAACACGGGCCGGCTCAGGCCGATTCTCGACACGTTAAAGACGCTCCGGGACACGGGCGTGTGGTTCGAGATCATCAATCTGATCGTTCCGACCTACACGGACAATCTCGACACGATCGCGCGGATGTGTGATTGGCTGGTGGCGAACATCGGGCCCGATCATCCGCTTCATTTCTCCCGGTTCCACCCGGCCCACAAGCTCGAGCATTTGCCGCCCACGCCGGTGGAAACGCTGGTGCAAGCCCGAGAAATCGGCCAGAAAGCGGGGCTCCGCTACGTCTACATTGGCAACGTCCGCGGCCTGCCCGGAGTCGAGACCACCTATTGCCCGAACTGCAAACGCGCCGTCATCGAGCGCGACGTGTTCGATATCACGAGCTTCAATCTCGCCGCCGGTCGCTGCAAATTCTGCCAGACCCCGATCGCCGGCGTGTGGGCGTGAGGGATGGGCCGGGAAGCGGCTGTCAGCGGTCAGCAGTCGGCCCTCGGCTTTCAGATGGCAGCGGGTTGCGCGGGAGATTGGCAGTCGATAGGCCGAAGGAGAATGGCCAGGGTTGCGTGCTTCCGTGGACCGGTGCCAATTTGGCACCGGATCGCCGCGAACTTCTTGTCCCCGTAGCCGCACCCTTTACGGGTGCGTTTTTCTCACGCAGGCTGAAGCCTGCGGCTACAATTCTGTCAGCAGCTCTTGGGCAGAGACACCGGAACTATTCCAGACCGGTGACTTCGGCGCTGAAGGTGGTCAAGGGCTTGCCTTCTTCAACGGTGATCTTCGAATTGATGAACCGGATCCCCTTGGCGTAATAGATGACCATTCCCTTCTTGGCCGAGATGGTCACGTTCGACAGCGTCACGTCGGTAATGGGCGCCTCTGGCAATCCCCAAATCTGGCCGGCGTTGGGGCAGTCGGTCGCCGTCACGTTGCGAATCGTGATGTTCTTGTTGATGGGCGTCGTCGCCGTGACCGGCTCGGCTTTCTCGGTCGACGGATCCTTGGGCGCCGTTCGCTCCGGATAATAGTCGATGATGCGGATCGGATACTTGACGTTCTTCATCGTGAGGTTCTCGTACGTCAGGTTCTGCAACACGCCGCCCCGTCCGCGCAGGGTCTTGATGCGGATGCCGGCATCGGTCGAATCGAACGTGCAATCACTCACCCGCAGGTCCTCGATGCCGCCTTCCGTGCCGGAGCCGATCGACATGCCGTGACCGTGAAGGAGTTTGCAGTTGGTGATCGTGTAATTCTTGTTGCCAAGAGTGCGCGACCGGTTGGGTTTCACCACGATGTTGTCGTCGCCGACGTCGATCGTGCAATCGGTGATCAGATAATTCCAGCCGGAGGGATCGATCCCGTCGGTGTTGTGGGTGTTACTCGGTGATTTGATGGTGATGCCCTTGATGGTCACGTCGGTGCAATTCCGCGGCACGAGATGAAACATGGGCGAGTTACAGAGCGTCACACCCGTGACCAGCACGCGCGTGCAGTCGTTCAGCTTGATCATGTACGGCCGGTGCGGCATGTCGTGGTTCGCTTCGAACGCCGTCCACCACGCCTGGCCTTGGCCATCGATCGTGCCTTCTCCGCTGATTTCGATGTCCTGCGCCTTGTCGGCGGTGATGCAATCCTCGTAGCGCTCGTCGCTCATCGGATAATCCTTCATGTCGTCGCTGATCAGGATGGTGGCGCCGCTATCGAGGTGCAGATTGATGTGGCTGGCCAGCTTGAACGGGCCGGTCAGGAACTTCCCCTCCGGGATCAACACGATTCCACCTCCGGCCGCCGAAGCGGTATCGATCGTTTTCTGAATGGCTGCGGTGTTGATCGTCTTGCCGTCGCCAACGGCTCCGTACTTGGTCACGTCAAACGTCTTTGCGGGGATGACCGGCAGGGCCGGGGTTTGCGCAGGAAGGTTGGCTGCCAAGACAAAACAAAAGCCCAAGGGTGCAAGAATGTAGCTGGCAAAACGGTTCATGGCGGTTGTTCCCTTTCTTAACGTGCGACCAGATGCAACAAAGTCATGCGCGATCGACGTCGAATACTGCCAGAGGGTGCGGACATGGTCAAAGGGATTCCAGTCGTTTGACAGGCGACGCCCGACGCCGTCCGGACGTCGATGATTTCATTGCCGTCTCGAACCGGACAAGGAGGCAATCTTCTCTCCTGTCGTCCTGAACGTGTCGAAATACGCCCCGTTGCCCGGGGCAAAGCCTCGCCGTTCCATAACGAGCCAAGTTTCGTTCCGCGTGCCGCTCGTGGCTGACGGCTGACAGGTTCCGCCGACTACTTTGCCGTGCCGGACTTGTCCCGTTTCGCCTTGTAATGCAGGCTCGTGGTACCCATGAAAGCTTCCGTGTCCACCACCACGATTACCGGGAAGTCGGCCACGAGCACCCCCGCCTCCGGCTCAGTGGGATTGATCATGCCGTACTCCGCCCAGGCGGTTTGCCACGAGCCCTTCTTCAACGTGGCGCTGAACTTCCACAGGCCGGTCCCTTTGTTGTAGGTCGGCTTGTTGAACTTGCTCACGCCGTTGTGGCCAATTCCCTTGCTGTTGAGGGTAAATGACATCTCCGCATCACCGATGTCCAACGTCACCACTTTGCCGCCGAAACTGTAATCACGGGGGAGATCGAACGTGCCCTTGACGGTGCAACTGTCAGCGTTGGCCTTGGCGAAGTTCAAGGTCCCCTGCAACTTGGTGATGTTGAGCAGGCAAGGGACCGCCACGCCGAAGGTGGCGTTGGTTGACGCGATTCCGTCGCTGATTGTCACCTTGACAACCTCTGGCCCGCAATTCGTATACACGTGCGTCGGAGAAAACTCCGTGCAGGTCGTGCCGTCGCCAAAGCTCCACAGGCAGGACAAGGGATTTCCGTCGGCGTCAACCGCCGCCACATTGAACGTGAACGGCTCCAGCGCTTCCACCACGGCGATATTATTCAGCATGGCCACGGGATTCGTCACGGCAGGCGGAAACATGATTTGCGGTGGCGTATCGATCTCCAGGCTGAAGTCCTTTTCCGAGTAGAGACTGTTGGCACCGGTGCAACGCACCCGGAAACCCGTCGTGCCCCCTGTGCTCGGTGTGCCGGAGATCGTGCCGCCGCTGTCAAGGTACAGCCCCACCGGCGGGCTATTCGACACCACCAACCAACTGTACGACGCGGTTCCACCCGTGGCGGTCAGTTTCTGAGAGTAGACAATGCCCAACGTGCCTGGAGGCAACGCACTCACAGTCGTGATCGTCGGCGCCGTCGGCACCGGGTTAACCGTCAGGCTGAACTCCTTCTCTGAATACAGGCCTTTGGCGTCGGTCACCCGCACCCGGAAGCTGCTTGTCGTTACCATTGTTGGCGTGCCGGTGATTGCCCCGCTGCTGCCGACCAGTCCCAAGCCCGGCGGCAGACTGTTTAGCACCACCGACCAACTGTACGGTGCCGTTCCGCCGGTCGCAGTCAACGTTTGGTTGTATGCAGTTCCCACTATTGCGGCCGGCAAGGAACTGCTGGTGGCCAACTGCAACGAGTTGGCAATGTCATGGTACAACTCCGCGCTGGAAAGAGGAGTGCCGCCCGCGCCCCCGGCCGCCAGCACCTGCCCATTCGGCAGTAACGTCGCCGTGTGATCGAGACGCAAGCTGGTCATCGATTCGGTCGCCGTCCACGTCCCGGTGGCCGGGTCGTAAATCTCCGCGCTGGAAAGAGCGATGCCGCTGCTGTCTTCGCCCCCCGCGACCAGCACTTTTCCGTCGGACAGTAACGTCGCGCTGTGCGAATCGCGGGCGGTATTCAGCGCGCCGGTCGCCGTCCATGTCCCGGTCGCCGGGTCGTACAACTCCGCGCTGGCAAGAGAGCCGCTGTCGTTCCAGCCTCCCGCGACCAGCACCTTCCCATTGGGCAATAACGTCGCCGTGTGCGTATCGCGCGCGGTGTGCAGCGAGCCGGTCGCCGTCCACTTCCCGGTGGCCGGGTCGTACAGTTCCGCGCTGGATAGATCGACAACATTATCATAGGAATCGTAATAGTAGCCCCCGGCGACCAGCACCTTGCCATTGGGCAGCAACGTCGCCGTGTAACTCTCGCGTGCGGCGTTCAGCGAGCCGGTCGCCACCCACGTCCCGGTGGCCGGATCGTACAATTCCGCGCTGGAAACCGTGTATGGGGAAATGTTGATTTCGCCCCCGGCGACCAGCACCTGTCCACTGGGCAGCAAGGTCGCCCTGTGATTCCCACGTGCCGTGTTCAGCGAGCCGGTCGCCGTCCATGTCCCGGTGGCCGGATCGTACAGCTCCGCGCTGGAGAGATAGCCACTGTAGTCATTGTAGCCCCCGGCGACCAGCACCTTGCCATTGGGCAGCAACGTCGCCGTGTGAACAGCGCGTGCGGTGGTCAGCGAGCCGGTCGCTGTCCACGTCCCGATAGCTGGATCGTACAGCTCCGCGCTGGAAAGATAATAAGGATACGTGCTTCTGTACCCTCCCGCGACCAGCACCTGTCCATTGGGCAGCAACGTCGCTGTGTGCCATCTCCGTGCGGTGGTCAGCGAGCCGGTCGCCGTCCATGTCCCACCGGCCTGATCATACAGCTCCGCGCTGGACAAAACGATGCCGCTGCCGTCTGCGCCTCCTGCGACCAGCACCTTACCATTGGGCAGCAACGTCGCCGTGTGACCACCGCGTACGGTGGTCAGCGAGACGGTGGCCGTCCATGTCCCACCGGCCGGATCGTACAGCTCCGCGGTGGAAACAGTGTAAGAGTAAGTGTTGCCTTCGCCTCCTGCGACCAACACCTTCCCATTGGATAGCAACGTCGCCGTGTGACTAGTGCGTGCGGTGTACATCGAACCAGCCGCCGTCCACGTCCCGCTGGCCGGGTCGTACAGCTCCGCGTTAGTGAACCAATTGCCGCTGCCAGAGCCTCCTGCGACCAGCACCTTGCCATTAGGCAGCAACGTCGCTGTGTGATTCCCGCGTGCGGTGGTCAGCGGACTGGTCGCCGTCCACGTCCCGGTGGCCGGATCATACAGCTCCGCGCTGGGAAGATAATGGAGACCATCAATGCCTCCCGCGACCAGCACCTTACCATTAGGCAGCAACGTCGCCGTGTGCCAACCGCGTATGGTGGTCATCGAGTTGGTCGCCGTCCACGTCCCGGTGGCCGGATCGTACAGCTCCGCGCTGGAAAGCCAACCGCTTGAGCCAAGGCCCCCCGCGACCAGCACCTTCCCATTGGGCAACAACGTCGCCGTGTGATAAGCGCGTGCGGTGGTTAGCGCGCCGGTCGCCGTCCACGCTCCGGTGGCCGGATCGTACAGCTCCGCGCTGGAAAGATAGCCACTGGTGCTATTGTAGCCCCCCGCGACCAACACCTTGCCATTGGGCAGTAATGTTGCCGTGTGATTGGCGCGTGCAGTGGTCATCGAGCCGGTCGCTGTCCACGTCCCGGTGGCTGGATCGTACAGCTCCGCGCTGGAAAGAGCGCCGCTGCTGCTCCCTTCCCCCCCCGCTACCAGCACCTTCCCGTTCGGAAGCAATGTCGCAGTGTGGTAATAGCGATTGGTGGCCATTGAGCCGGTGGTGACCCAGGAAGCGCCGTTAACCTCGTGGATGACCGATAAATTGAGCGCCAGCGCGGCCAACGCCAGCACGACTGGAGTGATTCTGCGCGTGAACGTTTTCATAATCACCTTGGATGGTTGAGGTCACTAGACCCCGCGGGCTTGGTGAAACCTGTTTGGCTGCCGAGTCGGTGCGCGTAATTCCAGCCGCGGTCACGTGGTAAACCTTCGTTTCGCCCAAGAGACCTACGCCAAACGAAGCATGGGAAGTCGCGCGCCAACTTGAGTTGGCCGACAAAAAGTCTTTGTTGTTCGTCTCGCACTTGCCTCACCTGCGCCGCGCTCGTGCCCCTCACAACACGAACTTGCCGCCACTCACCAGTCACCAACTTGCGACCCGAACAACGCGGGCATTCTTGCCAATCGGACAGCGTCTGTCAATCGTGAAAACGGGGCCAATTCCAATCAAGACAAGGCTTGCACGGCAGCTTCGACTGGCCGCAAGAAAGCTTGCCTCGTTTCACGGCGGCGCTCTCTCAAATCGATTCGGCGCGCTGGGCCAGCACGCCCTACCAAACAATCTTCGTGATCTTCGTGTCCTTCGTGGTGAAATTGCCAACCCTGTCGCCGCGACATTTCTGTCAGTGCTCCTACAAACTCTCCGGAGTCCTCTATGCGAGGTCGAGAGACCTTGGCACAACGAGATTCCTTGCGTTCCTTTGCGCCTCTTTGCGGCCACAAGCATTTGTGACCATCAGCCGTACGGAAGCACGCTTCCGCGTCTTGGCGGGAAGCCCGGATTTCCAGCCTGCAGAATTCAGTTGCACACGGACGGACCGGTACTAAGGTGAAGGCAGAATCTTCAACGAATTCTCTTCCCGTGGTTCTAAGCAAGTGAGGCGGTGATCGATGGCGGACACAACGACACAATCAGACTCGCCAAAAAGAGGACGTTGGTTGAAATGGCTGGCAGGGTGCGCCGCCGGTCTGATCGTCATTCTGGTGGCCCTCTATTTCATCGCCACCAGCAGCGCGTTCTTCAAGACCGTGGTGTTGCCCCGGGTCAGCTCCGCGCTCGATGCCGACGTCTCGGTGAGCGACGCCGAGATCAGCCCGTTCTCCCACGTCATCTTGCATGACCTGAAAGTGACACCGAAAGGCGGTCAGCCAGTCTTTACCGCGTCGAGTGTGACGGCCCGGTACAGCCTGCTGTCGATTCTTCGCGGGCACATCCTCGTGGACGAGGCCTCAGTCGTGGATCCCACGGTGACCGTCATTGAACACCCGGACGGCACGAGCAACCTGAGTCCGCTGCTGAAGTCCGGGAAACCGACAACGAAAGTGGAAAGGACGGCCCGACCAGCCCCTGCGCCCACGGCGAAACCGTCATCGCCGCCGTCGATCGACGTGAAATCCGTCTCGGTTAAGAACGCGACCGTCCGCTACGTGCAGAGTCTCAAGGACGGCGGAACACAAACGCTCGAACTGACGAAGGTGGACGTCACCGTCGGCAACATCAAGAACGGCGGGACCGGCCAATTGGATTTCGCCGCGGCGATGGCGCTGACCAAAACGCTGCCAACGCCCGGTTCAAACACGACCCTCCAGGCCAACCTCAACGGCGCATTCACGTTTAATCTGACACAGGACCTGAAGCCGGGTGCGGTCAAAGGCAACGCGGCCGCTAAGATGGACCAGGCGACCGGGGTGTTCGCCGACCTGACGGGGCTGGCGGCCAAGTTCGACTGTGACGTCACGCCCACCGACATCAAACAGTGCGCGCTGACCTTTACCAAAGCCGACGCGGCACTGGGCAACGTGAGCGTCAGTGGGCCGTTCGATCCCGCCAAAATGGAGGGCAAACTCAAGGTCGAGGCGTCCTCGCTCGATCGTCGGGTGCTCAATCTCGTCGGAGCCGCCGCCGGGATCGATTTCGGCACGACGACCATCAACACGAGCAACGATATCGAGCTGACCCAGGGTGGCGCCGTCATTACCGCCGCCAGCACGGTCAACGTCGCCCGCTTCCAGGTCACGCGCCAGAACCAGACCTCGCCGACACTCGACCTGCGCTGTCAGTACGACGTTTCGGTCAACCGGTCCGAGCAATCGGTGCAGGTCAAGACGCTGAACCTCGCGGGAACGCAGAACCAACATCCGCTGTTGCAGGCGGAGCTGACCAGCCCGATGACCATCGCTTGGGGCAACACTGGGAACGCGGTCGGCAACGCGACGCTGAACGTCGCGGTGACCGGCTTGGACCTCGGAGACTGGAAAGCGTTTGCCGGCGATTATGCGCCCGGCGGCGTGGCGAATCTGAAATTGAAACTGCAGTCGCAACAGGCCGGTAAACAACTGACGTTCGACCTCGAAGGGCAGGTGGACCAACTCTCCGCGCACATCGGCCACGACCAGATTCCGCCGGTCGACGTGCACGTGGTGGCCCGCGGAACCGGCGCCGATCTCAAGCAATTCCACCTGAGCGAGTACCGGCTCGATCTGGCCCAGCAACACCAATCGGTGCTGACCGTGTCCGGTACCGGCTCGTTCGACCGAACCACGCAGGATGCGGACATCCAAGCATCCGCGCAGGCCGCACTCGACCGCCTGTCGGGTCTGATGGCTCATTGGGTGACGGCAGCAGCCGATTACGCGCCGTCGGGCCGGGCGAACCTAAAATTGAACTTACAGGTGAAACAAGGCGGCAGCCAACTGGCATTCGATGCGGATGGCCAGGTGAACGAACTCTCAGCTCGGATCGGCGGGCAGAATCTCACGCCGGTCAATGTGCATCTGGTGACCCGCGGGACCGGAGCCGACCTGACGCAGTTTAACGTGAGCGAGTGCCAACTCGATCTCACCCGGCAAGAACAGTTGGTGCTGACCATGTCCAGCACCGGCACGGTTGACCGCGCAACGCTGGATGCCGACCTGCAGTTCGCCGCGAAGGCGGCACTCGACCGGCTGGCGGCGTTGTGGCCCCGGCCCGACATCGCGTGCTCCGCCGGCACGCTCGACGTGACCGGCCACGTCACGAGCCAGCGCCAGACACGAGCCGTCACCGGTCAACTCACGCTGGCCGATTTGACCGGCCACTACGGCGATTACCGGTTCGACGGCTTTGGCACGACCATCGACCTCGACGGGTTGATGAAAGGCAAACAACTTGAAATCCACAAAGCCGCCGGCCAGTTCCACAAGGGCCGGAGTCCCGGCGGGAAATTCGACGTCGCCGGCCAATACGATCTCGACAAGAAGACGGGCCAGTTGACCGCAAAACTCGAGGGCTTCACCCAGAACGATTTGGGGCCGTTCCTCCAGCCGTCGCTCGGCGACAAGAAACTGGTTTCGGTCTCGCTGACCGCGATGGCGTCGGCCGGGTTTGACGCCAACGGCAACGGGTCCGTCAAGGCCGATGCCAAGGTGGCCAACCTTGTCGTGCAGGACCCGAAGAACCAGTTGCCGGCCAAACCGCTCGAAGTCCATCTGCAGATTGACGCTGCCGGGAGCAACAAGGTTGTCAACGTGCATCAGTGTCAGCTGGCGTTGACGCCGACGGAGCGGGCCAAGAACGAACTGCGGCTCAGCGGTACGGTAAATTACTCCCGCACGGGCGGGATCACCGGCGACCTCAAGCTCGCGGCCGACTCACTCGACGCGACGGCGTACTACGATTTGTTCACGGCGAAAAACAAAGCGAACGAGGCGGAGACGGGTTCTCCGCCGGCTCCGGGCAAACCGAAATCGGCCCCGGCCTCGGGTGCCGAGGAGCAAGCGGAGCCGGCCGCCGTGAAACTGCCGGTCCGCAATTTCACCTGCGACGCGACCATTGGCCGGTTCTACCTGCGACAGGTCGACATCTCGAATCTCGTGACCACGGTCCGGCTCGACGGCGGCCACGTCGTGGTCAAACCGTGCCACCTTACGTTGAACGGCGCGCCGGTCAACGCCACCGTCGATCTCGACCTCGGCGTGCCGGGCTACACGTACGACGTCTCGTTCAACGCCGACAAGGTGCCGCTCGAACCGTTGGCGAATTCGTTTTCACCAACGTACAGCTCGAAGGCCCGGGGCGACCTCATCGCCAGCCTGCAGGTCACGGGCGCCGGCGTGACCGGCCGCAGCCTGCAAAAGAGCCTGACCGGCCAAATCAACGTGAGTTTTACCAACGCCAACATCCAGATCGTCGGCCCGAAGGTGAAAGCCGTTCTCACGCCGATTGCGCTCGTGCTGGGCGCGCCGGAACTGCTCAGTTCGCCGCTGGATTCCGTCACGGCTGACCTCCAGCTCGGCAACGGCAAAATCGAGATTCGGAAGTTCGTGGCACACAGCGCGGCGTTTCTGGCGGAGTCGCAAGGCACGATTCCGATTGCCGACGTGTTGATGGATTCGCCGCTGAACCAGCCCGTTGAGATCGCGCTGGCGCAGGGCATCGCCGGCAAACTGCGGCTGTCCAACCTGGCTTCGGAAGGATCGTACACCAGACTGCCCACGTTCGTGCACCTGACCGGCACGCTCGGCGACCCATCGGCCAAGACCGACAAAGCCGTCGTCGCCGGTCTGACGGCCCAGGGAATCGCCGGTGCGGTGGGCGGCAAAGCCGGCGGCATACTTCAGGGAATCAGCGGCTTGCTGACGGGCCAGCCGCCCGCGACCAACAACGCGCCATCCGGCAACCAGCCCGTCATCCCCTTCAACCCGCTCGACCTTCTCCGACAGCCGCGGAGAAGGTAACTCCGACTCATGCAGCGCGGGCCCGGCGCACCGGAAGTCCTGGTGCTTCGGTTCGCAACCACGTTGGGGCTGGACGGTATGTTCGAGTTGTCAGCCCGCTCGTGGTGACCGCCCATGCTGGCTTGTCCGTCGTTGTCGGGACATGGTACAAAGTTCTCTTGGCGATGAATTTGACTTTTCTCCTGAAAAGCTGCCGGTTGTTTTCAGATCTGGACCAGGCGGAACTCGATCTCATCGGGCAGATGGCCGTCCGCAAGGAGTTTCGCAAGGGGCAGCTCATTTTTGGCGAAGGCGAAACCACGCGGGGTTTCTTCCTCGTTGCGTCGGGTGGCGTGAAGGTTTTTCGGGTTGGACCGGACGGACGGGAGCGCGTGTTGCATGTCGTTGAAGCGAACGAATCGTTTGCCGAGGCGGCGCTGTTCATGGAGGAGTATCCGGCCAGCGCCGAGGCGCTCGCGGCCACCACGGTGGTCGTCATGGACAAGAACCGGTTCAAACAACTCCTCACCCGCGACCCCAAGCTGAGTTTCAAGGTCATGGGGTCGCTGGTGAAATGGCTCGCGCAAATGCGTAACGCGCTGACCGATCTTTCGCTCAAGGAAGTACCGGCCCGGTTTGCCAGTTACGTCCTGAGCTTGCCCGCCGAGCCGGGCCAGCCAATCAGGGTCAGCATCAGCAAGACGACCATCGCCCAGATGCTCGGCACCACCAAGGAAACGTTCTCGCGCGTGCTCCGCCGGCTCGCTCAGCATCGCATCCTCACCTATCGCGGCAGCCAGATCCGCGTCCTCAATCGCAAGCGACTGGAGAGCATCGCGGCTGGCGACGAGAGGATTTAAGGTGCCGTCTTGCGTGGTAGGGCCGCGCGCCACGCAGCCACGCCAGGCCGTGCGACAGGGCTGAATCATGAGTGACGCACTTGGGTAACCGGGGAGCGAGAGGCCAAATTTCACTTTCGCAACGACCGATTGTGGCGGAGTATTTGTCTCGATAACGGGTCGCACCGTTCCGGCAGGAGTTGTTCGCGATGAAGGCAACACCGGATTTGAACAGGGACGTCGAGATGCCCGCCAAGCTCGCCGGAGATTTTCGGCTGGGCTGGATTTCGTTGTTGGCGGCCGGAGTGGGCGTCGCCGGGGGACTGATCGCGTATCTGTTGCTCAAGTTGATCGGCTTGTTCACCAACATGTTTTTCTTCCACCGGTTTTCGGCGGCGTTCACGAGTCCGCAGATGCATCATCTCGGTTTGTGGGTGATTCTGTTGCCCGCGGCCGGGGGGATTGTGGTCGGGTTGATGGCCAAATATGGCACGTCAAAAATCAAAGGGCATGGAATTCCCGAGGCGATGGAGGCCGTGCTGACGAGCCGCAGTCGGATTCATCCGAAGGTAGCCATCCTCAAGCCGCTTTCGGTGGCGGTGGCCATCGGCACGGGCGGGCCGTTTGGCGCCGAAGGCCCGATCATTCAAACGGGAGGCGCGGTCGGGTCGTTGGTCGGGCAGTTGATCCACATGACGGCCTCCGAGCGCAAAGTGTTGCTGGCCTGTGGCGCGGCGGCGGGCATGTCGGCCACGTTCAACACGCCGATCGCGGGCGTGATCCTGTCGATCGAACTTCTGCTGTTCGAATTCCGGTCGCGTTCGTTCATTCCGCTGGTCGTCTCGAGCACACTGGCCACGGCGACGCGCTTTGTGGTGATGGGGAACAAGGCGATGTTCGAGATGGGGCCGGTGGATTTCGGTATTCCGGCGGCCTTGCCGTACTACCTGTTATTGGGCGTGGTGTGCGGGTTTGCCGCGGTGGGATTCAGCCGGGCGCTGTACTGGGTCGAGGATCGCTTCGAGCAACTGCCCATTGATGAAGTGTGGTGGCCCGCGATCGGCGGGCTCGGGCTGGGCGTTATTGGCTATTTCATGCCGCGGGTACTCGGGGTCGGCTACGACACGATCTCGGACGTTTTGAATGACCGGCTCGCGCTGAACCTGCTGGTGGCCGTCATGGTGTTCAAGGCGCTGGCGTTGGTGGTGTCGCTTGGCTCCGGGACATCCGGCGGGCTGCTGGCGCCCATGTTCATGAGCAGCGCGGCCTTGGGTGCCGTGTTTGCCATCGGACTGAACCATCTCATTCCCGGTGCTCACTTGGCCCCGGCAGCGTTCGCCCTGGTGGCGATGGGCGCCGTGTTCGGGGCCGCCGCGAACGCGACGTTTACCTTCATCATTTTCGCCTTCGAGATCACCCGCGATTACAATGCCGTCTTGCCGTTGATGCTCGTCAGCGTCATCGGCAGCGGCGTCGCCCGCCGGTTCATGAAGGAATCCATCATGACCGAGAAACTGGCCCGACGGGGCTTGCGCGTGCCTCAAGATTATGAGGCGGACGCATTTCAACAGGTGGCCGTGGGCGACGTGATGGACAAGGAGCCGCCCACGGTATCTTCCGTGACGAAGGTGGCGGAATTGGCGGATCGGATGGCCCGGGGCACCCCGGAGTTTCATCGACACCAGGCGGTGTTGGTTGTCGATCCGGCGGGCTGCTTGGTGGGGATCATCACACACGGGGATGTCATTCGACTGTTGAAAGACAGCCCCGCGGGCGACGTTACGGTCGGAGAAGTCTGCCGGGCGCCGCTGATCGTGACGTATCCTGATGAGACGGTCGATGAGGCCATGACGAAACTGCTTCTCCACGATATTGGGCGCTTGCCGGTGGTTCGCCGCGGGACGCCACAGGCGCTGGTGGGTTACCTGGGCCGCACCGAGGTGATGGCGGCGCGCACGCGGCGCCATGAGGAAGAACATGTGCGCGAGCCGGGTTGGCTCAGCCGCACCCCGTAATCGGATTCGGATCAGCGGAGTCCTGCAGCCTGTCCGCCGTCTACCCCGGAAAATCGGCCCCCGCCAACGGCATTTACAATCCATCGTTAAAGGTTCGAGAGCCTTTGTTGACCTGCATCAATTGGTCGGGAGCGTCCGTGGACTACGGTGGAGCGTGCACAAAAGGAAACGAACTGTCATGAACCTACGAAGATTCCTCATTACCGTCGGGGCAATCGTCGCTCTGGCCCCACTCGCTTCGGCCGCGCCGCTGCGTGAGCAGGCACAACTGACGTACCCGCCGGACGTGCCGCCCCCGATCGCGCGGCGCCGGCCCGCCATCGTCGAGGTCCACCTCGAAGGCGGACGCAAGCTCATGCCGCTCGGCGGCGGCGCGAAGTATGAGTTTTGGACCTTCAACGGGCACACACCCGGGCCGTTCATTCGCGCGCGGGTCGGAGACACGCTGGAGATTCACATCACCAACTCCGACACCAACGGGATGCCGCACAACTGCGATCTCCACGCCGTCACCGGACCCGGCGGCGGGGCGCCGGTTCTCACCGTGGTCAAAGGGGAAGAACGCGTCGCGTGGTTCAAGCTGCTGCATCCGGGCCTGTTCGTGTATCACTGCGCGGCGCCGCCCGTGATGGATCACATCGCCAATGGCATGTACGGCATGGTGCTCGTCGACCCCAAGAATGGTCTGCCGAAGGTGGACCACGAGTATGCCGTGATGCAGAGCGAATTTTACACAAAAGACGCGCCCGAAGACGCCGAAGTACTCACCTACTCGCACGAGAAAGGGCTGCTGGAACATCCCACATTCGTCGTGTTCAACGGCCGGGTCGGTTCGCTCACGGGCACGGGCGTGTTGAAGGCGAAGACCGGCGAGAAAGTCCGGATCTATTTCGGCAACATCGGACCCAATTTCATTTCCTCCTTCCACATCATCGGCACCATTTTCGACAAGGTGTATCGCGAAGGCGGCTTGGAAGATCCACCGGCCCACGGCATCCAAACCACGCTCGTGCCAGCCGGCGGGGCGACCGTGGTGGAGCTGAAACCCGAAGTGCCCGGTACCTACACGCTGGTCGATCACGCCATTTTTCGCATCGAGCAGGGTGCCGTCGGCTACCTCAACGTCGAAGGTCCACCGCATCCCGGCGTTTTTTGTTCCGACAAAGACCCCGTCAAATGTCCCGGTTGCCTGGTGCATCCATGAACCGGGTAGCGATGGTGACAGCAGTGCCGACCTCATCTGGCGAGCCAATCAGCCAGTCGATGTTGGTGTCGGACATCAATCGCGACTATCCGCAGTGCCGCCGCGTTTTCGAGAGTTACGGCCTCGCGGGCTGCGGAGGCGAGCTTGGGCCGCCGGAGCCGTTGTTCATTTTCGCGGCGGCGCACCGTGTGCCCCTGCGCGAGTTGGTGGACGAATTGAACCGCGCCGCCCGTGGAGAATGGACAGAGGCGAGCGGGAAGCGGACAGCGGAACACCAAGCCGTCGCGGACGCGCGCGAGCAGTTCGACAGTGAGAACCTCTACAAGCGGTTTGTGTTCGGCGCGCTGTTCGTGGCCGTGACGGCTGGATTCGGGCTGGGCGTGGTCAATCTGACACGGATCGCGCTGGCGCAATCCTACTATGAGATCAGCGGCGTCCTGAAACAGGTTCACGGTCACGCACAGATCTTCGGCTGGATCGGGCTGTTCATCATGGGCGTGGCGTTTCATGCCGTGCCCCGGATGAAGATGCAGGTGCTGCGACCGATCCGCGCCGCCAAGGCGAGTTTCTGGCTGATGTTCTTCGGCGTGTTGCTGCGGGTGGTCGCGCAACCGTTCGGGGCGACGGCTGTCGGCCGGTTCGCCGTCCTCGGTTCGGGATTGATGGAGTTCGCTGCGGTCGGGTTGTTCGCGTGGCTGCTGGCGCGCGCGATTCGCGGCTCCAACCAGAAGGGCTCACCGCGAATTCCTCGAGGCGAGTTTCACGAGAAATACCTCTGGGCCAGCGTCGGTTGGTTTGTGGTGCTGGCGGCGTGGAATCTTTGGATCGTCGGGCAGATGTTTCGGCATCGAACCGTCGGGGTCCCCGCGTTGGCGGATGCGCTCTGGATTCACGTCGCCTTTTTTGGATTCATCGCCAACATGATCTTCGGGTTCTCGGTGCGGGTGTTGCCCCACTTCCTCGGTCTGCGTCAGCCGCGGGTTCTTCCTGCCAACATCGCGTTCTGGTTGTGGAACGGAGCGATTTTCTTGCGGTACCCGGTGGAACGGCTGGCATGGGCGGCGTCAACGTTGGAAGCGGTGGCCATCGTGCTCTTCGTGTGGGCGTTGGGCATTTTCGCCCGGCGCCGCACGAGGATCGACATTCTAGGCGTGGACAACTCGTTCGCGTGGTTTATCAAACTCGGCTACGGGTGGCTGCTGATGGTCGCCTTGATTCCGTTCCACGCGGATGTGTTCCGTCTCAGCGCGTCGGCACGGCACACGATGGCCATCGGATTCATCACGCCGCTGATTTTCGGCGTGGCCTACCGCGTGTTGCCGATTTTCAACGGCGTGAATCTGTGGAGTAATCGGCTGATGCGCGCTTCGTTCTGGGCCTGGGCGGCGGGCAGCACGCTGGCCTTTGCGATGGCGTTCAACAGGGTGTTCGAGACGATGTGGAGTTATGCGTGGTCGGGCATCGCGGGTTGGCTGGTGTTCATGGCATTGGTGATGTTTGCCGTCAACATCGGGATGACGTTGCGCTCGAAAACGGAGCCGTTCACGCGCGATTCGGTGGTGACACCGACCACGCGCGTGGCCGAGTTGCTGGAGGTCTACCCCGCGATGCGGCCGGTGCTGATCCACGGTGGGTTGTCGGGTCTGGCGACGATGCGGCACCATCCGCCACGGTTCGTCACCATCGAGTTTGCGGCCCGGCGGCACAACCTTGATCCACGACCGTTGGTGCGGTTGCTGAACGACGAAATAAAACGACAAGGGAACTCAACCGGGAATCGACACGCGTGAACACGAATTCGAATGCCGAGAACGAGATCACTCCCGACATGATCGTGCGCGACGTGGCGGAGCGCTGGCCCGAGACGGTGAATGTGTTCGGGAAGCACAAGGTGGATTTCTGTTGTGGTGGGGCGCACTCGATCGAACAAACGGCCCGCGCCCGGGGCTGCAAGGACATTGCCGCGCTCGTCGAGGATTTGAACCGGGCAATCCAATGATCGCGGTGGAGGAGAGACCGGCTGTTGCAAAGCGGTTGCCGCGACCACCGCTGCCCCGCGAGCACGGAGCGTGGGGGATTCTGCTGATACCGTTCGCGACCGCCGTGGGCGTGAGCGGCGCGTTCGATCTCAAGGTTGCTCTGCTGCTGGCGAGCATGTTGTGCTTTTACGTCGCGCGGACGGGTTGGCTGAAGCGCAACGTCAAGTGGACGGCGCTGTTGGTTGCGGGAAGCGTCGCGTGCATCACGCCGTTGCTGATCGTCTGGCAGTTGTGGTGGCTGGTTGGATTCGGCGCCACCGCCGCAGCCCTGGCATTTCGGAAAACCGTGCGCAGTGTTGCGATGCAGTTGCTGGCGGTATGCGGGCTGACGCTGACCGCGCCGGCCGCGTGGTACACAGCGACGAGCCGCTTGAACAGTCAGGCGTTAGTGCTGTGGTTACTGAACGCGCTCTACTTCGCGGGCGGCGTGTTCTACGTGAAAATGCACGTGGCGGCAGCGGTTCGACGGAAACCGTTCGGGTCGGCTGCGGAGAAAGTTCGCTTCGGCGCCGTCACATTGATCTATTACGGCGTGGTGGCCGTCATTGGGGCTGTGTTGGGACGCGTGGGATTGGCCTATGCGCCGGTCGTGGTTCGCGCCGTGGCCGGCGTCGGGCGATTGTCGCCGACCTTGCGGATCAGGCGGCTCGGTTGGACGGAAGTAGCTTACTCGATCGCGTTCGCCGTGATTCTCATCGTGGCATGGCGATAACGCAAGATCGACCGGTTGGAGTCGTGCACGATCTCAGACGGAGCTGGCGTGCGGCGTGCCGTTGGACAGGGCGCGGTGCACGGCGTCGAGCAGGTCGGCCTTATCGAGTGGTTTGCTGAGATACTCGTAGGCCCCTTCGCGCAAGGCTTCCATGTACTGGCCCCAATCGCCAAAGGCGGTGATGACGATGACCGGCAGACGGGGAAACGCAGTCTTGACCGCAGCCAGAAACGTCGTGCCCTTCATTCCCGGCATTGACACGTCGGTAATGACGAGATCGAACCTCTTCTTGGTCTCGTTGATGAACCGAATGGCGCTGCCCGCGTCGGCTTGGGCGGCGACCTCGAAGTGCTCTTTCTCAAGCACCTTGGTCAGCGCTTTGAGAAACTCGGCATCATCGTCCACCAACAAAATAGATGCAATTCTCCCGTTATTGCTCACAACAACTGCAGGCTGAGCAACGACGGTGCCACGTCGGCATGCCGCATCCTAAGGTCTTGGTAGAAGCGATGTTGCAAAAATCGGGCAGTCGAAAAAGTCGGCACCCGAATCTGTCAGGATGTCAGTCGGACACTGGCTCGCCGACAAGTTGGCAGCGTCGGGCGGTTACCCGTCCTGCTTGGAAAAGCGTCGGTACAACGTCCGCGAGGAGATGCCGAGGAGTTTCGCGGCCTTCTCCTTGTCGCCGTCGCAATGGTTCAATGTCGCCGAGATGATCCGTTCTTCGGCGTCGGCCATTGTCGTGCCGATCGGAATCGTTACGGCGGGCCCGAGCGATTGACCGGGGGTCGCCGAGGACATCAGGGGAGTGAGCTGAAAGCTCGCGATGGTGTCGCCCGTCGCCACCGCGATGGCGCGCTGCATGGCGTTCTCCAACTCGCGGACATTGCCGGACCACGGATGCGTCAGCAACTGGTCGAGCGCCGCCGGGGCCATGGCGTGTACGTTCTTCTGCATGCGGGCGGCGTATTTCTTCAGAAAGTGATCGGCCAATAGTGGAATATCGTCCTGGCGTTGACGCAACGGCGGCAACGTCACGTTCACCACGTTCAGCCGGTAGAACAGGTCCTCGCGGAATCTCTTTTCGCTGATCGCCTGGTGGATGTCGATGTGCGTCGCGCTGATCACGCGCACGTCCACTTGGATGTCGCGCGTGCTGCCGAGCCGTTGGAACCGTCCATCCTGCAACACGCGGAGCAGCTTGGCCTGCAACTGCGGCGTCATTTCGGCGATTTCGTCCAAAAACAGCGTCCCGCCGTCGGCCAACTCGAACTTCCCGGGCTTCGAACCGGCCGCGCCCGTAAACGCGCCGCGCTCGTAGCCGAACAACTCGCTTTCCAGCAGCGTCTCGGGAATCGCCGCGCAACTGATTTTCACGATCGGATTTTCCCGTCGCTGGCTGAGGTGGTGGATCACGTCCGCCACGATTTCCTTGCCCGTGCCGCTCTCGCCCTGGACGAGGACGCTGACGTCGGTCGGCGCGATTTGGCGGATGAGTTTTTTGACCGCGACCATGGACTCGCTGTTGCCGATCAGCGCCTCCTCGCCGCGTTGCTGTTGGAGTTCTTCGCGCAACCGGCGGTTCTCGTCAGCCAGCCGTTGTTTCTCGACCGCTTTGCTGACGGCTTTGACGAGCGCGGTGCGGTCGAGGGGTTTTTCGATGAAATCGTAGGCCCCGAGGCGCATGGCCTCGACGGCTTTCTCGATGGTGCCGTGGCCGGTGATGACGATGACCTCGATGGTTGGCCGGAGTTCTTTCGCGCGTTTGAGCAGCGAGATGCCGTCGAGATCAGGCAACAGCAAATCCGTGATCAACAGGTCGCCGCCCTCCGCTTCAAACTTCGCCAGTCCGTCCTTTGCCGTGTTGACCGAGTGGACGCGATAACCTTCCTTGGCGAGGATCTTTTCCGCGGCGGTGCACAGCGCTTCCTCGTCGTCGACCAGCAGGATTTCAGCTCTTCGTGCCATGCTTGGGTTCCTTGGGTAGGGGGAGTTCGATGACAAACGTCGTGCCTTTCTCAGGCGCGCTCTCGAAGCGGATGCTGCCGCCGTGCTCGGCCACGATCTGCTGCGTCAGCGGTAACCCGAGCCCGGTGCCGCTCGCCTTGGTGCTAAAGAATGGTTTGAAGATTTGCTCCTGTTCCGACAGACCCATCCCTTTACCGGTGTCGCTGACCGCCAACACGGCGCTCGATCCGTTGCGGGCCGTGCTCACCGAGAGCGTGCCGCCCTCCGGCATGGCCTCCAGCGCGTTGCGAATCAGATTGAGAATCGCCTGCCAGAGTTGGCCCTCGTCGGCGTGAATCGACGGCAGCGACGGGTCGAATTCCGTGCGGAGCGTCACGCGCGTGGCATGGAACAGGGATTCCATGAACGCCAGGCCCTGTCCGAGGACCTCGTTGAGCGAAACCAACTCGCGGCGCGGCTTGGGCATCCGCGCGAACTGCAGGTAATCCTCCGTCACGCGCTGGATGCGGTGCACTTCCGAGTCGATCGAGCGCAGCAGCGACCGCGCCTCGTTCGCCGCCGCGGTGTCGTCGCGCGACAGCACGTCCACCTCATCGTGCACCAGGTCGATGTTCAGCGTGATCGAACTCAGCGGGTTGCGGATTTCGTGGGCCAGCCGCGCCGACATCGCACCGATGACGGCCAGGCGTTCGACCCGCAGTTTTTCGGCTTCGAGCCGTTTGCGTTCGGTGATGTCGCGCAGGATCGCCGAGCGCCCGATGGGTTGGCCCTGCGGATCGTGCAGCAACGACACGCTCACTTCAACGGGCACGCGCCGGCCGTCCTTGGCCAGCCGCACCGTCTCGGAATGGTAGTGGCCCTCGCCGTGCACCTCGCGGTCGATTCGGTCGAGTTCGCCGCCTCGCAGCAATTCGGGCGGCACGAGCACCTTGAACGGTTTGCCGAGAATCTCGTCGGCGCGCCAGCCGAACACATGCTCGGCCGCCCGATTCCAGGACCGGAACCGATTGTCCGTGTCGAGCGAGAAAATCACATCGCCGGAATCGTTGACGATGCTTTCGAGTTGCTGGAGATGGCGATAGCGGTCGCTGGCAATGTACGCCTCCATCGCCAGCGACGCGTCGAGCATGAACACCTTTTCCAGCGCGAGAATCGTCTCGTGGCTGCGGTCCGCGTCCGCGGCGTAGAACTGACGGATCAACGGCACGATCAGTTTGAAATAGATGTTGTAGCCGAGCAGATACCACCGGGGACTGAGCCCGACCCGCTCGTGCGCTTGGCCGATGCGCACCCGGTCGGCAAAATAGGCGTCATCGAACCTGCCCTCGGTAATGCGCAAGAGATAATCGCGCTGCAGTTTCTTGAGGCGTTCGACAGTCGTGTGATCCTGCAGCAGTTGCGCCGTCTCGGGGAAACTCAAGAGCTGGTCGTAGAACGCATCTTCGATGGCGACGATGTGGGTGTCCAGCAGTGGACGAAGCGCACGCAGCAACTCTCCGTCACGCGCCGTCAACCCGAGAAACGTCAGCCGTTGCTCCCGCTCGGAAGGTGCCATTCCGCGGCAACCCTACGAGGGCGCTGACAAGTTGTCAATGTCTGTCGCTGGGCGGTCAACCCGCAACTTCTCCGGTGCTGCCAGGCGGGTGGCGCCGAGTAGGCAAGCCACGGCCGGCGCGTTTTTTTGTCAGCCTGAGCAAAACCTGACAACGCCGGGACCGCGGCTGGTGCGCCGGTGGATTTCTCCTGTAGACGCGTGCCGTGCTGGAGCAGCGCGATTTCGCAACCGGAACGCGGGTTTCATGCAAGTCGACCCCGGCGCGCAGGAATGGGATCGGCAATCCGCACGATTCGCGCACGGGGTTTGCTATGCCTCGGCACATGCGTTCATCAATCGACAAGACCAGGCGATCATCGCATCCGCCCCGAGCGGTCGGACCGCAATTGAACCGAAGTTCGGCAGCCGCTCATCAGGTCTTTGAAGCCCAGCGGCTGCGATTGTACCGAGCCATGATGGGGATTGCCGATTGGGCGATCGGCTCCGAAGAACTCGACATCCACTTCGCGAGCATGCCGATGCGGTACTGGGCGCGCGTCGACGGCGTGACCTTGCGGTGGCACCTGGAGATCCTCCACGAGTTTTTCGCCCATCTCGCCGGCTCGGACCTCGCCGTTACCGTCCCCATCGTTCGCTGGCGGCATTTCCCAGACCGGGGGATTACGGAAGTGGCGGTGTGCACCTGGGACCGGCTCGGACTGCTGGCCAAGGTGGCCGGATCGTTGGCAGCGGTCGGCCTGAACATCATCCGGGCCGACGTCTATACCCGGACCGACAACGTTGCGCTCGACGTGTTCGAGGTGTGCAATCACGCATTCGGGTACGTCGACGACGAATTGGCGCTGCTCCACGTCACCCGATTGTTGACCGCGGCCTTGAGCCCCGGCAGCCGGTTGGACCTGGGGGCGCGCCGCCGACCGAGCCCGACGCCGGCCGATCGTTCTCCAAGCGTGGTGTTCGACAACGAGCGCTCCGAGGCGTACACCGTGCTGCAAATCGAGGCGGCTGACCGCTTGGGGCTGTTGTACGACATTCTGCAAGTGCTGACGCGGTCCAACATCGACATTGCCCATGCGATCATCGTGACCGACCAGGGTGAAGCGGGCGATGTCTTTTATCTGACGGGCACGGATGGCGGGAAAATCACCGACCCTGACCGTCTGCAACAGGTGCGCGACGCCCTGCTGGAAGTGTTGGCCTGAAGGATTACGTCGGGCGAGAGGCAACCCTCTCGGCGGCATGGTGCTTCCGTTCAGCGAGGAAATAGATCACCGGCACCGCCATGCGCGAAAGCAGTAGCGAGGCGATTTCACCCGCCATCAACGAAATCGCCAGCCCCTGGAAGATGGGATCGAACAAGATCACGCTCGCGCCGACCACCACCGCGGCTGCGGTCAGCATCATCGGCCGAAATCGCACCGCCCCGGCGTCGATCACCGCTTCCGCCAGCGGCATGCCCTGACCGAGCCGCAGTTCGATGAAGTCCACCAGGATGATCGAATTGCGGACCACGATGCCGGCCCCGGCGATGAACCCGATCATCGAGGTCGCCGTGAAGAACGCACCCAGCGCCCAGTGCGCGGGCAGAATGCCGACGAGAGAGAAGGGGATGGCGGCCATGATAATCAACGGCGTCTTAAACGATCGGAACCAGCCGACCACCAGCACGTAAATCAGCACTAACACCACCGCGAACGCGGCCCCCAAATCGCGGAATACCTCATACGTGATGTGCCATTCGCCGTCCCATTTCATCGAGAAGGTCTCGGTCGAGAACGGCTGGTGCGTGCTGTAGATGTCCAAGCCGAGCTTCTTGATTGCCGGGTTCATGTTGAGGATCGCGTACACGGGACTTTCCTCGGCCCCGGCGACGTCGCCGAGCACGTACACGACCCGCTGCATGTTCTTCTCATAGATGCTCGTGTCTTCCGTCGCCGGCGTCGCTTTCACAAGTTCGCCCAGCGGCACCAGCGTCCCGTTGGGCGCAGCGACGCGCACCGCCAGCAGATCGCCAACGCTGGAGCGCTGGTCGACCGGCAACCGCACCACAATCGCCACGTCTTCCTTTTCCCGAGGCGCGTGGAGCAGCCCGACCTCGGAGCCTTCGAGGGCGACCTGGAGCGCCTGGGCGGCGTGCTCCGCACTGATGCCATCGAGCGCCGCCTTCTCGTGGTCGACCTGGAACACGTATTTCGGCCCGCCGCCTTCCATATACCAATCCACGTCCACCACGCCGGCGGTCCGCTGGAAGACTTCCCGGACTTTGCGGGCGATCTCGGTCTGTTTCTGGTAATCGGGACCGTAGATTTCGGCGACGAGAGTTTCCAACACCGGCGGACCCGGCGGCACCTCGACCACTTTCATTCGGGCGCCGAACCGGGCGGCAATCGGCTGCAACTTCCTGCGTACCCGCTTGGCGATCTCGTGGCTCTGGGCATGGCGTTGGCCCTTGCCGATCAGGTTGACCTGAATCTCCGCCACGGTCGGGCCCCGGCGCAGGAAATAGTGGCGGACCAATCCGTTGAACGTGTACGGCGCCGCGGTGCCGACATAAATCTGGTAGTTCGTGACCTCGGGTTCCTGGCGGATCACCCCGGCCAGTTCTTGGGCCACGCGCGCCGTCTGTTCGAGCGTGGCACCCTGGTCCATGTCGATGACCACCTCGAATTCGCTCTTGTTGTCGAACGGCAGCATCTTCACGCGGACCAGTTTGAAGTACACCATCGACATGGCCGCCAACAACAGCGCGACCATGGCGGCCAGAAACCCGGCCTGCCACAACGGGTGATGGATCAACGGGCCCATGACGTGCCGGTACAACCGGGTGGCCCAATCTTCTTTGCCGTGTTCGCCGTGCGCCGCTTCCTCGCGCGCCCGGCCCCGCAACACGCGCAACGCGGCCCACGGCGTCACCGCGAACGACACAATCATCGAGAACACCATCGCCGCGCTCGAGCCGATCGGGATCGGCCGCATGTACGGCCCCATCAGCCCGCTCACGAACGCCATCGGCAGCACGGCCGCGATCACGGCCCAGGTCGCGAGGATGGTCGGGTTGCCCACCTCGTCCACCGCCTCGACCGCGATCTGGATCAGGTGCTTGCGCCGGCAGCTCGGCAGCCCCATGTGGCG
>DATJBF010000006.1:0-40834 GCA_035515475.1 Verrucomicrobiia bacterium
GCACCCAGTCACACGCCGACGCCGCTTGGCGTCGAGCCGTGGAAACCTGGTTACAACAAAACGAGATCATCATGATCTCTGAACCCAAAAGCGTTACCCAGTTTCCATGAAAACTGGTCTCATAAATAGGTTGTCCGCACATTTGAAGACCGAGACCGGCAAGCCATCATCCTGGCCGGCCAGTTGTACTTCAAGATTCGCTGTGCTCACAGCGACCGCCTCATTTCTGGCCGGGTAATTCCAGAACGACCGAATTTGAGGCTTTAACCGGAGACTCAATATGCCAAAACGAACCCCACTCGTCTGTCAGCACTTGGAAAACCTCTCCCGCACAGCGTTGGAGGAACATCAGGACATCATCCGCCAATATGTCCGTAAGCGTCAGGGCGTTTACGCGCTCTACCGGCGCGGCAAACTTTACTACGTTGGCCTCGCCAGCAACCTCCGTAGCCGCCTCGCGCACCACCTGAAAGATCGTCACCACGACTCGTGGGACCGGTTCAGCGTGTACCTGACCATCGGCGACAGTCATCTACGTGAACTCGAATCGCTGATCCTGCGCATCGTCAAGCCACCCGGCAACAAACAGAAAGGCAAGTTCGCCAAGTCGGAGGACCTCCGCCGCCGTTTCAAGCGCGACCTGAGCGCCGACATGCGTTCCATCATCAACGACATCCTCGGCAAGCCGACGCCAGTTCTGCCACATCGGCCAGCCACAACCAAAGACGCCGGACGAAAACCGGTATTGGCCGAATACATCACCGGGCCGATGAAGCTACGCGCCCGTCACAAAGGCAAAATAATCCGGGCCTTCGTGCGAAAGTCCGGACGAATCAGGTTTGGAGGGAAGACGTTCACCTCGCCATCGCTTGCTGCTCAAGCCGCAGTGCACCGGGTCTCCTGCAACGGCTGGGGATTCTGGCAATACGAACGCGCCCCCGGTGATTGGGTATCGTTGGATAACCTGCGGAAGTGATATGCCACGGCTAGATAAACTTGATGAAGTGCTGTTCCCGGTTGAAGAACACGCCGTATTCGTGAGCGTTCCGAATGGGAAAACGGAACGGCGCTTGCCAGTGCCCGGTAAGAAAGCCATCGTCAACGCAAAAGACCAGCGAGTGCTGGGGATCGTGAGCGATGGCTACCGGTTGGTGACGAACCAGCAGGCGTTGGACTGGGGACACGAGTGTTGCCGGACAGTTTTCCCCGAAACAAAGCCGACCGAATGGGAAGTGACCGCCACGGATGCTCCCGGCACTGCCGGCTACTGCCACATAGACTTGCGGCACAACTCCACCGCACTGGATTTCAAGGACCTGACGGCAGACAAGCGACCGGATGTTTTTGGCCCATTTATTCGTGTGACCAACAGCTACAACGGATTGCGGGCGCTGTCGTTCGACATCGGGTTTTATCGGAAAGTCTGCAAGAACGGGATGATCATCCCGGACACCATCATCCGTTTTTCGTTCACGCACCAGCGACGCGACATTGGCGAGACCATCCAGTTCAAAGTCGAGCACGACCGGCTGACCAAATTCAGGACTGCGTTCACCGACAGCCTCGCCGGTTTGCGTGCCTGCAATGTCCCGCGTCCGCAGTTCGATCCGCTCGTGCGCAGCGTGCTCTTGCTCCGACCGCCACAGCCGATGGAGCCGGACACCCGCGAAGCCGACGACTGGCAAAACCTAGCTGGTCACCTCGATAAAATGACCGACCGCTACATCGGTGAACTTGGCGCGAACGCCTACGCGGCATTCAATGTCATCACGGAGTTTGCGTCACATCCGCCGGTCAACCGGTGTGTCCATCGCGACCGGCACAGCTTTCAGCGGTTGGCTGGTACATGGTTGAGCACCTTCAGTCAGGAATGCCGCAAACCGGGCTTCACCGTGGCCAAGTACCTTGAAGAGCAAGCCAAAGCCGCCAAACCGGAAAATCAGTGAACACGAACACAGACAGATTTGTATTGGTTGAAACTCCCCAGAGTGGGGAGCCTCTACCGGGCGTGAGGAACACGATGAAGTGAAACGTAGACGGAAACCGAAACCGCGTAAGCCGAACCATGCACCATTGACGGAGCAGGCTTTGCTTGATGCTTACAAGCCGCTCGCAGCGGCGTATGTGATGTCAATTTCCGGCTGTTCCACACCCGAGCAGGTCGAAGACAAGGTGATGTCCGATCCAGAACAATTCTTGCCGCTCGTTACGGAGTATGGTCAATTTCCCGGTGACGACCTCACACCGCGTGACTTTTTTGAGCTGCCACGCATTCGAAGATTCCTTACCGCCCTTTACCTCGTGGCGCATCACGGCAGAAAAGGTGACTGGCGATCACACGCCGCAAAGAACTTGTTACAAAAGCTCGTGCCAAAGCGGAAAGGAGGAAGTCCAACAGACTTCCATGAAAGTATCCGTGGAACTTTCCGGTATGCATTGAGGGATGCAAAATTGATGCTTACGTCCGAGAGTCAAACGTTTGTTATGCGTCGGCTGGAGGACTGGAAATTCGATAGTCCGAGCAACGAGTTCAAAAAGTACGTTTGTGAAAAATGGCTTCACATTCCCGAGACGCTTTGGCCGAAGATTGCCAAGAACCTAAAGGGGAAGTATGGCTTCAAGCAGCGTGTCGAAAATGTCCGCTTGGACCTGCAACAGGAGGTTGGCTATGACTGTAGCGTTGGTGTGGACGACGTGCTCTACCTGCATCAATGCGCAGTTCGTCACACCAAACTAGATCCCCGCGGCTACGCGATAGATGGTACGGCCAAAACTTACGGCATTTCCTCGCGCCACGTCCGAAAAGTCGTAACTGACGTCCGGTAGTCTCGCGGAACGCTCCCGCGGAGTGTTCCGCCGCACTCTCCCCCACACCTGTTTGCCTTCGTCTATGGTGTCCGCGTAGTTCAGCAATGTCGCTGGATTACGCGGGCTTCGTTTTGCGGCAGGATGTGCGACCCGCTGAGTTTTTTGCCGCCCAATTGGCGTTGGCGACAACGCGAGGAGGACAGATGGAAGAAGCAAGGGTGCGTTCGACAGGCGAGGCAGCAGACTCATGCGACTGTTCGCCAAGCTATTTCAAACTCTTGTCGGTCGAGATTGGGTTGCGACCGGTCAGGTTGGGCAGCGGTGATTTGGTGTGGACGGATGGTCAAGTGGAACAAGTTCGCCGGTTACGGGAGCGGCGCCGGCGTGATGCCGGAAGGGCGACGCCATGAGCACGAACGACCGTCTCTTGAAGTTCCTCCAAGCGCCCCCGGATGTGCAGGCCGAGATTGGGCGCATCCTCGACGGCGACATTCCTGAGCGGCCGGCAACAACGGCCAGCGGCCCGCTCCTGCTGGGGATGGGTGAAGGGGCGCGGTTTCTTGGGGTTTCACGGGCAACGCTGTGGCGAATGATCCGCAATGGCCGGCTGGGGCGGGTTGAGGTGCTGCCGGGGAGTTTTCGGGTCCGCCGGGCCGACCTAGAAGCCCTCGCCAATGGACGGAAGCAGGAGGCCAAATGAACGAGAACCGATTCCTCACCGCCGCCTTAAACATGGCGAGAGACGGCATTCCAGTGTTTCCCTGTTGGCCGAGGACGAAAAAGCCGATCACCGAGCATGGCTTTAAGGACGCGACCACCGACGAGAGTGTGATTCGTCAATGGTGGGAAATGTACCCGGACGCGAACGTCGCCATCCCCACCGGTGATCGGTCGGGCCGTATCGTGCTCGACGTTGACATGGACAAGGACAAAGACGGCGAGACTGCGTTGGCGCAGGTTATATCACAGCACCAGCCGTTGCCGGACACGCTAGTGGCGAGAACACCACGCGGCGGACGGCATCTATGTTTTCGGCATCCAGGGCAAAAAGTTCCTTCGCGGACGGATCACCCAGCTCCGGCACTGGACGTGCGCGGGGACGGCGGCTATGTCCTGATTCCTCCGAGCCAGACTGACAGGGGAACATATAGTTACTTGAACAAAGCGGCCCCGGCGGAGTGTCCTTGCTGGTTGATTGACATCCTGGTCAATGGAAACGGACAGACAGAGAATCTGCCGACCGTTGCGCCATCGCCGGCACGATCACGGCAACACGAGCCGTTCGACGAAGAAGGTCGAATCCATGCGGCACTCCGGTTCATCCTCGCGAGCGACTACGACACATGGACCAAGGTCGGCATGGCGCTGCATACCTGGGACCCGCACCGCGGTCTTTCAGTGTGGGACGACTGGAGCCGGTCCTGTCCTGAGAAGTACGACGAACGGCAGCCGCCGAAGAAGTGGTTGAGCTTTAAGACGAACCGTACCAATGGCGTGACGCTGGGCACGCTGTTTGAACTGGCAAAGCGCGGCGGGTGGGTGCCGTCGTCGGCTTCCATCCTCCGTGGAGGTGTAAACAAGCCGGTACCTGCGACGCCCGCGGAATGGCCGGATCCACAACCGATACCCGATGAGTTGGTGCCCGTGATGGCCTTTGTCTATGATTTACTGCCGGCTGCCCTCCGTACTTGGATTCGGGACATCGCGGAGCGTTTGCAGTGTCCACCAGACTTTTCGGCTGTGGCGGTGATGGTCGCGATTGCGTCGGTGGTTGGGCGTTGTATCGGAATCCGTCCCAAACGGCACGATGACTGGCTTGTGGTTCCGAATCTCTGGGGCGCGGTAATCGGCAGGGCGGGTGTGATGAAATCACCGGCGATCGCCGAGCCTTTGAAGCCACTCAAGCGATTGGAAATTGAGGATGCCAAACAGTACAAGGCGGAAAGATCCGAATACGAGGCAAAACAACTACTGGCGAAGCAGCGTCGCGCTATTGCGGAAGCCAGTATCAAGGGGGCACTAAAGGATTCTGGGGGCGAGGCTGCGGCGATGGACATTGCGCGGCAGGCGCTCCAAGAGGACGGATGCGAACCGACACGTAAGCGGCATCTCGTCAATGATTCCACCGTCGAGAAACACGGCGAATTGCTGCGGCAGAACCCCAATGGTTATTGTGTCTATCGCGATGAGTTGGTTGGGCTGTTGAAGTCCCTCGACAAGGACGGACAGGAAGGAGCACGCGCGTTTTACCTCGAAGCCTGGAACGGAACGGGCAGATACACTTTCGACCGGATCGGGCGTGGCACAATTGACATTGAAAGCGTCATCTTCTCGATCATCGGCGGGATCACACCCGGTCCACTGGGTGATTATCTCCGACAAGCGGTGCAGGAGGGGGCGTTGGACGATGGCCTGATGCAGCGATTCCAGCTTGCCGTGTGGCCGGATATATCCCGTGAATGGCGCAATGTGGATCGTTGGCCTGATGGCGAAGCCAAGCGGTCGGCCTACGCGGCGTTCGAGCGCTTAGCCCGGCTCGACCCGCAGTCAGTCGGCGCCAGGGTTGACGAGAACGACGAGGATGGGATTCCCTACCTGCACTTTACTGAGAGCGGTCAGGTGCTTTTCGATGAATGGCGGGAGGGGTTGGAGGCGAAGATTCGCACTGGCGATGAACACCCGGCCCTTGAATCGCATCTGTCAAAGTATCGCAGTCTCATTCCTTCCTTGGCATTGTTAATTCATCTCGTGGACGATGGTCAAGGGGGTGTTACAAAGGACGCGCTGCAACGCGCCATCGGGTGGGGCGAGTATCTGGAATCTCATGCTCGGCGGATCTTCGCCGTGGCGATCAGCCCCGACATTCCCGCAGCAAAGGCGTTGGCCAAGCGGCTGCAGAACGGCGATCTGAAAGAGGAGTTCTCGCTTAAGGATATTTACCGGCCGTGTTGGTCGGGATTGAACACCCGTGAACTGGCACAAGCGGCGGTAGACGTGCTACTGGATCTTGAGTGGTTGGCAGAACGAAGGGAAACGGCACCGGGAGCGTTCAAACCCAGCACAATCTACCAACTCAATCCAAAGGTCGGCAACACGCCCCGCCAAGTCACTGCCTTTACTGCCGTTGGTAGTAATGGCAGTAACGGCAGTTCACTCCCCAGTGATCTACCGTCATGTACGGAGGTCAGCCAAGCGGCTTCACCTACGATGACGGCTGGGCCAAAAACGGACACCTCTCTTGTTGAGGAGGAGGTAGTGTGAACCCGTTGGAAACAATACTCAAAGTGGCCGACATCGGCGGAAGCCTTTACATGGCTGGCCCGGACAGGCTGAAGATGCTCTTGCCTGTCGATTGCCCGGCCGAACTGAAAGATTCCATACGTCGGAACAAAGTCCGGCTGCTGGCCCTGCTATCGGGACCTCCCTTCCTCATCGTTCGTTCAGAGATGCTGCCAGATGAACCGCTATTCTGGACCACCAACAAAGAGGGATGCGAACTGCTCGTCGAGCATGGTGCTCCGCGTGGTTCGGTTTATGTCTACGGCGAACTGGACACAATTGTCAGGCTTAACCCCGATTCCACAAATCTCCATAGGCTATGCCATGCCAAGCGCCTATTCGACGGAAGGATAATTCCACTGTGACGATGATCCGCTGGTGCCTGAGCGCAAGAGTGAACCACGCAAAGTCGAGGAGGATAGAGAACGGATGAAAACCAAGACGACCAAACAAAAGCGAACAGGCAGCGATGATTTGCTGTTCATCGCGGACCAAGCGAACGCCATCGCGAGGCGCGCGGAGCATCTGGTCACCGGCCGAGCCACGGCACGGTGGTATCTGGCACTGGCCGTGGAAGACAAAGACAAACACCTGAATCTTCTACGGTCGGCTCAAGCTCTCAGGGACGCCGGGGTTGCTGATCCGGACCTCGCGTTAGCGTCCATCTATATTGCTGCCGATAAAATGGCGGTGGAAGCTGCCGGTGCTGATCCAAAATTGGACAGGGTGTTCGATAAGTTGAAGGTCACTCTTAAGGCACAAGGGGAAGCATTCGATCCCAACAATCACGACGCTTGGTCGGAGGAACTTTTAGCCGTGTCTGACAAGCTTGAGCGCCGCTGGAATGAAGCGTACGAACGGCACTTCGTCTCCATCCTTCGTCGTCATGGTGAGTGCGAAGTTGCCGACCTGTACCTGAACGACAACGATGCCTACTGGCGCCGATTGGAGGCGGGGGTACGTATTCTCTTGGCAGGTGATCCAGAAGCCTTGGCTGAGCTGGATGAAATGCGCGCAAAGCTAGACAAACTGGAGACCCAAACGCAGGGGGATACCCCCACTTCTGAAGTAGTCCTGAAAGGTTGAAATCATGAAAGACACCAAAACTCAATGTAAAGCCGCCAAACCGGATGGTTCGAGTTGTCAGGCGGCCAATCTGCCGGGGTCGGAGTATTGTTTCTTCCACGACCCGGCGAAGGCCACCGAGCGGCGGGCGGCGCAATCCCTCGGTGGAAGTCAGAACAAAATGAAGACATTACCGGCAGCCGTGCCGGATGTGTGCGTCACCGACTGCGAGGACGTGGTCAAACTGCTGTCGGAGACGATCAACCAGGTCCGGAAAGGGCAAATTGATCCGCGGGTTGCCAATGCAATCGGGTACCTTGCCAACGTATTGATCAAGGCGTCCGAACAGGGAGAGCTGGAGAAACGAATAAGCGAGGTCGAATCGCTGCTCAAAAACCGGAACCACGGACTGAATTTGGGATGAGGGGAGCTTGGCAATGACACCAGCCGCGACAGAAAAACGTTTGGAAAAAATCGAGATCCAACTGACACCAAAGGAATGGGCGATTCGGCTGGCTGATGAACAGCGTCAGTATCCGTCCTCAGTCGAATGCTTGCGAGCAGCAGGAAAGAAGACTCGACAGGAATACTTGGTGTACAGGGGGTTTGATGCGCTGAAGAAACAAGCTGACGAACGCCATCCCGGCAACAATCCGTCAGACATTCAATTGCGCAGCCACACATACAAAGCACTTCGTAAGGAATACCACACACTAAGAATGATCGTGAAGGTTGTCGGTCTGGCGGTCGCCCACCAAATGGAGCCGTTGAGCCTGCGGATTGCGCTACGGTTGTCGCAACTCCATGCGCTGATTCTTCGGGACCTGCACCAGCAACACTCTCCGGGCGCTGCGTCTCTTGCCGCTGTCCTCGAAGATTGGGTGGATGATGCCCGCACTCTCGTCACCGATGTCCTCACAATTCCAGCCGCGGTTCAGTTTATCGAACATCAGTATTTCGATGGACATCAAATCCTGTTCCGGGACTGGGAAGCACAACTCAATCGCACGGTCAAGGTTGTTGAAGTCGGAATCTCCACGTTCAATGATTACCTCAAATTGACATCTGGCATCTCCAATGAACTCAAAGAGGCACTGGTCATCAACATCGAGGTCATCAAGAATGCTGCGAAGGGAAAAGGCGGTGCCGATCTCGCGGCTCGATGGTTGAAGGAGGCCAGGGACGAAGCAAACAATGATTTTCTGGAGGCTGCATGTGGTGAATGGTACGTCTTCCAGAACGTTATCCGTGACTTTTTTGGGCAAAATCCGTGACTTGCGCTTCAACTCCGAGATGCCATTGCAAAATGCGATTGTGTTGGGTCTGTCGTGTCCACTCCGCGCGCGGAACCTTAGAGGCAAGCTTCTAGGCGAAGCGAACACAGTCAAGGTGGAGCGCAGGAACGAGCAATACCTTGACGGCGCACAGCGAGCCGTAGAATCGACGACGTTTTCCGCGGGCGCGGGCTGGCTTTGGGCGCACTGCCATGAGACACACACGGACTCGGGTTGGCCGTTCGCGGACCACACTGGTTTCGACAGCGGACAGGGCTTTGCCGTGGACTGGACATGGTTGCGGACAGTTTGTGGTCGTGGCGAGGACACGGCTGTGGACTGTCCAAGGCCGTGACCAGTTCGCGGAATGAATGTGTCCGTGTCCACGGACTTTTCGTGGAAAGGACGGCACCAGGGACATGAATCGCGCATTTGCACGGACATTCCGTGTCGCCATTGCGGCTATTGCACGGACTCAAGAGCCTTGTGGGCACAAGGGGTAAGGCTTCCACTGTCTAAAATCGGTAGGTTGCTCTCATCGGACTCGTGGACGGGACTCGTCAGTGCAGCCGTCGAGGTCGCAAGGTCGCCACGATCACGTTGCCGACTTGGCATCATCACGGATGGTCTTCGCACCCCCGGCTAAACGTCATTCTTGAACAGGGCACGCCCTACCCCTTGTATTCACAACGCCACGGTGTCCGCAAATCAGTCGCTCCGAAGACGCGCCACAGCCCAGCGAGAGACATTCTGTTGTCCCGCGCAACGGTCTTTCCACGGACAGTCTGCGGTCATGGACATTCCCTGTCCACGGGAAGGTCTCAGCCCGACATTATCCGGGCATTTCCCAGTTATTGGCCCGGTCATTCCAAACGCTGTCCATCCCGGATCCGAACGCCGTCCCTCAAATTTCCGGTGCAGTAGCTACACTGTCGAGACCCATCGTGGTGCTATCTGTGGTCGCATGATTTCGCTGCATCAGCCATCGACTGCGCGTGAAGCGGTGCCGGACGATTGTACGGCTCGCTGCGCGCCGTCAAGGTCCTCCTCGCTGCGCTGCGGTCCACCATTGACTGCGCGCGCTCCGCCATCGGCCTGGCTCCTAAGACTTCACGCGCAGGCAATTCACTTCTGGCAACTGAACCGAGGGGTGAATCCATGAACACAGACGAACGCCTGAAGAAATTATTGGACGCCTCACCCGAGCAGTTGGCAGCGATCGACGGGATTTTGGAGCGGCGCATCACGGAAACATTTTCGCCGGCACAAGGTCCCCTGCTGTTGGGAATGTCCGCGTCAGCGAAGTTCTTGGGTGTCAGCCGCGCAACCCTCTGGCGGATGATCAAAGCGGGACTGCTGCAGAAGGTCGAGGTACTGCCGCGAAGTTTTCGCCTTCGTCGCGCCGACCTAGAAGCCGTCGCTGATGGCCGGCGGATTTGCCGCAACGAAGCAGGTCCGGAATCTAACGACGCAACCCAACGCCTCGGTGCGCCATCGCACCGAGATTCCTCCCTTGTGGCAGCATAACGGTCACTCGCTCACCCACGACAGGCAGTTCGCACCCTCTCAGTGTGACCAGGACGGCGCAGTGGTCGTTGCGGAAATTCCCGCATGGAAGCACTCCGGGATTCCGGGGCCGGGAAAAATTACCCACACAACAACCCACACGGCCCACACGTTTGATGCTTCAGGCTCGTTGACTGAATGGCGGGGAAAAGTGTGTGGGTTGATGTGTGGGTTTTCGTCCATCAAGTTTCAGGATGTTCGGGGTGTTTCATTGAAATTGTGAAAATTGTCGGAGAGTGCATTTCGACCAATGAAAACGGGCCTGAAATCGCTTTCAGGCCCGTCTCAAGTTGGTAGCGGGGGTGGGATTTGAACCCACGACCTTCAGGTTATGAGCCTGACGAGCTACCGGGCTGCTCCACCCCGCAGTCATTGTCCAAATTGTTCCCGACACAACGGGACGCACGACTTAATCCGAACCCACGATCCCGCCTCAGCGGGATTATGAGCCCCCTTGACTGCGCGGGCTGCTCCACCCCGCAGTCGAAATCCAGACTGAACCTTAAGGAACCAGCGGGAGTTCGTCAAGCTCCGAAAGCCGCCGCAAATCAGTCGCCGGTCAGCGGGCGGTCACCGTGGCGGTGGGCGGTGGCTCGAACCGGAAGATGACTTCGTTGGGACGGGCGAGATTCAGCTTGTTGCGCGCCGTGCGCTCGACGTAGCCGGGGTCGGTCTTCAACGCCTCGATCTCCGTCTTCTGCTTTGTCTCCAGCGCGTCCTGCTGCTCAATCTCCTGGTCGAGACGGGCAATGTCCTGCTGCATCACGTGCCGTTGGTGCAACAGGGGTACGAAGAGGAGAATGATTCCAAACCCTACGATCGCGACGAAGACGAAAAACCCAAGCGCTTGCAGCCGGGCCCACAGTCCTGCCATCCACCTCATCGCTTACAGTTTCCCTCCATACACGGCGTCCCGGCCGAGGATCTCTTCGATGCGCAGCAATTGGTTGTACTTGCAGACGCGGTCGGTGCGACAAAGCGAGCCGGTCTTGATCTGGCCCGCGTTGGTGGCCACCGCGATGTCGGCAATGGTCGTGTCCTCTGTTTCTCCCGACCGATGGCTGATCACCGCCGTGTACCCGGCTTCCTTTGCCAATTCGATCGCATCGAGCGTCTCCGTCAGCGTCCCAATCTGATTGACCTTCACCAGAATCGAGTTGGCCACGCCTTCGTCGATGCCTTTCTGAAGAAACTTGGTGTTCGTCACAAAGATGTCATCGCCCACAAGTTGCATCTTCTCGCCGAGCCGCTGCGTCAATTGCTTCCAGCCGCCCCAATCGTTCTCGGCCAGGCCGTCCTCGATGGAAACAATCGGATACTTGCGGGCCAGCCGATCGTAGAAATTCACCATCTCCGCCGCGGTGTGTTTCGAGCCGTCCGATTTCTTGAACACGTATTTCTTGGACGCCGCGTCGTAGAACTCGCTCGCGGCCGGATCGAGCGCGATGAACACTTCCTTGCCGGGCTTGTAGCCGGCCTGTTTGATGGCGGCGACGACCACCTCGAGGGCGTGCTCGTTGCTCTTGAGGGCGGGAGCGAACCCGCCCTCGTCGCCGACGGCCGTGCTGAGCTTGCCGGCTTTGAGCACACCCTTCAGCGCGTGGAACACTTCCGCGCCCATCCGCAACGCTTCGCGAAAACTGGCGGCGCCTTTGGGCACGATCATGAATTCCTGCAGATCGACAGGCGCGTCGCTGTGAGCGCCGCCGTTGAGAATGTTCATCATCGGCACGGGCAACACCTTGGCGTTTGGTCCGCCGAGATACTTGAACAGTTCCACGCCGAGTTGCGAGGCCGCCGCATGTGCCGTGGCGAGCGATACGCCGAGAATCGCGTTGGCCCCGAGTTGGCCCTTGTTCGGCGTGCCGTCCAGTTCGATCATCGTCTTGTCGATGCCGACCTGATCGAGCGCATCGCGGCCGTCGAGTTCGGGGAAAATCTTCTCGGTTACGTTGGCGATGGCCTTCTGCACGCCTTTGCCGCCGTAGCGGGTCTTGTCGCCGTCGCGCAATTCCCACGCTTCGTGTTCGCCCGTACTGGCGCCACTGGGCACGGCGGCGCGGCCGACGGCGCCACCGGAGAGTTCCACGTCCACTTCAATCGTTGGATTCCCGCGGGAATCGAGGATTTCGCGGGCTTGAATTCGAGTAATCTTGGTCACAGAAAGAATCAGTCCTCCTTGCGACCGCATCATAGGACGAACGCCGCGCGAATCAAGAATTAAACGCGAATGGGGTGGAAATGCATTCCGCGGTAGAGCTGGACCGCCGGGCGAAGCGCGTCTTCAACAATCGTCTAGCGCTTGGAAGCGCCATTCCTCTTGGGCAGGTCTTTGATCGCCACGATGTGCAACGGATCAAGTGCCGCAATTTCGCCGACTTACAAAGTCGGCCTACTGCGAATGAACGGGCGGGACGCCCGTCCACTATGCAGATTTCACGTCAATGGGCCGGTCGTTGCGCGCCGACGCCAGCAAGGCTTCGATCACGCGCATGTTGCCGCGGGCGTCGCGCTCGACATCCAAGCCCGGGGGAAATTGTGGAGGACGATTCTCGCGGGCGGCCTGACAAAAATGTTCGATCTCCAGCGCAAACGGCGCCAGAACGTGTTGCGGCGCTTTCGGCGCCTCGATGCGGACGATTTCCGTCTTGTCGCGGCGCGTCACGGAAAACTCGGTGGGCCAACTGGGGGGAAACCACGGGTGCGGAATCAGCAGTTTGCCTTCCGTGCCGATGACCTCGGCCGTATACGACGGTTCGGCTTCCATGCTGCACACGAACTGCGCCGTCGCGCCGCCCGCAAATTCCAGGACTCCACTCAGCGTCAGATCGACGTCGGCTTCGGGATCGAACCGGGCATTGGCAAACGCGCGTTGCGGTTCCTCCTCGGCAAAGAACCGCGCCAGATTCACACAGTAACAGCCGATGTCCATCAACGCGCCGCCGCCGGCGTCGCGCCAGAACCGTGGGTTGTCCCGATCTCGCCCGTAGGCGGTCCGACTGGAACGGATATACCGGACGCGGCCAATCTGGCCTTCCGCCACGCGGCGTTTGGCTTCAACCATCTGCGGATGGAACCGGTACATGAATCCTTCCATCAACCAGCGTTGGCCCGCGTGCGCCGCGGCGAACATGCGTTCCACCTCCGCGCTGGAACGGGCCAGCGGTTTCTCGCAAAGAACGTGTTTGCCGGCCTGCAGCGCGCGCACGCTCCATTCGCAATGCAGACCGTTGTGCAATGCGTTGATGACGACGTCGATCTCGGGATCGTTGATGAGCGATTCGTAACCCGGATGCGCCCGGGGAACGCCGTGTTTGGCCGCCGCCGCTTTCGCCCGTTCACCGTCGCGGCTGGCGACGGCGACCAGCGACGCGGAATCGATCAGACGGATTGCGTCGGCGTACTTGGCCAGCATCCATCCCGTGCCGAGGATGCCGCAGCGGATTTTCGATTGGTTGGTCGCACTCATGTCTGTCACCCCGAGCTTGTCGAGGGGTCTCCCACGTCAACGGAGAGACACTTGACCCGAAAGCTTCCGGGGTGAACTTCCACAAGCTCAGCATGACATACGACTCTCCACGTTGAAAGTAAGAATGCGACGGCGTGTCTCTGTAGCGGCGGTCTATGACCGCCGCCGTCCATAAGTCGACGCTTGCAGAGCGCCGCTAAAAAAGCTATGGCGGATTATTTGGCTTTCCCCATTCTGTTTGCGTTTGCTACGCTTCACCTCTGATGACGCAGGCGGCGAAATGGTTTTACCTGGTGACGCTGGCGGTGTGGCTCGGCAGCATCGTGTTCTTCAGTTTTGCCGTGGCGCCGACGGTGTTCAAGACGCTGAAGCCGGACGACGCGGCCGCGCTGATTCGGCGCATCTTCTCGAAGTATTACCTGATCGGGATCGTGTGCGCCGCGGTCGGCATCGTGTGCATCGGACTGCTATTGGCGGATCGGGCGTTTGCGAAATGGCCGGCGATCCTGAGCTTGCTGCTTGTGGCGGGCATGGGCGGAACGGATTTGTGGCTCCGTCAGGGCGTCATGCCGCACATGAACTCCTTGCGGGACCGGCGGGCCGCCGTCGAGTCCTCAGGCGGCCAGCCCGACGAGGAACTGGAGCGCGAGTGGAAGGCACTGCACCGCCTCAGCGTCAAACTGAACGGGGCCGTCCTGTTGTGCGCACTGGTGTTGGTGTTCCTCGTGGTGTACGCACGGGTCGTCTGAGACGTACTTGCGGGTCGAAAGCATTGGACGCGGTGCTGCGAACCCGTCATTCAGGCGCATCCGAGTACTGACACCATCGGATGACAGTCTTGTAGCCGCCCGGCTCTGCCGGGGCGCCTCTCACACGGCGACAGAGCGCCGTGGCTACATTCTTCGGGCCATACACGGTGGCAGTGCTCAGATACGCCTGCGCCATTCTGTCTGATCCCTCTACGCTGGACAATGGAGACTGCATTTGGCAGTCTCCCGGCGTGTCCGACCGAGGTTTCTCAGGCGCAAGACTGCGCCCATGGTTTTCGCGTGAGATCTAGCCTGCGGGATTGTCAACGGAATAGGAATGGAAGCACTGCTGCCAGAATCTGCCGCCAACGATTCGCAGGAGACCCATGGCTCTCTCTAGGAAGCGCAGGAAGATCGTCCTCGGTTCCATCATTGGATTGCTGGTGATCGGAGTCGTGTTGGCCGTGGTCCTCAAGAAACGGGAAAAGCCGATCACGGTTGAAACGGAGAAGGTCATGCGGCGCAACCTGACGGAGACCGTCGTGGCCAACGGCCGCATCCAGCCGGTCATGCAGGTCAAGATCAGTCCCGAAGTCAGCGGCGAAATCATCGACTTGCCGGTCAAAGAAGGCCAGCAGGTTCAGAAGGGCGATTTGATCCTCAAGATCAACCCCGACGTTTACATCGCGGCGACGAATCAAGCCGATGCCGCCTACAAGTCGGCGCTGGCCGGCGAAGTGGTGGCGGAAGCGAATTTGCGAAAGGCCGAGGCCGACTTCATGCGCAGCCGCGGGCTGTTCGAATCCAAGCTCATCCCGCAATCCGACTTCGACCAGGCCCAGGCCGCTTACGATGTCGCCAAAGCGCAGCTCACCAGTTCCGACCACCAGGTCGACATGGCGAAGGCGTCGTTGGCCAGCGCCGAGGAGGAACTCGCCAAGACCACCATCGTCTCGCCGCTCACGGGCACAATCACCAAATTGAATTCGCAACTCGGCGAGCGGGTGTTGGGCACGGTCCAGAACGTCGGAACGGACGTCATGACCATCTCGGACTTGAATGAGATGGAGGCCCGGGTGGACGTCGGCGAAGTCGACGTCGTGTTGATTCGCCCGGGCCAGAAAGCGCGGCTCGACGTCGATGCGTTCAAGGACCGCAAGTTCACCGGCGTGGTCACCGACATCGCCGATTCGGCGAAGAACGCCGGTACGCTCACCAGCAGTTCCAGCAGTCAATCGCAGGAGGCCACCAAATTCGAGGTGCGCGTCCGTCTGGGCGAGAAGGAAGCGTTCCGCCCGGGCATGTCGGTCAGCGCCGAGATCGAGACCCGCTACCGCACCAACGTGCTCACCGTCCCGTTGGCCAGCGTCACCACCCGCGTGCCGAAGCCGCCGAAGAACAAGAATGCGGCCAAATCCGGGACGGCCCGCTCGACGGCGTCGGCCGGTTCCACCAACGCGGTCCTCTCGGAAAAGAAGTCCAAGGAAGCGGCCAAGCCGGTGGAAGTCGTGTTCGTGGTCGAGAAGAACCGCGTGAAGATGGTGCCGGTCAAGATCGGCATCTGCGATGACGATTACTGGGAGATCACCGACGGACTGACCGAGGGGCAGGAGGTTGTCTCGGGCGGATACAAGGCCATCAGTCGCGACCTGGAGGACGGCAGGAAGATTCGCCGGGGCAAGCCCGCCGACAAGGAGACGAAGACGTAGCGGTGGCGCTGATCCACCTTCAGAACATTTCGCGGCGCTACCAGATGGGCGCGGAAACGGTCCACGCCCTGCGCGACGTTTCGCTTGAAATCGAGCGCGGCGAATACGTGGCCATCATGGGACCGTCCGGTTCCGGTAAATCGACCCTGATGAATCTCGTCGGCTGCCTCGATACGCCGACCTCGGGCCGTTACGAGCTGAACGGGGTAAACGTCGGCGAACTGGACGACAATCAACTCGCCGAAATCCGCAACCGCGAGATCGGGTTCGTGTTTCAGACGTTCAACCTGTTGCCGCGTTCCAACGCCCTGCGCAACGTCGAGTTGCCGCTCGTTTACGCGGGGGCGCCGGCCGAGGAACGGCGGAAGATCGCGTTGGAAGCGATTGGGCAGGTCGGTCTCGCGAACCGCACGCAGCACCGGCCCAACGAACTTTCCGGCGGCGAACGCCAGCGCGTGGCGGTCGCCCGGGCGTTGGTCAACCGACCGGCCATTTTGCTGGCGGACGAACCGACCGGCAACCTCGATTCCAAGACCGGTGCGGAGATCATGGCGTTGTTCGACGAGTTGTCGCAGAAAGGCAACACGATCATCGTCGTCACGCACGAGGAAGACATCGCCAGGCACGCGCGCCGGATCGTCCGCATCCGCGACGGCCTCATTGCCGGCGACGAACGCCGGGGCGACGGGGAGATCGGCCATGAAACTGTTGGCTGAACTTCGGGAAGGTCTCGGCATTTCGTGGGACGCCATCCGCGCCAACAAGATGCGGTCGGGGCTGACGACGCTGGGAATCATCATCGGCATTGTCACGGTGACGATCATGGGTGCCGCCATCACCGGACTGGATCGCGCCTTCCTCAAGAGCATCTCATCGCTCGGCGCCGACGTGTTTTATGTCGAGCGCCGGAACTGGATTAACAAGACGCAAGACGACTGGCTCAAAGGGTGGAAACGCCGCCCGGTCACCGTCGCCGAAGCCAAAGCGTTGGCCGGTCAACTCACGCTGGCCGCCGCCGTCGCACCCGTCGTGAACGGGAGGGCGTCCGTCGAGTACAAGAACAAGAGTGCGGCCATCGTGTGGATCGTCGGCACCACCGAGGACTATCGGCTCACCAGCGGCGTGGATGTGTCGGACGGGCGATTCCTGTCCGTGATCGACGCGGCCGGCGGTCGTCCCGTGTGCATTCTGGGCACGCAAATCGCCACCAACCTTTTCCAGAGCGAATCGCCACTCGGTCACAAGGTCAAGCTCGGGGGGCAATCCTTCGAGGTCGTCGGCGTGTTGGAGAAACAGGGGACGTTCCTCGGCTTCCGAAGCCTCGACAACCGCGTGATCATACCGCTCAAACAATTCATCGCCCTGGTGTGGCACAACCCCGACGTGCAGGTCCAGGTCAAGGCCCGGCACCTCAGCCAACTGGAAGAGGCCCGGGAAGAGTTGCGCTGCGCCATGCGCCGGGTGCGCCGCCTCGCGCCGAACCAGCCGGACGACTTCGGAATCAATCAGCAGGACCAGATCGTGAAGGCGTTCCATCGGGATACGGCCGTGATCGCCCTGACCGGCCTCTGCATCACCGCGCTGTCGCTGTTCGTCGGCGGCATCGGCATCATGAACATTATGTTCGTTTCCGTCGCCGAACGGACCCACGAAATCGGTATCCGCAAGGCCATCGGTGCCAAACGGCGCACGATTCTGCTGCAATTCCTGGTCGAGGCGGCGTGTATTTGCCTGGTGGGAGGGCTGATCGGATTGGGGATTGCCCGGCTGTTGATCTTCGGAATCCAAGAGTTTCTCCCGTCGGTGATGTCGCCCGCCATCGTGGGCGCAGCGCTGCTTGTGTCGCTGGCGACGGGCGTCGTGTCGGGCTTTCTGCCGGCGTGGCGCGCGGCGCGGATGAAGCCGGTGGATGCGTTGAGAAGCGAATGAAATGGCCCAGGCCAACGTTGTTGTTCGCCGAAGTTGGAGAAAGCTTTTCCATGGCCCTGAACGCGCTGGCGACGCACAAACTGCGCTCGGGGCTCACGATGCTTGGCATGCTGATCGGCGTATTTTCGATCGTCGCCATGATGACGGCGATGCGCGGGCTCGAGAACAGGATCGAAACGGACATGAGCCAACTCGGGGCCCAGACGTTTGCCATCCAACGCTGGCCGATGTACCAGTTCGGCAGCGGCGTGCTGGACCTGGAAAAATACTGGCGGCGCAAATATGTCACCTTGGCGGAGGGACGACAGGTACAGGAGAAGGCCACGCTCGCCGGCAGCGTCGGCATCGAGGGCGATTTCTGGATCGGCCAGGTCGAAACGCGCTACGAAAAAACGCCGCCCAGCATCACGTTGTATGGCGAAACGCCCGGCAGTTTCCCGGCGCGAGATTGGGTCATTGGCGATGGCCGGATTCTTTCGGAAGACGACGTGGACAACGCGCGCGAGGTTTGTGTGCTCGGTAGCCTCCTGGCCAAGACGGTCTTTCCCCAGGGTTCGGCCGTGGGCGAGGCGATCAAAATCAACGGCTACAAGTACGCGGTGGTGGGCGTGCTCGCTCCCCGAGGGGGAACGTCGGAAGACGATCAGGACAATTTCGCCGTCATACCCATCACGACAGCGTTAAACCGTTACGGACGACGATGGGATGACCTGACCATTTTGGTGCAGGCGCGCGATCTGGACGGCGTGGACGATTGCCTCGAACAGGTGCGCGGCATCTTGCGCGCGGTGCGCAAAGTCCCGCCGGGCGCAGAGAACGATTTCGAGATCTTTTCCAACGATTCGCGGATCGCGCAGTTCAATCAGGTCACGCGAGCGCTGCGGATCGGCATAACGGTCGTCAGTTCGATGGCGCTGATCGCGGCCGGCATCGGCATCATGAACATCATGCTTGTCTCGGTGACGGAGCGGACCCGGGAGATCGGCGTCCGACGCGCCGTCGGCGCGAAGAAGCGGAACATCATGACGCAATTCATCATGGAGGCAGTGGTGCTCTGCGAGGTCGGCGGAGTCCTCGGCGTGGCGCTCGGCGTGGGCGGTGGGAATGTCGCGACGCATCTTCTGAAAGTCTCGCCCATAATTCCGTTCGACTGGATGGCCTTGGGCTTGGTGATCTGTTCGATTGTCGGGATCGCCTTCGGCGCTTATCCCGCCTGGAAAGCGGCCAACCTCGACCCCATCGACTCGCTGCGTTACGAGTAACGAGCATCCACGGGAGTGCCTCGACGAATCAGTACCGCGGTCGAGCCATTGTCGCCGGGGCGGGCGGATCCACCTTCGTGGTGAGAAGAAATCTGCCGTCAAGCGATCGTCGGCGCGGCGTGGTTTGACCCTGCTGACTCGCCGTCTCAAGTGGCGGTGCGTTCCTGCCGATAAACACCTGGGACCGCGCACATTCGAAGGGCCTCGCGGACCAAGTGATTTCATGCAGGAGATCGACGACTACATTGACCAGGCGGAACACCTGGTGCCGGCACCACCCATTCTGCCACAATTAATTCCGCTGCTGAACCACACCGATGTGGACAACCGAAGGATCGTGGACCTGATCTCCTACGACACTTCGCTCACGGCCAACGTGTTGCGGGTTTGCAACAGCGCCTTCTACAGCCGTGGCACGCCCATCGACAACCTGCTCTCGGCCGTCACGCGCCTCGGCTCGCGCGAGGTCTATCAAATCGTCGTCCTCACCGTCGGCGCCATGTTCTCGATCGGCCAAAAGAGTTACGGCATCGAAGCGTGCGATCTCTGGCAGCACTCGGTGACCACGGCCGTCGGGGCACAACTGGTTGCCCGCGAGATCGCGGAGGATGAAAACACCGTCTTTACTGCCGCGGTTCTTCACGACGTGGGTAAGATCATCTTGTCGGCGTCCATGGCCAATTGTTACGAGCAATTCGTTCAGGCCATCGAACACGGTGCTTCCCTGATCGACGCCGAAGAGAGAAACTTCGGCTGCAACCACGCGGAGGTCGGGGCGCGGTTGCTCGAACGCTGGAACCTTCCCGCCTGCCTGGCGGTCGCGATCCGTCATCATCACCAACCCTCGGCCGCTGGCGAGCACCAACGCTTGACCGCCTGCGTGCACCTGGGCAATTCCATCGCCTACTTGATGGGGTACGGCTACGGGGATCCATCCTTCGCGATTTCCATACTCGACGGAGCCCTGAACATGCTCCACATTTCCGCCGAGCGCATCCCGGGATACGTGCAGGAGTGCGTCGACCGGCTCCAGCACGTCAAGAACCTTTACAATCTCACGCCTGGCTGGGAGGCGAAAACCTTCCACTATTGAGGGTTCTCAAGTTGCCGCCCTGGGGAAATTAACACTTCACATGGCTGGATCGTGAGGGTGGCGTAGGCCGACTTGACCCGAGCCAAAGTTCCGCAGTACAAGGGCGCGGCCCCGTTAGGACGCACTCCGCCGTGCCGCTCATTCGTGCTCTTGACTCTTCTTTGCGTCCGCGCTAGAAACCGTTCGAGGTTAGGGTTCCTGCCAATCCCGTCTGTTGGCATCGCGAAATATGATTGCGAGCAGACGATGAGACTACAAATCACACCAGACGGCAACTAGTTTATGAAACCAGAAAACGCGAAGACCTATAAGAGGTCGTTTGAGGTCAATATCCCAAGACTCGAAGGCGACGGCATCGCAGAAACCGTCACGATCAAGGTCGACGTTTGGAAGGATGAAGAATCTGGCGAGGAGATTCTGACGCCCGAGTCTCTCGACCTGATCGAGAAGACGAAGGCCCGGCGCATGGGGCTGATTGGGGAATCGGGAGCAACTCCTTAAGACGCAAACTGTAAGCCGCTGATAGTCGTTCTTGCCTCATCGGTCAGACGGTCTTCGTTCTCGATTTACAGAGTACGGAGTTGACCCTTCACATGCACGAAATTCTCCGGAGTTGGAAAGATAATCTCGCGAAGTTCGTCCCCACAGAAGCCCATGAGCGCAGTGTTCGCGCGCTTCTAGAGGAAGGCTTCGTCTTGCTTCTAGGCGATCCCATGGCCGGAAAATCCACTATCGCTGCGTCGCTCGCACTCGCTGCAGCGGACCAGTGGGGATGTCGTCCTGTTTTCATCTCACACCCAGACGACTTCAAACAACATTGGAACCCCGACGAACCTAAACAAATGTTCTGGGTTGATGACGCATTCGGGCAGACTCAGTTCCAGTCATCCCTCACGCAAGGATGGAATCGTCAGTTCCCCCGATTGTCGGCAGCGATTCGAAGCGGCGCGCGCGTCCTGTTTACCTCGCGCACATACGTCTACAATGCAGCATTGAGCGAGTTGAAGGAGGGTTCTTTTCCGCTTATCAAAAAGTCTCAGGTCATAATTGAGGTCGAACGGTTGACGCCGCTGGAAAAAGAACGAATACTCTACAACCATCTGCGACTGGGTGGGCAAACGCATGAATTTCGTCGGGCGATCAAACCTTTCCTTCCTTCCGTTGCAGCGAATCAGAAATTCTTTCCCGAAGTAGCTAGGCGGCTGGGCGATCCGTTTTTCACGAAGAGCCTGCAACTTGAGTTTGAGTCTTTGAAACGATTCGTCGAGGAACCCAAAGAGTTCCTCACAGATGTAATCAAGCAACTGGATCGTCGGAACTTCGCGGCGCTAGCATTGCTGTTTATGCGAGCCGGGCGGGTCGGCGTCCCGCCCCGTATTGAATCACACGAAACTGAAGCGATGGAATTACTTGGAGCAGATTTGGCTGAGTTGCGGGAAGCTCTGTCGGCTCTGGAAGGCAGTTTGGTCGCAGAAGCCTTGGAATCCGGCGAGCGTTTTTGGAAATTCCGCCATCCTTCTATTCGCGATGCGATGGCAATCTTGGTCGCGGAGCAGCCCGATCTTCTGGATATTTACCTCGGAGGAGTGAAGGTGGCGGAACTTTTCACAGAAGTGGTTTGTGGCGATGTCGAGATCGAGGGGGCCAAGGTCCGCGTTCCGGCCAGTCGGTTTGAATCGGTTATCTCTAAGCTCCACACGATCGATATGACCAATTGGGGGCAACGATGGGCTCTCTCGTGGTTTCTTTCAAGCCGATGCTCGTCTGAGTTCCTTATCAAGTGGTTCACATTATGTACTGATGATTTCGATAGATTGTTTCACGATTGTCATATCAGCACCCACTCGCTCTGTTCTATTTTGGCGCGCTTACACACTGCAGGGTGCCTGCCTGAGCAATACCGCATTAGCTATGTATCGAGAGTTACGGAGGCGGCTCTCGAATCCGCGGAATCGATGTTTCTTATGAGTCCTTTCCAGAGCTTGATGACCGAAGTAGAGCGCAACTCGATCCTCACTCGTGTCAACGCAGAATTACCACCCAAGCTTGAATCAATGATTAATGACCTAGAGAGTGATTACGATCCTGAAGGTGACCCTGACGAGCATTTTGATGAACTACGCTCGAATTTGCGGAGATTTCAAAGCGCCACCGAAGACTCAGAGGTTTATTTTCAATTCGAGGCCGGTTTGGACTTGATCGATGGGGCAATCGGGCGGGCTGAAGAACAGCAAGTGGAACACGAAGAAGAAAAGCGGCAAAAAAAACTGGAGGCACAAGCACAAGAAGAAATGTTTGCGGACATGGACCGGGAGCCCAACTTGCAGGAATATTACGCGGCGCAGCGAGTGATGGATGCAAACGCAGACAATCAACAGTCGCCAGATAGTCCTCAGAGAAGCATCTTTGACGATGTGGATATGTAATGTGTCGCCGGGGTCATGTCGCCAAGGTCAACTCACCACTCGTGACAGAAAACGGGGGGGTCGCGTTGAGTTGTCAGCCATCAGCGTTCAGCAGTCAGCCAAAGCCAATGCTCCCATCCTCGACAGAGCGCCCGCGGACCGGAAAACCTACAGCTTGTTGTAGTCTTCGTGGCTGCCAATCCATGTCCAGATGAAGGTGTCGCCGTCGAATTACGCCGCTGAATCTCGGCGGGCAGAGCGTTGAACCGGGTCCAAAACTCAGGAGTGGTCTTCGACTTCGCCGGGCAACGGTTTCAGTTTGCCGTACTGCTTGGCTTGGGAAGCTTCCTTTGCGAGAAAATCGAGCTTGCCGGACCCGGCGTCGGCACTAATCTGACGATCCCAGTCGTCTTCCTTGTACTGCTCCAGCCAACGGAGCAACTCCTGACGCTCCGTCGGGCTAAGGTTGACAATCGCCTCTTGGATTTCGGTAACCGTGCTCACGCCAAGAGCGTACCGCATTCCCCGGTGGCGCGCAAACCCTGGTCGCGGTTGTCGCGAATCCAGTTGAAGAACACCTCCCGACAGTACCAGGCGAGACGCCCGCCCTACAATTTACGATCAACAGCGGACAGGCGAGACGCCTATCCTACAATCCAGGACCAACAGCGGCAGGCGAGACGCCTATCCTACTGTGACGCGGCATCACTTTACGCACACAAGTTCTTCTGCCATACTTCGGCGCATGTTTGACCCAAGAAATTTCTTGTTCACATTCTTTCTCGTAGCGGCGGTGGCTTTCGTGACGCTGGATGATGGAAGCTGCGCTGCGGCGGAGGCGGCTCCCTCAACACACCAAGCGATCGAAGCGGCCGTGGCCCGGGTAAAACCGTCGTTGGTGCGCATCCAGGTCGTCGCCACGCACTATTACCAGGGCCGCGAAGTGAAGTACGAGGCCAGCGGCAGCGGCGTGATCATTTCCAAGGAGGGATACGTCATCACGAACCATCACGTGGCCGGCCACGCCACGCGCATCGTCTGCATTCTGCCCGACAACGAAGAGGTCGATGCGGAATTGGTCGGCACGGATCCGTTGGCGGACATTTCGGTGTTGAAGTTGAAGCCGAAGACCAAACGGGAGTTCGTGCCCGTCACCTTCGGCGATTCTGATCGCCTGCGGGTCGGTGATTCCGTGCTGGCGATGGGCAGTCCGCTGGCCCTGTCGCAATCGGTCACGCTCGGGATTGTCAGCAACGTCAAGATGGTGATGCCGGAGGCGTTTTCGGCGGAGCGGTTCACGTTGGACGGGGAGGACGTTGGGTCGCTGGTGCGCTGGATCGGTCACGACGCCGATATTTATCCCGGCAATTCGGGTGGGCCACTCGTGAATCTCAACGGCGAGGTGGTCGGCATCAATGAAATCAGCTTCGGGTTGAGCGGCGCGATTCCCGGCAACCTCGCCCAGAAGGTGGCTCGCCAATTGGTCGAGAAGGGCGCGGTCAGCCGGAGTTGGCTGGGCATCGAGATTCAGCCGCTGTTGAAAAGCGACACGGACGAGCGCGGGGTGCTCATCTCGAACGTGGTGGACGGTTCGCCCGCCGCGAAAGCGGGAATCCGCTCCGGCGATATTCTCGTGCGGCTGGCCGGCAAGGACATCCTGGTGCGTTATGCCGAGGAGATCCCGCTGTTGAACCAGATGGTGGCCGATTTGCCGGTTGGACAGGAAGTCGAAGCCGTCGTGCTGCGCGACGGGAAACAGCGAGCTTTTAGGTTCCGCACCGTCGAGCGCGAACAGGTTCAGCGGCGGACGTTCGAGTTGAAACAGTGGGGCATCACCGCGCGCGACATCTCGGCGTTGGCAGCGCGGGAGATGAGACTGAAGAGCCGCGACGGCGTGATCGTCACCTCGGTCCGGCCCGGCGGGCCCGGCTACGATGCGAAGCCGCCCATCGAAGCCAGTGACGTGCTGATCGAGATCAACGGCGCGCCGGTACGCAACGTCGCCGAGATGCAGCAAATGACCGAGAACTTGACGGCGGGTAAAACGCAGCCCGTGCCGACCCAGCTCGGGTTTTTGCGCCGGACCGAACAGTTGTTGACCGTCGTGAAAGTCGGCCTGAAAGAACTGGAAGATCCGGGCCTGGAAGCGCAAAAAGCGTGGCTGCCCGTGGCGACGCAGGCGATCACACGCGATCTGGCGGAGGAACTCGGGAACCCGGACCTGAACGGCGTGCGGGTCACGCAGGTCTACTCGAACAGCACGGCGGAGAAAGCCGGGCTGAAAGTCGGCGACTTGATTCTGGCGCTCGACGGCGACCCGATCCAGGCGTCGCAGCCCGGCGACGAGGAAGTGTTCAACGCCATGGTGCGGCAATACAAGATTGGGACGACGGCGACGTTGTCGGTCCAGCGCGGCACGGACAAATTGAGTCTGCCCGTGGAACTCGTCCGCTCGCCGAAGCTTGAGCGCGAGATGAAGAAGTACCGCGACGATAATTTCGAGTTCACGGTGCGCGATATGACGTTTTTCGACAAGGTGCGCGAGGAATGGCCGCAGGAGCGGCCGGGCACGCTTGTGACCGAGGTCAAGGAGGGCGGCTGGGCGGCGCTGGGCCGCCTGGCGAACGACGACATCATCACCGCCGTCGATGGCGCGCCGGTGACCGATGTTGCGTCGCTGAAAGAAAAGATGCAGCGCGTGGCGGCCGAGAAACGCCCGACCATCGTGCTGCGGGTGGAGCGGGGCGTGCATACGTTGTACCTGGAATTGGAACCAAATTGGGAAGGACGCAAAGCAATCGTGAAAGGGAAATCGTAAATGAAGTGTTCCACGTACGTTTCATGTCTGGCAGTCGCGGTGGCGGGAGTGTGGGCGACGGTCCCCGCGCAGGCGGATGACGCCGCCAAGGCGGGCCGCGATATCTTGGCGAAATACCAGAACGCAGTTGTCACGGTGAAACTGGCCATCAAACAGAGCATGTCGATGGGCGGCCGCGAATCGAAGACCGAGTCGAAGACCGAAACGACGGGAACGATCATCGATCCGTCGGGTTTGACCGTCGTTTCGTTGATGACGACCGATCCCGGCAGCGCGGTGAAGGAGGCGTACGCGCGGGCCATGGTCGCCCGCGGCGGCGACCCGTCGGAGCTGAAATTCGAGAGCGAGCTGAGCGATGCGAAAATTGTGTTGGCGGACGGGACCGAGCTCGCAGCCAACGTCGTCTTGCGGGACAAAGATTTGGATTTGGCGTACTTGCGTCCATCCGAGAAACCCGTCGAGGCGGGGAAACGGGCCCAGGCGCTGCCGTATGTGGATCTCGCGCGCAGCGCGAAGCCGCAAATGTTGGACCAGGTGATTGTGCTGAACCGCCTCAGCAAGGTGGCCAACCGCGTGCCGGCCGTTTCGGTGGGCCGCATCGAGGGGGTCGTGGACAAGCCACGGACGTTCTATGTGCTGGGCCAGGCAATGTGGAGCTACGCACTCGGCGCGCCGGTGTTCACGCTCGACGGCCGGCTCGTCGGCATCCTCTTCCTGCGCATTGCCCGGACGCAGACCGACCAGAACAACGGGTTCATGTTCAGCAACCTCAGCCAGTGGGGCATGATGCCAATTATTTTGCCGGCTTCCGACGTCGGCGATGAAGTCAAACAAGCGCTCGAAGCGAAGATTCCAGCGGCGGAAGAGAAACCATCGAGTGAGAAACCTGCGCTCCCCGGGAAATCCGAATAGACCCGTGGGTGGTAGGCCAGGCCCTGGCCGCCTTCGGCGCCGCCACAGGCGGGTAAACCTGTGTGCCTGTCAGAAATTGATCGCACAGGCAGGAACGCCTGTGCCACCAACAGACATGTGAGGTTCCTCCAGTTACGGGTTGACCTCGGAAAGTTCGATCTTCGGGCGCTCGTTCTGACCCAGGCCGAGGTGGGCCGCGGTGGCAATGTGGTTGGCCCGAGAGCCGATCGGCGGCACGTTGGCTTCCCGACGTTTCGCATCGAGGGCTTCGACGCACAGCGAATCGATGGCGACGGGGTCGGCGCTGAAGTAGAGCGCGCCGTAATTCCACGAATACTGCGGTTTGAAATCGGGCCCGCCCGCGTAACCGGCCAGCAACCCGTCCATAATGTTCAGCACGAGTTTCTGGCGCACCGGTGGCAGGGCGCAGATCTGGGCGATCATCGGGTCGCCGTGTTGCCCCATCGTCTCGAAGCGTCGCGTGTTGTCCGCCATTCCCAGCGAGACATTGTAGAGGCAACCCATCAGACCACACGCGTCGTGGTCCTGAAGCACGGGCACGTTGATGAGCTTCGTGATCGTTTGCGTCACCAGCTTCGGCAGATGCGAACGGTCGCTGAGATACTGCCCTTCCTCCTTGCCAAAGAGCAGGTCGCCCCAGATGAGTTTGCCCGCCAGGTTGCTCTGGAAGTAAACGGATGGGTCCCAGCCAGTGTCGGAAATGATCGAGTGGACTTGATATGGCAGCAGGCGAGACATGTCTCCGACCAGGTAACCCGCGGTCCGCATCTGCAGCGGATCGCGATCGAACACGTAGATCTTGCCGGGCACACCCGCCGCACACAGACCCTGAGCGATGGCGTCGACGACGGGCCGTCGCGTTGACTGCAGCGGGCCGGGCTGGGTATCGATCTTGATGCCCACCACGTCGTTGCTGGAGACGAAGTGTCGCCACGCGGCAGCCTCATCCTTCTCGCCCGTGAGCGCCTTGATCCCGGCGGCGACCAGTCCGCGGGCTTTCGCGGCATCCACGGTGAAGCCGCTCACTGCCGTGCTGTCGCGCACGAGCACGACGCGACTTTGTGGGGTGACGATCTCCGCGGTGTTCGTCGCCTCGCCGGCGGCAGCGCAAACACCGCTGGCGCACCAGACGGCCAGAAGGAGCCCAGCGGCAACGAGCCCGGAAAGATTCGGGACGCGCCGCTGCGTTTCGGGCTGGGTGACTCCGCCGGTTTCTGGCATCATGGAGCGAGCTTACGGCGAGCCGATGGACAAGACAAGTCCTCGTCGCCCAGCCTGGAGACAAGCATGATCACACGCATCTGTGACCGTTGCGGGGAGCCGCTGGAACCGGGCGCACTGCGGTACGTGGCGAAGATTCAAGTGTTCGCCGCCTACGATCCGCTGGAAATCACCTTTGAAGATCTCACGCGAGACCATTCCGATGAGATCAAGAAGATCCTGGAACAATGCAGAGACCTCACGGAGGAAGAACTGATGAGCGGCGTGTACGTAGATTTCCAGTTCGATCTGTGCCGGGCCTGCCAGCGCGCCTACATCGACGACCCATTGCCCGCTGCACCGGAAGGGGATTGAACGATCGGTCGACTGAACGCCGGTGCGAGGTTGAGCCTGCATTCTTCGGCCGTCGGCGGTACTGCCGCGACATTTCCGAAGCTGACTCGTCAACCGCGGCTTCTCAGAACTTCATCGACATCAGGAACTCGGCGTTGGACCGGGTCTTCTTAAGTTTCTCGACGACCAGTTCCATCGCTTCCACCGGGGGAACGCCCGCCAGCGCCTTGCGCAGGATGTAGATGCGGTCGAGTTCGTCGGGATGATAGAGCAACTCTTCCTTCCGGGTGCCGCTCCGTTCGATGTTGATGGCCGGGAAGATGCGTTTCTCGACAAGATGGCGGTCGAGACACAACTCCATGTTGCCCGTGCCCTTGAACTCTTCGAAGATGACTTCGTCCATGCGCGAGCCGGTCTCGACCAGCGCGGTGGCGATGATCGTCAGCGAGCCGCCTTCCTCGACGTTGCGCGCGGCGCCGAAGAACCGCTTCGGCTTGTGCAGGGCGTTGGCGTCGACGCCGCCCGACAGGATCTTGCCCGAATGCGGCGCGAGCGTGTTATAGGCGCGGGCCAACCGGGTGATCGAGTCGAGCAGGATGACGACGTCCTTTTTGTGTTCGACGAGGCGTTTGGCTTTTTCCAACACCATCTCGGCGACCTGGGCGTGGCGTTCGGGCGCCTCGTCGAACGTCGAGCTGATGACCTCGGAGTTGACGGTGCGCTTGAAATCAGTGACTTCCTCGGGACGCTCGTCGATGAGCAACACGATCACGATCGCCTCGGGATTGTTACTGAGGATGGCATTGGCGGCCTTTTGCAGCAGGATCGTCTTGCCCGTGCGCGGCGCCGCGACGATCAGACCGCGCTGGCCTTTGCCAATCGGCGTGAACAGGTCCATCACCCGCGAGTTGATTTCTTCGGGCTTGGTTTCGAGGATGAACCGGCTGGTCGGGAAGTAAGGCGTGAGATTGTCGAACATGATCTTCTCTTTCGCCTTCTCGGGGTTGTCGCGATTGACCCCTTCAACCTTCAGCAACGCGAAGAACCGTTCCTTGTCCTTCGGCGGACGCACCTGGCCCGCGACGAGGTCGCCCGTCTGCAATTCGAAACGCCGGATCTGCGACGGCGAGACGTAAATGTCTTCGGGGCAGGGCAGATAGTTGTACGCGGGCGAGCGGAGGAACCCGAACCCGTCGGGCAGAATCTCGAGCACGCCCTCGCCAAACATCCCGCCATTGCGTTCGGCGTTCTTCTTGAGAATCTCGAAAATGATCTCGTGCTTCTTGAGGACGGCGACCGCCTCGACGCCATAGTCACGGGCCATTTTTTGCAGGCGGGGCATGGACATCGCTTGCAGGTCGGCCAGATTCAGCGTTTCGCCCTTGGGCGGCGCGCTGGCTGGCGCCGCCGCTTCGTCCTTCTCGGTGGCGACCGCGACGCCGCCGTTCTTCTCGAGATCTTCGGCTTTGGCCGCAGCTTCCTCGGCGGTGGCTTCGGCGGCCAGCGCGTTTGTTTGTTCGCTCTTGGGGGCCCCGGTTTTTTCGGGGCTAGTTTTTGCTCGGGGCATGATAACTCTCCTTGATGGTTGCCCAAATAATGTCGGCCTGTTCCGAGTGCACTCGGGGTGAGCCGTCGTTCCAAATCACAAAGTCCGCCCGATCCATTTTCAATTGCAGCGGCCACTGGGCGCGGATGCGCGCGCGGGCTTGGTCTTCGGTGAGGCCTTTCTGCTTCAACCGTGCCAACTGGGTCTGCTCGCTGCAGCCGACGGCGACCACGCAGTCAAATTCGGTTTCCGCTGCCACTTCGTACAGGAGCGGGACCGACACCACGACGACTTGCGTCTTGCCGTCACACTCCAGTTTCTGCATCTCTTCCGCCCACATTTCGTGGACGGCTGGATGGATGATGCGGTTCAGCGCGAGCCGCTTCGATTCGTCGGCGAACACGATTTCGCCGAGCGTTGGACGGTTGACCGTGCCGTCGTCGTTCAAAATCTCCGTACCGAATGTGCGAACGACCTCGTCCCACGTCGCCGTGTGTGGCGCCAACGTCCGGTGCGCCAAGTCGTCGGTGTCGATGCCCGCGGCCCCCGCCTGCTGCCAGCGCTGGAGGGTCGTGGATTTGCCCGTGGCGATACCGCCCGTGAGGCCGACCTTGATGAGCCGTTTCATGCTCTCATAGTGCCGCTTGTTCGACCAAGCGCATTGGATGATAAATGTTCTGAAATCGTGCTCTGGAGTGATGACTCGGAAGACCGCGTACTTCAACTGTACGCCGAGACAATACCTGCACACTCGGGAGCCGTCAAGCGTCAATTGACAATGTTATCCGGCCGCAATGATTCGAAAGCACCCGTGGATCATGAAATAGGCGGTCCTCCGTTCGCTCGATTCACCTTCCGGCTGATTCAACCGCAAACGGCAGTTGCCTTTCGTGACGGGAAGAACAGCGCGACATAAGACAACGCGTAGAGTACCAACGCAATCGGTAGTAGGGTGCGGAAGCCAACGACCAATGAACTGTATTCGAGAAGCCCGCCGATCACTGCACCAAAGAGATTGGAGGCAAAAGCGAGGTCCGGGTCTGGGGTTTGCTTGTAGGACCGCGCGAAAATGAAGGCGGCAAAAAAGATCGGCGCGGCCATCAGAATCATCGCGGCCACCAGTCGCGCAGTTAGTCCCACGCGAAGCAGGGTGTGGATGGGGAAAACGAAGTTGACGACGACGGCAGCAACCAAGAGCACATAAAGCAGGTGGACATTGAATGATGGAATGCGATCCATCCACAGATTAGCGAGTACCACGACCAGCAATATCGCGCTGAACACGACAGAGTTAACCATCCACGTCGAGCCGAACAACAAGGCAAAGCGCGTCACGCTTACCGTTTCGATGAGCAGAAACGCCGCGCCAAGAAAAAAGAAGTGTCCACTAACGGTCTGCATTTTGCCCTGCGACGCCCAAAGCAGACAGACCAATGCGATCAGCGCCATCGTTTCGAGGGCCAACCGATACTCCAGCGGCATCTTCCGACCGGCCAAGTAGAAGAAGGGCCAATCGTCTGTTGCAGAATCGACTGGTGGAACGTCAAGCGTCTGGGGTGCCTTGACCAATTTCTTCATCCCCGGCCCGGCAAAAAATGTGGGTTGCCCCATCGGATCCTGCGCGTACGGTTCCGCGCCGAAAGCTTCGGTCAACATTTGATACATTCGCCAATTCAGATAGGAATTTCCCAACCCATGTTGGACGACCACGGTGCCATCCTGTTTAAGTAGACGGCGAGCTTCTTGGAAACTCTCCACGGTGTACACAAACGAATCTAGCCGCACCGATGACATACTGGACAATAGGCGATGAGCATCCAACCACCCAAGTACGATTAGGTCATATTTGCGACCGGTTCTGCTGAAGAACGAGCGGGCGTCATCCACAAAGGCATGCACTCGGGGATCGCTGTACGGTTGTTCCGGGTGGGCGATCCGACCGATCCGGAGAATCCCGGGATCGATCTCGACTGCATCAACGTGCTGGGCGCCGTGGCGCAGCGCGGCGGCTACGTCGTTTCCGGTTCCTGCGCCAACGACGAGGACATCGTTGAATGAAGAGCCGGGGGCACTATAAGGCAAGTCGTAGTGGTGAAGGATGCCAGTCAGACTCGGGTGGGTTTGCACGCAGGGTGCCGACAAGTCGGTAGCCTGCTGGAAAATGTCGTCGTTAACCGCGACCGCGAATCCAATGCTTTGCCGAAGGGCGTGAATATCCCGGGGCCGAACTAACGCATCCGCAACCACCAATTTACCGTTGCCTGTTTCGACAAGCGGATGCACCGCCACTTTACTGTACGGCGTCCAGAGATACATGTCTCCTGCCAGCCAGACCGCCAGAATTGTGATCGCTCCGATCACTCCATTTAGGGTTAGCCAGCGCTTGTTGTGACGGACGAACCACAACAATCCAAGCATCGCCACAGAAAACCACCACCATGGTCCTGACCCGAGCCACGACATCCCCGTAAATGCTATCACGCCCACGAGGCTGCCCAGGATGTTGATGATATAACCTTTGAGCGGCGGAGAAACCGACTTGAGACCTTCTCCAATTCGCTGTCCGATGGGTGCAAACACCATCGCCACCAGAAAAAAGAAAACCCCCAGACACTCGTCTACCGTCAGAAACACCGGCGCTTGGCGTTTGAACTCAGAGTAATGCGTGTCGCCCTGCACGGCCCCGGTCTTGACGTATTGATTGAACACGATGGCGATCGAAACCAGACATAGAATCAACAACGGTTGCCACTGAAGCCAACTTCGTCGCCGTCCTGCCAGCATGGCCCCCAAGCCCAGCCCCAAGAAGGCGGCGATCAAAACGAAATTCGTAAAGTACGCCAACATTCGCTCGTAGGATGGCACCCATCGGATGAGCATCATCTCCATGAAAAGCGCCACAAAACTCGCAACAAACAGGTCGGTCTGCATGGAGCCAAAGGAACCTTTGTGAACCGAGTGCTGTGACGAAGTCGTAGACGGTGATTCTGACAAGCGTGACATATCGGCTGGCACCAACTCCAATTCTTACCAGAACGGCGGCAATTTCACAACACACTGTCGTGAACTCGACCCGCAGATGCGCGCGAGGGTCAGTGTTCCTTGTTTATTCGATCCTGCTACCAGTGAATGGCAGATAGTATCAGGGTGGACAAGTCCACCTCGAGTTCTGTCGACCCCATCTGCATTCCCCGACCTTTTGCTTTTCAACCTTCAGCCGCTGGGCTAGGGTGTCCCAATGGGCATGCACGCGATGCGGCTGGATGTGGACGAGATCCTACTCACCGAAGAACAGATTCGGCAGCGGCTCGATGAACTGGCGTTGGAAATCCAGCACGATTACACCGACAGAGACCTCACGTTGGTAGCCATTCTGACCGGCAGCACGATGTTCGTCGCCGATTTGCTGCGCCGGTTGCCGATGCAACTGCGGCTCGATTACATCGGCGTGTCCAGCTACCACGGCGAAGCGCGGTCGAGCGGTGAGTTGATCTTGACCAAGGCGCTCAAACTCGACGTCCGCGACCGCGATGTGCTCGTCATGGACGACATTCTCGACACGGGACTGACTCTCGTGAAGGTCCGCGAGATGATCCAGAAACTCCAGCCGCGCAGCCTGAAATTCTGCGCGTTTCTCGAAAAGGACGTGCCCCATCGCGAGGATTTTCAGGCGGACTACGTCGGGTTCCACATCCCGAACAAGTTCGTGGTGGGTTACGGACTCGACTACCGTGAACGGTACCGCAACCTGCCGTACGTCGGCACCTTGCGGCCCGAAGCGATTGCGGCCAGGCCGTGAAGATCACCATCCACTTTTTCAGTTTCCTCCGTCCGATCGTTGGCCGGAACGAGTTGCCGCTCGAATTGCCCGAGAACGCGACCGTGGCCGATGCGTTGACGCAGCTCCACTCGAAATTCCCGCGCCTCAAGGAGGCGGAGAAGACGACGCTCTTGGCAGTCGGCGTCGAATTCGCCAGTCGCACCAGCAAACTGCGCGACGGCGACGTTCTGTCGTTGATGCCGCCGTTGCAAGGTGGTGCCGGTGACGAGTTGCTCATTACCGATCAACCCATCGACCCCGGCGAGGCAGCGGCCGGCGGCGTCGCCTCCACCGTTGGCGGCCTTGCCGTTTTTTGGGGTGTGGTGCGCGATGTGGAGGCCGGACAGCGGATTCACGCGCTGGAATACACGGCCTACAAGGAGATGGCCGAACATCAGTTTCGCAAGATTCTCGCCGATGTCCGCGCGCGATGGCCACTCCAGCGGATCCGAGTCGTGCACCGTCTCGGGGAAATTCGCGTGGGCGAGCCGTCGCTGCTGGTGCGCGTGGAGGCGGCCCACCGCGAGGAGGCGTTTGCCGCGGCACAGTTCATCATCGACGAATTGAAACAGAAGGTGCCGATCTGGAAAAAACCCGTGCCGTAGCCGTCAGGCTTTTTTCCCCGGCTTGCGGCGCAGCCCACTCGCGGGGGGCAGGTGGATGTGGACACGGGTGCCCTTGCCGGGTTTGCTTTCGATCTCGATCTTGCCGCCGTGCAACTCCACGATCTTCTGCGCGTACACCAGGCCGAGTCCGACGCCGTCCTTCTTCTTGGTGAAGAACGGATCGAAGGCGTGCTTGCAGACTTCCTCGCTCATGCCTTCGCCTTCATCGTGGACGGTGACGGTGACCATCTCGCTGTTGCCGTAATTCATCGTGACCGTAATGCAGCTTTCATCGGGCGAGGCGTCGATGGCGTTTCTCACGACCGCGATCAGCGCCTGCTCGAAAGCGACGCGGTCGAGCTGGACGTCGGGCAGCGACTCCGCGGGTTTGATCTCCACTTTGATGGCGCGCTCCGCGAGCAACGGGTGCAACAGCGAAAACGAGTCGCGAACGACCGGCTCGATCGGCTGACGACACGCCTGCAGATCCAGGGGGCGCGTCACGTTGACGAGGCTGCCGACCCAGTGGTCCATTGTTTCGGTGGTGGCGATGATGTAGTCGAAGGCGGCCTTGGCGCCGGCGTCGGAATGCTCGGCGTTCCGTTCCCGCCTGGCCATCGAGCGCACGGCGTGAACGAGGTTGCGCAGGTTCTGGCCGACGCGCGTGGACGCGTCGCCGGCGGTGGCCTGGCGTTCCGCCCGGCTGGCGCGGTCTTCGAGTTGGCGGACTTTATCGGCCAGTTCGCGCACGGGCGCCACCAACTCACCGAACTCGCTGTTGGGAAGGGGCTGTCCCGGGTCGCCCGCAGCGGCGAGTTGGATCGCTTCGTGCACGTCGAACAAGGGACCGAGGAACCACCGCCGCACCAGGAGCATGATCGTCACCAGCAACACGATGCTGCCGCTCATCAGGATGATGGCTCCCTGGACCGCGCGCTGGTGAATCACCAGCAACCGCTGATAGGCGTCCTCAGCAGCTTTTCGGTAGAACGCGGACAGTTGTTCCAAGTCCGCGATGGCATCGCCCGGCGACGTGGGCCGCTCGAGTTCGAGCCGGGCATTGGCGATCTGGGTGTGCTCGAAATCCGTCCGGGCCCACTTCTGCAAATCGTCGACGCGCACGAGGTTGGGGTGTCGGCGTTCGGGATGCACGCGGATCGCCGTGATCGTCTCGGCCACCTGATCGACTTGGAGATTGTAAAAGCCGATATCGCCAAGAATCGAGTTGACGTGATCGATGAGCAAGACCGCGGAGGCCCCGACGGCGAGGAGAAATGCGGCGCCGATCGAGAACGAAACGCTCAGCTTCGCGCTGTTCGTCACAACGCGGATACTACCAAACGCCGCGGCCCCACGAAAGGGAAAAACAACCGCTACTTCACGACGTTCTTGGGTGCGCCCGCCACGAACGCGGCGATGTTGTCGGCCGTCGTCTGGAGAATGCGCTCCAACGCCTCCTGGCTGTTGAATGCGTTGTGCGGAGTGAACACCACGTTGGGTTTCTTGAGGATGACGTGGTTCTGAAGCGCCTGCCGCAGCCGTTCGGGGTTGACGGCGTCGCCGAGTAACGCGCTTTCTTCGTAGATGGCCTCCTCGCCTTCGAGGACGTCCAGCCCCGCGCCCGCCAAGATACCGTCGTCGAGCGCCTTCAACAGGGCTTCCGTGTCCACGAGCCCGCCGCGTGACGTGTTGATGAGGATCGCGCCCCGCTTGATCCGGCCGACGTTGTCGCGGTTGATCAGATGATGCGTGCGCTTGGTGTACGGCGCGTGCAACGTGATGATGTCCGACCGGCCGAGCAGCGTGTCGAGATCGGTATAGGTGAATCCCAGCACTTCCGCGAGAAAACCGTCCCGGTGCACGTCGAACGCCAACACGTTCATCCCGAAGCCGCGCGCGATGCGAATAACGTGCAGCCCGATGTGCCCCGCGCCGACCACGCCGATGGTCTTGTCCTTGAGATCGAACCCGCGCAACCCGTCGAGCGAGAAGTTTCCCGCCCGCACCCGCACGAACGCCTCGTGCACTTTGCGCGATAACGCCAGAATCAGGGCAAACGTGTGCTCGGCCACCGTGTTCTCGCCGTAAAACGGCACGTTGGAAATCATGATCCCGCGCCGGGCGCACTCCGCCACGTCGATGTGGTCGAACCCGGTCGTGCGCGTGGCGATCAGCTTCAACTGGGGCAACTTCGCCAACCGCGCGGCAGTCAGCCTGGAGTAGATGAAGGGCGATACGACCTCCGCGTCCGCGATGCGCGCGAGATGTTTGTCCTCCAGTGCCTCGCGCACCGCCACCACGGTATGCACGGCGTCCAGTCGCTCGCGCAGGTACGCCTCTTCCCAGTCGTGAAGTTCGAAGAACGCGATTCTCATCGATGGTTGAACCGCGGATTACGCTGATGACGCGGATCTGCATTTGCCCGCTTCGCGGACGACCCGCTTCCATTCCAATTTGGCGCGTTTGAAATTCAGAAGCAATGCCAGTTCCAAATCTGTGATTGTCAGGTACCCGATCATCTGGGCGACATGGGCGTCGACAAACGTGTCCACAACCTTGGTGTCGACAATCACCAAGTCATCCACGATCAGATCGGGAACGAGTTTGCCTATGAACTGTCCCTTGTAGTTGACGGAGAACGAACGCTGTTGGTCAACCTTGTGACCCCGCGCAACCAACTCGATGACCAACGCGTTCTCGTACAATTTCTCGTCCAGCCCCGGCTTGAGTTCATTCAGCACGGTCATGGCTGCGCCAATGATGTCCCTGCTCGATTCTTGGTGAATCATATCTGCGCCTATCCGCGTCATCTGCGGTTTAGTTCCCGATCCTTGCGGCGTTCAAGCCCGCGCTCTGGCACCAGCGCGCGTAGGCGAACGGGGAAATCTCGCTTGGCTTGATTTCGCTGCGGCCGCCCCAGAAAACGTTGGTATAACTCACGGCAATGCCGGCCTCGCCCAGATGTTCGTCAATCGCCGCCTTGTGCGCCAGCAGCAGCGTCTTGTCCGTGCCGTGCGCGACGCCCATGATGTTGACGTTGTGGAACTCGGGACCGCCTTCGCGCCAGTAGGCGTGCGTCATGACGTGGTGGCGGCCCACTTCACAGCCCGTGTCGATCTCGCGGCCCGGGGGCACCGCCCAGTGAAACAGTGCATTGTAACGCGTCACCTGTTCGCCGTTGGCCGCGGGTTTGACGTGCTCCAGAAACGTCGAGAACCGTCCGATGACCTTGCGCCGGTCGAGCTCCGCCGCAATCTCCCAAAATTTTGGCAACGGTACGCCGGCTTCCCGGGCCCGCGCGTCCCACAAATTCGGCACGAGTTCTTCCGTCTCGAACTCGCGTTTCAACGCCTCCAACACGCGCCACTCCAGGTCCGTGAGCCTGGTTTCCGTCACGTCGGTGACCTCGGCCGGCACATCGGCCCGGCTGCCCGGCTCCAGTCCGCGTCGGCGCACGTGGCCGACGCCGAGCGCAAATAGTTTCTTGGCGGGCAACAGGATGAACTTCTCCGCGCCGGTCTGTTTGATGAGAAATTCGCAGTGCCGCGCCATCGAGAACCCTTGCGGCACTTTCAGCGTGGTCCACAACCGGTATTTCGAGCCCGCGGTCGCCGTCTCGGTGGTGCGGATGACGACGTGGCCGGAAAACGGGTCGTGCTGGAACATGTAATCGAATGCTGCGTCGAGTTTCTCCGGCGGGACCTGCCAGGCCACGAGCGCGCCCTGCGCGAGGTTGGTCGCCAGCAAGGTCTGTCGGACGCGTCGAATCGTACCCGCGCGCAGCATGGCCCGGATCCGCTCGATCACAATGTCCAGGTCGACGCCCGACTGCCGCGCGATTTCCCCAAACGGGTCGCGCTGGAACCCTTGAAGGCGGTCCTCGGAAACCGCGAGGACCCGCGCATTAACCGGGTCGCTGAAAGACGTTGGAACGATGGTTGAAGTCATGGCATCGCGTCTGTCACCCTGGCGCCGCGAAGGATCTCGCATGCTGACGCGAGTTTCTTCGCCTGCCCCGAATGCCTCCGGAGCCCGCTCAGCATGACAAATCACGGCGCAGGTTGCAATGCCTTCTCGACCAGCGCGCGGCATTCGGGCGACATGGGCAACGTCAGCGCTATCTCGCGCGCTGCCGGAGTCATCTTCCGCCAGGTTTTCTGCAAAATGCCGATCATCTTCTCGTCGCCCGTCTTGGCGGTCGTCTCGGCGAACTGCGTTTCCAGGAACATGAGGCACAAGGCGTCTTCGATCACGCGTCCTTCGGGACTGCGCGGGAAATTGCGTTTCTGAATCAAATCCTGGACGCGGGCGACAGTCGCGTCGTCGTAGCCGACCTCGCGGAGGATCTCGCCGGCTTTCTGGGCGTGGAAATGTTTCAGGTCCTCGCGCCATTTCAGGTAGCCGATTCGGCCGGCGGGATACGACTCGCGGGGGATCATCCACCGGCAGATGTGCTGGGCGCGGGCGGCGAGGCGCAACGCTTCGCTGGCATCGGGGGCGAGGCGGTCGACCCAGCCGCTGAGCCGCTCCGCGTAGCCAAGTTCGAGGCCCCGCGGGTCGGCGGCATTGGCGGCGTCGAACCGGGTAATCGCGTCTTGAAAGCGGCCCGGATTCATGCCACAAAGGTAAATGTTTCGGGAGGAGAAAACAACACATGAGCGATCTGGTGAAAGTGGCCGAGGTCGGCGACCTGCAGCCGGGCGAATGCAAGACCGTGGCGGTCGGCGAGCGGGAGTTGGCGCTGTTCAACGTGGGCGGGAAATTCTACGCGACGGACAATGTGTGCCCGCACCGGGGCGGCCCACTGGGTGAAGGCACCCTGGACGGCAGCGTCGTCACCTGCCCGTGGCACGGGTGGCGATTCGACGTGTGCACGGGGGTATCGCCCGTTGTGCCCACGGCAAAGGTGGACAAGTTCGAGTGCATTGTCGAGGGCAACGACGTGAAGGTCAGACTCGGCTAACGAACGAACCGTGGAGGCAACATGGCAATCAAATCGGCATACGATCTGGCGATGGAAAAGCTGGCCGCAAAGCTGCCGCCCACGGGACGCAAACTCACACGGGCGCAGAAGGCGAAGCTGGCCCGACTTACCAGCGTGTTCACTGCCAAGATTGCCGAGCGCGAACTGGAGTTGAAGCCGAAGATCGCCGCCGCACTGGAGAAAGGCGACGCCGAAGCGGCCCAGAAGTTTGAAGAAACGTTGCGCACCGAAATCTCCCGGTTGCGGAGCCGGCTGGAAGCGGAGAAGGAAACCGTGCGGCGGGGACAGAGAACTCCTTAACGTTCAACGTCCAACGTTGAACTCTCAACTTTCAACGAACGGACACCCGCGGCGATGGATGTTGAGCGTAGGAAGTTGAAAGCTGAACGTTCAGGTGTTGCCGTTTGCGCTTTGGTCAGCGGCGGTCTCGACAGTTGCGTGATGCTCGCCGAGCTGGCCCGCCGCTACCGCCGGGTTTATCCGGTCTTCATCCGCGAAGGCTTGGTTTGGGAAAATGCGGAACTGAGCCATCTCCGGCGTTTCCTGCGCGTTGTAGCCGTGAGCCCTGCTCGCGGTCGGCCGCGAAGAAGCTTCGCGGCTACCATTCAACCATTAACCGTCCTTCATTTCCCCGTCGCCGACCTGTATGAAGCGCATTGGAGCGTCACGGGTCGCAAGGTGCCGGGCGCCAAAACGGCCGATCAAGCCGTGTACCTGCCCGGGCGCAATCTGTTGCTCCTTTCCAAGGCCGCCGTATTTTGTGCCAGGCATCGCATCGGCGTGGTCGCCCTTGGTTCGCTCGGCCACAATCCGTTCCCGGACGCCACGCCGAGGTTTTTCCGTGAGTTCTCCCGCGTTGCGAGTGACGCTCTCGGGCGCGGGCTGAAAATCGTCGCCCCGTTCCGTTTGTTAACGAAGGACCGGGTGGTGCGCCGTGGCGTCCGACTTGGCTTGCCGTTGCACCTGAGTTTCTCGTGCCTGTCCCCCCGACGCGGTCGGCACTGCGGGCGGTGCAACAAATGCGCCGAACGTCGGCGGGCGTTTCGGGAGGCCGGTGTGGGAGATTTGATAAGCATCTAAAGCTCATCATGAAGGAGGCTTCGGTTATGGCACATTGGCTCCAACCCTTAACCCAAAGGAAAGGAGTCAGTCATGCCGACCGAAGCCCCAGAGAGTTTATACGCCGGTCTGGATCTGCACAAACGCAATGTGTTCTGTGGCATCATCGACGAATCGGGCAAGCCGATCTGTCGCCGCCGCCTGCCCGCCAAGTTGCCAGCGATCTTGCAGGCGCTCGAAGTGTATCAGCCGCAGTTGAAAGCCGTCGCCGTGGAATCCACCTTCAACTGGTACTGGTTGGTCGACGGCCTGCAAGCGGCGGACTACCCGGTGCATCTGGCCAATCCGGCCGAGATGGAGAAGTACAGCGGGTTGAAACAGAGCGACGACGAAACCGACGCGCTGTGGCTGGCCGAGATGTTACGGCTGAACATCCTACCGACCGGCTACATCTACCCGAAAGCCGAGCGGCCTGTGCGCGACATGCTGCGGCGACGGATGCTGGTCGTGCGCCAGGCCACCCAGATGGTGCTGTCGTTGCAGTCGATGGTGACGCGCCACACGGGCCAATCGGTCAGCGCCGCCAAGCTGCAAGGCTGGACGTGGCGGGAGCTGCGCGAGACGTTTGGGGATGGCTACTCGCAGCAAACGGCGGCGGCGATGTTGGAGTTGCTGGGCGAGCAACGGCGCATTCAACACAGCCTGGAGAAACAGGTGCTGGCGGTGATGAAACCGAGCGGAGCATTTCAGCGGCTGCTGAGCATTTCTGGCATCGGCAACATTCTGGGTCTGACCATCCAGCTGGAGACCGGGCCGATCGAGCGCTTTGCCAGTGCGGGCGACTACGCGTCGTATTGCCGCGCGGTGAACAGCCGCTGCGAGTCGGACGGCAAGAAGAAGGGCGAGA
>DATJBF010000007.1:0-16700 GCA_035515475.1 Verrucomicrobiia bacterium
GATAGGGCAGGGGGTGCAACCCCCAGATGCGGCGTTCCAGCCAAAACGACGTCAGCGTCAACGGGTAGTACCGCGACACCTTGAGTGACGACCAGACCTGTTTCAACCCGTCGACCGACAGCATCGCCGGATTGGCGGTGAAATGGTCGTCATCGTCCCAGATGAAGCCCCCTCGCAGAGCCGGCAGGTACACCACAACCGTCAGCAGCATAATCAGTGCTGCGTCGCGAATACTACCCCCAGCCCGCATTAGCGATTTCCCATCAGCCATTTCTCATCAACCATTCTTCTATCATCGCCCGGCCTGTAGCCGCAACAGACTGCTCTTCGCTTCGGCGAAATCGGGGTTGATTCGCAGCGCCTGCTCATAATGCCCGATCGCCTCCTGGGTCCGGCCCATCCGTTCGAGGGCAACTCCGAGGTTGTAGTGCGCGTCGGCATAATCAGGCTTAATTCGCAGGGCTTGCTCCCAATGCCCAATCGCTTCTGCTACCCTGCCGAGTCGCGCCAAGGCAAGCCCAAGGTTGTAGTGCGCGTCGGGATAATCGGGCTTGAGCGAGATTGCCCGCTCATAGTGTCGGATCGCGTCTTCGAGTTTCCCCTCTTGGAACAAGGCGTTTCCCCAGTTGTTATGGGCCTGGGCAAAACCCGGCTCGAATCGCAGCGCCTGCTGCCAGTGGTCGATCGCTTCCTGTACCCGGCCCACTTGCGCCAGGGCGAATCCCAGGTTGTTGTGCGCGTCGGCGTAGTCCGGCTTGATCCGCAGCGCGCGCTCGTAACAGGCAATCGCCTCGTTGAACTTCCCGACCTGCCCCAGGGCGACTCCCAAATTATTGTGCGCCTCGACGTAATCCGGTTCGTCCTGTACGGCCTGCTCGTAGTGCTGAATGGCCTCGGCGATCTTGCCGTTGTCGAACAGCAGCAAGCCGAGATTGTTGTCCGCCAGCCAGCAACCCGGATTCTTCGTCAAGGTGTCACGCCAGAGTGTTTCCTGGTCCTGATAGATGTGAGTCTGTACCCAGGTAATCATCCCCAGCGCTAACAGAACGACCCCGGCACTCAGCGCCCCCACGTTGACGCCGACCGGCCCGGCCCGTTGCGCAACGGTCGCCCCGGCTCCGGCCGCCACGGCCATCAGCCCAATAGAGGCCACGTACTGGAAATGATCGGCCACGAACGAGTACCGAAACGGATACACATTCAAGAACCCCAGCGCCGGCGCCAGCGTGCCGAGAAAAAACAACACGCCCACCAGCGGTCCTCGTCCGATCGATTGCCGCGCCAGCCACAACGCGGCCAAGACAACCACCGTCGCCAGCGGGAACAAGTACTGCCAGGCAGCGCCCGTGCTCACATCCCAGCGCGGGTAAATAAACGTGAGATCATGCGGCCAAAATAGCTTGCCCGCGTAAAACCACGGGACCCGTCCCGCAATCAAACAGCGTTGCCCAAACGACAACGCCCATTCCGGCCCGCTCGCCCCCAGTCGGTACCGTTCGATCCAGGCCGTGAACAATCCCATCCCGGCTCCGAGGACAAACAGCGGCGCCAGCGCCCAGGCATCCGGCTTCTCCACGCGGCCGGCCTTCCACCATGTCAGCAACAACAACATCGCCGGCAGCGAACACGTCACCGTCTTGCTCAACAACGCGCACGCAAACAATACCAACGCCAGCCAATAGTATCGCCCCGGCCGCGTGGGCGTGACTACGGCTTTTGTCAGCGGCCGGCACCGAAGATAGGCGAGCGTGGCCAGCAGATAGAACAGACCCGAGAGAACGTTCTTGCGTTCGGTGATCCACGCGACCGACTCCACCTGCACTGGATGCAGCGCGAACAGGGCAGCCGTCCACCACGCTCCCGGAATCTCCAGCCGACGCAGCAGGCGCCAGAGCAGAACCGCGTTCGCGGCGTGCAACAGGACGTTGACCAGATGATACCCGACGGGGTGCAGTTTCCAGAGATGATACTCCAGCCAAAAACTGGTGTAGACCAACGGATAATACTGTTGGGTGGCTCCCGGTCTGATCCAGATCTTCTCCAAACCATCCAGCGACCGGAGGGTTTGGTTGTTTATCACATGGGCATCATCATCCCAAATGAACCCGGCCCGGAACACGGGGAAATACGCCGCCACCGTCAGCAACACGATGACCGCTGCGCCGCAAATGCCACTCCCAGCCCGCATTAGCGATTTGCCATCAGCCATCTTCCATCAACCATTCCTCTATCATCGCCGCGGCCGCGCCGTTGGTAGGGACACGCTCCGGTCGTTGGTAGGGACGCGCTCCAGCGCGTCCGTGGCCCCGCCGGAGCGGGGCCCTACCAGACTCCTGTTTTTCATGAACCATCTCCCATCTCCGCTTATTTCGTCCCCCGCAACTGCGCCAACTGCTTCTTGGCCGCGGCAAAATCTGGGTTCAGCCGAACCGCGTCCTCGTATTGCATGATGGCGTCATCGATTCTCCCGACTTGCGCCAGGACCGTCCCGAGATTGTAATGTGCCTCGGCATCATCGGGGTTCGTCAGCACCACGCGTTCGAACTCGTCGATCGCTTCGGGCAACTGGCCGGCCTGAGCGAAGGCCGCCCCCAGATTGTTGTGCGCATCCATGTCGCGGGGCTTGTATTCCAGCGCCTCCTCGAAACGTCGAATCGCCTCCGACACACGACCTGCTTTCACCAGGGCGAACCCCAGATTGTTGAGCGCCTCGGTAAAATCGGGCCGGATCTTCAGCGCCTGCTCGTAATGGGCAATGGCTTCCGGTAGCCGATTCGCCTGCACGAGCGCCGCCGCCAAACTGTATTGGGCCCAGGCATAATCGGGCTGGAGCCGCACCGCTTCCTCGAATTGGTCGATGGCCTCTTGGACCCGGCCCAGTCCGGTCAACGTTACCCCCAAATTGTAATGCACGGCCGGATCGTTGGGACACTTGGCCACCGAGTCGACCCGGATGACAAGCTCGCTCTGGTAATCCCGATTGCGGCGCCAGGTGAGGAATCCCAGTCCCATCGCCGCCAGCACCGTCAACACCGCCAGGCCGCGCAGCCCCGCCAGCCCCGTCCGGCGCCCAACCAGCGAATACAAACCCAGCGCTACAACGACCACGACGATTGCCAACGGCAGGTACATCCGGTGTTCGTGCATCAGATCCTGCAGCGGGACCAGGCTCGAGCTCGGCGCCAGGATCAGGAAAAACCATGCGCCCACAAATCCCCACGGAGAGTTCTTCGTCAGTGCCCAAACGGTCGCTCCCACGAGGACCGCCACCGCCAGCGCGGACGGCAGAATTCTGGCCCACGTTGCGGCAATGGGCCAGCCCCGATCCAAGCACAACGGGGACGGCCACACGGCCAGCCGCAAGTAATGGAGGACCACCCCGGGCTCGGTCGCCAAATATCCCCACCGGGTAATGCCCATGTGTTGCGCGTTCATCGAGGCGTAACCAAAAATGTTTCCCGCCGCCAACACAAACCCCAGCAGGACCCAGGTCCCCGCCAGCGCAAGATACAGCCGCCAACGCCGTTGCCATGCCTCACGGAACGATCCCGATACGAACGTCCGGTCGTACAACAGCACCATCACCGGCGCCGTTACCATGACCTCCTTGCTGATCATGCCCAGCGCGCAGGCCGCCACCGACAACCCATACCACAGCCGGCTCCGCAGCTCCCATGAACCATCTCCCATGAACCATTTCTCATTTCCCATGGGTGCCGCTTCGGCCCCCCGGATGAAGCAATAAAGCGTCAGCAGGTAAAACAACCCCATCATCGATTCGGCCCGCTGAACGACGTACGTCACAGCTTCGGTCTGCAACGGATGTACCGTCCAGAGAACGGCAACGGCCAGTGCCAATCCGTTGGCCGCCGCCCCGAACCCCGACACTAGTGGCGGGGACAGCAACGTCCGACGCACGATTCCCAACAGGGTCAAACCGGTGAGGATATGAACGATCAGGTTGAACGCGTGATAGCCCCACACGTTGTAGCCGCCAAGGGCATAATTGACGGCCAGCGACAGATTGATCAACGGACGGCCTTCGACCGTGAGTCCACCTTGCTGGGGAGGCGACAATGGCTCCCAGATCGGCCAGAGATGACGGATCGTCTCGTTCTCGAGAATCGACCGGACGTCGTCACTGAGGAACGCACCCGTGAAGCTGTTGTGGTATGCCAGGAGACCCGCCGCTACCACCAGCAACGGGATCAGCTTCTGTCGTTTCATGCGGGAAACCAGTCTAAGCGAAACCGAGGATGCCCGCCAGCCGAGATTGGTAGGGCCGCCACGGACACGCGGTAGGGCCCCGACTCGGAGTCGGGGCTACGGACACGACGTGGACACGCCGGACCGCAGTCCCTACCAACGACGCGTCCCTGGTGCTCCGTCAACGTTCATCAGAAGCGTGCGGGGATGGCGAAGTTTACCCGCCTCTGGCGGCGCCGCAGGCGACCAGGGCTCCTGCTGAGCCGCAGCGTTGACGGAGAAACCGGCCGGCTCGCCGGGAGGCTCGCCCTCCCAATCAAGGTTGACCGGGCACTAGACCCGCTTCTTCAACTCGAGCTTGGCGATCTTGCCCGTCGCGGTCCGGGGCAGGGCGTCCATGATGCGGACCTCGCGCGGCATCTTGTAATCCGCCAGACGGTCCCGGCAGAACTTCAGGATCTCATTCGGATCGAGCGTCGCCCCCTCCACCGGGCTGACAAACGCCATCGGGACTTCGCCCCGTTTTTCATCGGCCTTGGCGACGACGGCGGCTTCGCGCACGCTCGGGAACTGGTGCAACACTTCCTCGATCTCGCGCGGGTAAACGTTCAGACCCCGCACCAACAGCATCTCTTTGCGGCGATCGACAATGTAAATGTAGCCGTCCTCGTCTTTCTTGCCCATGTCGCCCGTGTGCAGCCAGCCGCTGCGCAACGTCGACGCCGTCTCCTCGGGATGATTGTAATAACCCCGCATCACGTTCGGGCCGCGCACGACGATTTCGCCAACCTGCCCCGGCGGCAATTCGCGGTCGTGATCGTCGAATACCTTCACCTCGACGTCGGGCAGCGGCAAGCCGACCGACCCGGCTTTGCGGACGCCTTTCCACGGATTGAAGGAGACGACCGGCGACGCCTCGCTCAAGCCATAGCCCTCCAACAACGGGAACCGCATCTTGCGCTCGAACGCGTCCAATGTCTCGCGGGGGAGGGGAGCCGCGCCGGACACGGCCATCCGCAGCTTCAACACCCAATGCAGCCAGAACGGGATTTTCGCCTCGGCCAGCGCCTGGAATATCTGCGGTATCCCGACGAAGATCGTCGCCCGGTTCATGATGATTTCCCGCATCGCAGCCTTGAGCGGGTGAATCGACTTGATCAGCACGATCCCCGCCCCCATCGACAGCGGCGTGAAAATGCCCACCGTCAACATGAAACTGTGGAACATCGGCAACAGCAACGTCAGCCGATCGTCCGTCGTTTCCTCCAGCGCCTTGATGCAACTGCCCACGTTGGCAGCGATGTTGCCATGGGTGAGCAGCGCGCCCTTGGGTTTGCCGGTCGTGCCCGAGGTGTAAATGATGACCGCCAGGTCGTCGGGCGAAATCGCCGGCCAGGTGGGAAGTCGACGCGGTGCGTCGGTTAGGTTGTTGGTAGGGACACGCTCCGGCTGTGTTGGTAGGGACACGCGGAGCCTGTCCCGAGCGAAGTCGAAGGGGCGTGTCCAGGCCGCGCCGGAGCGCGGCCCTACCCTGTCCGTGGCGCCGACTCCGAGTCGGGGTCCTGCCGATTTCAGGGCGAGGCTCTCCAACGGCACCACCGTAACCCGCTCCAGCTTGCCGGTCACTTCATCGAAATCGGGCGATGTCACCAGACACCTCAGTTGGCAATCGTCCAGGATATGCTGGATTTCCGGCGCCTTGAGAAACGTGTTGATGGGCACAACCGTCGCGCCCAACTTCAGGACGGCGTACAACACGTAAATGAATTCGGGCGAGTTCTTGAGGAGTATGCCGACCCGGTCGCCTTTGCCGATGGCGTGGTCGGCCTGCAAAGCAGCGCCGTAAACGTTGATCTGCGCCGCAATGTCCGCGTTGGTGATCCGTTCCTTGCCCCACAACACCGCCACCCGACGCGGTTGCGCCGCCGCCACGGCGTCGAAACGGGCAATGACGGTTGGCTCAGTCATGGGTCCAGGCCGCGCTCCACGTCGTTGGTAGGGACACGCGGAGCCTGTCCTGAGCGAAGTCGAAGGGGCGTGTCCACGTCGTTGGTAGGGACGCGCTCCGGCGTGTCCAAGCTGCGCCGGAGCGCAGCCCTACCGGTCCCTGGGGGACGCGCTCCGGCGCGTCCAATCTGCCCCGCCGTGCATTTCACCACAGTGCCGATTTCCTCTCCGCCAACAGGCGATCCCCGTCCCAAATGGTCACCCGCCAGGCCGACACCGGGCCCCCGGCACGGAATTCTTCGCCGCGGACCTCAAACGTATGCGAGGAACATCGGACCCAGCGCGGTTGGTCCAGTAATTCCGAATCGACGTCGGCCGCACGAGAGAGGACGGGCGGAACGAAAGTCTGTTCCTTGACGGCATTCGGCTTGTCCAACTGCCGATACTCAAACTTTACCAGGTCGACCCTCTCGGGTTCCGGCCCCGAAGTCGAACTGGATTCCTGCTTCCAGCGGGGCGTCCACCGTACGTAAAACTCCTGCCGCTGCTGATCGATGGGCAGGTTCTGCGGTTCGTAGCCGAGCCGGGCCCCGCCGCGCATCAACAACGCCTGGTCGGCAACGTCGATCTCCTGCAACCGGGTCCGACTCGAAACTTCCACCACGCGCGGGCCCGACGCGCACCCGAGCGCGAGGAGCAGCGGGAAAAGAACGTAGAGCAGAAAGCGGAAAGCGTGAAGCGTGGCCGTTGGTAGGGACACGCCGAGCCTGTCCTGAGCGAAGTCGAAGGGGCGTGTCCAAGCCGCGCCGGAGCGCAGCCCTCCCACGTCCAGGCTGCGGTCGTTGGTAGGGACACGCGGAGCCTGTCCTGAGCGAAGTCGAAGGGGCGTGTCCAGGCTGCGCCGGAGCGCAGCCCTACCGGGTTCTATTCGGATGCCATTCATTCTTCAGACCCTTCGACGACCACGGTAATTTCCCCTTTGATCCGGCGGTTCTCAAGCTTTTTCAGGATCGCATCGAGATCGCCCCGGACGATCTCCTCGAATTTCTTGGTCAGCTCGCGGGCGACAACGGCCCGACGGTTCCCCAGCAACTCCCGCATGTCGTGCAGGCTTTTCACGAGACGATAGGGCGACTCGAAAAACACCAGCGTGAACCGGAGCGCGTCGAGCGCGGACAGCGTCTTGCGGCGCTGGGCCGACTTGTGCGGCAGGAACCCGTAGAACAACGCGGGACAACCCGCAAACCCGCTCACCGCAAGAGCCATTGTTACCGCGGACGGACCGGGGACGACCTCGATGGAGATGGCAGGGGCGGGCTGTTGCGTAGCCTGGGTCTGGTAGGGCCGCGCTCCGGCGCGGCCTGGACGCGGGGACCGCGTCCCTACCAACGACAGCGTGTCCCTACCAACGTCGCACCCGCTGCCGCCTTCGTCCCGCTCTAACGCGCTCTGTGTTTCCAGCACCGCCCGGATCAGCCGCAGACCAGGGTCCGATACCGTGGGCATACCGGCATCGCTCACGAGAGCGACGGTGCGGCCCTGCTGGAGTTCCCGGAGCAATTCGGCCGTTCGCTTGGCCTCGTTGAACTCGTGGTAGCTGACCAATCGCTTGCTGATCTCATACCGGGCCAGTAGCTTGGCCGTTTGACGGGTGTCCTCGGCCGCTATCAGGTCAGCCTCGCGCAGCGCGCGCAACGCCCGCAGCGTGATATCCTCCAGATTGCCTATCGGGGTGCCGACAATGAAAAGTTTGCCCGCCATAACGGGCGGAATCTAGAGGGTAGGGCAGGGGAAGGCAAGATGGGATTGGTAGGTACACGGTCCGGTTGTTGGTAGGGACACGTTCCGGCGTGTCCGTGGTCGTTGGTAGGGACACGCGGAGCCTGCCCTGAGCGAAGTCGATGGGGCCCGTCCATGCCCCGCCGGAGCGGGCCCCTACCGCGCGGTGCCCTACCATGTGGATGGCCCTACCACTAAACGACAAGGAGCCTGTCTTTCGACAGGCCCCTTGCGAGACGGAAAGAATACTCTACAACCTACAAACTTACTTGCTTCTTAGCTACGACGACGGCGGATGGCCAACAGACCCAGCAGGCCCGTGCCAACCAGCATGATCGTGGACGGCTCAGGAACTGAAGCCAGACCATAGGCATCAACGATGCCGCCAGCCCAGTCGCTGTTCAAGGTCGAGTAGCCGTATTCACCAATCAGGACGCCGCCCGAACCAACACCAGCCAAGTCCATCGTTATACCAACAGCCGTGTCAGTCAGGGGGAAGATCCATGGATTACTGGAATCAGGGTCACTGGTCTGGACATTCGGCCCCTTGAATACACCAACCGCACCCGCGGAGCTGAACGTTGCTGTATCGAACGCGATGAGATACGCATGCGTGTTCAAGAACGCGCCGCCCGCTGTGCCATTGCCGCCCGAGAAGGTCAGCGTGCTGTCAATGGCTGTTGCATCCCAGACATGGAACGCGGCCCAAACCGCGGTCGGAGACGCGCCCAACGCGGCGATCGCGGCATCGGACATCGTGCCGAAGTTGCCGAGGGCCACATAGGCGCCTTCGTTCAACTGGGTGGTCAGATCGCTGTACGTCAACTCACCGTTGTTCGCGCCGGTGTACGCAACCGTCATTGCGAACGCGCTCATTCCCACACACAAGAGCGTTACGACTACTGCTACTAGAGTCTTCTTTCCGTTCATTGCTGTTCTCCCTTTCCTCATTTCCGTTTCCCTAACTATTTTCGTGACCTCTACTCGCTTATATGGTCTCGATTACTTCTCTCACCTAACTTCTCTTCTCACCTGTTAACTGCTTGCTTCTTCCTCTTTAACTCTTCAACTTCTTAACTTATCAACTGTCCTTAGTTGCTGAATGGCTGCGTCATGACCCAGTTGAAAGGCGACGCGTTGAGCCGCAGAATAACTGCCGTGCCGCCCAGCGGAATCGTGGTTCCACCTTGGTTGGTAGCGCCATTGAAGGACGACCGCCACCCGGATCCGCCGGAACCTGCGTTCGTCTTGTAATAGTACACCGCGTAGCTCTGGCCAACCGGATCCCAGATGTTAATGTTGTCTGCCGCAGACGAGCCCGACCCGCCTTGGACGCCGGTCGAGGAGCTGCCGGTCCAAAGCTGGCTATTGGCCAATGTGAAAGCGAACGGATACACATTGCCCGCGAATGTCGTCCCGTGCCCAACGATTGGGCTGATGGTGTTGCCCAACTTGACCGCGCCCACAAGCAGTATATTGGTGGGCGTAGACGCCGCCCGAAGAACGGCGATGCCCTGATCGATATAGAGCGGGGTGTCCCCTTGGTTGGTCGCGCCATTGAAGGATGAACGCCACCCGGAACCACCAGAACCTGCGTTGGTCTTGTAATAGTAGACCGCAAAGCTCTGGCCAGACGGAACCCAAACGTTGATGTTATCTGCCGCAGACGCGCTCGAGCCGCCCTGGAAACCGCTCGCAACACCGTTAGCGCCAAGCGCTGTCTTCAGTGTCCAGCTTGGCCGAATCAGATAGCTCTGGGCTGACAGACCCGGTGAGTTCGTCACCGAATGGGCCAAGGTAATCGTTCCAGGAGCCGTTGTGCCCGTAATCGCGTCGAAGTAACCCGCCAACGGGCCAGACGTGACTTCCAGCTCATAAGGTTTCGCACTGGAATAGTTCCATTGATTGTTGGTGAAACTTGCGCTGCTATCGGTCAACGTGCTGCCGAGTATGTCCGCCACGCCCTTCTGTTCGGGCAACTGCGTCATACCCAAGCCCCAGACCGTAGTCTTGTTGGGGCCGGCAACGCAGCTCAGCGTGATGAACCCGACAGGGTCGGTAGTAACATCAGCCACGGCAGTGTAGCTGATCAAAGTGGTCAAACCGAGTGCGACCACGAGAATTGCCTTTGGTAAGAAACTCCAGCTCCTTGGTGTGTTATGCATATCTTCTCCTCGCCTTATTACCCGATTACTCGTTCACGACTCGGTGAACTTGATTCCCTATACGATTGTACCTATCCAAATACCCTATAGCCTCAGTCTACCAAACCTGCGCGTAGATTATCAGACGCGCGTGCTCGTGTCAACACCTTTTTGCTTCCCGTCGGACTCCACTCTCACCATACCTGCTGCACAAACTCGCACAACTTACCGTGCGCACACTAGCAGAGGTATGGAAGTGATGTCAACACCTTTTTTCGACGGAGATACACCGGCCAATTTACTCCCCAAAACCCAGCGTCGACCACCCCTCAATTACCGCGGGATTCTGCGGGTTTTCTCAGCAGCGATAACGGTATGTCACGCCAACTGAACACTAAAAAAATAACTGCCGGTGGCCCTTCCGTCAGCTCTGCCGCCGCGAGTTACCGGGAGGAAAACAACCCTTCCCGTCGCCCGCCAACGCCGGGGCCGCTGCCCCCGACGCCGAATGGCCTGTCGAACCGCGCGATCGACCCTCGCCAGTCGCGACCATCCGCAGCAATCACACCTGCATCGTCAAAGAACCCGGAACAACTTTAAGAAATCGTCACCAACGCGGTTGATCCGTTGCTGTCGTTTCTGTGCGCAAGTTATAGCCGAGCGGCGATTCGACGACAATCGGGAAGCTGACCGATTCTCGGTTGGGATGAATACCGGGCCGGTCCCGGTAAATGTCCTATGCGCCGGACGCGGACGCTTGGGCGCCGGTAGGGCTGCGCTCCGGCGCAGCCTGGACACGCGGAGCGTGTCCCCACTAACGACACGGACACGACGTGGACACGCCGGAGCGTCCCTACCAATTATATGATCTCGTGGACCCGGCCCTGATAAGGCCAATCCTCAGGACGCTCGACCAAACCCGCTCGCACCGGATTTTCTCGCACGTATTGCCACTTTTGGAAATAACTTTCCCCGGTTCGCAATCGATGATGGAATCCGCCCCGTTGAAATTTTCCGATCCCCGGCAGCGTTCTGGTCAATCGGCCTTTCCAAAATGTCATCCAGCATTCGATCGTAATTTCCGGAACGCCCGGCGCGCAGAACAAATGCACGGGGTCCGGCATCAGGAGAAAATCACAAACCAGCCACGTTGTCGCGGTGCGCGCCCAGATATCATGCAGCGAGCGTTGAACGTCGGCTCGTGCGAGCCAACGAGCGCGGTCCCCGGTGCAAACGGTCAGGAAAACCCAATTCGAACCGCGCGCCGAAATGTGTACGCCCTTCGCGGGACTCCGACGCTGATGGAATCGGGCGATCACGCTCGGCAGCATACCGGCCTGCCAAAGCAACCGACAAGTCGCCGGTCGAGTCGACACCGAGTAGCGCACGGGACCCGGTAGGGCCACGGACACGCGGTAGGGCTGCGCTCTGCGCGGCCCGGACGCGGTGACCGTGTCCCTACCAACGACCAGGAGCGTGTTCCTACCAACGGTGCGGATACGACGCGGGCTTGACACAATTGTACGCGCTGGAATATTTGGGGAAGATTCCGGTGCGACGGGCCACCGCACGCGGCAACGCTCGAACAAGGGAGGGGGCTGGTTTCAAATTTGCTTTATCCTTATCTGGCTCCCGGCGGCGTTGGGCCACCGGAGATTTTGCTCTACAAGCTGCGGGAGAAATGGCACAAAGGAGAGAGCAAAGAGGAAGAGCAAGAGCGGGAGTAGGAGTAAGAGGAGGGCGAGGAGGACGGGCAGGACCAAAAGCAACAGCAGGCGACGCGCTGAATTGTTTTGCGCAGCCTGAGCAAGTGGGAACAATCGAACATGCCAGAACTACGCAAGGATCCAATTGTAGGCCGGTGGGTCATTATCGCCACGGAACGCGGGAAACGGCCGAGCGATTTCGTGCCGCAGCCCATCGAGCTGCCGGACCCGGCCAAGAACCCCTTTGCCGAAGGCAACGAGCACATGACGCCGCCGGAGATCTTCGCGTTCCGCGACCCGAAGAGCAAACCGAACGGCCCCGGCTGGCAGGTCCGGGTGGTGCCGAACAAGTTCCCCGTGCTGCGCATCGAGGGCGAACTCGACAAGGAAGGGCAGGGGATCTACGACAAGATGAACGGCGTCGGCGCCCACGAGGTCGTCATCGAAACGCCGAACCCGAACCTGCAACTCGAACAGCAGTCGGTGGAGAACGTCGCCCGCATCATCGAGACGTACAAGGTCCGCATCACCGATCTGCTGCGGGATTCGCGGTTCCGTTACATCCTGATCTTTAAAAATTTCGGCAAACAGGCGGGCGCGACCATCGGGCATCCGCATTCCCAGTTGATCGCCACGCCGGTCACGCCGAAACGGTTGAAGGAAAAACTGGTCGGCGCGATGCAGTACTTCGCGTACAAGGACCGCAGCATTTTCGAGGACATTCTCAAGCAGGAACTGAAGGAAGGCGTGCGGTTGGTGTACGAGAACGCCGGCTTCGTGTCCTATTGCCCGTTCGCGTCGCGGTTCCCGTTCGAGGTGACGATCACCCCGCGGCGGCAGTCGGCGTATTTCGCCGAGATTCATCCCGACGAAATCCTGCTGCTGGCGGACGCGCTGAAGGTCACGCTGCTGAAGCTGGCCAAGGCGTTGAACCAGCCGCAATACAATTACATCATCAGCACCGCCCCGGCCCGGTACGCGCACCACGGGTACTGGTCCACCATCGACCTCGATTTCCGTTGGCACATCGAAATCCTGCCACGGCTCACGCTCATCGCCGGGTTCGAAGTCGGCACCGGCTTCTACATCAACCCGACGTCTCCCGAGGAAGCGGCCAAGTATCTGCGGGAAATACCGGTGTAAGCGGAAAATCCGAAGCACGAATCTCGAAATTCGAAGTAAATTCGAATGCGGAAAATCCAAATCGGCATGGTCGTTGGCAGGGGCGCGGGGTGTCGCGTCCGTGTCGTTGGTAGGGACACGCTCCAGCGTGTCCAGGCCGCGCCGGAGCGCGGCTCTACCGGGCCCAGGCCTTCGGATTTCGAATTTCGAATTTCGGATTTCGAATTTCCTCCCCGGGGTGGCTGATGCCTCTTCACGTCGCCTTTCTCTGGCACATGCACCAGCCGTACTACGTGGACCCGGTCCACCGCACGGCGTTGATGCCCTGGGTGCGGCTGCACGCGACCAAGGGGTATCTGGACATGATCTGGCTGGTGGACCAGTTCCCCGAGTTCCACTGCACCTTTAATATGACGCCGGTGCTGGTGAAGCAGATCCAGGAGTTGGCCAACGGCGAGGTGCGCGACCTGTGGCACGACCTGGCCGTACCGGCGCCCGAGGTCCTGACCCCGGTCCAACGGGCCGGCCTGCTCGAACACTTTTTCAAGGCGAACGTCGACAACATGGTCAAGCCGTACCCGCGGTACTGGGCCCTGCTGCAGAAACGCGGGCTGCGGACCGCCAAGGTCAACCTCGAACAGGTCGCCGCCGGATTCACCGACGAGGAATTGCGCGACCTGCAGGTGTGGTTCAATCTCACCTGGTTCGGCTACGCCGCCGAACGGTTGTATCCCGAAATCGCCGAGCTGAAACGGAAAGGCCGCGGATTCAGCGAGGACGACAAACAGGCGGTGTTCAACCAGCAACACCGGATCCTGACGACCGTGCTCGGCGACTACAAGCGGCTGGCCGACCGCGGCCAGATCGAGCTGAGCACCACGCCGTTCTTTCACCCGATCCTGCCGCTGGTCTATAACACCGAGTTCGCCCGCCGCTGCATGCCGGGCCGCGACCTGCCCCCGCCGTTTTCCCGGCCCGAGGACGTCAAGGCCCAGTTGGCCATGGCCCGGGATTCCCACGCTCAGGTCTTCGGCGTGCCCCCGAAAGGCATCTGGCCGTCCGAAGGCTCGGTCTGCCCCGAACTGATCCCGATCCTGCAGGAGCTCGGCTACCAGTGGTTTGCCACCGACGAGGAGAATCTGTGGCGGAGCCTCGCGGGCGCGCATTCGAGCGGGGGACCCGGCCGGGCCGCGCTGTTCCAGGGGTATCGGGCCCAGTTCGGCGACGCCGGCGCCTGTCTCGCATTTCGCGAACGCGGCCTGAGCGATTTCATCGGGTTCACCGCCGCCCGCAACGAAGCGCCGCGCGCGGCCGATTTCATGGTCGGCCAACTCGAGGAGATCGGCCGCACCACGGGCGCCGATTCGAAGGCGGCGCTGTGCGCGGTGATCCTCGACGGCGAGAACGCCTGGGAGAATTTCGCCGACGGCGGCCAGGAATTTTTGCGGGAACTGTACCGGCGGCTGTCGTCGCATCCGCTGATCCGGCCGACGACGTTCCACAACTATTTCACGGCCCACCCGCCGACGGCCATCCTCAGCACGCTGCACACGGGCTCGTGGATCCACGCCGACTTCGATATTTGGATCGGGGACCCCGAGGAGAACCGCGCCTGGGAGTTGCTCGGCCAGACCCGCGATTTTCTCCAGGCGCTGGTCGACCGCGGAGGGATCACCGCGGAACGGCGCTTGAAAGCCCTCCAGGAGATCTATGCCGCCGAGGGAAGCGACTGGTTCTGGTGGTACGGCGGCGATTTCGTGACCGAAAACGACGTGATCTTCGACGAACTCTTCCGCACGCATCTCCAGAACGTTTACCGCATCGCCGGCGCACCGATCCCCGAGGCGCTGAAAACCAGCATCTGCCGCGGCGAAATCACCCGGGAAATCACCCAGCCGACCGGCCTGATCACGCCGAAGATCGACGGGCTCGTTACCTCCTATTATGAATGGACGGGCGCCGGCGTCTACGAGGCGGGACGCAACCTGGTGGCCATGTACCAGAGCGAACGCTGCGTCGACGCCATCCAGTTCGGCGCCGACCTCGGCAATTTCTATCTGCGCATCGATTTCCGGAAGGGCGTCGAACTGCCCCAGCAAGCGGCGTTGCGGGTCAATTTCGTCGATCCGACTCAGCGGGCGGTGGTTGTGCCGAAACTGGCGCGTCCCGTCACCCGGGCCGAGCTCTGGGTGACCCATCCCGATTCCGCCCGCCGCAAACTCGCCGACGTGATGTCCATCCGCTTCGACCAGATCCTCGAACTGGGCGTTCCGCTGACCGATCTGGGTTGGAAGAAACGCGAGCCGGCCTCTTTTTTCGTCCAATTGCTCGATCGAGAGGTGGAACTGGAACGGCATCCCGACGTGGGGACGCTGAGCCTGACGGTTCCCGACGACGTTTTCGCCGCCGAGAATTGGTGGGTGTGACCGACCATCGCCCCTTGGTAGAGACCCGCGGCCGTTGGTAGGGACACGCTGTGTTGTTGGTAGGGACGGGCTCCGGCCCGTCCAGGCCGCGCTGGAGCCACGCCAAAGGCGTGGCAAGCGCAGCCCTACCAAATTGCTGGGAAAATGTGGATGCGCTATACTCTCGGCGTGTGAGAACGACGCTGGTGGTTCTCGGGTTGGTCTTATTCGGCACGCGCGGCTTCGGGGCTTGTCCGTGCAAAGCCGAGCCGTGCCTTGGCAACGGCAGCAACTATTTCCAGGAGTTTATCGACAACAGTTGTCCGTTCCCGCCCAATCTGCTCAAGGTCGAATGGAACGGCATTTTCGGTTCCCAGACCGCCTGGTTGCCCTCGGTCTCCCAAGGCTCCTGGCGCACGAATCTCCTGGGCGTTAGCTGGGAAGCCAGCCGCGTTACCGATGGTCCGGCGACCGGGCATTGGACGGTGCGGTGGAAAATCGGAGGCGCCTCCGATTTCCAGAGCGCTTCGCCGGGGTCGACTTCGAATTGCCAGGCAGCCGTGTCCTGGAGCGATCCGCACGGGAGTTGGTCCGTCATGCCGTGCGACTGGGTGAAGCCAAGCTGCCAGTTGCTGGCCTCGAGCAATTACGTATCAACCGTCGAGTTCATCGGTTTGGTGGATCCCTGCGGGTCTCCCATCCTCGGACAACGGGGAACCTCGGGACCGCAGCCGTTTGAGTATGGCCAGTGGACGCCCATTTCCAATCGGACGGACGGCGGCTCGCTGTTCGTCGAGGTGAATTGTCCGGATGGGGTGGGCGACCACGTCACCGTCACCTTGGTGGGTGAACCGCCCGCGATCTGTTCCGCGACGGATCCCGACCGCAGCGGGCGGTTTGTGGCGCTCTATTCTTCGCCGGTTGTGCTCACAAACGTCGGCACCAGCATCGCCGGGATGATCCTTACCAATAATATGTGTGGCACCGTCGGATGCGATTTCGATTGGTGGGGTAGGGGTGGTTACGCAGTGATTCGGTTGCAGCCGACCACGGACCGGTAGGGCTGCGCTTGCCACGCCTTTGGCGTGGCTCCGGCGCAGCCTGGACGGGCCGGAACCCGTCCCTACCAACGGCCGGAACCCGTCCCTAACAACAACTGCCGGTTAGGGCACGACCCGGACGCGGTAGGGGCGCGACGCCATCGGTATTGCCGCCAATTGGGCGGTATCGGTAAACGGGTAGGGGCCGTACCAGTCGATCGTCAGCGGTCCCCCGAGCGTCCCCACCACAAAGTCCGTCGCGCTCTCCAGGTCGAGATAAGTCCCCTCGCCGCCGGCGGACAACACCCAAGACGGGTCGGTAAAGATCCCCAGTTGCGTGGCTTCCCCCGC
>DATJBF010000008.1:0-78602 GCA_035515475.1 Verrucomicrobiia bacterium
GCTGGCCGTGCCGCCGCGTGAACGCGCTTGGTGGCAACGATTGTGGGAGAAGATTCTGAGCCCCATTCCCAACTGCCATGCAGTCGAAAACCGTCCGACGTTCAATGGTTAAAATGAGCTCCTACTGCATAGTTCCGGCTAAGCAAGCTCTGCGGCCGACGGGGCCGCGGGAAAGCGGCTCGTTTTTCCTGTCACCTTTTCGTAGGCCGGTCGTCGTATCCGGTGTGACATGAGAACGATCCCGGCAACCGAATCACCCAGCGACGCGCGGCTGGTCCAGCTTTCGCGCACCGGCGACCGCGAAGCGTTTGGACGAATCGTCGAGCGGTATCAATCGCTGATTTGCGCGTTGACCTACACCGCGTGCGGCAATCTGCCGGCCAGCGAAGACCTCGCACAGGTGACGTTCATCACCGCGTGGTGTCAGTTGAAGACCCTGCGCGAGCCGGCCAAACTCAAGGCCTGGCTGTGCCGTATCGCCCGCAACGTCACCACGGATTCCTTCCGGCAACAACAGCGCACGCCCACCGCCCAAGCCGAAGCCTTGGAGGAATCGGACAATGTTCCCGCCGACACGATGACGCCGCGCGACAAGGTCATCAGCCAGGAGGAACAAGCGATTCTGTGGCGCGTGCTTGAGGGGTTGCCGGCGAACTACCGGGAGCCGCTGGTTCTGTCCTACCGGCAAGAACAGTCGGTGGCTGAAGTGGCCGACGCGCTGGAATTGTCCGAGGACGCGGTGAAACAGCGGCTGTCGCGCGGACGCGCAATGTTGACCGAGCAGGTCGCGGCCTTCGTCGAGGGCGCGTTGCAACAGACAACGCCGGGCCGGGCGTTCACGCTGGGCGTGCTGGCCGCGTTGCCGGCTTGGACGATTTCAGCGAAAGCGGCAATAGTCGGCGCCACCGCGGCCAAAGGCAGCGCCACGGCCAAGGCGGCGGCGGCGACCGGATTGTTCGGTGCCATTCTCAGTCCGATTCTGGGTTTTTTCGGCACGTGGCTCGGTTATCAAATGGGCATCGACGAAGCCCGGTCGGATCGCGAACGGGAGCGCATCCGAAGTTTCTATCGCAGACTCGTCGCCTGTGTCGGCGGATTTTTCGTGATCTATGCACTCCTGATGTTTTGGGCGAGACGGATGCTGCAAACGCATTCGCTGCTGTTCGTCGGTTTGATCCTCGGGCTGGTGCTTGCTTACGTGATCGCTGTCGGCGGGCAGATGATTTGGTGGTTCCGCGTGAAGTCGAAGTCCGCTGATGAACCGGCGATGAAGGGCCTTGCGACAAGTCCGGTGAGGCCGGCGTGGGAATATCGCAGCAGATTCAACTTGCTCGGACTGCCGTTCGTTCACATCCGCATCGGGGGCGGCTTTGTCGCCCGGCTAAAACCGGTGAAAGCCTGGATTGCCGTTGGCGATTCCGCCATCGGCGTGCTGTGTGCGTTTGGCGGATTGGCCATCGGCTGGCAGGCATTCGGCGGCTGCGCTGTTGCGTGGAATGCGGCGGTGGGCGGCGTGGCGGTAGCACGCGACTTTGCGCTCGGCGGCATCGTGCACGCCGCGCAAGCCAACAATGAAATCGCCGGGCAAGCCATTCGGTCGAACGCATTCTTTCAATATGGGCAGATTGCGCTGCGTCATCTGGCTTGGCTGAACCTGCTCTGGCTGCTGCCACTGATCCAGTGGCGGCGCGTGGTGGCGCGTCGCGCCAGACAGTTGTCCAGCGCCTCGTGAAGGTCATCGTCGTTTGTCTGCGCGGAGAGGCGAATCACAGAAGCATTGGGATCAATCTGCCGGACCCGAAGCATGAAGGCCGGCCTCTATCGAGCTACTCCACTCAGAGGCCTGCTGGGCGAGCAATACCAAAAGGCCGGTTACACCGATGATGCCCGACAAATTTGGCAGCGCGGCGCGACGTTGTTTCCCAATAACAACACGCTCCGTGAGAAGCTGGCGGGACTGCAACCGAACTGATGCTGGCTTAATAAGCAATTGCCCTTGGAGAGTGAGAGGTAAAATCTTAACCCGTCCATCTTTCCACCATCTCGGTGAACATGATGGCCGCGAGCTTGCGTTGTTCGGTGCCGGCGCTCACTTCTCCAGCCCGACTTTCTTGAGCAGCGCGATGAACGTCGGATCGGAACGGAGGTTGTCCAAAAACGGGATGATCTTCAGATCGGACACATCTTCTCGCGCTTCGATTGCTTGTTCCAACCATGCCAGAGCCTCGTCGCGATCACCTAGACCGTTATGGACCCAGGCGACAAGGTAACGAACATCGTATCCTCGCTGCAAAAAGCCCATCAGGTCGTGGAGCACCTCGTGAGCCTCGTTCGTCCGGCCTGAAACCGCATAGGCGTACCCGAGGTCTCCGAGTCCATCGGGACTGCTGCCGGTCAGCCTTCTCATGGTCTGCAACTCGGCGATGGCTTCGGTGAACATCCCCGCCATTATGTAAGCATCACCAAGGGTCTCGTGCACACTGGGAAAGTCTGGGCTTAGCTCTACGACCTTGCGGAATTCCGTGATGGCTTCTTGGGGGCGTCGGTCGTATACGAGTACCCCTCCTACGTTCATGCCGATGACGGGCGAGACCGGGTCAAGGTCTTGGGCGCGGCGGATCTCCCGGATCGCCTCATCAAACCGGCCCAGACACCGCAGTAATATTGAATACCAGAGGTGGGCGGTCGCATAGTTCGGGTTAAGCTCTATGGCTCGCTTGAATTCGGCTTCGGCGCCGGGCCAGTCCCAATCCCAACTCTGCTTGATAGAGCCCAAGGCCGCGTGAGCCTCGCCCAAGGTGTTGTCCAGTTCCAACGCCCGGAGCGCCGCGGCTCGCGCTTTTGGCATAGACTGCTTGGCCGGCGTGCCTGTGTAGCCAGGGAGCACGAGGTAACAGTCCGCCAAAGCTGCATACGCCAACGCGAAGTTGGGGTCTTTGCCCACCGCTTGTTCGAGGTAGTCCGCCGCTTTCTTCAGGCTGTCACTGGTGCGCTGGTTCCACAGGTAGCGGCCCTGGACGTAGAGCCGGTAGGCTTCCGCATTGGCAGTGATCGGTTTGGTGAGATGTTGCGAGTCCTCGCTCAGTAACTGGCCTTTCAGCGCCTCGGCCACCCGTTCCGCTACGTCCGCCCGGATGGCCAGCAGATCGTCGAGGCCGCGATCGTAGGTCTCCGACCAGAGATGAAAACCGTCGGTCACGTTGATGAGTTGGGCGGTGACGCGCAGCTTGCTACCTGATTTGGTAATGCTGCCTTCGAGCACGGTGCCCACGCCGAGTTGTTCGCCGATGTGCCGGATGTCTTCGTTCTTGCCCTTGAACGCGAAGCACGACGTGCGGGCCGGGACTCGCAAGCCCTTGACTTTCGACAGCGCGGTGATGATTTCCTCGCTGATGCCATCGCCGAGATACTCGTCGGACCGGTCGGCGCTCATGTTGGCGAACGGCAGGACAGCGACGGACCTGGACTCTGCGGCACGGGCAATGGGGATCGGCGCATTGGTCGGCGGCGCCGCCGTCACTTTCGCCGGCCGGCCGCTGGAATGGTAGAGCCACAAGCCGACCCCAATCAGAATGGCGATGACCACCGCCACGGCCAGGCCGACAACGGGACCGTGCGGCTTCCCGGGGCCCAGAGTCCGTCGCCCCGCGCTCGATGATTCCTGGTGCTCCCACGGCAGCACGATGCGGAACAGGTCCATCGGTACCCGGATGTTCTTGAGCGCCGCGGGAGGCAGCTTGATCAGCGACGCTGCCAACGCATGGCGAATCTGCCGCTCCACATCCATCGATACGCAAATCCCGTCCGGCTCAGCCACCTGCTGGATCCGCGAAGCGATGTTCACCCCATCGCCCAGCACGTCGCTTTCCCGATGAATCACGTCGCCGATGTGGATGCCGATGCGCACCTGGATTCTGCTCGCCGCCGAAACGTCGGCGTTGCGTTTGGCGAGCGTGCGTTGAATCTCAATCGCGCACTGCGCGGCTTCCAGGGCGCTGCCAAATTCGACCAGAAAGGCGTCGCCGATCGTTTTGACTTCCGTGCCGTTGAAGCGGGGAAAGAGCGACCGCAGCAGGCGCCGGTGTTCTTCGAGCAGTTCGAGCGCGAGGGCCTCGCTCTGCTGCACCAGCGCACTGTAGCCGACCATGTCGGTGAACATGATGGCCGCGAGCTTGCGCTGTTCGGTTCCTTCGACAGCCATTGGTCGCGATTCTAACCACAACGGGCCCAAACTGGAAACAAAGGATTTGATTGGGGAAAGCAGTGGATTTTCCTGTCAGCTTTTGGTCGCTTTCGACCACTATTATGGTGAGAATGAAGGCGACCTTGAACACCGAGTCAGCCAGCGATGAGCGGCTGGTGTTGAGCAGCCGAAATGGTGACCGCGACGCGTTTGCCCGGATTGTGGAGCGGTATCAATCCTTGATCTGTGCCCTGACCTACGTTGCCTGTGGCGATCTACAGACCAGCGAAGACCTGGCGCAGGTGACGTTCATCACAGCCTGGTGCGAACTGCCGAAACTGCAAGAGCCTTCCAAGCTCAAATCCTGGCTGTGCGGGATCGCCCGCAATGTGACCAACAATTCCTTTCGTCAGAAACAGCGGACGCCCACGGCGAACGCTGCGGACTTGGATGAGATTATCGACATCCCCTCGGAAGCGCCGTCGCCGCGCGATCATGTGATCTCGAAGGAAGAAGAAGCGATCCTGTGGCGGGCGTTGGGCGAACTGCCGCCAACGTATCGCGAACCGCTGGTGTTGTTCTATCGTCAACATCAATCGGCGGCCGAGGTGGCGGAAGTGCTCGGCCTATCGGAAGATGCCGTTCATCAACGTCTTTCGCGCGGGCGGACAATGTTGACCGAGCGCGTCGCGCGGTTTGTGGAAACCACGTTGAGCAGCACCGGACCGACGCAGGTGTTCACCGTCGGCGTGCTGGCAGCGTTGCCAGCCGGTCCGGCAGCAATGGTGAGTGTCTGCATGGCGGGCAAGGGCTCGGCGGCAGCCAAGTCGGGTTTTCTGGCCGCGTGGGTGGCGCCCTTTATTGGAATTGCTGCCGGCGTCGTGGCACAATGTCTGATCATCCGTGCCACCACGCCGGACCGCAAACTGCGGGTCAAAAACACCGTACAACTTGTCGTTGGTTGGATTGTCCTGCTGGGAATTGCCATCGCCGGGCCGAATGCCGTGCATGCTCTGGGACATCACTTTGAGTGGGGTAGCCGGACTCGTTTTGTCGCGATGGCGGGCTTTTGGTGGTGCTATTGCATGGGCCTGCAGACTTTGGCCATCGTGGGGTTTGCCCATATCCTGGGCATCAGCCGACAGAGCGGGAAGGCCGGCGAAACTCCCCAGCCGGCCAACCCGCCGATGAAGCCGGGCACACTCGCGATGGTGGTGGCCGGCGTGCATTTGGCGCTGTTTTCGTGGCTGGTTCGTCTGGCGTGGCGTGCCGATGATCTGATGGCGGCCGGAGTCATCGCGGGAATGATGGTTGTGCTGGGCATTGCGGCTTTCTTCAACACTCGCGGCAAGACCGGAGCAGCCCTCGCGCGGGCCACCGCCGCCCATATGGCTGTGTGCGGCACAGTGCTGCTGGTGACATTGAACCTGCGATTGGACGTGTGGGTGGCGTCCGCGTACGGAGTCACCGTTGCCGAAGCGCACCGTCTGCAACCGGTGTGGATTGTTCCTCTGCTCACGTTGGCCTTCCTCATCTGGAGCGGAGTGGTCGTGGCCCTGACCAAATCCAAACGCGTTGCCCGATTCCCTCGAAACCCAGCCTTGTAAACAAGGCTGTACCGCAATTTGGGCAGCCGCACTCGTGGCAGTCACCAGATCAAGGAACTGCCGTCTCACAACTTCTTGGTGTGTCTGCGAAGCTTGCGCTTTGCCCATGGCGTTCTTGTCACCTCTTCCGTCTTTCCCGGTACTGATACGGTGCTATGATGACGACCGGGAAAATGCCTGTGGCAGGGGACAGCGACGCGCAACTGGTGGAATGGAGTCTGACGGGCGACCGTGAAGCGTTCGGCCGGATCGTCGAGCGGTATCAATCTCTGGTTTGCTCGATCACCTACGGTGCGACCGGCAGCTTGACCCTGAGCGAGGACCTCGCCCAGGAGACCTTCGTTACCGCGTGGAAACGGCTTTCGGAATTGCGTGAGCCGACGAAGCTGCGGGCGTGGTTGTGCGGCATCACCCGCTTCCTGATCGGCAAAGAACTCCGGCGACAGGGCCGCGAACCGGTTCACGCTGCCGAACCGCTGGATACGGTTCAGGAACCGGCCGCACCGGAACCGTCTCCATCCGCCCGGGCCATCGGTCGCGAGGAAGAAGCGATTCTCTGGCGCGCGCTGGAACAGATGCCCACCACATATCGCGAACCGTTGATTCTGTTCTATCGTGAACACCAATCGGTCGCACGCGTAGCAGAAGAACTGGAGTTGAGCGAGGACGCGGTGAAACAAAGGCTCTCGCGCGGGCGGACGATGTTGACCGAGCAGGTCGCCGCATTCGTCGAGGGCGCGTTGCAGCAGACAACGCCGGGCCGGGCGTTCACGCTGGGCGTGCTGGCGGCGTTGCCGGCGCTCACAACTTCCGTTAAGACGGCGACCGCGGCTTTGTCTGAAGCGGCCCATCACGGCACGACAACCTTGGAGGTAACCAAAGCGTTGGCCATGACAACCACACAGAAGATTTTGATCGCTACCGCCGCCGCGAGCGTCGCGGTGGCGACCAGCACGGCGGTGTACGAAACGCACCACACGTCACAATTGCAGGAGGAGATTCGGACGCTCGAGCAACAGCAAGAACCGCTTACTGAACAGGTCCGGCAGTTGCGTCAGGAGCGGGATGGGGCCAGGCACAACGTAGCGGTGCTGCAGCAGGAAAACGAACAACTCCGCCTCGACACTGCCGAACTCGTCAAACTGCGCGGCAAGATGGCACAACTGCAGGCGCCAGTTGGTCCGTCCGTCGCAGCGACGGGCAGTAAGTTGGCGGAGAGACTGAAGAACCCGCAGACGAGGCAGGAGGAGCGGACCCAGCAGAGGTGGATGATCTATAACATGTATGGAGGCCTGTCCAAGTACTTGAACCTCCCGGCGGATGAAATGGACGCACTCAAGGAGTTGCTCGTGGAACGCAACATGGCGAATTTGGATGCACTCGTTTCCATTGAGAGTCAACCAGAGGTCGATCCGAAGCAGCTAAACGAGGCCCGCACCGCGGTGCAAGCGGAGTACAACCGTAAGATCCAAGATCTGCTCGGCCCTCAGGATTACGCAATCTTCGAGGATTACAATAAGAGCGCAAGTTTTCGCTGGGCCGTTCAGACCTTCAAGAGTGAGCTTCCGGTCGCCGATGCGTTGACCGATCAGCAGGAAAATGACCTGGTTCACGCCATCTTCGAAGCGAGCAACACCGTGCCGGTCTCGCCCGAGTTGTGGAATTTGCCGGTGGATCGGTCGCAATGGACAGAAGAACAGGTGGCAGAGTGGCTGAAAGCAGAGGAGCTGCGTCACCAGTTGTGCGTTGAGCGGGCGGCGACGGTCCTCAGTCCCGCGCAACTTGAGCGATTCGAAACCTATCAAGACGAGGACTACGCCATGCAGGCGGAGTACGTCAAGGGGTTGCAGAAATCCGCGAACAAAGCCGCCGTGCAACCGCCTACTGCCACCCAAAGCGAAGCACATTGAGGCTGCCGGTCTTTTTCCCGATCTTCTGTCAGGCCGCGCCCAACGCCCTCCGGGCGCGCCGCGACCAGCAGCGCAGTGAAACTGGGAGCTTGTGGGATTCGGGTCGTTTTGGTTCTGTAGTGGATGACAACGACCGGAGGTCGGCCTATGAAACGAGACGCCTTGTTGGTTGTGTTGGTTGTCGCGGTCAGCACGCTGGCCATCGTGGTCGTACGTCAGCGAAGCGAGATCGCGGAATTAAAGAAGACCGCCGAGGAAGCCGCCGCGGCCAAACAAGTTGCTTCGGCCAAACCACGATCAGTTCTTCCACCAAAGAAAGAATTGCCGGAGCCGATGCCGGAAGCTGCCCCGGCTGAACCCGCTGCCACCCCGGTGCCTGCCGCGCCGGTCACGAACGCACCCACCGGCACCGGCGGCGCCGTCAGCAATTACTTCTCGAGTCTCGCGAACATGATGAAGGATCCCCGGATGAAAGAGGTGATCCGCATCCAGCAAAAGATGACGCTCGACAAGATGTACGGATCGCTGTCCAAGTACCTGAACCTGCCTGCCGACAAACTGGACGCGTTGAAAGAGTTGCTCGTGAATCGCCAGATGGCCATGACCGAAGCAGGAATGGCCCTGATGACCGGGTCCGGGGACCGGACGCAAGCGGCAGCGGAAGCCAAGACCGTCAAGGCGGACTACGACAAGAAGATTCAGGATTTTCTCGGCCCTGAGGATTATGAGACCTTCCAGGATTACGAGAAGACCGTAAGCGAGCGCGTGCAAATCCAGATGTTCAAGGACGCCTTGCCGGCCGATGCGGCGCTGACCGACCAGCAGGAGGACGACCTGATCAACGCGATGTATGAAGAACGGAAAACCCTGCCGCCGTCGTCACTGATAAACAGCCAGACCACCGACCCATCACAGTTGACCGAAGAGCGGGTTGCCGAGGCGTTGAAGCAATGGGAGGAGTTGCAGCAGCGGTATGCCGACCGGGCGGCAGCAATTCTCACCCCGGCTCAACTCGATCAATTCACCAAATGGCAGCAACAATTCAGTGCCATGCAAGTAGCCGGCCTGAAAATGGCCGCGGCGATGTTCGGAAACAAAGGAACGCAGTCGTCGCCGTCTCCCAGCCCGGGTCCGACGCCGTGACGACCACTGCAGCCAGCCGCTTCGCCGCGACGCGTTGGACGATCGTGTTGGCCGCCGGTCACGGCACGTCCCCACAAGCCGGACGCGCTTTGGAGGAATTGTGCCGGACGTATTGGTATCCGCTCTACGCCTACGTCCGCCGGCGCGGTTACGAGTCGCACGAGGCGGAGGATCTTACGCAGGAGTTCTTCGCGCGTCTGCTGGCAAAGAAATACCTGGCAGATGTGGACCGGGAGAAGGGACGATTCCGCTCGTTTCTGTTGGCGTCGTTGAAACATTTTCTAGCGAACGAATGGGACCGGGCGCATGCCCAAAAACGCGGTGGCGGCCAGACACTCGTCTCGCTGGACGCCGAGACGCGTTATCAACGCGAGCCGGTCGATGAGGCGAGCGCCGACAAACTGCTCGACCGGGCGTGGGCGGTCGCCTTGTTGGACCAGGTGCTGGCCCGGCTGGAGATGGAGAGCGAACCCAAGCAGTTCGCGGCGCTGAAAGCGTTTCTCACGGTTGGCCAAGACGCGATTCCCTACGCCGAAGTGGCCGGCAAGCTGGGCACGACCGAGGGCGCTGTGAAAGTGGCCGTGCACCGGCTGCGCAAGCGGTACCGGGCCCTGTTGCGCGAAGAAATCGCCCACACGGTGGCCAGCCCCGCAGAAATCGACGACGAAATCCGTCATTTGTTTGCCGCGTTCCGGTAACTTTCCCGCCGGTTTGCTTCTGTACCGAGTAGGAGAGGAAATTCGTCATGGCATTTCTCTACCAAATCCGGGCCGATGGCATGGTGATCGAGCACCGGGAGATTGGCGATGAGCCGGTCGTCGTCGGTCGCGGTCACGGTGCCGATCTGGAAGTGGACGACCGACGGCTTTCCCGGGCGCACTTTGTGGTCGCTCGTGAAGGCGACGCATTCATCGTTCGCGACCTGAACTCCACCAACGGCACATGGGTGCACGGGCGGCGCGTTTCCGCGGTGCTGCTGAAACCGCATGACCACATCGGCGCGGGGCGGACGCGATTTCTCTTTGAGCCAGGGCTGACCACAGCGATGGAAGCGCTGGAGGGAAGTCGAGCCGGCGACACGGAGATCATGGCGTGATGGCGGCCATTGGTGCCCCGAATCGGTGTGGCCGTTCGCCCGCCTTTATCCCGCTCCGAGCGGGACAGATGTGGTGGTCTGTCGAATCTGGCGGGAAGCGCCCGCTGAGGGTTGCCCCGTTTCACGAGGGTAATGGACCTACGGCCGGCCAGACTGACCAGCGAGGAATCTGTAACCGTCCCGCTGATTTGCTTCTGTAACGAGTGGAGGCAATCAGGTAGAAAGGATTGGCGGTTATGGCTGAAGAGAAGCGATGCCCGGAATGCGGCGGTCCGTTGGCCGCCGATGCGCCTCAGGGATTGTGCCCGGCTTGCCTGTTGAAACGCGGTCTGGCTGCCGGCAGTTCGGTCGACGCATCCCCACAAGGGGCCCGCACCGAATACGTGCCACCGACGCCGGACGAACTGGCCCGGTATTTTCCTGAGTTGGAGATTCTGGAATTGATTGGCCGGGGCGGCATGGGGGCGGTGTACAAGGCCCGGCAGAAACGGCTGGATCGATTTGTTGCGCTGAAGGTACTGCCGGTTTCGGTCAGCCGCGACCCGGCATTTGCCGAGCGGTTCGCACGCGAGGCGAAGGCATTGGCCCGGCTTACGCACCCCAACATCGTGGCCGTTCACGATTTTGGTCAAACCGATGGGCTGTTCTATTTCGTGATGGAGTTCGTGGATGGCTTGAATCTGCGGCAACTGCTCAACACCGGCCAGATCAGTCCGAAAGAAGCACTGGCTATCGTGCCGCAGATTTGCGAGGCGCTGCAGTACGCTCACGACAAGGGCATCGTCCACCGCGATATCAAACCGGAAAACATCCTGCTCGCCAAAGACGGCACGGTGAAGATCGCCGACTTCGGTTTGGCGAAACTGGTCGGGCTCGAACCGAAAGATCTCACAATTACCGGCAAGGGCGACGTGATGGGCACGCCACATTACATGGCGCCGGAACAGGTCGAGCATCCGCAAGACGTCGATCATCGCGCGGACATCTATTCGCTCGGCGTCGTCTTCTACCAAATGCTGACGGGCGAATTGCCCATCGGCCGGTTCGCCGCGCCCTCGAAGAAGGTCACCATTGACGTGCGCCTTGACGAAGTTGTGCTGCGGGCGCTGGAAAAGGAGCCCGAGCGACGTTACCAGCAGGCCAGCGTGTTGAAGACCGAAGTCGAGACCATCGTGACCACGCCGCCGGTCAGCGCCGAGGGTCTTGCCGGGGATGTTCTGGCCCGGGATTACAGGCTGGACATTGGCAGTTGTCTGGGCCGCGGCTGGGCTTTGGTGCAGGGTGATTTCTGGCGGATCGTGGGCATCACCGCGTTGATCTGGGTGCTGATGCACGCGGCCAAATCCACTTTGGTGGGCATCGTACTCGAGGGCCCACTCATAGGCGGGTTGCAGTTGTATTTCCTGCGGAAGATCCGTGGACAACAGGCCGTCCTGCAAACGGCGTTCTCCGGGTTCAGTACCGCCTTCGCGCAACTCTTTCTCGTCTACCTCGTGACTACGGTGCTCACGGTAGTGGGGTTTGTTTGCCTGGTACTACCTGGCGTTTATCTCTTGGTTGCTTGGACATTCGCGGCGACCTTGGTCATCGACAAGCGGATCGATTTCTGGCCCGCCATGGGGTTGAGCCGTAGGGCGATCTCGAAACATTGGTGGAAGTTTTTTTGGTTCGGCATCGTTTTGGGGCTGGTCCAGCTGGCGGGGATATTGGTCTTTTGCGTTGGATTCCTGGTCGCGGTTCCCGTCGCTTGGGCGGCAACGATGTATGCCTATGAGGACATCTTTGGTCCGGCGGCACGTGCGGTCGTCAAACCGATGAACGGATCGCCAGCCCCGGCCGTCGCGCCGACCCTTGGTCGACGGCATTCTGGCTGGGGCGTCGCGATCGGTACGGTCGCCGTCATCCTGACGGTGGGTGGCGTTCTGCTGGCCGCTCACCATTTTTATCCGGTCAAATCCGATTACATCGGCCAGGCGTACTTTCCCGGCGGGGATTGGATTGAAATCACCTCGGTGAGCCGTTCCGAAGCGCGGCTGACGGTCAAAGGTCACTACAATCTCGTCAGCACCGACAAGGCGCTACTGGCTCTTTATTGCACTTCCACAAACGGCGCAAATTTTCCCGAAGATCCAACACAGCGCATGCAGATTTCCAAAGGACGAGCGGATTTTGAATTGTCCCGCTCCCACCTCTACCCGGGGCTCCATCATGTGACGATGTATTCTGCCGACGGCAAGCCTTTTGCCGGGGTTTATTTCGGGACAAAGCGGGAAGCCCGCCGAGAGGCCAGACTCGATCTTTCCGACTACCAAGTGCCGGGCGGCACACCGGCGGCGCCGTCGGAGAGCCAGAATGGTCACGATAAGAGTTCGCTGGTTGGCTCTAAAACCGGTCTGGGCGCCGAGGGCGAGATCAACTCGGTCGCGAACTCCCAAGCCGAGTTGCCTGCGCAACAGGAAACTCAAGGGACTTTAGGCGAACCCTACAGATACCGGAGCCCTATCATCGGCCGTCTGTTGGCAAAGGACGAGGTGTGTCAGGACTTCAACCAGATACTCCCGCTCCGGCCCGGTGGCAGCCTCAGCCTCGACGACGTCAGCGGCCGGATCAGGATCGCCGGCTGGAACCGGGACGAGGTGGTCATCAAAGCCGTCAAGCGAGGCAAGACCCGGGAAAGCGTCGAGGCCACGGGAATCGAAATTGACGCCGGGACCGATCACGTCGCCGTTCACACCAAGCGACCCACGGGTTGGCCCTGGAGTTGGTTTTGGTGGAACAGGGGCGACGTGGACGTCGATTACACGATCCAGGTTCCGCAGCGCACGCAATTGGAGAAGATCAGCAGCGTCAGTGGAGAAATCGGGATTGAGGGTGTGTCTGGCGATATCAAGGCTTCCACTGTCAGCGGTGAGATCCAGATCAAGGGCGCAACGGGTAACCTGAAGCTTTCCACCGTGAACGGCGCGATTGCGGCGGAGTTGGGTTTGCTGGGTGGCGCGCAGTCGGTGTCGCTGGACACGGTCAACGGCGAAATCGTGGCCACGTTGCCCGATGGGGCCGACGCCGAAGTCTCGGCCAGGACGGTCAACGGTGCCATTACCAGCGAGTTCGCTTCGTTGTCCATGAAGAAGGGTTTCCCGATGGGCGGCAGCCTGGAAGGCACGCTCGGCAGCGGCGGCGCCAGCGTGAGTGCCAACGCCGTCAACGGCAGCATCAGCATTCGGCGGGGCAGGGACGCGCTGAAGTCCGGTGCGAAACAGACGGAAGAGGAAGAGGCGGGGCGATCCGTCGCTGGGCTGCCTCCCGTCGTCGTGTGCACCCAGCCGGTTTCCGGCGCCCGCGACGTGGAGCCGGGTCTTGCCGAGATCCGCGCCACGTTCAGCAAGGAGATGACCGACAGGTCGTGGAGTTGGTGTTACGCCTGGAAGGATTCCATTCCCGAAATGATTGGCGAGCCGCGATACGAAGCCGATCACCGGACGTGCGCGCTCAAAGTGAAGCTGGAACCGGGGCGGACCTATGCTTTCTGGCTCAATACCGGGCAGGTCCAGGACTTCACGGACCAGGCGGGGCGGCCGGCCGTTCCCTATTTGCTGATCTTTCAAACGAAACAATGACCAAGCCCAAAGGAGCAAGCGCATGAGAACAATCCGACTACTGATGGTGGCCACGGCCGTTGCGGTGTGGCCTCTGGCCGCCATCAACAGCGGGGCGGAGGACATCGATTCGATGCCGCCCGTGGTGGTCAAAACCGTGCCCGAATCAGGCGCCAAGGACGTTGCGCCCGGCGTGGTGGAAATCAAGGTCACCTTCAGCAAAGAGATGACCGACAAATCCTGGAGTTGGTGTTACGCCTGGCCAGGTTCGATTGCCGAGTCTGCGGGAGACATCCGCTACGAAGGCGACCACAAGACATGTGTGTGGAAAGTCAAACTAGAGCCCCACAAGACGTACGCCTATTGGCTGAACACCGCCAAATTCCAGGACTTCAGAGACAAGCAGGGCCATGCTGCCGTGCCGTACCTGCTCGTCTTCCAGACGAAGGGGAATTGAGTGTTCAGCCGGTAGTTTTGTCGGTTTTTGGAGACGGCGACGCACGCGTCAAAGTCAGGAGCGGCAAGGGAGCGATCGGCATCCGACGGGGTGAGACGACGAGAAGTGAACAACTGCATCCAGAAGGTGAGTCAGCAAATGAGAAGACAAGGCCAGGTTCTTTCTGGGCAACCGCGCGGCGCCCGGGCAGTCGTGTTCGTAGCCGCCACGGCAACGGTCGTCGCTGCGCTGGTTGCGCACGCGGTTAGCGCGCAGGCGCAAAGCGCCACTCCCACACGGATTCCGCTGCGCGATTTCTTCCGCAATCCGGAGCGGACGGCGTTTCAGGTCTCGGAGGACGGTAAGACCATCTCGTTCCTGGCGCCCTACGAGCGACGACTGAATCTGTTCGTGCAAGCACGCGGCACGACGGAAGCCAGGCGCATCACGTCCATCACCGACCGCAGCATCGCGAACTACATGTGGAAAGGCAGCGACCAACTGCTGTTCAGCAAAGATACCGGCGGAGACGAGAATTTTCATCTGTTCACCGTGAGTAAGGAAGGCGGCGAAGTGAAAGACCTCACCCCGTTCGAGAAGGTCCGGTCCGGGTTCGTGGACCGACTGTGGGACGATCCGGATCACATTCTCATCTCGATGAACAAGCGCGACCCGAAAGTGTTCGACCTGTACCGCATTCACGTCATCACGGGCCGACTTGAGCTCGTCGCGGAAAACCCTGGCGACGTGACGCACTGGGTGACCGATTATGCGGGCCGCGTTCGGGCTGTCGTCGCGACTGACGGAGTGAACCGCACGCTGTTGTATCGGGAGACCGAGACGAACAGTTTCCAGAAGATCCTGACCACCGATTTCCGCGAGCGGCTGGACCCGCAGTTCTTTACGTTCGACAACGCCTATCTCATCGCCGCTTCCAACCGCGGCCGCGACAAGATCGAGATCGTCAAGCTCGACCCGCACTCGGGCCAAGAGTTGAGCGTCATCGCGCGCCGCCCGGACGTCGATATGGACGGCGCCAGCTACTCGCGTCAGCGAAAAGTGCTCACCGAGGCGCATTACACGACGTGGAAGGAAGAGCGCGAATTCCTCGACGGCGAGACCGCCGCGATGTACCGGCGCATCAAGGCCAAGTTGCCCGGCTACGAAATCGCCAGCCTCGACAATCACGACCGCGCCGAACAGACATTCATCGTTCACGCCTACAACGATCGCACGCGTGGCGCCGATTATCTTTACGACAAACGCTCGGGCGAACTCACCAAACTCGCCGACCGCACACCATGGCTCCACGAGAGCGACATGGCAGAAATGAGACCGATCACGTACAGATCCCGCGATGGCCTGACCATTCATGGCTACCTCACCTTGCCCAGAGGCGTGAAACGGAGGAATCTTCCCGTCGTCGTCGTCCCGCACGGTGGCCCGTGGTATCGCGACGATTGGTCCTTCGATCCGGAAGTGCAGTTTCTGGCCAACCGCGGCTACGCCGTCCTGCAAATGAACTTCCGCGGTTCGACCGGTTACGGGAAGAACTTCTGGGAAACTTCCTTCAAGCAATGGGGCCGCAAAATGCAGGACGACATCACCGACGGCGTTCATTGGCTCGTGCGGAAGGGGATTGCCAATCCGAAGAGAATCGCAATCTACGGTGGCAGCTACGGCGGGTATGCCGCGCTGGCCGGCGTCACGTTCACGCCCGACCTCTATGCCTGCGGCATCGACTACGTCGGCGTCGCCAACATGTTCACCTTCCTGAAAACGATTCCGCCCTACTGGGAGCCATTCCGTCAGATGTGGTACGAAATGGTCGGCGACCCGGTCAAAGACAAGCAACTGCTCGAGGACGTCTCCCCTGTCTTTCATGTTGACCGCGTCAAAGTGCCGATGCTCATTGCCCAAGGAGCCAACGACCCGCGCGTCAACAAGAACGAGTCCGACCAGATGGTCGAAGCGTTGCGCAAACACGGGATTCCTGTCGAGTACATCGTCAAAGACAACGAAGGCCACGGCTTCCGAAACGAAGAAAACCGCTTCGAGTTCTACGAGGCGATGGAGGAATTCCTCGCCGAGCATCTGAACAACAACTGACCCGGGAGAAACTGGCAATGCCAACACTGAGCGCGCGAACCATCACTTCCTTGCTCCTGCGCGGTATTCTAGCCCTCGCCGCTGCGACGGCCTTCGGTCAAACCGAAACGCCGACGCCCGAACAAATCAAGGAGCGGGTTACGATCCGGCGTCCGTACACGATCGGGGAGGAAGCCGAAGTGAACCTGCCCATCGGACAGGCGGTGCAGTTCGACTGTGCCGACAATCCGTATTGGGTGCGGGAATATATTCTTTATGCCGCGCCTGATAATCAAATCTGGGTCTGCCCTCTCGACGCCGAAGGCGACCAGATGGACACCAGTGGACCCTGTCTCCAGAAGAAGCGGGGATGGCTCCGACAGATGGCAGATACACCATGTCTGGCGATCATCAAATGGGACCTCCAAGACCAAACGCTGCGGCTTCACTTCTGCCTGTCCACGGACAAGGAGCGAGACCAACGCGAGTGGGACGAGGCGACCAGGGAAGAATCCAACATGGCTCGTGGACGGAATGACTCCAGACCATTTCCACCGCGCAAGCTGTCCGAAACCGACCGGCTGGCGGGATTTGCCCGGTTGTGGAGCGAGGTCAAATACAACTTTGCATTCTTCGACCGCGTTCCCGAGGTGGACTGGGACAAAGTGTTGGTGGAATACATCCCCAAAGTCCAACAGGCGGAGACGGAGGATGAATATTTCTGCGTGCTCGCGCGCTGTCTGGCCCTGCTGCATGACGGGCATACCGACATCCAAACCGCCATGGCTCACCCGGACTACGGAGCTTATGGGCTACCTCTGGAAGTTCGTTCGTTGGACGGCAAGCGAGCGGTCATTGTCCGCACGACGCCGGTCGCGGATGTCGGGGGTCCGAAGCGCAAAGAGGAATTCGTCAAAGCGAACTTGAAGCCTGGCGAAGAGGTCACGCACATCAACGGGCGATCCATCGAAGAGATTCTGGAACGGGGTATTTACCCCTATATCAGCGCTTCCACTCCACAAGGCCGGGATGTGAGAGCTTACCCGTGGCTTCTGCTGGGCGAATGCGGTTCCAGGGCCGTTCTGCGCATCAAGGGCTTGGACGGAACCGAGCGTGAAGTGGCCCTGACACGAGGCTCCTATCCGAAAAAGCAACCGGCCAACGTCTTCGAGCATCGTGAACTGGACAACGGCATCCACTACGTCAATCTGCCGGGCTTCCAGACAAATCAGGTGGTCAAAGACTTCGAGAGAATTTTCCCGCAGGTGCAAAAGGCCAAAGGTCTGATCTTGGATATCCGGCACAACGGTGGTGGAAACTCCGGTAACGGTGAGGCGATCGTCCGCATGCTGATAGATAAACCCATCCAGGCATCACCGTGCAAAACACCCGAAAACGTCGCCGCATTCCGGTGCTGGGGAGTGAAAGAGCAATTCTGTGAGCTGCGACCCGACTCACTCCAACCCAGCCGGCCAGACCCATTCCTTGGGCCGGTAGCTGTGCTGACCGGGCCGGAAACGTTCAGTGCTGCGGAAGACTTTGTTGTGCTGCTGCACGCCAGCAGGCGGGCGACGGTCGTCGGCGAACGCACCGGCGGGTCCACCGGCCAACCTCTGACGATTGACCTGCCCGGCGGGGTGAAGGCCCAAGTCTGCACGAAACACGACACATATCCCAACGGGCGCGAGTTTGTGGGTGTCGGCGTAATCCCCGACGTGGAGATTCATCCCACGGCAGCGGATATCGCCACGGATCGAGACGTCGTTCTTAAAAAGGCAATTCAGGTTCTGCTCGCAAGATGACGCGTATCGAATCCAAAGCGGTTTTTGCCGACATCCGCAAGGCGGCATGGATTGCATGAGCCAAGGCCCAAGCTGTGGGCCGCACGAACCGACATTGCTAGCTCGCCCGGCGTAAAGATCCGCTGGAAGCTGGCCCAGTGCGCAGGTGTAGCTGACATCCGGCCAGCAGAGCAGTAAGATGGCAGCGGTAGAGCGAATGGTATGAAACAGCCAACTGCACCGACGAGCCTGGCCATCAAGATTGTGACCGGATGCGTGCTGGCGTTGGATGCGGGCTTGTATATCGCGGCGTTCTTCCAGCGGAAGTTTCTCTGGGCGGGGATCTTCGTCAGCGTGATTGTGTTGGGCTGTTACTTCTGCTGGGCGCCGGTGGCCTACGAGTTGAACGATGACGAACTGAAAGTGTCGTTTCGCATCGGTCGTGTTCGCTACCGGCCCGTGTTGAACTGTTCGATGGTCGAGATATCACTGGGCTTCGGCCTCCGGCTGTGCGGCAACGGCGGATTGTTTGCCGGCTCGGGGATCTTCTGGAGCCGTAAACTCGGCGTGTTCCGCGCCTACGTCACCACCAGCAAGCCTGGCACGATGGTGCTGGTGGAAACCGCAAGAACCAGGATCCTCATCAGTCCGGCCAATCCGCAAGCGTGGCTCACGGCACGGTAATGTCGTCCATCTGCACGACTTCGAAGTCGCTGCCTTTGACCTGGCCGAGCGTGTGCAGTTCGTCATCGTCCCACCGCGGGTCGGGCGCGCCGCTGATGTACCAGTTGCTGCCGTTGTCGGCCACGAACATGCCGTACGTCTTCAACGCCGTCAGAATCACCTGCACGTGGGCCGGGAACGGGGAAATGTCGAAACCCGCTTTCAGACGCACCCGCATGCCCATCGGCGGGAGATTGGTGTCCGTGGACGAACTGGCCCAATGCCGGGCCGGCGACACGTAGGCGCGCCGCGTCCGGCTGACCGTGAACCGCAGCGCATGAGCGATCAACCCCTGTTCGACGACTTCATCGTACCGGACCAAGCCGGGGAAGATTGGCAGACCGGCCGCGTCGGCGGACGTCCAGCCCGCAGGACGCAGCTCGTTGGAATTCAAATCGAACACCGCGCCGGAATCCGCCGTCCACCTCCGGCCGTGACGCCGGGCGTTGGACAGCTCGTAGAGTATCCAGTTGTCGCGGTCGATGACGAGGACATGACGGTCGCCTTTCGATTTCTTGCCGCCCTCAATCGGCGCGTTACGCGGGATCGGAAATGGTCCGGGATCACTCTCGTCACCGTAAGCTCTGTATTTGATCTTCACCAGCTTCTGCGTGCCGGGCACGACGCAGTAGGGGATGCCGATGGGCGCGTGTTGCCAGACCGTGCCGAAATCGGGATGCAAACCGGTGTCGAGTCCGATGCTGGCGATGAGGGCATCGGAGTTCGGATCCACCGGCGCGTCGGAGATGTCGGTATTCCACGGGTTGTCGGCCGGAAAAACCTGCTTGTCGGAGGGCAAGGTCGTGTCCACCGCCCACGCGTTCGCTCCGAGGAGCAATGCCAGAACAATGAGTCGCGTTCGCATAACCCATCTCGTGGAGCGACCAGCGTGCCGGTAGATTGCGCAGGCAGGAAGGCCCAGCAGCCGAAGCGTGAGATTCGGGTATTCCGCGGCTCCCTTCGACTCCGCTCAGGGCAGGTGCGCCGCGTATGGAGCGAACCGGGGTTGCCGTCGCTGGTCAGTTTCTTGCCACGCTGTGGCAACGCGGTTGCCGTTACGGCGCCGCGACGCTCACCTCGATGGGCGACGCGAGCCCTTGGGCGAACTCATCGACGTACGTCTTCCACGCGTCGAGGCTGGTGAACGGCCCGGCCTTGTCCCAGCAGAACCCGGCCCAGAATGAAACCGGGCCGTCGGCCGGCACCTTGGCCAACATGAGCAGGTTCCGCTTGTCCTCGGTTTGTCTCTCGAAGAGCTTCGGGTCGACGATCACTGCGAGACCCTGCATGCCGGCGTTCTTTTCCATCGGCTCCCATTTCGCCAGCCAGGCGTGCTCACTGTTCAGCGCCTTTTCTTCGCCGTCCACTTTCTTGAGGCCGACGGCCATGGTCAGGGTCACCGGCTTCTCGGGCCGGCTGTAGGCTTTGTAGAAGCTCTGGTAATGATTGAGATTCTGTCCGGCATCGAGCGTGACGCGTTTGACCTCGCTGGCGCCCACACCGTTCACGTCGAATGGATCGTAAACGAGTTCGAAGACGACGCGGATCGGTCCGTTGGCCAGCACCCGCGAGTCGACGAAGTTGTTCGCCACCCAGAGCTTGTCCGCCGCCCAGATCCCGGTCCCGCCGCAGCCGCGGGTCTGGCCGGCGGTATAATCGTCAAACCCGTCGCCTTCATCGGCGTGATAATTGTCCACCATGTACCACTCATCGATCACCATCCGCGGCGTGCGTTTCGACCAGACATCGATGCTGCTGCTGATCAGGGGTTCGCCTGCCCACGTTTCCAGTGCTTTGCCGTAGGTGCGATGCGCGATCCGGTCGTTCTCCCACGCAAAATCGTCGAACCGTTCCCGGACAAACCGTCCGTGCGCCTTGAACTGTTCTCTGGTGTACTCCTGTTTCGCGCCGGCGTAGGCCGTGAATGACTTCGTCTCTTTGGGAGCGAAATTGGCCTGGAAAATCACGATGTCCGGCGTGTGATACGCGTCGTAGTCGGTGTCGACCGCCTGACACAACACTTCGTTGCCGGCGACGTCCCGGACGTGAATCTTGGTCAGATCATCGCCGAGCGGGGCGAGATCTTTCGCCGACAGCTCAATCGTCTGGCTGGGCCGGGCAAACGACAGCGTGTTGACGGCTTTCACCGTTAGTTGATTGCCCGCTGCCAGACACAAGTTTGGCAGGGCAACAAGTGTCACGACGACCAACGCCTTTTCAGATTTCGTCATGGGAAACGCTCCTTTTTTCTTCGGGCTCGCGAGTCCCGATTGCTTGATCGAGCCTGCAATACCGGACAAACAAAGTCAATTGTTTCGGCGGTTTGGGAAAATCTGGTCTGAAATCTGTAGCGGCGGTCTATGACCGTCGACAACAGAAGACGCTGGCTGCCACGGCGCTCACAGGGCGCCGCTACAGTACGGCTGACGTCTGCGCCCTACCGCGCCAACTGCGCGGCGAGGTTGATCGCGGCGATCATGCTGGCGGGGTTGGCGATACCTTTGCCGGCGATGTCGAACGCCGTGCCGTGGTCGGGCGAGGTGCGGACGAATGGCAACCCCAACGTCAGATTCACACCCGAATCGAACGCGATCATCTTGAGCGGTGCCAAACCCTGATCGTGGTACATCGCCACCACCGCGTCGAATCCACCGTGATAGGCTTTATGAAACAGCGTGTCGGCCGGCCACGGGCCGCTGACTCCGGGAAGTCTGTGGGCGACCCGGCGCACCGCCGGTGCAATGATGCGTCGCTCTTCGTCACCCAGCAGACCGTCTTCCCCGGCATGTGGATTCAAGCCGGCCACGCCGATCTTCGGTCGACGGATGCCGAAGCGCTTGCAGACGTCGTGAGAAAGCTCGATCACTTCGATGATCCGTCTCGCCGAGAGCAACCGAGGCACTTTGGCTATCGGCACGTGAATCGTCGCCAAGGCGACCCGCAACGGTCCACCCACGAGCATCATGGCAAATCGTTTTGTCCGGGCGATGTGCGCCAGCAACTCGGTGTGGCCTTCGAATGGATAACCCGCGTCGCGCAGGAGTTGCTTGCTGATGGGCGCGGTAACGAGCGCGGCCAGTTCGCCTGCAAGACAGCGTTTCGCACCGTCAACGATCCAGTCGGCGGCATCGGCCCGGCGTTTGGTGCGCGGGTTGCCGATGACCTCGTAGTCGAATCGTTTGTCGAGCTTGCGCGACGCGAGGGCTTTGGCGACGATTTCCGGGCCGATGCCGGCCACGTCGCCCAGCGTGATGCCAATGCGCGGTTTCATGGGAAATGGAGTATTGGAGTAACGGAGTGTTGGAGTAATGGGGTCGACACGATCTGCCGACGTCCCGTCAGACAATACTCCAAGACCCCATCAGTCCATCGCCCCATTCCGTCAGAAGAGGCGGATATACGCCTTGGCGCGGAGGTCTTTGACCCAGTCTTCCTGCATCTTGGCGCGTTGCTGCTGCAACAGGGTTTTCTCGATGTCGTCGCGCACCTCGGCCAGCGGAATCGTGTGTGCCGGTCTCACGTCGTCAACTTCCAAGATGTAGTAGCCTTCGGCAGTCTCGATAATGCGGCTGTGTTGGCCCGGCTTTAGTTTGAAAGCGGTTTCGTTGAGTTCCTTGCGCAAGATATCCCGGCCGATCCAGCCCCAATCGCCGCCTTCCTTCGCCTCTTTGGCCTCTGAATACACCTTGGCCATGCTTTCGAAGCTGTCGCCCGCATCGAGCTTGGCCAGAATCTCCTCGGCCAGCTCGCGTTGGGGATCGACGGGCGGCGGAGTCGGCTTGCTGACCGCTACCGCATTCGTCTCCGCCGCCGGGGCATTTGTCGTCGCAGCGCCTGCCTCGGCGACCGTCGTGGTGGATGCGATGGCTTGGACGTTGTTGGTGCCAGGGATCTCGCCGGCGGACGGGGCGATCGTTGTCGCCGCGCTTGCCGGGGGCGCCAGTCCTGCCGCTTCGTTGGTGGACGCAGTGGCTGCCGGCGCGGCGGTTGGTTGGCTGACCGGTTGACTGCGTTTGATGAAGATCATCCGCAGTTTGATCTGGTCGCCGACCTTGTACTGGTCGAGGTTGTCCTGGTAATACTTTTCGATCTTGTAGGGCGACACGATGACGGCCTGCTGGGTTTTGTGGCCGCGCATGGCCTGAACGATCACCCGGTCGCGCACCTGGTCGCGGTATTGCGACAGCGTGAGGTTCTCGGCCTCGAGTGTCTTGATGAACGTGGCGCGGTTCCCGCCGTAGTCGTCGGCAATGATGTCGTTGATCTGCTGGTCGACGACCGTTTCCGGGATCTTGTACCCTTTGGTATTGAATTCCTGGATGATGAGCGCCCGTTCGATGAGGCTGTTCAGCGCGTCCATTTGTGCCTTCCGCACCTGGTCCACCAACTCCTGGCCCGAGAAATTGCGCCGAAGTTGTTGGACTACGGGCTGGACGAACTGGCGAACCTCACTGTAGGTGATGATGTTGGAGTTGACGATGGCGGCCACGCCGTCGATGATTTCCGCGCCCCGAACCGTGCCGGCGAACGCCAAGATTGTCACCACCACCGCGGCCATCCGTCGCCCTGCAATTCCTGCTCGCGATGACCCGATCCGGTTGTCCGCGGCGAGACCGCTCTCGGAAGTCTTCAACATGTCACGGGAGAATAACCGAACACCGCCTCGCGGTGCAAGCTGTTGAACGCGTTTGTATGCCGCGAGCCGGCTCGCGGCCACGATGGGTCTCAGACTTTCGGACCGGCCGCGACGATCTCGGCACGGGCGTCTTTGAATTGCTCGAAGTTCTTGGCGAACTTTGCGGCGAGGTCGCGGGCACGGCGTTCGTAATCCTTGGGGTTCTTGGCACAGAGGCGCGGGTCGAGCATTTCCCGCGGCATTTCGGGCAACGCCTTCGGCACCTCGAAGCGGAAGACCGGGTCGATCCAAAACTCGGCGCGATCGAGCGAGCCGTCCAGCATGTTCGCCACGTTGTGCCGATTGTTCCAGAGCGGAATGCGCGGGCCCTGGCCGAACGGATTCCCCACCCAGCCGGTGTTCAACAAATAACAGTGCACGTTGTGCTGTTTCATCTTCTGGGCCAGCATCTCCGCGTAGACCTGCGGCGGCAACGGCAAAAACGGCGCGCCGAAACAGGTCGAGAACGTCGGCGTCGGATCCTTGCCCAGGTTGGCCTCGGTGCCCGCGAGCGACGCGGTGTAGCCGGCCATGAAGTGATACATCGCTTGCGCGGGATTGAGCCGCGCGACGGGCGGTAGCACGCCGAACGCGTCGCACGCCAGGAACACGATCGCTTTCGGATGCCCCCCCATGCCGCCGGGCACGGCGTTGGGAATGAATTCCAACGGATACGCGCAACGCGTGTTCTCCGTGATCGAATCATCGAAGTAATCCGCCTCGCGCGTTTCGGGATTGACGGCGACGTTCTCGATGACCGAGCCGAACCGGATGGCGTTCCAGATCATCGGCTCGCGTTCCTTCGTCAGTTTGATGCACTTCGCGTAACAGCCGCCTTCGAAATTGAATACGCCCTGATCGCTCCAGCCGTGTTCGTCGTCGCCGATCAGGCCGCGCGCCGGATCGGCCGAGAGCGTCGTCTTGCCCGTGCCGCTCAGTCCGAAGAAGATCGCCACGTCGCCGTCGTTGCCGACGTTGGCCGAACAGTGCATGGGGAGCACGCCTTTTGGGGGCAGCATGAAGTTGAGGACGCTGAAGATGCTCTTCTTGATCTCACCGGCGTACTGCGTGCCGCCAATCAGCACGGTCTTGCGGGAAAAATCGACAATGACAAACGCTTCGCTGTTGAGCTTGTGCTTCTTGGGATCAGCGAGAAACCGGCAGGCGTTGATGACCGTCCACTCCGGCACGTGCGACTTGAGCTGCTCCGAGGTGGCCCGACGGAACAGCTGTTTCACGAACAGATTGTGCCAGGCCAACTCCGTAACAATGCGGATCGGCATCGTATACCGCGGATCGGCGCCCGCATAACCGTCCATCACGAACAATTCGCGTCCCTGCAGGTATGCCAGGACTTCCTGGCGTAGTCCGAGGTAATTCTTCTCCGTGATCGGCTGGTTGATCTTGCCCCACCAGATCTTGTCTCTGGTCGATGGCTCGTCGACGACCCATTTGTCGCGGGGCGAGCGGCCCGTGCGTTTGCCCGTCAACGCGTTCAATGCGCCGCTGCTCGTCAGCATGCCCTCGCCGCGCCGGATCGATTCTTCCACCAACTGCGCCACCGGCAGGTTCCAATGCACTGTACCCGGGCTTACAATCCCATGATGTTCCAATCCGTATTGGCTCATAATATTAGGTTTCCTCGCCTTAGGATGCGTAACCGCGCCCTGCACGCTTTTACCGATTTTTCTGCAAAAGCGCAACAGGAAAGGACGCCTTCACCGCGAAGCGCACGAAGAACACGAAGGCTTCGTGAACTTCATTTCGGCGCGGTCAGCTTCCATAAAAACTTTCGGCGCCGATGCCGGTTTCTTGCCGGACACGCGCCGTGATGGCGTCGACTTCGGCATCGGACAGCGCCGTCACGAATTGCCACGCGGGCACGCCGTCCACCATCGTCATCGGCTTGCGGGCGATGGTGTAGACCTGGACGAGCTTGATCTGACCGCCCGCGGTGACGATGTCACGCAACCGCTGACAGTAGGCGGTGATTTCCTCTGAACTCGGCCCTACACCGTGCACGTTCATGAACAGGCTCTGAATCACGATCGGCCGCGCTGCCGCGCAGGCCGTGATGTTTTTCAGGATCCGCGCAAGCGGGATTTTCGTGCGACTGATCAGTCTGAAATATTCTTCCGTGCCCGCATCGAGCTTCGCCCAGACTTCACCGTTGGTCGCGTCCATGATTTCCAGGCCGCGTTTCACGTCGGCCCGGTCCAGTCCGCCCGCATCGGTGATGAGAACGATCTTCGCGTCCGGCGGTTTGGCGCGGGCGATCATCTCGATGGTTGCCGAGAAGTTGGGCAGCGTCGTCGGCTCGGCGTCCCCGCTGAGGGCGAAGTCGTTGAGCTGGAGCTTCTCCGGCGGCACGGAATCGAATGGCGGATGCTGCGCGAGTTCACCCGACTTCAGGATGTCCAGCATCGCGCGCAGTTCTTCCTCAGCGGCGGCCAGGTTGAAGTCCTGGACCGGGGAAGGCGCGGTGCGGTCCACCTGACAATAGATGCAGTCGAAATTGCAGACCTTGTCGGGATTGGTGTTGATGCCGATGGAAATGCCGTGGCTCCGCCGCGAGAGGACCGGATAGACGAACCGGAAGCTCTCCCAGTGACGCGGGTGTGATTTATGTGCCGGAAGGATGTCCACGACGGGAAATTATCCGCGGATTACGCGAATTGCACGGATGAAATATCCGCGGCCATCGGCGTCATCCGCGGTTCACTACAAACGCCAGCCGTTCCCGCGGATCGGCGGACTGTGGCGCGAGCGTGACCGTGGCACCGGCGAAAGCGTGTTTGACCACCGGTTCGAGTTGCTGGCGGGCTTCGACCGTATTGGGTGCCAGCAAACGATCGTTGCTAAACACCTCAAACTCATCGGCGCGGAATTCGATCCCACCGAGTTTGGGTTCGGCTTCGAGAAGGCGGACGGCCGCCTGCGCCGATTCGAACGCGGTCTGGAGAGGGTTGGCGACGGGCTGTTTGCGGTAATAAACCAACCCCAGATGGTCGTCCGTTTGCTCCACGCTGAAGTTGCCTTCATGCGCCACGAGCAGGATGCCGGGTCCATTGTAGACGTGTGAGTAATCATGCACGTCGATCAGCAAATGCCCGGCGATCTTCTGCTGCTGGATCCACGAATGAAACACCGGGATGAAATCGCGGAGATCCACGGCCGCGGGATTCGCCGTGAAGATTTTCACGCCGAGTTTGTAAAGTTCTATCATCGGTCGGTTTCTTGTAACGGTGAAAGCCTTCGGAGCTACAGTTTCAAATTCGCTGCCTTCTGTTCCCGCAATTTGTCGGCGCACGCGTGCGACGCGTCGATGAACAGTTGCGCTTCCTGGACGAGCCGATGGATCTCGTCGGGATCGAGCCGCGTCGGCGGATTCTCGTGGCGCTGCAGGAAATCCTGGGCGAACTTGCCGCCCACAAACCGGTCCCAAAACAGTTTCGGCTCGTAAAGACGCGTGCGGAATTCCTTGGCGATCGCGTCGGGATCGGCCGGCACGTCGTACCACAGTTCTTTCACCAGCGCGTGGGCGGCCTGCAACATCGATTGGTAAGCCAACGCGTCGGCGTTCGCCAAATCCTTGGCTTCGAGTTTGAGTTGCGCCTCGAAGCACAACCGCTCGGCGGCCTGCAAATCGAAGTCCAACCGCGACACGACTTCACCGGCGCATTCGCCGACGCCCATGTCGCCCATGGTGAACTCGCGCGGGTCGTCCCAATCACTGTAGAACGACGGGTCGTTTTCGTACGGCGGCACTTCCATCAGGTCTTCCAGCATCTTGCGGCTCTCGGCTTTGCCGATCCGCGTGATGAACTCCTGAAAACTCTCGTTCCCCTGCCGTCCGTCGACGAACCGCTGCGTGATGCGGTCGACGACGTCCGGCACGCGCTTCGACGGCACCGAGCCGATGGCCAGGCCGTACGACCCGGCGTTATCTTTCCATTTGCCGCCGAGCAACACCTGGAAGTGCGGCACCTTGTGCTTGCCGATGGTGCGGCTGTTCCCGTAGAAACCGATATCGGCGACGTGATGTTGGCCGCAGGAGTTGAAGCAGCCGCTCATCTTGATCCGCAATCCTTGCACGGCTTTGTCGAGGGTGAAGAACTTCTCCGCCAACCGACCGCGGATTTCGCGCGCCAGCCCGCGCGACGATGCAATCCCCAGTTTGCACGTGTCGGTGCCGGGGCAAGCAACCACGTCGAGAATCGTCCCCGCGCCGTGCTCGCCGAGGCCGATCTTCTTCAGTTCGCGGTAGAGCGCCGGCAGGTCGGCCTCGGTGATCCAGCGCAACACGATGTTCTGCTCGACCGTCGTGCGAATGTTGTCGCCGCTGAACTTCCGCGCGAGGTCGGCCAGTTGCCGCATCTGCCACGCCGTAATGTCGCCAATGGGCAGAGTGACCGTCGCCACCGCGTACCCGGGCTGGCGCTGACGGTAGACGTTGGTGTTGACCCAGGCGTCGAAGCCTTCCGGATGTCCCGCCCCGGCGGGATTCAAGGAGGACGCGAGCTTACACGGTTTCTCGGCAAACTCATGGGCTTGCGGCAAATACGCCGTCCACCGCGGATCGTGCGGCAGAATCTGGCGCTCTTCCAGCACGAGCCGGCGAAATTCATCGATGCCGAGTTTCGCGACGAGGAACTTGATGCGGGCCCGAGACCGGTTCTGTTTCTCGCCGAGTCGGGCAAACACACGTGCGATCGCTTGAGCGATCGGCAACAACTCCTCTTCAGGGAGAAACTCGGCGAAGACCTTCGCCTGATACGGCACCGGTCCGAGTCCGCCGCCGACAAACAACTTGAAGCCGCGCTGGCCGTCGCGGATCTGGGCGATGGCGCCGAGGTCGTGCATGGTGACGAGTCCGCAGGCTTCCTGTTCGCAGCCGGAAAAGGCAGGCTTGAATTTGCGTCCGAAATCCTGCGTGTCGGGATGCCCGAGCAAGAACCGCGACAACGCTTTCGCGTAGGGTGTGACGTCGAACGCCTCGGTATGGCAGGCGCCGGCCAGCGGGCAGGCGGTGACATTGCGCACCGCGTTGCCGCAGGCTTCGCGGGTGGTGATGCCGACCGACGCCAGCCGCCGCATGATCGTCGGGGTATCGTCGATGTGAACGAAATGAAGTTGAAAATCCTGTCGCGTGGTGACGTGCAGAATGCCGTCGGCATATTCTTCCGCGACGTCGGCGAGCATTTCCATTTGCTCGGCCGTCAGTCCGCCGAACGGGATCTTGATCCGCTGCATGCCGGGCGCGTCCCACATCGTGTCCGGGCCTTTGGTGAGCGTGCCCGATGGATAATTCAGGTGCTGGGTCTTGATGCCGTCGTGGCGCTGGCCGTTGTCGTAGCGCTGGCCGTACGCACCCCGGCGCAGGCGGGTCTCGGCAAACAACTTCTCGTCGATCTTGCCGAGTTTCCGCAGTTCGAGCTGGGTCTCGTACACGTCGATCTCCTGAGCGAGTTCGACGGGAATGCGACCAGCCAGCGTGTCTTTCCAGGTCATGCCCGAACCAATTTGTCGCAAATTCCCCGGAACACAACAAGAAAGTCGTGGTTTCCACGCCCAATTCTGAGCGAGCCGCCTAGGATTCACCACCAAGATCACGAAGGCCACGAAGCTCCCAAGCTTCAGGGAAACCTTCGTGCTCTTCGTGCACTTCGTGGTAAACTCCGAGTCGTGGGACAACAATCGGCGTCCAATCTCAAGTCCGGCTTCGCCGTGCTCGTTGGCCGGACCAACGTCGGCAAGTCCACGCTGCTCAACGCGCTGGTGGGCACCAAGATCGCCATCGTCACACCCAAACCGCAGACCACGCGCGACACATACCACGGCATCGTGACCCGGCCTGAAGGCCAGATCGTTTTCGTGGATACGCCCGGCATTTTCAAGACGCAACCGAGCAAACTCGTCCAGAACCTCCACCACAAAGTCCGCGACGCGATCGAGGACATCGATGTGGTTATCCACGTCGTGGATCCCACGCGCGCCATCGGCGTCGAAGACCAGCGCGTCAACGATATGGTCGACCACATGGCCAAACCGAAAATTCTTGTGCTGAACAAGAGTGACCTGCCGGACCGCTACTACCGGGAGACGTGGCTCGAACGCGCCAAAGCGGCCGCTTTTGGTGGCACAGGCGCCTGCGCTGAGCCCAGCCGAAACGTCCCTGCCTGTGGTCGGTATGTTTCCGTCGTCGAACTCTCCGCGCTCACGGGCAAGAACGTCGAGTTGCTCATCCAAGCCATCTTGCGTCACCTGCCGGTCGGTCCGCTGCAATATCCGGACGGCCAGGTCACCAACGTCACCAATGAATTCTGGATCGGCGAACTCATCCGCGAAAAGCTTTACCTTCAAACCTCGCAGGAGGTTCCCTACACCGCCAGCGTTGTGGTCGAACAGGTCGAAGACCGCAAGGACAAGACCGGCAAACCGCTGCTCTACATCAAGGCCGTCATCCTCACGACCGACGACCGTCACCAACGCATGCTCATCGGGCAGGGGGGCAAGAAGATCAAAGACATCGGCAGCGCCGCGCGCAAAGAACTCGAAGTCGCCATGAACAAGAAAGTCTTCCTCGACCTCGACGTGCTCGTGGACGAGGAGTGGATGGAGCGGCTCAGCTGACCGTGTGGTAGATTATCGCGTGGCCCGGCGCGCGGCGAAATCAACGGTGGTTCTCACGATCGGTCATTCGACGCATCCACTGGATGAATTCATCGCCCTGCTGAAAGCGCACGACGTGAAGCAGCTGGTGGATGTCCGAACGGTGCCGCGTTCGCGGCATAATCCGCAGTTCAACTCCGACACGTTGCCAGTTGCGCTGCGCGCCGCTCGGATCGATTACACGCATTTGCCCGGGCTTGGTGGACTGCGGCACGCTCGCCAGGATTCGCCCAACACCGGTTGGCGCAATGCCAGCTTTCGTGGATTTGCCGATTACATGCAGACGCCGCAATTCGAACGGGCGCTGGGCGACCTCCTGGACGTCGCGAAGAAGAAGCCGGTGGCCATCATGTGCGCCGAAGCGGTTCCGTGGCGCTGTCATCGCTCGCTGATTTCCGATGCTCTTACCGTCCGAGGCATCAGGGTTGAGCACATTACCAGCGTGACGCACCGCCAACAGCACAAGCTCACCCCGTTCGCCAGAGTCGTGGGCCGGCAGATCACTTACCCGCCGGATTCGGTCCAGACGACCTTGGATTTGAAGAACCCGTGAATTCTTGCAGGCGGTTCCCGGTTTCCTTCGGGAGGTTCTTCGCTTCGCTCAGAATGACAGGTGGGGCTGGATGCGCTAGAGTAGCACGCGGCGAGTATGGCGAATTCATCACATCACGACAATTTCATCGTTGTTGAAGGCGCGCGGCAGAACAATCTCAAGGGCATCAATCTCAAGCTGCCGTTGGGCGAACTGACCGTCGTCACCGGCGTCAGCGGCTCGGGCAAATCGTCACTGGCGTTCGACACGATCTACGCCGAAGGCCAGCGCCGCTACGTCGAGACGTTCTCACCGTACGCCCGGCAGTTCCTCGACCGCATGGACAAACCGATGGCCGACCGTATCGAGGGCATCCCGCCATCCATCGCCATTGACCAGACCAATCCGGTCAAGACCTCGCGCTCGACCGTGGGCACGATGACGGAACTCAACGATCACCTGAAACTGCTTTTCGCGCGAGCGGCACAGTTGTTTTGCCGTCAATGCCGGAAACCGGTGCGGCGGGACACGGCGGAGACCATCAGCTCTCAGCTCTCAGCCGTCAGCGGCCAGCTACTGCTCACCTTTCCGGTGCGAGTGCCAAAGAACTTTACCAAACGGGAGGTGGTCGAACTTTTAGCCAAGCAGGGTTACACGAAAACTCGTGCCGAAACGGACGAATCGTTGGAAATCATCCAGGACTGTGTCGAGAACACTCCGCGGAACCGCTCGCGGATTGTCGAGTCCCTCGAAGCCGCGCTGAAACATGGCCAGGGCCGGGTCGATGTCTGGCTTCACGGTACTCCAGCACTCCAATACTCCAGCACTCCGTTCCGTTTCTCTTCCGACCTCCATTGTCCCGACTGCGACATTCATTACCGCGATCCGGTGCCGAATCTGTTTTCGTTCAACTCGCCGATCGGCGCCTGCGCAGTCTGCCGGGGATTCGGCCGCACGATCGGCATCGATTACGGCCTCGTCATTCCCGACGACACCAAGACGCTGGCGGGCGGGGCGGTGAAACCGTGGCAGACCGAGAGCTACAGCGAATGCCAGGACGACATGATGGAATTCGCACCCAAACGCGGCATCCCGACCGATGTTCCGTGGCGCGAACTTGCCGACGCGCAGCGCAACTGGGTCATCGACGGCGAAGGGAGTTGGGAGGACAACGTCTGGTACGGCGTGAAACGGTTTTTCGACTGGCTGGAGACCAAGAGTTACAAAATGCACGTCCGTGTGCTGTTGTCGCGCTACCGCAGTTATGTCCCGTGCAAAGCCTGCGGCGGGGCGCGCTTGAAACCGGAGGCGCTGCTGTGGCGGCTGCCGTCTTCCGATACTGTCACCCTGAACGAGGTGAAGGGTCTCACAAACGAGCGAGAGATTCCTCGCTCCGCTCGGAATGACAACGCAAGGAAAGACGGTTTGACCATCCACGATGTGATGCTCCTGCCAATTTCAGAGTGTCATCGTTATTTCAGCGAGCTGCGACTTCCCGCCCCGCTCGACGAAGCCGCCGAACTCCTCCTCGATGAAATCCGCACTCGGCTCCGCTACCTCGTCGACGTCGGTCTGGGTTATCTGACGCTCGACCGTCAATCGCGCACGCTCAGCGGGGGCGAAGTCCAACGCGTCAACCTCACCACCGCGCTCGGCACGTCGCTGGTCAACACGCTCTATGTTCTCGACGAACCCAGCATCGGCCTGCATCCGCGCGACATCAACCGCCTCATTGGGGTCCTTCATCGACTGCGCGATGCGGGCAACACATTGCTCGTTGTCGAGCACGACCCCGATGTCATCCGCGCCGCCGATCGGATTCTCGACCTCGGCCCCGGGCCCGGGGAGCGGGGCGGCGAAGTCGTGTTCTTTGGCCCGCAGCAAGACCTGGTGAAATCAAGGCGCTCGCTCACCGCGCAATACCTTCGGGGCGACAAATCGGTCGGTATTCGTCGCCGCCCATTGCCGATCGCCCATCGCCCGTCACTGAGAATCCTCGGCGCGTCCGAGCACAACCTCAAGAGCATCGACGTCGAAATTCCCCTGAACCGTATCGTTTGCATTACCGGCGTGAGCGGCTCGGGCAAATCCACCCTTGTGCAGGACGTGCTCTACAACGCGCTGCGGAAATTGAAACACAAACCGGCCGAGCAACCGGGCCAGCACAAGCGGATCACGGGCCACGACCAGGTCGGGGGCGTGGTATTGGTTGACCAGTCGCCTATCGGCCGCACCACGCGCTCGAACCCGGCAAGCTACGTCGGCGCGTTCGATGCCATCCGCAAATTATTCGCCGCCCAGCCGCTGGCGAAGGAGCGCAGCTATTCGGCGGGCACGTTCAGCTTCAATTCCGGCGAGGGACGTTGTCCGACGTGCCACGGCAACGGCTTCGAGCACATCGAGATGCAATTCCTCAGCGACGTGTACCTCCGCTGTCCCGACTGCGACGGCAAGCGGTATCGCAAGGAGATCTTGGATGTGACATTGCCGGAACAATGTTACCCTGAGCGGAGCGAAGGGTCTCCCAAGAACGAGAGAGAGATTCCTCGCTCCGCTCGGAATGACAAACGAGGCAAGTCCATCGCCGACGTTCTCGAGATGACCGTCAACGAAGCCTGCGGGTTCTTTGCCGGTTCTCCGGAAATCTTGCGCGGGCTCGAACCGTTGCGTGCGGTCGGACTCGGTTACGTGAAACTGGGTCAGCCCGTGCCGACGCTCAGCGGCGGCGAAGCGCAACGGCTGAAGTTGGCCGGATATTTGGCGGAGGCGAAGGCAGGGTCGGACCGCCGGGCCGTCCGCGATCAGACCACGGCGCGCCCGGCCCTTCGACTTCGCTCAGGGCAGGCTCTCGTGCCCCACCACCGCACGCTGTTCCTGTTCGACGAGCCGACCACGGGCCTGCACTTCGACGACATTGCGACGCTTCTGAAGGCGTTCGACCAACTCGTTCAGCGCGGGCATTCGGTTGTCGTCATCGAGCACAACCTCGACGTGATCCGCGCCGCGGATTGGATTATCGATCTCGGCCCCGAAGGTGGCGACGCTGGCGGCGAAGTCGTCTGCGTTGGCACGCCTGACAGCGTGGCGAAGTGCGAGCGGAGTCACACGGGGAGAGCGCTGCGCTGCAGTGGCGGTCTACGACCGTCGAAAGCAAGCGAAAGGAATCGGCGCTCACAGAGCGCCGCTACAGTTTCGCTCGATCACCAAATTCGGATTCACAACGCCCGGGAGCACAACCTGAAATCCATCGACGTCCGCATACCGCGCGACAAATTCACCGTCATCACCGGCATCAGCGGCAGCGGCAAAAGCACGCTGGCGTTCGACATTCTGTTCGCGGAAGGTCAACGTCGTTACCTCGAATCGCTCAACGCGTACGCCCGCCAATTCGTCCAGCCCGCGTCGCGTCCCGACGTGGACGCGATCTTCGGGATTCCGCCCACGGTGGCGATCGAGCAGCGGACGAGCCGGGGCGGCCGCAAGAGCACGGTGGCGACGGTCACGGAGATTTATCACTTCTTACGGCTGTTGTTCGTGAAGCTCGGCACGCAGTTTTGTCCCGACTGCGATATCCCGATTCAGCCGCAAACACCGGAGGCAATCGTCGCGAAGTTGTTCAAAGAATACCGCGATCAACGCGTGGAATTGTTGGCCCCGCTCATCGTGAATCGCAAGGGTTACTACACCGATCTTGCGCAGTGGGCGTTGCGCAAGGGCTTTTCCCAGTTGCGTGTCGACGGCGAGTTGGTGCCCACCGCAAGGTGGCCGCGGCTCGACCGGTTCAAGGAACACAACATCGAGTTGCCGGTCGGAGCCATTGACGTGACACCGAGGCGGGAGCGGGAACTGCGAGAACGGCTCGAAACGGCATTGGAGTTTGGGAAGGGGACGATTGTAGCGGTGGCCGTAGACCGCCGCTCTAGCAAGCAACAACTGTTCTCCACCCGCCGGGCGTGCCCGAAGTGCGGACGCAGCTTTGAGGAACTCGATCCGCGGTTGTTTTCGTTCAACTCAAAGTACGGCTGGTGTCCGAGTTGTTACGGGACGGGATTGTTGTTCTACGGATTCACCGAGGAACACACCGGCGAGGAAGTATGGTGGAACGAATGGTTCGAAGGCCAGGAGCGACCGTGCGCCGATTGCCAAGGCTCGCGGCTCCGCCGCGAAGCCGTCGCGGTCAGGTTTCAGGGCCTGAACATTGCCGAAATGACCCGGTGGTCGGTCGCGGAAGCCGAGCGGCGGTTCCGGTCGTTGAAGCTCCGCGGACGGGACGCGGAGATCGCCCGGGACATTGTGGCGGAACTGTGTTCGCGGCTGGCCTTCTTGCGCGAGGTCGGATTGCCCTATCTGTCGCTCGACCGTGCCGCGCCGACCCTGAGCGGCGGCGAGGCGCAACGGATTCGGCTCGCGGCACAACTCGGTTCGAACCTGCGTGGCGTGTGCTACATCCTCGACGAACCGACCATCGGGTTGCATCCACGCGATAATCTCATGTTGCTCGACACGCTTCACCAGCTGGAAGCGAAAGGCAACACGGTCGTGGTCGTCGAGCACGACGAGGCGACGATCCGACACGCCGAGCACATCGTTGACCTGGGGCCTGGCGCGGGCGTGAACGGTGGACACCTGGTGACGGAGGGATCACTGGAGGATGTGATCCGTGCGCCGGGATCCGTGACCGGCAAGTTCCTGCGAGAGCCGTTGCGGCATCCGCTGAACAAAGGTTCACGGTTCACGGTTCACGGTTCACGGTTGGAGATTGCCGGGGCGAGCTTGCACAACCTAAAAAATCTACGGGTGAAGATTCCGTTGGCGCGGCTTGTGTGTGTGACGGGGGTGAGCGGCAGCGGTAAGAGCACGTTGGTCAGAGAAGTCTTGCACGATAATCTGAAGCTGTTGGTGGGGCGCGACGGCGCAGCGCGCCGCAGACGGCTCGGCGAGCCGTCCCTACGATTGAACGGATTGAGCGGTTGCGAGAAGATCCTCGGGACCGAACAGGTCGCCCGCGCGCTGGAAGTGGACCAAACGCCGATTGGGAAGACGCCACGCTCGTGTCCGGCAACGTACGTCGGATTCTGGGATGACATTCGACGGTTGTTTGCAAGCACGCCCGAGGCGAAGATGCGCGGTTACGAACCGGCGCGGTTTTCGTTCAACGTCGCCGGTGGCCGCTGCGAAGAATGCGAAGGGCAGGGGGTGAAGAAAATCGAGATGAGTTTTCTGCCGGACGTGGCGGTGACGTGCGAGGCGTGCCGGGGCAAGCGGTTTGCGGCGGAGACGCTGGAAGTCAAATGGAAAGACAAGAGCATCGGTGATGTGCTCGCGATGAGCGTCGACGAAGCGGTCGGGTTCTTCTCCGCGCACCGGCACATCCACCACGGTCTGAAGCTGCTTGAGGAAGTCGGCCTGGGTTATCTGACGCTCGGCCAGCAGAGCCCGACGTTGAGCGGGGGTGAAGCGCAACGAATCAAGCTGGTAACGGAACTGGCAAAGGCCGGGGCGAAGTGGGAAGAGGGAAGAGCGACGAGCGAGAACGGCGGCAAGTCGTCGCCCTCGTCCCGCGTCTCTCTTCGCCCTTCCACGTTGTACGTCTTGGACGAGCCGACGATCGGGTTGCACATGGCGGACGTGGAGAAGTTGATCCGCGTATTGCACCGCTTGGTGGATGCGGGCAACACGGTGGTGATCATCGAGCACAATCTCGACGTGATTGCCGAAGCTGATTGGATCATCGATCTCGGGCCGGAAGGCGGCGATGCCGGGGGAAGAATCGTGGCGCAGGGAACGCCCATGGATCTGTCGCGCAACCCCGGGGATTCGCACACCGCGAGGTTTCTCCGGGATTTCTTGCGGGGGCGGAAGCAGTCCGGATCCACCGTTGCCGATGATTGACGCGCTGCGGGACCGCAACCGGGGAACCCTCTGCGGCAATCGGTTTCGATTGACTGGTTCGTCTCCCTTTACCCGGTGCTTTTCATACCGAAGGCCACCCCGTTCACGGTGAGGGCGAGCAACCGACGGAGCTTCTCGGCGTTCGGTGATTCGCGGGCCCGGCGCCAGCGTGGCAGGAAGCGAATCTGCAGGTAGTTGAGCGGATCGATATAGGGATTGCGGAGTCGGATCGACTCGGCCAGCACGGGTTGATTGGCAAGCAGAGCACCACGCTGGTTGACACTGAGCACCATCCGAACGGAGCGATGATACGCGTCCTCGATCAACCCGAGAATCTTGCGGCGGACGCCCACATCCTGGACCAGCGACGCGTACCGCCCGGCGATGTACAGGTCGGTTTTCGCGAGTGACACCTCGGCGTTGTCGAGTACTGCGGCGAAAAACGGCCAGCCGGCATACATCTCGCGCAAGCAGGCCAAACCGTCGGGTTGATGATGAACGAATTCCTCCAGCGCGTGGCCGACGCCGTACCAAGCGCCGAGCAGGTGGCGTGATTGCGTCCACGCGAACACCCACGGGATGGCGCGCAATTGACGCAGGTCGGTCGTCTGTTGTCGGCGGCTGGGGCGCGAGCCGATGCGCAGATGTTCGATGAGGTCGATCGGCGTCGCATGCCAGAAATACTCCTGGAACTCCGGCGTTCGATAAACCAACTGTTGGTAGGACTCGAATGCGGTCCGCGCCATCTCAGCCATCCATTGTTCCCAATCCGTGATTCTGGTCGGATCGACGCGCGGCGGCAGGCAGTTGGCGGCAATGACCGCCGAGGTAAGCTGTTCGAGGTTGCGCTGCGCAATCAGCGGGTTGGAGTATTTCAGCGAGATGACTTCGCCCTGTTCGGTGATGCGGATCCGGCCGCCGTGGGCGGCGAACCGTTGCGCTCGCAGGCTGCGATGGCTCGCGCCGCCGCCGCGGTCGATGGATCCGCCCTTGCCATGGAAAAAACGCAACTTCACGCCGCACTCGTCGGCCAGCAGCGCCAATTCCTTTTGCGCGCGATACAAGGACCAGTTGGCGGCGAGGTAGCCGCCGTCCTTGTTCGAGTCCGAATAGCCGAGCATGATTTCCTGCACGTCGTCGCGGGTCGCCAGATGGGTCCGGTAACCGGCGTTGCTCCACAAATCGCGTATGATCTGCGGCGCCCGGTCGAGGTCGTCGATGGTTTCGAACAGCGGCACCACGTCGATGTGTCGCAATTTCGCGCGACCCGCGAGTTGCCACACCGTTCGGATATCGTCGGCTTCGCGCGTCATGCTCAGGATGAAGTGATTGGCTGCCGCGACGCCGTGCTCGCGCTGGATGTGCCGGATGCACTGCAGTTCGGTCAGCAGTTCGTCCGGTGCGTCCGCCAACCGACGGCTGTCGTCCCGGAAATCCAGTTCGGCGAGGTGGAACCCAAACACTTTGGCCTGGGTGATGAGACGCGCCAACCGGCCCGACGCGGCGCGGTGTGCGTGCTGGCGGTGAAGTCCGTCATGGATCTGTTCGAGGTCACCGACGAATTCCGCGGGCCGGAGGTAGCGCCCGCGCAGTTTGCGGCGGATCGCGACGAGTTGTTTGCGGAAGGTTTCGCCCGGTTGAAACGGATCGCGTCCGGGTGTGGACCGGCGGCCGCGCGGCGACGAGTGCGTGAGTTCTTCGAGAAGCTTCTCGCATTGCCGGTCGTAGTCGGTGCGAAGACGGCTGCGGTGGAGCGTGGCGGTGAGCAAGCTGATCTCCGGCGTGACGAACGGGTTCCCGTCCCGGTCGCCGCCGACCCACGACGCGAAGGTGAGGAACGAACGGGTCCGCTGCACGTCGGGATAACACGCGGCCAACTCGGCATCGAACGTGGCATAAAACCGGGCCACGGTCTCGAAAATCGCGTGGTCGAAGAAGAAGAGCGTGTTCTCCACTTCGTCGAGCGGGCCGACCTTGCGCTCCCGGACTTCCTGCGTTTGCCAGAGCGATTCGAGGATTTCGTCGGGATCGTCCAGATGACGGGCCAAGCGCAGAATCTGGTTCAGCACCGTGCGGCGTTTGGCTTCGGTCGGGTGCGCGGTGAGGACCGGCTGGATTTCCAGCGCATTCAGGCAATGCTGCAACGTTTTGGACGAAACGTTGGCGCGGTTGAGTTCGTGAAACAACCAGCGCAACGATTGGGTGGGCGACGAACTCGACTGCAGGTGACGGATGCGGGCGCGCTCTTCGCAGAGGTTCACGACCTGGAAGAAGAGGCTGAACGCGTGGGCGACCTGGTTCGCCTCGGTGATGGTTAACCGGGCGATGAGGCGCCGCTTGCTCCGGATGGAGGCGAGATCGTGGTTGTCGCGGATGGCCTTCGCGAGCTTGCGGATCTGTTCGATGTGGTCGAACACGCGGTCGCCGGCCTGTTCGCGAATGATCGCGCCCAGCCGGGTGGTCAGAAAGCGGACTTCATGCTTAAGCTGAGCATCCACGCCAGTGCCGTGGACTATAGCAGAAGACGGCGGACGTCGTCGTAGTTTTTCGCGATGAAATCGGCTTGCTGGAGCTGTTCGGGAGGCAGGCTGGTGGTGAGGCCGATACAGGTCATGCCGGCCATTTTCGCTGCTTGGACACCCAGGGCGGCGTCCTCGATGACGCAGCACTGCGAGGGGCGCACGCCGAGACGCTGGGCCGCGGTGAAATAAATCTCCGGATCGGGCTTGGTAAAGCGAATGTCTTCGTAACCCACGATGACGTTGAAGTGGGGGCGCAAGCCGCTGAATTCCATGACGACATCGATGACGCTGTGGAAATTGCTCGAGGCGATGGCGAGCTTGTAGTGCCGGGCAAGTTCCGGCACGAGCGAATGTAATTCCTTGAACACGGGCTGCCGCTCACGCAGGTAACGCACGAAGTACTTCAGCTTCCGTCGGGTGAGATCTTCCAGTTCGAACGGCAGCTTGTGTTTCTCGATGAAATCCTGGAGCAACACTTTGTCCGAGCGGCCGTAGTACTCGTGGAACACGATGCCGTGGTCGTGTTTGCGGCCGAGTTCGTCGAACAACGCTTCGAACGCCTTTTTGTGGAGCGGCTCGCTGTCCACGATCACGCCGTCCATGTCGAACACGATCGCCGAGAATCGTTTCATCCGCGGTAGACGCGAACCTCGACGGCGTCGGGTTTGAGGAACAGATTCAGGAGGATGCTGATGATGCTGATGACCAGCGCGCCGCCGACGGCCGTCCAGAATCCTTCCACGTGGAACGCGGGGATGAGCCAGCTCACGAGTTTGAGCATCGCGGCGTTGATGACCAGCGTGAACAGGCCGAGCGTGAGAATGTTGATCGGCAACGTGAGAAGGATGATCAGCGGCCGCAGGTACGTGTTCACGAGCGCCAGCATCACAGCGGCCGCGATGGTGGCCTGCGTGGTTTCCAGCCAGATGTGACGGAACAAGGCTTCAGCCACCAGCAGCGCCAGAGCGTTGATCGCCAGTTTGGTAACCAGGATGAGCAGGCGTCGTCCCATGACGAGGATGTAACCACAGGCGGGGACGGTGGCGCCACCGAAAAATCAGTACTTCCACTTGATCGTGCAACCGATGGCGTGGGTGATGGGATTCTCGACCTTCCTGTGCGCGAGCACGGCGTCGATCGCACTCCGCAGGTCGTGCGTCTTCACCTTGTCGGGGTGCTGCCAGTTGTCGTCGATGCGCCCGATGTAGCGCACCTGAAACCGGGAATTGAGCAGGAAGGCTTCCGGCGTGTACTCCGCGCCGTAGGCGCGCGCCACGCGTTGGGTTTCGTCGCGCAGGTACGGGAAATTGATCTGCCGTTCCTTGGCGCGGCGCACCATGTTGTCGAAACCGTCCTCGGGATACGCCACGGCATCGTTGGCGTTGACGGCGATCAATTGCACGCTCTTCGGGCCGTAGTCGCGCTGGATGCAGATGAGTCGTTCCTCGTAGGCTTGGACGTACGGGCAGTGATTGCAGGTGAAGAGCACGACCACGATCTTGTTGTCCTTGAACGAACCCAGGGAATAGTCTTTTCCATCGACTCCTGGCAGGGTGAAATCCGGCGCACGCTGGCCGATTTCCAACTTCTTCATGGCGTTCATGACCCAATCCCGATTCCCATGTTGCTTCCCCGAAGTAGTGAGGCTGCGACTCCCCATAACCTACCAGCGCGGACCGAAACGTCAAGGTCTCGTTCGGTGCCGCGAAAGAGGTTGAGCGGGTCCGCTGATTCTGTTACACAGACTCCCATGACCGTGCGGAGTGCAACTTCAGTGCCAGTTGCTCGTTCTCGCCCCGAGGGAAGTTCTGTGTGAAGGTCGAATCTCTTTCGCGCCGCGCGGCGGAGGATCTTCGCGCGGAAGTCCCCGTGCTTTCATCTCTGCACGCCACCATCGGGCTGGACGGATTTGTGGACGAAATTGTCACCGTTGTGGACAAACGTGAATCACCCACGAGGTTCACGCGCGTTCCAACAATCTCCGCCTTTGCCGAGCGCCTCGCGCGCGCCGCCGGCAGAAGTTCGAACGTCGAACTGGTCGTCGAGCGCGTCAAACTGGGAGGGAATGGCCCGATCATGGCCAATGCCCTGGCCGCCGTTGGTGTCAGGGTCGCCTGCATTGGCTGTCTCGGCTGCCCCCAGATTCACTCTGCGTTCGCCGAACTGGTCGCGCATGCGACCGTCCACAGCATTGCCGAGCCGGGGCACACGGACGCGCTGGAGTTCGATGATGGCAAGCTCATGCTGGGCAAGCAGCAGCCGCTCCAGGATGTCACCTGGCAAACCCTCGTGGAGCGGGTCGGCCGGGACCGTCTTCGCACCCTGCTTTCCGAGGCCGACCTCGTCGGCTTGCAAAGTTGGACGATGGTGCCGTGCATGAGCGACATTTGGGAGCATATGCTGACCGAGTTGTGCCCCGGGTTTTCTCCCGGGCGGACGCGCCGGATGTTTTTCGACCTGGCCGACCCCGAAAAACGGGACCGCAAAGACATCGCGCGCGCTCTCGAGTTGCTTGGGCAGTTCCAGAAGTTTTTCGCCACCCATCTCGGCCTCAACGAGAAGGAGGGGTTCTCGGTCGGTCGGGTGCTCGGCTATCGGGGAGCGACCGTGGGCGAAACCGCGGTGAAATCCGTTGCTGAATTCATCTTGGGCAAACTCGGCATCAGCACGGTGGTCGTTCATCCACGCGAGTACGCCGTTGCCGCATCCGCCGACGGTGTGTCGAAGGTCACCGGGCCGTCGGTGGGGAAACCGCTGATCAGCACGGGCGGAGGCGACCATTTCAACGCCGGATTTTGCCTCGGCAAACTCCTCGGTGCCGATGACGAGATTGCGCTCCAACTCGGTGTCGGTGCGTCGGGCTACTACGTGCGGACTGGCAAAACCCCTCGTGTCAACGAGTTGGCAGATTTCCTGCACTCACTGTGAGACATGGGACCATTGACTGCGGAGAACCGGGACGTCATCGGCCTGCTGATTTTGTTGGGCCTGACCGTGGTGGCCAACGTCTTGGTTCACTGGCTCGCCGTCTGTCCGCGGCTGTATCGACACGGCGCACGATTCCCGACGGGATTGTTTTTTTGGCGTGTGTTCCAAGAACTGCGGACGTATCGGGAACTCACGATTGCCCGAAGCCGTCCGCTGACGTTCTACTACCTCGATTTCATCCTCTCGTGGTTCAACCTGCTCCTGGCCTTCGCATTCGCGTTGCGTCTCCTGTGGATGCAAACGCATCCGGGCCCGTTCTAGGACGGAACTTAACTGACGATGACCGGCCGGATTTCTCCGGGTCGGACCAGCGCCTTGCCACGACCAGCGGGAATCTGCTACGGTGCCACCCCGAATGAATGTTCGCGTCCGCTTCGCGCCCAGTCCCACGGGTTTTCTGCACATCGGCAGCGTGCGCACGGCCTTGTTCAACTGGCTCTATGCCCGGCACACGGGCGGCACGTTTGTGTTGCGCATCGAGGATACCGACGTCGCCCGCAACACCGAGCGGTCGCTGCGTACGATTCTCGACGGCTTGCGCTGGCTCGGCCTCGACTGGGATGAAGGTCCGGACAAAGACGGTCCGTTCGGACCATACTTTCAATCGCAGCGCGCGGGTGTCTACCAGCGGCGCGTGCGCGAACTCATGGACAACGGCATGGCCTGCGAGCGGGAAGGTGCGGTTCGCTTCAAGATGACGCGCCAGCCCATTGAGGTGTCCGACCTCATTGCCGGCCGCGTGGTGCGCCCGTTGAACGAAACGGAAATGCTCGATCCGGATTTCGTCATCGTCCGCAGCGACGGCAACCCGGTCTTCCATCTCGTCAATGTCGTCGACGACATCGAGATGAAGATCACCCACGTCATCCGTGGCGAGGATCACCTCTCGAACACGCCGAAGCACATCGCCCTGTTCCGCGCGTTTGGCGTCGAACCACCGAAGTACGCCCACATCCCCATGATCCTCAACCCCGACGGCACCAAGATGAGCAAGAGCGATCCCGACGCCGTGAAAGCGCGGTTGGCGTCCCTGCAAACGTACGTCGACGACGGCTACGTGCCCGAGGCAGTGCGCAACTATCTCTGTCTACTCGGTTGGTCGCCCAAGGACAACCGCGAAGTCGTGCCGATTGAAGAAACCATCAAACTCTTCGACCTGCCGCAGATCCTGCGAACCAACGCCCGCTTCGATGTCGCCAAACTCACGTGGATCAACGGGGAATACATCCGCGCGATGCCGCTCGACCGGTTCTTCGAGTTGGCCAAGCCGTTCGTCCCGATAACCGGCACGGGCGGATCGCCCAATCGCGTAGCCGACGACGATTACACCCGCGCCGTCGTTGCGCTCGTCAAAGAGAAGGTCAAGCTGTTGAGGGAATTACCTGACCGCACCAATTACTTCTTTGCTGACGACTATCCGGCTGATCCGGAGGCCGTGAAGAAATCGTGCAGCGCACCGCAAACCAGTGAGCGGCTGACGAGGCTGGCCGAAAGGTTTGCCGCCGTCGCCGACTGGAAGGCGGCGACGCTGGAAACGACGCTTAAGGCGCTGGCGGCTGAATTGGGCGTGAAAACCGGCGAGTTGATTCACCCGTGCCGCGTCGCCGTCTCGGGCCAGGCGGCCGGGCCGTCCCTCTATCATATGTTGGAGGTGATGGGTTCCGACCGCGTTCTGGCGCGCTTGCGGCGCGCGGCGAAGGAATTCCAGTCATGACGGCGTCCACCCAACATCTCACGCTGCCGAACAAGATCACGATTGGACGGATCCTGTTGATTCCTCTGTTCGTGCTGGTGTGCATCGACTACATTCGCAGTTGTAGCCATGGACACCCGCAGGAATGGGAGCGCATCCTGGCCTGCGCGATCTTCGCGCTTGCGGCGGTGTCTGACGCCGTGGACGGCTACATTGCCCGTCGTTACCACCAGAAAAGTGAGTTGGGCACATTCCTCGACCCGCTGGCCGACAAGGCGTTGTTGGTCTCGGCGTTGATCCTATTAAGCCGCGACAACGGCGACGCCTTCGAGCAACTGCCGTTGTGGTTTCCCGTGTTGGTAATCAGCCGCGACGCCATCCTGCTGGCCGGCACAGTCCTCATCCACATCGTCGCCGGTCACGCGCGGTCGCAGCCGCGCATCGTCGGCAAGTGCGCGACGTTCTTTCAGATGATCACCCTCGGCTGGGTGTTGCTCAAGATCGAGCACCCGCCGTTCAATTGGCCGATGATCACGGCCGGTGTGTTTACCTTCATTTCCGGGGTCTGGTACATCTTCGACGGCGTCAAACAGCTCAATGCCCCGGCGACAAAGCCCGCGTAACATCCAGCTGTGGCCCCTGGTTGTCGGCGATCTTGTTGCCGGTGGATCTTGTCGCGTTCCGCGTCCTGGCCCGACCGGGGCGTTGTCGGCGGTGCGGATTCCCGTCATCGGTATTCTCTCGACACCCGCGGCGTGGCTTCGTAGAAGTCCATTTGGGAAATGAACCTCTTGCTTGCGGCCGTGGCGGCTCTGGTGCTGGCGCTCGCGGGCTGTGGAATGCTGCGGTGTGTTTGGCCCGGGGTCTGCGAGCAGCCGCGTTATGCACGGCTCGCCCTTGGCTACTGCGTCGGCTGTGGCATCGTTACCGCAATCTTTTTCGTGACATATCTCGTTGGTTTTGCATTCTCGCGTGCCGTGATCGTGGTGCCGGTGCTTGGGCTGGCAGTATTCGGCGCGTTCGTCGGTTTGAGAAGCGGCGAGGACCACCTGTGGAAAGACGCGGCTGCGAGTCCGGCATCTTCCGTGGCGTGGGGACTCCTGATCTTGCTGGCGTTCGTGCTCTCGTGGTCCCGGCCGATCTATGGGTACGACGCACTATCGATGTGGGGGTTGAAGGCGAAGGTGGCGTTCTTCGCCCGGACGTGGCCGCCGGCGTTGTTCGACCCGCATACGACGCATCACCCGGGTTATCCCCCACTGATACCGAGCGCCCAGGCGTTCGTCTTCTTTGTTCTCGGTGAATTCGATGACGTGGCGTCGCGGGTGATCTTTGCGGCGTTTTATGCGGCCGGGGCGGGGATTTTGTGGTGGTTGCTGGAGCGGCTGCGGGTGAGCGCGCGGGGGGTGTGGCTGTTGTGGTGGTGTGCGTTGCCGTTGATGATGGAACAGGTGAAGATCACGTATGCCGATCTGCCGCTGGCGGTGTTGCTCATGGCTTTCTACGGGGCTGTCGTTCTGTGGCTCCGCGAGCCGCGGCGGTCGGACTGGCTCTGGCTGGCGTCCGTATTTGCCGGCATAGCATTCTGGGTAAAAGAGGATGCGTTGATCGGAGTGGGCAGTGGATGCATTGCGCTCGTGCTCGTCGCGTTCAAACGGAGATTCCCGTCGGGACGAGCTTGGCGAATGATCCTCGTGTCGGCGTTGATTTCCGCGCCATGGGAGTTGCTGGTGTGGTGGAAGCGGCTGCCGAGCGACTTTGACCTCCCGACATCGGACATCGGCTCCAGGTCATTGGTTATATTGCGGGGACTCTTGAACGCTGCGTTCCTGGATGGCGGCTACGCGTTCTTCTGGCCGGTATTCGTTGTGGTGTTGGTTTTTTGTGGCCGGAGGCTCGCCCGGACAGAGAATCTCTGGCTGACGCTCTCAACCGTGTTTGGTGTCGGGGGGACGATGTTTGTGTATCTCGGGACGCGGCTGGATTTGGCAGCGCAGTTGAAGACGTCGGCCGATCGCGTGCTGCTCGGGGCATTCGTGCCGTCGCTGCTCTTAGTGGCGTTGTTGTGGCGGGCGAGTTTCCGTGAGTTGCGGTCACGGAGGTGGAACGTGGGTGTGGCGGTGGCGACGTTTGTTGTCGCCCTCGGGATGTTTTGGAGCGGCTTGCACCGGAAAAGTGACGAGCAGATCATGGGGTTTACGATCTCGCCGTTTCCGCTGGCCCTGTCGTGGGTGTGGCTGGTTACCGCGGGGATCAACTTGGTGAAGTTTGTGCCGAGGGTGCGTCGGCACCGGCCGACGTTGGTCTGGCGGGCCACACAGTTTGCGGTGGTGGTCGCAACGTTCGGGCTGGCGGCGGTGTCGGTGGGAGTTCGCGCACAGGAAGCCGGCGAATTGCGGCGCCAGTTTGGCGGCAAGACGTTGGCGCAGCAGCATGCGTTGACCGTCGATCCGCGCGTGCGCGAGCGACTCGAGTTGGCCATGCGGGAATGGCCTGCAGGAACCCACGTGCGGGTCAGGCCCAAGCGTTCGTTGCTTTACCACCAGTTCTACTACGAGTCATTTCCCTCGCTGGTGGTGGATGATTCAGCCGAGCACGAGGTGAGCTTCAGTTCAAGCCCTTGACGGCCCGCAACCGCCGTGGAGTTTGAGGCTTGATTGTTGGCGAAGCTTTCTTAAGTATCTGCACGCATGCAACCCGATCTGACTTCTTTGGCGGGCAAGTACGGCCTTGTTTTTGGCGTGGCCAATCGGCGCTCGATCGCTTGGGCAATAGCCAAGACGTGGCAGGAGGCGGGCGCCAAATTGGCGTTTACGTACCAGGGCGAGCGGCTCAAGGAGAACGTTGAAGAACTCGCCGGCAATTACGGAGCGGATACGCCGATGTATCCCTGTGACGTCACCCGTGACGACGATATTGCGCGGGTCTTCCAGCAGGTCAGGAAGGATTTCGGGAAGTTGCACATTCTGCTGCATTCGGTTGCTTTCGCTCCCAAGGAGGCGCTTGAAGGGGAGTTCATCAATACTTCGCGGGAAGCATTTCGGATCGCCCATGACGTGAGCGCCTATTCATTGGTTGCCTTGGCGCGGGCGGCGGTACCACTGATGACCGATGGCGGGTCGATCGTGGCGATGACGTATCATGGCTCGGTGAAGGTGATTCCGCACTACAACGTGATGGGGGTAGCGAAGGCGTCGCTGGAAGCTTCGGTGCGGTACCTCGCTTACGATTTGGGACCGAAGAAGATCCGTGTCAATGCGATCAGCGCTGGTCCCGTGAACACGCTGGCGGCCCGCGGTATTTCTGGTTTCACCCAGATGCTCAAGTATTACGAGGAACGGTCTCCCTTGAAGCGGAACATTGAGCCGCAGGAACTTGGGGCAGCTGGGCTGTACCTCGGTAGTGATATGTCGACAGGGACAACCGGGCAAATCCTGTACGTCGACAGTGGCTACGAAATCATGGGGATGTAGATTGGTTTCAAACCACGTTTTTCGGTTTGCCTCGGAGCCTTGGTGCCGATTTTCTCCCGCCCGACGGTAAAGGTTGGCCAAATTGGTAGTTGGCGTTCTACAAATTGAACTGTCGATTCCGTCAGCGAACAGCCTGAAGGCTAAGAGGCAGGTTCTCCATAGTCTTAAAGACCGCATTCGTAGGCACTTCAACGTATCGGTGGCCGAGGTCGGCGAAAACGACTTATGGCGGAGCGCAGTACTAGCAGTAGTCGTGGCAAGCAACGATAAGCGGTTCGCTAACAGGATTCTGTCGAAAGTGGTAGATTTCATCGGGGACTCGCATGATATCGTCGTGGACGACTATCAACTCGGTATAATCTGACATGTTCAGCACGCAATTCCTGCCATGTTAACCTTGATGGGTTACTAGGCCGTAGATAGCTTGACAAAGCTGGGTTGGAAGGCTATTAACATGTTCAATTGACACCGCCACGTTCGCGGTAGGCTGCATTTCGCTGGCTTGGAAGGTGCTTGACATGTCGGGAGCGCTGTCGAGGTGCAGTGTTAACATGGACGGGGCTGGCGATCGCATGGTTTACGCGTAGGAATGGCACGCTGGGCATGCCAAGAGCGAAAATACTCGTAGTCGATCCGGACGTTTCATGGACCTTGAAGTTGTCCGAACTGTTGATTCAGGATGACTGCGAGGTGTTCTCCGCGAATTCCGTCCACGACACAATGCTTCTGCTCGATGCGCGGAGCATTGATATTGTGATCGCGGAGATCAATATGCCGGATCAGGACGGGGTGGCGTTCTTGGAGCAGATTCGCCAGGTTTTCCCAGAGATAATCGTCTTGGTACATACGGTGAGAACCTCCGTGGAGCAGGCAGTGCGGGCGACGAAGTTGGGGGCCTTCGATTACGTACAGAAATCTGACGATCCCGCCATGCTGGCAACGCTTCGCCAGAGGATCGGTCAGGCTGCGCAAGAATTGGGTATGATGGTGCGCACGGGCGGGACCGATCCACGCAACCGTGGTTTGCTGGCCGTACCGGCTCACGGTTTTTACGGAATCATCAGCCAAAACTCACAGATGCGCGACATCTTTGAATTAATCCAGACCATTGCGGACAGCTATGCCAACGTGCTCATCCACGGCGAAACGGGAACAGGCAAGGAGCTGGTCGCCCGCGCCATCCACGAGGCGAGCGGGCGACACGGAAAGGCGTTTGTGACGCTGGATTGTACGGCGTTGGCCCGTGAGCTTTTGGAGAGCGAGTTGTTCGGTCACGAGAAAGGAGCTTTTACGGGGGCCGTCGAGCGCCACGTGGGCCGGTTCGAACGGGCCAACACCGGTACGCTATTTCTGGACGAGGTCGCGACCATCCCGTTGAATGTGCAGGCCAAGTTGCTCCGCGTGCTGCAAACGCGGACCTTCGAGCGGGTGGGCGGGTCGAAGCCAATTTCCGTGGATGTGCGGATTATCGCGGCGACAAACCGTCCACTTGAGCAAGGCGTTGCCGAGGGAACCTTTCGCGAGGACTTGTACCACCGGCTCAACGTTGTGCAGATCGAGTTGCCGCCGTTGCGCGACCGGACGGAGGACGTCCCGCTCTTGGCGATGGAGTTTTTGCGGCGTTTCGCGCGGCAAAACGGGAAGGAACTGCGCGGCTTTACGGATGCGGGCATTGACGTGCTTTGTCGTTACAATTGGCCCGGCAACGTCCGTGAGTTGGAGAACGTGGTTCTGCAAGCCGTTGTGCTTGCGAAATCGTCTCTCATCGACGCCAGCGACCTGCCCAAACGAATCACCGAGTCCAAGCCGGTATTGGGCGCGGCATCTCCTGCCTTGGCCGACCAGCTCGGCGAACCCGAAAAACAAATCCTCATCAACGCTTTGCGTCAGCACGCTGGCAACATCAAACGGACCGCTGAAATCCTGCAAATCAGCCGGACCACGCTCTATGCGAAGCTGAAGAAGTACCAGATCAATCCCGACCTCATTCGGTAGGGGGTAGACTGGGCAGAGCCGCCCCGCGCGATTAAGTATCGACTCCTGCCGGTTGGCGGACGGTCAGTCTGGCGAAGTGGAGATAGAGCAGGCCGAGAACGAACACAGGAGCATTGTTGGCTGCTACAGACAACCAACGGGACACAGTGATTACTGGTTCGGTGTCCGCGGTATTGAAAGCCAACAGGCTTACGACAACCAGCACTACGAGCCAGACGCGTTGGAGTCCGCGTGCGGGCGCGATCTCCGCAGAAACACGGAGCAGCGGATAAATCATAAACACAAAATAGTGTGCCCAGGCAATGGGGGAAGCCACCAAAGACGCTACCAACAGCAAACAAAAGGCTGAGTCTTGGTTGACTGCAGTTTTCGGCCGCGACGCGCGGCTGCAACACCACCACGCGAATCCGCCGACGGCGACTGCGGAGGTCATCTCCGCAACCAAGGCAAAGCCGGGGACCGGCAACATGCCTTCGCTCAGGCGGCCAATGAGGAACGGTACCGTATAATTGGAGCGAACACGCTCCGCGAATGTTTGCAGGAGAGGAAGCGCGTGGTTGAAGAAAGAAATCCAGGCAGATGCCGTGGCGACCGTGGCAAAGCCGAGCACGGCAGCGAAAGCCAGAGCGGAAAGTCTCAACCGCTCTCGCCCCCGTTCAGCGAGTGCCGGCAACGGTACGAACACGAGGGGAAACAATTTCGCTGTGCCTGCCAGGGCAAACGCCACGATGGCCCAACCATTCCAACCGCGTCGCCATAACCAGTAGCCGAGCATGACCACGGCCAGCAACGGAAGCTGCACTTGGGACAACCACAAGTGGTAGAGCACGGGGTACGAGAATAACGTCAACCCCAGAGCGAGCGTCCAGGCCCCGGCAGAAAGTCGGCCGCGGATGACGTGCCAGGCGATTCCGAAGATGACAACCAGGCTGGCGACCTCGATGGTGACGTAGCACCAAAACGCAGTTGCGATTGGCACGGCAGCCAACGGGCGAAGCAACCACATGAGGAACGGAGGGTTCGTTTCCCGTTCCATCAAGTCCGTTGTGGGAAAACCAATGTGCCGGGCGTACTCGTGCAGCGGCACTGCGTACACATCGGTCCCGCGTCTCAGCAGCCCGGCTGATAGATAGAAGTGTGCGAAGTCCGGCTTGAACATCCTTTCTGGCAGGAACGTGGCGCAGGAGTGGATCGCCGTTACGGCAAGTCCCACACCCAGCCCGGCCATGAGCGCGCCCCGCAGTCGCTTGAGATTGTATCGGCTGCCGTTCATGGGCCTCCGTGCGCGATCTCCTGTCGGGTGTAGACAGCCGCAACGCGGTCCGCGTACGCGAGTCGCCAGTCTGCCCGCAGACCAAGCAGAGTATTCAGCGCGTGGTCGCGCGGCAGAATCGTCCAACCGATGTGATGGACCCGAAAGACACCCTCCCACTGCGGTTCGGCCTTGTCGACAGTCCGGAAATCCTTGATCAGATTTCCGCCGTAAAAGTCTGTCCGCCCGTCCATGAACACCCGCCACTCCGGCGCGGCCAGCACCAGGTAGCCACCCCAGCGGCGGTCGTTAAACATCTCTCCCCGTATTGCATCGGGATGGGCATGGAGAAACTCGACGGCGGCCACTGGAAAACAGTTTGGCAAAATCCCGGCGGTCACAATCGGCGAGCCGCCGAACCATTGAGGTCTTGCTGCTGAGGCAACAAGCATTGCCACGCAACCGACCGCCAACGCACGTCCATCGGCAATCGCATCCCACTGGCCGACTGCTTCGGATAGCCGCCGACCCAGGCGCGGGAAAACTCCCTCGGGCGCGGTGTGGATTGAGGCCGTCCAATGTTCGGCCAAGATCGGGGTCAGAACCAGGGCGAGGATGGACGCGTGGCGGACCGAGTAGAGCGAGGCGCAACCCCAAATGCTCGTCACGACCACATCGCTGGGTCTCAGCCGTGGCCGAGCGATGATCAGCAGTAGTCCGAACACCAGGGCTTGGGCGAGAAATCCACGCATCCAGAATCCATGGAAGTCGGGCGAGCGGAATTCACTGCTCAGCGCGACGACCTCATGGTGGCGCAGAATGCTGAGAATGTACGCATGAAGTTTCCAACCGTTGGGGTTGAGGAATGTGGCCAACAAACACGCGCCACCGAGCAGAGTTAGCGCCCGCATCTTGGAGTATTCTTGGATACGGTCCGCGTCACGCCCTCGGAGTGCGGCGACGGCGCTGCCGATCCAGAACGCGGCGATCAGGACGAGTCCTCCGAAAAATCCGCCGTGTAGATTTGCCCACACCGCCGACAATGGCGGCAGGACCATGAACAGGCGTTTCGCCGACACGCGTCCACAATCAAACGCCCGGAGCTGCCAGAGGAAGATCACGATGAGCACGAGCGTCCAAAGGTGCGGTCGCGCCAGCCAATGCAGCGAGGTGCCCCACGCTGCCAGGAGCACCAGTACGAGGGAGAGCAACGCGTTGTTCCCTTCGGCCAGGAGCAGCTGGTATAGCAACCACAGACTTGTTGTGATCAGGGCCGCGGCCAGGAGCACAATCCCATTCCAGCCCAACGCGTTTCCGGCGGCGGCATACAGCACTTGGCTCAACCATTCCATGGCGATCACGGGTGCGCCCCATCGCGTATGCGAGAACGGATCGCTCCGGATGATCGCGCGATGTCGGATCATCCAGTCCCCCATGCGCCAATGAAGGCATGAGTCGCCATCGACGTTGATGAGCGCGTAACGCCACTGGCTGAGGTTCAGCGTCAAGAAGATCGTCAGCCACAATACGACGCCCACGCCTGGCAACCACCAGCGGCGTTGGCGGCGGTTTTCCCCGCGCGTGATCATGGCTTGCGGAGATCGCGTGCGTAGACGATGGCCACTTTATCGGCGTAAACACGGTGCCAATCGTCTCGCAACGCGAGCAGGTTGTTCAATGCATGCCCACGCGGCAAAATGGTCCAGCCAACGCGGTACTTCTCCAGCACGGTTTCCCAGTCGCGATGAACTTGGTTTACCGCGTCGAATTCCCGGATGAGATCCGCCCCGTAGAAGTCGTTGCGTCCGTCAACGAAAACCTTATGTTCGGGCATGGCCAAAATGAAATACCCGCCCCAGCCATAGTCATTAAACATCTCACCGTTCACGGCCCGGGGATGCGCGGCGATAAAGCCGGTCGCTGCGACGGGGAAGCGATTGGAGAGGATGTTGGTAGCTATGAGCGGATCGCCCCCGACGAGTCGGGGCTTGGCCATGACTGCGAGTAGTGCGACCAGGACAACTGCGGTTATTACACGCCCATCGGCGGTCCGGTTGATCTGAGTAAGGTTTGCGGACAGCCGGCAATACCGGTCAAGCGCAGGACTTGGGTTTCGGCTCCGCAGTGCAGTCTGCCAGTGCGCGGCGAGGATGGGCGTCACCATGAGGGCGAAGATGGGGACGTTGCGGGCCGCTAGCAACGCCAGCAACCCCCAAGTGGCGACGATCGCCATGTCCGTCACACCAAGTTTTGGTCGCATAATGAGGAGCGTCAGCGCCACCAACGTCAATTCAGCGACAAAGCCGTGTGCGCCGCTCGCATGGAAGTTCGGCGAACGAAACTCGTTCGCATACCGGCTGACGAAAGGATCGCGGAGGAACTCCAACACGTGGGCCGGCAGTTTCCAACCGTTCGGGTTGAGGAGCGTGGCCAACATGCAAGCGAGCCCAAGTGCGGCCAGTACCACCAATCTCCTTCGCGCGGCGAACCGTGCTGTTGGCTCGGCAACAAGAACCGTCACACCGTCTCCCACCAAGAACGTTCCGGTGACGACGAGGCCCGTGAAGAAGGCGCCGTGCAAGTTCACCCAGAGGATCATGAGAGGCACGAGACTCAAGAACAGCGTTTGCGCGCGCAGGCGCCCAAGATTGAACCACCGCAGTTGCCAGGCGAACAGGACTGCGAACAAGTGTGTAAACAGGTGGGGACGCGCCAGCCAATGCACCGAGCAAGACCAAGCCGCCACGAGTATCAGCGCGGTAGAGAGCAAGGGTTCGTTTCCCTCAGCCAGGAGCTGGCGGTGCAGCACGCATAAGCAGGTCGCGATCAACACGGCCGATAGCAGGACAATGCCATTCCAACCGAACGCGTCCCCCAGGGTGGCGAATGCCACCTCCGCCAGCCACTCCTTGGAAATCAGGGGGGCTCCGTCACGCGTGTGAGAGAACGCGTCGACTCGAATCACGGCGCGGTGTTGAATCATCCACTGGCCGATCCGCCAGTGCAGGCAGGGGTCGCCGTCGGCGTTGATGAGCACCAGCCGCCATTGGGTCAGGATCAATCCAAGAAAAAACGCCAGCCAGATGAACTGACTGAACGATGGGAGCCACCAATGCCGCGGCTCGATGACAGTGGGCACGGAAGCGGACCCGGGGGTGCTCATTGTATCTTGTGGAAGATGGTGGCGACTTCGTTAGAGTACGCGAGTTTCCAGTTCGGCAGCAATGCGAGTGCGAGATTCAGTGGACGGTCGGTTGGCACGAGCGTCCATTCCACCTTGTATTGCTGGAGAACTGCCAGCCAGTTCGTGGTGAGCTGGGAAGTTTCATTGTATTGACGGATCAGCGGCTCTCCATAGAAGTCCGTGCGCCCGTCCACAAAAACCCGATGCTCCGGGAGCGCGTACAGCAAGTACCCCCCCCAAATGTATTCATTGAACATGTTGCCTTGGAACTGGCCGGGGTGTTGCTTGATGAATTCCACCGCGGCGATCGGCCATTTCTTCGCGGGCATTTCTGTCGGGCGCGAGACGCCGACCAGGGCGACCGCGGCAATCACCACGACGAGCAACGAGCCACGCGAAATCTCATGGATCTCCCGAAGCCGTCCGGATAAACGCCGCCCCCAGTGGGGCGACGCGTCCGCCAGAGCGGTGGCGAGAATCGGCGCTGTGAAGATGGCCAGCAACGGAATGTTGCGGCCGGCATACAAGGCTAGGTACGTCCAGCCGATGAGAAGAATTCCGGAGGCGGCCGACAAACGCGGTCTCGCCAGCGCCAGCGTGAAGAACGTCAATGCCAACCACGCCAGGAACCCGCGTGAATCGGGCGCATGAAAATCTGAAGAAGCATATTCCGCCAGCCAGTTCGTCAGATAATCCGAGCGAAGGAACTGCAGATTGTGCAGATGGAGTTCGTAGCCGTTCGGGTTGACCAACGACACGCCCGCGCACAAGAGGGCGACGCCGCTGAGAACGGCCAGCTTTCGTCGCGCGGTGGCCCATCTGGTGGCGTCGGCGCGGACAAGGGGCATTTCAATAAGGGCACCCAGCCAGTACGCGCCCAGCGTGATGAACCCGGCGAGGTAGCCGCCGTGCAGGTTGACCCACAATACCATGAGCCCGGCAAGCGTGATGGCGAGACGGCGGGCCGATGCGCCGTGCTCGAAGCGTCGCAACGCGTCGCCCCACAGCGCAGCCAAGAGAAAACTGAACGCGTGTGGTCGGGCCAACCAGTGTGTGCAGGCGGCCCATGCTGCAGTGAATGCTACAAAGACGGCCACCGCGTGATTGCCCGTCTCGCGCAGCAATTGATGATGTAGGAAGGCGAAGGTCGTGGCGATCACCAGCGCGGCGACCACGACCAGCCCGTATAATCCACCAAGGCGGCCGGCAGTCGCGAGGATGATTTCGGAGAGCCATTCCTTGGAGATAATCGGCTGGCCAAAGCGGGTGTGCGAAAAGATATCAGTGCGAATAATTCGTTTGTGTCGGAGCATCCATTCGCCCACGCGCCAGTGCATACACGCGTCGCCGTCGCTCGAGACCATCATGACGCGCCACGGTTGCGCAAGAAGGATGAGCAGAATCACAAGCCACAACCATTGGGTCATCGACGGCACGAGCCAATGCCAAAGACGGCGAGATGGAGACGCGATTCTGGTAGGGCCCTCTGCCAAAGCTGCCATGGCGCGCAGCTTACGGAGTCATCCGCGAATCTTCAATGTTGAACTGCAACGGGCCGTCGTAAAATCGCAATCAGGTAGAACAGTCCGACGAGAACGACGAGGGCGCGAATCCCGGCCACAAACGAGACGGACTCGAGCAAGCCGCCAACCAATGCGCCGACGAGATTGGAGCCGAGTGCGCGGGCCTTGTCGGTGCAGGCGGCAAAAGATCGGATGAAGATCAAGCCGGCAAAGAACACCGGCGCGGTCAGAAATGCGCTTGCGGCCATGACCTTGGTCGCGCCGGCGAGCGTGTTGAACCTATCGAGGGGAATCAGCGCCAAAGCAGCAACCGTGATCGCCAACCCGGTGACGATCAGCCACAGCGGGAGCCGGGACCAGCGCCACGCGACAAAGTTTGAGGCCAGGATCATGACCAGCACTGCTGAAATCACAATGGCGTTGACGACCCACGTCATGCCGAACAGCAGCGTGGCACGGCTGACCGTCTGTACCTCGAGGAGCAAGAATGCCGCACCCAGCGCAAAGAAATGCCAATCAAACCCCTGCTTGAAGTCGAATACGCGGCGCTGTGCGAGCATAACAGTACCGAGGATTGCCAGTCCCATCAGGAGATGAAGCTTTGGAATCCTGGCCCGTTCCAAGTACAGATAGGGCCAGTCGTCGGTCGTGGGGCAAGTTGTTCCTTGGAGATGAAGCGATTCATGGGCGACCACCGAGTGCAGAATTTCATCGGAGATGTTGTTGACGTCGAGTGGGGCGTTTGCGCAAACGAGCGTGATGCCACCCCCTGTGCCGTACCTCTCGGGGTAGGAAACGCGGTAAGCGATTGGGTTGTGGCCAAAGACCAGGCGAACCTCTCCAAACAAACGGTCTGCGATCCAGGGGCGCAGCGCTTCAAAGTTAAGGATGAGCAACCCATCCTCGGCAAGGAGCCGCCGCAATTCCGTAAGCCCTTCGGTTGTGTAAACATAATGATCAAGGCGGAGATTGGCGTAGGAAGAAGCGAGCGTGTGGGAGTCCAGTAGACCAAGCCAAATGGCGTCGTACGGACCACGCGCCTGTTTGTAGAAGGCACGGGCGTCGTTGACGAGCATGTGGACCCGCGGCGAGTCATAGGGATGCTCGGGATGAAGCTGCTTGCCGAGCGCGTAGATACGCGGGTCGATCTCGACGCAATCAATCTGATCGACCCCGTGACGGAGTGCCGCGGCAGCATTGTTGCCCGCGCCCGCACCCACAATGAGCATGCGGCGGATGTGTTGTTTGAAGTGGAACGGGAGGTTGTAGTGACTCCGCTCAGCAGTCTGGAGATCGAAGAGCGCTGGATGCGAGCGGAGGAAATCCGGTGAGAGATTGATGAGCGATTGATAAAAGGTGTTGTTCACTTCCAGCCAGTAACCCTGTCGGATGCGGTTCGCACCTTCGCCGACGTACATCGGCCAGATCGTGAGCTTTTGATACGGCGACCAAATGACGCGCAGCGCACGCGATTGACCGAGTGATACGGTAACGGCCGCAGCAGCGGTCAAGCCAACGGCCAGCCAGGCGCGCCTCCATCCACACAGCGGAAGCGTGGCCAAGATGGCGGCTGCGACGGCGAGCCAGATTGCGGGTGGAGCCGACCACCAACTGAGTACATTGAACAGCCAAACACCGACCAAGCTGCCAGCGATGTTGATCGAATAGGCGTGAATGACTTGCGGATGCTCTTCCAAGGCGCGGCCGAGAATCTGTCCCATCGGTACGAACGTCAGCACCAGCAGATACATCAACACCGCCACAATTACTACGGCCCCCGAAACTTCGGGAACCGAGCGACTCCAGAGGACGCCCCAGACGGGCGAATCTTCAAGACTTCCCAACGCAGTCGTGATCTTGCCCAGATCGAACGACGGCAGTCTGAAGGGATTGCTGACGAGTACCACAAGCAAGAGGAGATTGATTCCACATCGAGAGATGGATACAGGCTTTGAGGCAAGATAGCAGCCGAGTCCGACGCCAAAGAAGCAAACTACGAGTACCAGATTGCCAAGATAGGCGAAGATGCGAATCTCCGTCCCGATCCAGCGAATCAGCACGAGTTCCAAGTACAGAATCAGGGCGCTGACGGTGAAGATTTCAAAATCGCGTCGGAGAAGCGTGTCATCACACAGGTCGCACATGAGGGGGTGATTCAAGCAGAGGTCTTCGGTGGCTGCAAACAAACTTTCAAGGTCGGGACAATCTGTTTTGCGCTGGCTTGTGGTTGTTCGCGCCCAGAACGCCACCCCCGAGGTTCGGCGGCGAACGAGGGCCATACGAGCCGTAGCCGAATCCCGTTAAGCCTCGTGCGGTGAGTCCGGCTGGTGATGGAAGCAACGCATGCTCGCTCCGGCGGCGTCATCGGCTACGACGTTTTGAACTAGAGCCGACCCATCAAGTCCGCTAGTGGAGAGCAAACCGTAACGGCAGCCATGAATTGGTTACGGGGCGGGACCGTCTGTAGCACGGCGGACGGCGGCTTGGGCCGTGAGGTGTAGCGTTGCCATTCCATCGCGCAATTGCTCGACGAGATTCGAGAGGACCAAGTGACAAGATGGCTGGGGTGGACAGGAGATCTCCAAGGGCTGGCGAGACGGTGCAGCCAGGCGATCGCTGGGCGGGACTGGAGCTCCTTCTCGTGGCGCGGGCGCTACAAATCCGGTTCCACAGCAGGTTTGTCGACCACTGGAATCGCGCCGAGTCCTCTACAACCATCGGCGAGCACACACTGTGGCACTGCGTCGGTCCCACATGCCGGACTGCTTTCTTTGCGTCATGCCGGGGCGGTTGGTGAACGTTTTCGTGGCTGTCTTTTGCCGTATGGCTTAGTGCTCAACACGGAGCTATTGGCACACGCGCTTATCAGGAGGCTGCGAATGAAGAGTGGTCCTATCGATCTCTGCAAATTATAGTGACGCCAATGCTTCTTGGAAACCCCTGTAAACAAGGGCAAAAAAACATCGTAGGGTGTCACCCAATTATGCAGCCCTCAATAGGAGCAATTGGAACGTGGCACATGCGGAGGTGTTGCGGGCGCTGGCGCCATGGGATGGGCGATAACGATGGGGACGGCAATGGCTTTGATGATGCAGCCGGGACAGGTGACGGGTGATTCACTGGGGTGGATCATGCTGGCGGCTGTTGTCACGAGCCACCTGCAGAAGTCCGCTATATTTGGTAAGATAACGACCATCGTGTGCCTTATTGATGCGGCGGTATTTCCGGTTTCGCTACGCTCGTGGGACAGTACTTTCTTCCATGTAAGGCGTACGGCGCGCGAAGTTGGGGAGCACGATCAGCAACCGGCTCAGATGGTCTATGCGGTCTGCCACCAATTGGACCCGAAAGAAGTGGCGATTTGCCATGCGCACGAGTCCTTACCGTTGGGATCGAGGCATCCGCAACCATGCCTGCCCAAGTCCGAACAGTACCAACTGGTTGGCGATCCTGTGATGCCGTCCCCCGCGGACACACCAATGATTGGGAATATAAGGCAACCGACTGAAATTCGTTCGCGGAATCGAGCTCACGGGAAGCGAATGCTGGCGCTGGTTGTTTCGCGCGGCACATCGCCCAAGGATTGCACTCCGCGCTTTGACCTGCGCCACACCAGGCCGTCGCCAGGCGGTTGGGTCTGTGTGAATACGATACCGGGCAGGACGATGAGATGAGCGGTGGCGAGACAAAACTCGAGCGGCGTGATTGGATGATGGCAGGGGTCTTTCTTACCGTGGCATTGATCTTGCGAATTCCATTCCGCAGCCATCTGGCATATCACTGGGACGGGGCGCAGTTCGCGCTCGCCATCGAGCACTACGACATGCGAATCAGCCAGCCGCAGCCACCGGGGTACTTCCTGTATGTGATGCTCGGGAGGTTGGTGAAGCTTTTCGTCGGCGAGCCACACACCAGTCTGATTTGGATAAGCGTCTTTGCCGGGGCGGCGTTGACGGGGATTGGGTTTCTGTTGGCAACGGCGATGTTTGGTAGGGGTGTCGGCGTAGCAACGGCAATGATCCTTGCGACGAGCCCGGTGTGTTGGTTTCATAGTGAAGTTGCGTTGACCTCGATTGTTGACGCGGCCTTGGTGACGGCAACGGTACTGGTATGTTGGACGGCCATGCAGCGCGGCGGGAGATGGCGTGATGTGCTCTGGATGTCAGTATTGTTTGCCGCCGTTGCCGGCGTGCGCCAGCAAAGTGGAGCGATCTTGGCCCCACTGTGGTGTTACACGTTGCTGAGGTTTCGCCATCCACGTCGGTCGAAGATGTTGGGCGCGGCGGTACTGACGGGACTGTTTATCGCACTCTGGCTTGTTCCGATGGTGCGAACCACGGGCGGAATTGCGCAGTACCTGGGCGTGCTGCGAGCCAAGGGCCGATTCGACGCCCCACGAACGCCGTGGGGTAGCGGGGGGATACAGGCGCTCTTAACGAACGTGAGCGTTATCGGACGGGTGTGTTGGGTGGGATTGCTGTTAGCCGCCCTGATTTCGACAGGTGAGTTGGTTCACTGGGTCTTCAGAGAGCGGCCAGAGGCGAAGAGGAGATTGTACAGTGAGTATGCGGAGCAGATTCGCGTTCTCACATTGTGGATTGCTCCGATGCTGGCATTCTGGCTAGCCATGTACGTCACGACGCCGGGGTATGTACTGTGCTTTTTCCCTGGCCTCACGATCGTAGCAGGAGTTGCCATCCGCCGGTGCGCTGGCCGACTCAACCGATCCTCTTACGGACGCAGCGTTACGGCCGGGCAGTGGTCGGGCGCCGTCACAGCGTGGCTGACTCTCGGCTTCGTAGTGGGAGCGAACACAGTTGTTTTTGTATGGGAGCCGAGACTCTCGGTTCCGCTGTTGGCGGACTTACCTCTTACCGCGGTGGAGATTCAGCGGCACGACCGGCAACTCACAGAATGCTTTCGGGTGATCCGAGAGAAGTTTCGGCCGGAAGATGTGGTCATATACCACAGCGATCAGTTTTTCTACTGGGGGTTTCGTCAGTTCCAATATTATCTCACCGAGTATCGCAACGTACTGTTGACGCCTGACGCTTCCTTGGCAGGTGGTCTGCGACGAAAGCAGTGGGTCGGAGAACAGCGGCAGACGATCTTCGCAGATGCAACGTATGATCTACCCTGTGAATGGCGTTTATTGGTCGTTCCTCCCGGGCAATCGATCCATATCTTTGGTAGGTACTTCGATGTATCGACGGCAAAGTTAGTACGCACATCGCGGCCAAAGTTGTACTTAGTTCGAGACCAAGTAGAGTCGACTGTACAGAAACTGAACAACCCCCCGTAACATGTGAAGGAGATTGGGCATCAGAGCGCGACTGGTGAGAAACCTTGAGAATAGTGTGGGAGAAATATGGTTTGGGGATTGACGGGATAACAGGTTAGCGAGTAAATGGTTACAGCAAGACGGTGCAGTTCAAGGCCACAAGGGGGACCCGGCGGACGACGATGGCACGTAAGCTGCCTTTAGTGCTTCGTGTAAACGTGGAATGAGTCGGGTGATAAGAACGTGGAAGCCAGATGAAGGAGGTGAAACGATGAAGAAGTCTCTCCGAAAGCTGTATCGTGGACTGAACGGACGGAAGGGCCAGAGCTTGGTTGAGTATGCGCTGATCTTGGCGCTGATCGCTGTCGTGGCGATCTTGGTGCTCCAAGGTATCGGCGGCCGAGTGAATAACACACTTGAGAAGGTTAACAGTAATCTCCCCGCGAGTTAGCAGTGATTCACGGGGGACGGCAAACATGGCTTGGGGGTGGAGTGGGCACGGAGCCCCTTCACCCCCTGAGTTTGACAGAACCAGTGGCCGTTTCTTAAAGCGGGGCCGGGCACTTGGGAAGGTCATCGTGACATCCGTCGGTCGTGACTGTAGATAAACGGCACGACGGCAAATCACTAGTTGAGGGGGCTATGGCGTTCAAACAGACTCAGATCATTTGCAGTGGAGTCTGGTGGCAGAATCAACCGAGTTTGCGCATGGCCGAAATCGTCGGTCACGTTTGTAGGAGATGGCGCGTGCGAGAATGCATCCGACCATCGGTGCGGGTTTGGCGGCGGAACGTTGGCCTGTGGTTTGCTGTCTATCAGCGATCCGAAGCCAACAATGTAGTTGCTTTTTTGGACAAGAACGAGCTATATCACTGAAAGCTAGGAAGTAGAGTCGAACAAGGAGGACTCAATGGCTAAAAAACCTGGTGCAGGTGGGATCATTTTGGCGGCTGTCGTTTTGGGTCTTATCGCGGTGTACTTGATCTGGAATCTAGAACGACAGCGCGACAGGCAAGCCAAGAAGAATTGGACGCCGGTTGTGGTTGCCCTTCAGGATATTCCTGCCCGTTCGAAAGTTACGCGCGAGATGGTGACGCTGACCAGCTATCCGAAGGAATTGATTGCAGCGGGGGCCATTACCGACCCAAAGGAAGTCGAAGGACGTATCGCACTTTCCCGCATCCGGGCGAAGGATCAAATACGGTCTTCCGATCTGGTTGCTGAGGGCCAGGGACCCAGCTTGGCATACGAAATTCCCAAAGGGATGCGCGCCATTGCCATCCAAGCGGGGGAAGTGATGGCCGTCGGCACGGCAGTCAAGCCGGGTGATCGCGTGGACATTCTGGCGACGTATCAGAATCCTGTCACGCGACAAGAGACGACCCAGATGATTTTGCAGAACGTTCTTGTGCTGGCGGTCAATAAAGGCCAGACCGACACGCAGGGCAATGTGGGCGCCAACACTTCCATGACGCTGGCCGTCAAACCCGAGGAGGCTGAGTTGCTGACGGCGGCTGATCGTATCGGCGCGTTGCGAGTGGCGCTACGTCCCGTGCAGGACAAGACTATCATTCCGAGCACTGGCGTGGAGGCTCGCGATTTCTTAGGCAGCAGGACCTTCGAGATGTCCGCGGAGGCGCCGGACGCTGCGAAGGCCACGCCAATCATTATCAATCCGCCGTCAAGTCATCAGCGGCCTGAGGTCAAAATATACCGAGGCACCCAGGTGCAGACGGTGACGACCGAATAGGGGCCGGAAGAGAATCTCCAAAGAACGAAAGGACGACACAATAATGAAGAAGATTCAATGGGGAGGAATTGGGGTTATCGTGATGGTGCTTGTATTCGGAATCCTGCTTGTCCCGCCGGCGCAGGCGGACACCATCCAGGTGAACGTTGGGGAAGCGGTGACGATTCCGGGTGAGAACGTTTCAAAGATTGCCATTGCCGACCCGGCAGTAGCTGACGTAGTGCCGCTCTCAGACAAGGAATTGAGCGTCATCGGCAAGAAGGCAGGCGTCACCACGCTGACGATTGTGAAGAGCGATGGTTCAGCAACTCAGTTGCACCGCATCGAGGTGGGAAATGATGCTGTTGCTTCCACAATCCGCCAGATGATAGGCCAGTCGGGCGTCAACGTGCGCGCCGTGGGCGACACGCTGGTGCTGGATGGCCGCGTGGAAAACGAACTCCAAGCTCAACGGGCGGCGCAGATCGCATCTGCGTATAAGGACAAGGTCCTCAACCTCATTGAGGTCGAGAAGCCGCGGCAGATCAGGATCCGCACCCGGGTCGCCGAGGTGAATAGCGCGGCACTCAAGAATGTCGGGTTCCAATGGCTCGGCTCAGGTGGTGAGGTGAGGTATGCATTGGATTTCGCCGGGGGTGGATCGATTATCCACGGGCTCGTGCAACCGGAAAGCGCCGGTGGGCCGACCGTCACTCAGCCCAACACGGTGGATATTGGCGCGGATGTAATTCTGCAATTGCTGATCACCAAGAACTTCGCGCGGCTGCTGTCGGAACCGACTCTCGTAACCTTGAGTGGCAAGGAAGCCAGCTTCCTTGTCGGCGAGGAGGTTCCCATCGTGCAGCAGTTGCCGCAATCGTTTACCGTTGAGTTCAAGGAGGTCGGCGTGCGGATGAACATCAAACCCACTGCCGATAGTCAGAACCAGATTAACACAGTGTTGCACGCGGAAGTCAGCCAGGTGCTAGGCACCGGGGCGTTTGGCATTCCGATCATTGGCTCCAAGAAGGCCGATACCACCCTTCAGGTCAAGGATGGACAGACGGTGGTCATCGGCGGGCTTTTGGAAAACAACATCAACACCGACACGCTGAGAAAAGTACCGTGGTTGGCGGACATTCCGCTATTCGGCTACCTGTTTCGAAACAGGCAATTCCAGCAGTCCCAGCGCGAAGTCTTGTTCTTCATGACACCTGAGATTGTGAAGAATGTTGACGCGGCGACGGCGGGAGCAGCCCAGACGCTTTTGATGAAGGAATGGGTTCGCACCAAGTCCAAAGAAAAGCTGTTGAAGGTGACACCTCTTGACGAACTGTTCCCCGCGGGCATGCAGCGCGGCTCTTCGAACGAGAAGGCGCCCGCTGAGAAGCCATCCCCGGTCGCGCAACCGGCCGCTAAACCGGCACCCGTCTCGAAGCCGGCGCCGCAACCAGCGCCGGCCCCGAAAGCTGCGGCGGCCAAGCCTGCGGCAGTTGAGCAATCGGCGGCGGTTGAGAAACCGGCTCCGAAGAAGCCTGCCCCAGCGGTTCAGACGGAGGAACCGACGACGAACTTTTCGCCGGCGCGACCTGCGGGACAATGATATCAGATTGAGTTGAGATTAACCGGTATTCTGGGACGCGCCGGAAGGAGTGCCGGCGGGAGTGATGCAGACAACAGATATGGAGTCGATAACTGTCATTATCGCCGAGAATGAATTGAGCGAGCGGGAGAAACTCAAGGGCTTGCTCAGTGGCGAGAAGGACATTCAGGTTGTAGGGGAAGCTCGCGACGGCAAGGAATGTCTCGATCTGGTTACTCGCCAGCGTCCCAGCGTTGTCCTGATCAAGGAGGACCTGCCGGTGGTCAATGGCCTGACCGCCGCCGAGCAAATTGCTACGGAAATGCCTGAAGTCGGGGTCATTTTGCTCTTGGGCGGCTCGGAAGGCGAGGAAGTCTGGCACAAGATGCTGCGGGCGGGAATCAAGGAGTTTATCACGCGACCCCTCACGGCGGATCGTGTCTTGGAGGAAGTGCGCAAAGTGGCCGCCATCCAAGCTAAGGCAGCGAAGCGCACGGCGACCACCGCCGGCGCGAGCGTGGCCGAGACCAAGGGCCCCAAACGTCAGATCGTCACCGTGACCGGCCCGCGCGGCGGTTGTGGCAAGACGGTCATTGCCGCAAATCTGGCGGTGACCTTGGCCAACAGCAGTGAGAAGGTCGCCCTCGTGGACTTGAATCTGTGGGGCGGCGATGTTGCGATGCTCTTGGACATCAGCCCGAAGCGCACGTTGGGTGACTTGCTGCCGGGCTTCGGTGGGATTGACTACGACGTTGTTGACAGCGTGATGAACAAGCACGCTTCCGGAGTTTCGGTCTTGGCTGCGCCGTTGACAGGCACTTTCGATGGTTCGACGCTGTCACGCTACATGGTACAGAGCATCTTGGAAGCCTTGCGCGAACACTACGAATTCACGGTCGTTGACACCGGCTACGCCAACCTGGAGTCCACGCTAGCGGCGATGGATTACTCGGATTTGATTCTCGTCGTGGTGGGAATGGACCTGCCGCGGCTGCGCGATGGGAAACTGTATTTGAAGAACTTGATAGCCGCCAATTATCCCAAGGAAAAGATTCGCGTGGTCGTCAACCGCGCGGGCAACTCGAAGGAGATCTCGTCGTCAGAGGTCGAAGCGATTCTGGAATTCTCGGTGACGGCCCAAATTCCAAGCGATGATACGCTGGTAGGCTCGTCGGTGAACCTGGGGCAGGCGTTCGTGGCGTCGAGTCCGAACAAACCGGTTTCCAGGGCGATTTTCAATCTGGCCGAAAAACTTGGGCCGATGGCTGTCGCCGCGGGCAAGAAGCGCCCGGGACGATGGTTTTCGTTTATGCAATGAAAACGACCTAGGAGGAGGTGCAGCAGATTATGGCTTCCACTCCGGAGATCAGCACGCAGTTGTATGTGGAGTCCAAGAACGCAATCCTTGCGTACTTGGTTCAAAACATAGACCAGAAACTCTTGGAAAAGGGCGATGAAGCGTTGTTGCGTCGCCGGGTCGAGGAGTTGGTCGAAGAAAAACTCCGCTCTGAGAAGCTGCCGTTCTCACGGCAGATGCGCAATCGTCTCGTATCCGACATGGCCGACGAAATTCTCGGCTTCGGCCCCATCGAACCCCTCCTGCGCGACCCGACTGTCACAGAAGTCATGATCAATCGCCCCGACCAAGTGTACTGCGAACGTTTTGGCAAGCTCGAGTTGACGGACATTCAGTTTCGCGACTACGAGCACATCCGTCATGTCATCGACAAGATTGTAACCCCGCTCGGTCGGCGCGTCGATGAGTCCAGCCCGATGGTGGACGCGCGTTTGCCCGACGGCTCGCGCGTCAACGCGATCGTGCCTCCACTGTCCCTCAATGGCCCCGTGCTGACGATTCGCAAGTTCTCGGTCGACCCGTATACGGTGGAGGACCTGATCGGGTTCGGCACCATCACGCAGGGGATGGCAGCGTTCTTGGCCGCGTGCGTGAAGGTGAAGCTGAACATTATCGTGTCGGGCGGCTCCGGTGCCGGTAAGACGACGCTGTTGAACGTGCTGTCCTCGTTCATTCCTGAGGGCGAGCGTGTTGTCACTGTTGAAGACGCCGCAGAATTGAAGCTGCACCAACCGCATGTGGTGCGGCTCGAGTCTCGCCCGCCCAATATCGAGGGCAAGGGCGAAGTCAAGATTCGCGACTTGGTCCGCAACTGTCTCCGTATGCGCCCCGACCGCATCGTCGTCGGTGAAGTGCGTGGGGGCGAAGCGCTGGACATGTTGCAGGCGATGAACACGGGTCACGAAGGTTCGATTTCGACGATTCACGCCAACACGCCGCGCGACGCGCTGGCACGCCTGGAAACGATGGTGATGATGTCGGGCATGGAACTGCCCTCGCGCGCCATTCGCGAGCAGATCGCCGCGGCGATTCACTTGATTGTCCAGATTGCGCGTCTGAGCGACGGCAGTCGCAAGGTCGCCAGCGTGTGTGAAGTTCAAGGCATGGAGGGTAACGTCATCGTGTTGCAGGATCTGTTTACCTTCCAGCAAAAGGGAGTGGGTGAAGGCGGCAAGGTGCTCGGCACCATGCAGGCTACGGGCATGGTACCGAAGTTCATGGACCGGTTCACTGCGGCCGGCGTTCGGCTGCCCAGTGAGATTTTCAAGCGTAGCGTTGAGGCTCGCTAATCATGGACGGCACTCTCGTCACAATTATCGCCCTGCTCTTGTTGGTTGTTGCCCTGCTTGGTTACGGGGGATACCTGCTGGCGACGCGCCGCAAAACGATCCTGGCGGAACGTCTCGAGACCTATGCCGGCGTCGAGGAGGAAGCAGCCCGGGCCACGGATGCCGAAATGCAGCAGATGCGGGGTGTTCCGCGGGTCATGAATATGGTGCTCCCCCGCGGGTATATGTCGCGGCTGGAGGAGGAGTTGGCGCGGGCTGATATTCCCATGCGACCCACGGAATATGTTCTGCTGCGACTGGTACTGGCCGGGGTCGGGTTTCTGCTGGGTCGGTATTTTCTGGGGTATGTTCATAGCGGGATCATCTTGGCGGTGGCCGGGTTCATCGCGCCCGCAGTTTTCGTGCGGGTGCACCAAAACCGACGGCGCACGAAATTCGTGAAACAATTGGCAGATGCACTGATGTTGCTGACCAATTCGCTTCGTTCCGGCTACGGCTTCTTGAAGGGACTGGAGCTTGTGGCCAAGGAAATGAGCGATCCGATCGCGAAGGAGTTGAATCGCATGCTGCGCGAGGTGAACCTCGGGGCGACCGTCGACGAGGCGTTGCTGAACCTCGGACGCCGCGTCAACAGTCAGGACTTGGACATTGTCATTGGCGCTTACCTTGTGCAGAAGGACGTCGGCGGCAATCTCACAGAGATTATGGAGAAAGTTGCCGAAACGATCCGCGAACGGCTGCGCATCCAAGGCGACATTCGCGTGTTGACAACCCAGGGGAAGTTGTCGGGAGTCATCGTTGGCCTGCTGCCCTTTGGAGTGTTCATGTTCTTGATATTGGCCGCCCCGACTTACTTCAGCACGATGCTCGGCCCGCCCATCGTAGGGCATTTCGGGAAGCACGACATATCCATGGGTGTGGTCATGTTGATTTGTGCCGTGTGTCTGCAACTCATCGGCGCGTACGTGATTCGCAAGATTATTTCCATCAAGGTCTGACATGCTCGCACTGTTCATCATCACGGCGATTTTGGCGATTGTGCTCGCGGGAGTCGGGTTTTACCGCACGTCGGCTCCTTTCGCAGTCAAGAAGCGTATCGAACAGGTCATGGTGGCCGAGACACCGACGACCGAAGAAGAGCTCGCCAAGCCATTTGTCCAGCGTGTTTTATTGCCGCTGGGCGAATCTATGGCCAAGTTGTTCCGCGGCTACGCCCCGGCAGAAGTCACCGAACGCACGCAAAAGAAGTTGGTCATGGCGGGTTTGTATCCACGCGTGACGTCGGCGCAGTTGTTGGGTCTGTGTTGGTTCAGCGCGGCCGGATTCTTCATACTGACACTGCTCTTATTGCTGTCGTGGGGCACGAGGGACGGGGTGGGAGCGCTCTTCAAGGACCCGTTCAATATACTGTATTTGCTGGTCGCCCTGTTTGGCGGGTACGTTCTGCCCCAGTTTGTGTTGAGCAAGAGGGTGGCAAAACGGCAGGAGGAGATCTTGCTTGCACTGGCGTATTCGATCGACATTCTTTCCATCAGCGTCGAGGCGGGCATGGGATTCGATGCCGCAGTTGGATACACGATGCGCAAAATCAAGGGACCGCTAGCCGAGGAGTTCTCCAAAACGCTCAACGAAATCCGTCTGGGCAAGCCGCGCTTGGAAGCGCTCGAAGACTTAGGTAACCGAACCGGCGTTGACGATTTGAAGACCTTCATAACAGCCGTCGTACACGCCAGCCGTCTCGGCGGCAGCATTACCAACACATTGCGCATTCAGGCCGACTCCATCCGCGTGCGCCGACGCCAGCGTGCCCAGGAACAAGCGATGAAGGCGCCGATTAAGATCGTGTTTCCGCTCGTATTCTTCATTTTCCCCGCTTTGTTCGTCGTCCTGCTCGGGCCCGCGCTCATCGGCATTTGGCGGCAACTGGGCATGTGACGGATTCAAGAGGCGATCTTCATGGTATTGGTCAACATAACAAGGAAGACAGTTCTCTCCGACCGGTGCCATTTTGCCAACACGGTGCTCAAGCGCATGGTCGGGTTGCTGAACCGACGGAATTTTGCCAAAGGTGAGGGACTGCTCTTGGATCGCTGCTACGGGGTGCACACGTTCGGCATGCGATTTCCCATTGACGTCCTCTTTCTGGACAAAGACTTGCGCGTCATTCGGGCTGTGAAATCCCTGCCGCCGTACCGCACATCCATTGTGAAGAAGGCCGTCTACGTGCTCGAGTTACCGGTCGGTGCACTGGAAGCGTCGCACACGGAAGAGAACGACCAGATTCAGATTCGCACGGCCCAAGCCGAGGCCGCTGCCGCCGGCCGCGTCGCCGGCGCGGAAAACGTGACGGTCAGATAACCCAGCCTAATCGGGTCGCCCCAGGTAGCTTGCCGCCACGCGTTGGTATTTCTCGGCCCAACCTCTAATCTTTCCGCGCTCCAGCTGGCCCAGCACACTGACGACTTTTGCGGGGGCACCATACACCAGCGACCCCGGTGGTACCCGCAGCCCTTCTGTGAGCAACGCTGCGGCCCCAACGATGCTTTGCTCGCCGACCACCACCCCATTCATCAGCACGGCGCCCATCCCGATCAATACTTCGTCGCCCACCGTGCAGCCGTGCAAAACCGCGCAATGGCCAACCGTTACATAATTGCCCACGATACACGCATATTCGTCGGCCACATGACACACGCTGTTATCCTGGATGTTCGTATGGTGACCGATGACGACGCGGTTGATGTCGCCGCGCAGCACGCTACCGAACCAAATGCTCGACCGTTCACCAACCACCACGTCGCCGATCACCCGCGCGTTGTCGGCCAGGAACACACCGGCCCCGATCTGTGGCCGCTTGTCGCCATACTCGAGAACGATACCCACAGCGCAAATTCTGGCGATGCGCGTTGCAAAATGTAAAGCAGATTTGGCAAAATGATGGCGGAACATGATGACGGAAAAGCCCACCCCGCCGAAGTGGATCGTTGTCCAGCTCGGGGCCGACCTGAATTGGTGGCTGGCCGAAGCTAGTTCGGACGGTTACTGGAGCCACGGCGACCGCGGCGTGCTCGATCCGCGCCAGGTCGCGTATTTGGCGGAGATGTTGGACGGGTATCGGTCTCACGGTTACCATCGCCAATTGCTGAAGGCGGCGTTCCAATTGTTCCAGGTCGAATCCGAGCTGGACGACGACCGGCTGCGTCTCGGACCTGTGGACAGCGATATCTTTGACTCCCCCGAGCAGCTTTTCGCGCTGCCGCTGGTCGGCGACGAGATGACCGGCCCGTACTACGACCTTCTTGACGCGGTCACCACCGCTCGGATACGGAAACTCAATGCCACGCATCACTACGCGCGCGCCTGCACGGATTGGGAAATGGAGGAAGAACTCGATGCGCTTGATCGCGACCGGTACTTCGCATCCGAGGACATTCACTGTTTCGACGAAATCAACGAAATCCTCCAATGGAGTCCCGCCGAATGGGACGACTCCTCCTCTGCCTGACGGTGATACAGGCGTCCTGGCCTGTGTTCGCTGCCGATTGGTCGGTGCTCGAACGCTATCAGCAAACCATGTCCCGCACGGAGTGTGAGGCTCTTCTCTCGGGTGTTTATTGCCCCTGCGGCGCGCTGACCAATTATCTTATCTCTGGCACGAACTCCGTGGCCATCTTTTCAACCACGGCCAAAACGAATCCTCCAGTTTTCACCTTGCGCTTTGCCACCACACCCGTCACCCCCCTCTCTTCTTCCCGTTCCATTCGCCGCGTGGCGCTGGATCCCGGCCATATCGGCGGCGAATGGGCGCGCATGGAAGAGCGATTTTTCGTTCGTGGCACCGATCGCCCCGTCCAGGAAGCGGTGCTCAATCTTACCGTCGCCCGGTTGTTGAAAGCCCGGCTGGAAGCGGCCGGGGCGGAAGTGTTTTTCACAAAAGACAATTTCGAACCGGTGACCGCAAAACGCCCCGAAGATTTCCGGGCGCAGGCAACGCAGGAGCTCGCTGGCCTCACGCGGTTCGACTCGTTCCCACCGCTGGAGCGCGAAGCCGACAATGCCGATGCGATCCGCAAACGGTCCGAGTCGCTGTTCTACCGCAACGCCGAGATCGCCGCCCGCGCGCGCCTCCTCAATGAAGTGGTCAAACCCGACATCACGCTGTGCGTTCACTTCAATGCCGTCGAGTGGGACGAGTGTCAGGATTTGGTGGACGACGACCGGCTCGTGGTATTCGTACACGGTAACTATCTGGAGTCCGAATTGAGGGATGACGATGAAAGGTTGCGGTTGTTCTCGAAGTTATTGGAGCGGTCGCATCCCCTCGAATTGGCTGCAGCCAATGCGATCGCCACGGCCTTGGCCGGCGCGAGCAAGCTTCCCCCGGTCGAATACGGTCCAAACAGCGGCGCGGTTCGCGTTGGCGAGAATCCTTGTGTGTACGCCCGCAATCTGGCGGCAAACCGGCTCGTGAATGGGCCCGTCGTTTACCTCGAACCCTATTACATGAACAATCGCGTCGTCTATCGACGCATTCAAATGGGAGACTACGAGGGCGAACGGGAGGTGGACGGCCGCCGCTGCAAGAGCATCTTTCGTGAATACGCCGACGCCGTGGCCGATGGATTGGCGCAATTTCTGACCACGACGGCTGTGAACACCCGGTAGGAGGCCGCGCTAGGCTTTGCGGCGGAACTGTTCGAGCAAGCGTTGGAATCGGCTCTCGTACAGCATTTCATAGAAGCGCAGCCGATCGGGGAAAAGGCGCGCCGCTTCGGTACGAAGGAAGAGCCGTTCGATGGCGATGTCGCGCTCGGAGACCTCAGAAGCCACAATCAGGAAGCAGAGACGGTCCACCCGTCGTTGAAACCTGCGATAGGCATGCTCGCTGGGTACCATGAGTTACACTAGCACAGCTTGTGGTGCCGCGCGAACGAGCCGGCGGGACCCTGCGTGAGGGCGGCGCCCCGTATCCGCGACTGATGAACGCGGAGGCACAAGCGCCATGCGCCATCCTCGGGGAGCAAAGGCCTCTTTTCGTGTTGATTTTCATGGGGTGCGCCCGCAAGATTACCCGCAACCGGAAAGAGAGACGATCTATGATTTTGGCGATCTTGATGGTTGTGGTGGGCGGGGTCTTTCGGCTGGTGGCGCACGAGAACCAATGGTGGAATATCGCGCCGCTGGCGGCGATGGCGTTGCTCGGCGGGATGTACCTGGGCCGGCGCTACGCACTGTGGGTGCCGCTGATCATTCTGGCGTTGACGGATCTGGCGCTCAACGTTCAGATGGGGTACCCGATCCTCTACTGGCCGCGCGTGTTCGACTATGGAGCCTTCGTATTGGTGGGTCTACTGGGGCTTTGGACGCGCGAGCGGAAGGTGGGCTCGAAGATCGGGGCGGCCCTGGCAACACCATTTCTATTCTTCCTGATTAGCAACTTCGCCGTGTGGTTGTTCGGGTTGAACCTCGCGAATGAACACTACCAGAAGACGTGGGCCGGATTGCTCGATTGTTACGCAGCCGGCCTGCCGTTCCTGCGCGGGACGATGATCGGCGATTGGGCGTTCATGGCGGTGTTCGCGTTGGCGGCCATGTTGGTGCGACAGGCGGCCGGCGATCGGCTCCATTGGTTGGTGGCGGAAGCGCGGGCCTGAAGTTCCGCACGCCCTTCAGGCGCGCAGTCATTGAAGCAGGGCCGGGGCTGAACCTGGACAGGGTGACGAGGTCCGAGCGGTCATTCCCCGATGATTTTCACGAGCACGCGTTTGCGCCGCCGGCCGTCGAATTCACCGTAGAAGATTTGCTCCCACGGGCCGAAGTCCAGCTTTCCATCGGTCACCGCGACGACGACTTCACGACCCATGATGGTCCGCTTCAAATGTGCGTCCGCGTTGTCTTCGCCCACATTGTGCGCGTACTGGGAATGGGGTTTCTCGGGAGCGAGTTGCTCCAGCCAGCGCTCGAAGTCCTGATGCAAACCAGACTCGTTATCGTTGATGAAGACGCTGGCGGTTATGTGCATGGCGTTGCACAGCAATAAGCCATGCCGTATTCCACTTTCCTTCAGACAGTCTTCCACTTGTGGAGTGATGTTCACGAACCCGCGTCTGGAGGGGATGTTGAACCAGAGTTCTTTTCGATGGCTTTTCATGGCCCTCATGATAGGCGCGTCAGCGTCGGCCCTCAAGTGCGTCGAAAATCCTTCTGCGGGACGGCGACGGATGGTAGGATGTCCCCTCATAGGGGAGCAGCGATATGAAGATTGCGAACATACGAGAGATTCCGGCTGAGAAGGTTGAGATGGACGGCGCGAAACACTGTCGAGTGCAGCTCGCGGTCTCACCGCGCGATGGCGCGCCCAACTTCGCCATGCGGGTGTTTGAAGTTGCGCCGGGCGGCCACACGCCGCTTCATCATCATCCTTACGAACATGAGATCTACGTGATGGAGGGGCAGGGTACGGTGTGGCGGGACGGCAAAGAAGCACCCATCAAACCGGGCGATGTGCTCTACATTCCGGCCGATGAACAGCACCAGTTTAAAAACGCGGCGGACAAGCCGTTCAAGTTTATGTGCCTGATCCCGGCAAAGTACCAGAGATGCTAGCCGCGAGTTGGCCTCCCGCGCGCAGCGAAGGATCTATGTCTCGGCTGACCAAGATTTACACCAAAACCGGCGACAAAGGAGAAACCGGCCTCGTTGGAGGCAAGCGCGTCAGTAAAGATTCGCCGCGCATCTGGGCGTACGGCACGGTCGACGAGTTGAATGCAGCCATCGGTTTGGCGCGCGCGTTCAATACCCAGGAGGAATCGCCGGCCGGCCGGCGAATCGATCAATTACTGGCGCGCATTCAAAATGAACTGTTTCATCTCGGCGCCGAACTCGCCACGCTGTCCGGGGATTTTCGCGAAGGCATGCCGCGCGTCGACCGCTCCCATGTCGCGGCGCTGGAGAAACTGATGGATGATCTGAACCTTGAGGTTGGACCGCTCAAGGAATTCATTCTCCCCGGCGGGTGCAAGACCGCGGCCGCGCTGCACCAAGCTCGGACGATCTGCCGTCGGGCCGAACGCTTTTGCGTGCGGCTGGCCCGCAGCGACGAGATCGGCGAGCACGTTGTGCCGTATCTGAATCGCTTGAGCGATGCGCTATTCGTTCTGGCTCGCTGGGCAAACAAGGCGCAGGGCGTGAAGGAAACACCCTGGGAGAAATGACGGGCATCACCTCGTCATTCCAAGCGGAGTTTGCCGCGTTCCCCGTGGTGAAACCCGATGGGGAGACGTGTCCCGTGATGACAGATCTGGCGCCCGCGCTACGCCCGCGGGGTCTTGCCGAGGCGGGCACTGAGCGCCGTAAACACGATCTCGCCGATTTGGACGAGATTGAATCGTGAATTGTCAATCACCAAATCGGGTGTAATGACGTGTTCGGGGTGTTGGACGAAATGAGTGTGCAGGTAGTGCGTTCGCTGTTTTTCGCCTTCCGCGACGATCTTTCTGGCTTCGGCGTGACCGAGTTCGCGCGTGGTGGCCACCCTGAGCGCGCGCCAATCCAGGGGAGCGATCAGCCTCACGTGCAGGGCCGTCTTCAAGTCCTGCGTGATCAAATAACTACCGCGCCCCATCAAGACGGCGCGCCCGTGCAGGGCCAATGACCGGACCACTTCCGCCAACTGGCGCATCTCCGGTGCATCATCCGCTTTCTTGTTGAGAATCGTGTTCAACAGCTTGCTCATCTGATCGCGCCGCCGACTCTCGAGCGCTTCGATCACTTCCCGACGAAGACCCGGCTCGTGTGAAATCCTGTTGAACAATTCATGATCATAAGCCACCCACGGGAAGGACGGGCGACAGCGTTCATTCAGCACGTCCACGAGGCGGTGGGCGAGCGCTGCGCCTTCACACCCGTATTCCCGCGAAATCGTGATGAATGGATGGACCTCCAACGGATGGCGCGCGGTCGTTTGCTTGAACGTCTTCCAGGCTTGCAGGTGCGCCGAAAGGCGCGTTTCCAGATCTGGTCTGACCCAAGCGTGGGGATTCTTGGTCATGGCTTGTCCGCATTATAGTCCGCGACCTTCAGCCGCGCAAGCGCACGCTGCAGGGCAGCCTGCGCTCGCGTCAGATCTACATCGGGGGACTTCTGCCGTAACCGGTCCTCGGCGCGTTCCCTGGCGCGGCGGGCGCGTTCCACGTCGATCTCCTCAGGCCGCTCCGCGCTTCGCGTGAGAACCGTGGTCCGCTCCCTCTGGACCACCAGAAAACCGCCACCCACGGCGACGTACTCGTCTCGGTCCTCCGGCGTGCGAATTCGCAACGGACCCGGCTTGAGGGCAAATACATACTGGGCGTGATTCGGAAGAATTTCAAATACACCCTCCTGCCCCGGCGCGATGACGAAGCGGGCGTCTACCTGCAGGAACAATTGCTGCAGCGTCAGGATGCTGACCTTGAATGTCCTCTCGCTCACGAAACGTCAACCCCGCTTATTGCTTCATTCGTTCCGCTTTGGCACGGGCTTCTTCGATGGGGCCCACCATGTAAAAGGCCTGCTCCGGCAGATCGTCGTGCCGGCCGTCGAGGATTTCCTTGAAGCTGCGCACGGTGTCCGCGATCCGCACGTACTTACCCGGCTGTCCCGTAAATTGCTCGGCCACGAAATTGGGCTGGGAAAGAAATCGCTGGATCTTCCGCGCACGCGCGACCGTCAACTTGTCCTCCTCGCTCAATTCCTCCATGCCGAGGATCGCGATGATGTCTTGAAGGTCTTTGTAACGTTGCAACACCTGTTGCGTCCCGCGGGCGACGCGATAATGTTCCTCACCCACGACGAGCGGGTCGAGAATCCGCGAGGTCGAGGCGAGTGGGTCGACAGCAGGGTAGATCCCCAATTCGGCAATCTGCCGCGACAACACGATCGATCCGTCCAGGTGCGTGAACGTCGTCGCCGGCGCGGGATCGGTGATATCGTCGGCGGGCACGTATACCGCCTGCACCGAAGTAATCGAGCCTCGTTTGGTCGACGTGATGCGTTCCTGCAGTTCGCCCATCTCCGTCCCGAGCGTTGGCTGATAGCCCACGGCGCTCGGCATGCGACCGAGCAGGGCCGACACTTCCGAGCCGGCTTGGACGAAACGGAAGATGTTGTCGATGAACAGGAGTACGTCCTTGCCTTCGAAGTCGCGGAAATACTCGGCTTGGGTCAACGCGCTCAACGCCACGCGCAACCGCGCGCCCGGGGGCTCGTTCATCTGACCGAACACCATCACGGTGTTGGCGATGACGCCCGACTCGGTCATTTCGAGGTACAGATCGTTGCCTTCACGCGTGCGTTCGCCGACGCCGCCGAACGTCGAGTAGCCACTGTGTTCCTTGGCGATGTTGCGAATCAATTCCTGTATCAAGACCGTCTTGCCGACGCCTGCGCCGCCGAAAAACCCGATCTTGCCGCCTTTGGCGAAGGGCGCGAGCAGATCGATCGATTTGAGACCAGTCTCAAACTGTTGGGTAGCAGGCACTTGCTCCTCGAACGGTGGGGCGGGTCGGTGGATGGGAAGAGTGTGCACCGATTTCACCGCGCCCTTGCCGTCAATCGGATTTCCCAGAAGATCAAACACGCGTCCCAGTGCGGCGGGGCCAACGGGGATCGTGATCGGCGCGCCGGTATCGAGGGCTTCCATGCCGCGCACCAGACCCTGTGTCGCGGACATGGCCACGGTGCGGACGATGTTCTCACCCATGTGCTCGGCGACTTCGCAGGTCAGGTCGATGTGACGCGCCGCATCCTTGATCGTGATCGCTTGATTGATGGGCGGCAGTTCCTCGGTGAAAAACTCGATGTCCACGACCGGCCCGATCACTTGCGCGACCTTGCCTTTCCGGTGTCCGTTTGTGCTCATGGTGTTTTCCTCTCAGTGACCGTGTTCGAGCGCTTCCGCGCCGGAGACGACCTCCAAAATCTGCGTTGTAATCGAGGTCTGGCGGACCCGGTTGTACTCGCGCGTCAGGTGGTCGATCATGTCTGACGCGCTGTCGGTGGCCGCTTTCATGGCGATCATGCGGGCAGCTTGCTCGCTGGCGAGCGATTCAACCAGGGACCGGTAAATCAGCACCTCGACATATTGCGGCAGCAACGTGTTCAGCAGCTCCTCGGCTTCCGGCTCGAATTGGTACGATTCCACGTGTGCTTTCGCATCCGCGGCATTGTGCTCGATCGGCAACAGTTGCGTTACCGTCGGAACCGACTTCAGAACGCTCTTGAACTGCGAGAACGCGAGATACACGCGGTCGTAGTGGCCGCTGATGTAGTCTGCCATGACCCGCTTGCTGATCGCCCCCAACTCCTCCAAGCGGACATCGCGAGACGGCTGGGGAAAATGTTCGTCGATTGTCACACCGCGGGCGCGGAAGAAATCGCGCCCCTTCTTGCCCACGGTGATCATCCCGGCCGCGACCGTCTGTTCACGGATAAAACGGTCGGCCTCACGGATGATGGCAGCATTGAACGCCCCGCACAGGCCCCGGTCGGACGTGACCAACAACACGCCGATGCGCTTCGCGTCGCGCTTGGCGAGCAAGGGATGGCGTCCCCCCATGCCGCTGGCCTGGATGTCCTGCAGGATTTCGCTGAGCCGCTCCGCGTACGGTCGCGCCGATTCGGCCTTCGCTTGCGCGCGCCGCAACCGGGCGGCGGCAATCATGTTCATCGCGCGGGTGACCTGCATGATGTTCTTCACGCCGCGAATGCGCCGGCGAATTTCACGAGTGGACGGCATGACGTGTCAACTCGCTGCGAACAGACCCTTGAATTCGTCTGCGGCCTTCTTCAAGCCTGCGACCACTTCGTCGTTGAGTTCCTTGCGTTCGCGGAGCGTCTTGACGACCGGCCCATACTTGTTCCTCACGAACGCGATGAACTCGCTTTCGTACCGGCGAATCGCGTCCACCGGTATCCCGTCCAGGTAACCGTTGGTTCCGGCCCAGATCGCCATCGTTTGTTCTTCGACGGACATCGGCGCGTACTGCGGTTGCTTGAGCAGTTCGACCATGCGCTGGCCGCGATCGAGTTGCGCCTTGGTAGCCTTGTCCAGATCGCTGGAAAGTTGCGCGAACGCGGCCAACTCGCGGTACTGGGCCAGGTTGAGGCGGAGCGTGCCGGCAATCTTCTTCATCGCCTTGGTTTGCGCGTTGCCGCCCACCCGGCTTACCGAAAGACCGACCGATACGGCGGGGCGGACGCCCGCGTAGAACAGGTCGGCTTCGAGGTAGATCTGGCCGTCGGTGATGCTGATGACGTTGGTCGGAATGTAAGCGGCGTAGTCGCCTTCCTGCGTTTCGATGATCGGCAATGCGGTGAGCGAGCCGCCGCCTTTCGGATACGCGGGATTCAGCGTCGGCGCATTGTCGTTCAGCTTCGCCGCGCGCTCCAGCAACCGCGAATGAAGGTTGAAAATGTCGCCGGGAAAAGCCTCGCGCCCCGGAGGGCGACGGAGCAGGAGCGAGACCTGCCGGTAGGCCTGCGCGTGCTTGGACAAATCATCGTAAATTACCAGCGCGTGCTTCCCGGTGTCGCGGAAGTGTTCGCCCATGGCGCAGCCGGCGTACGGGGCGACAAATTGCATCGGTGCGGAGTCGCTGGCCGTGGCGCTGACGACGATGGTGTAGTCCATCGCGCCGTGTTTTTCGAGCGTCTCCACGACGCTGACGACGGTCGATTTTTTCTGACCGATGGCGACGTAGATGCACACGACATCGCCGCCTTTTTGGTTGATGATCGTGTCCAGACAAATGGCGGTCTTGCCGGTCTGGCGATCGCCGATGATCAACTCGCGCTGGCCGCGGCCGATGGGAATCATCGAGTCGATGGCCTTTAACCCCGTTTGCAGCGGCTCTTTGACCGGCTGGCGTTCGATGACGCTGGGCGCGCGGCTTTCGATGGGGCGTAAGTCCTTGGTGTTGATCGGCCCTTTGCCGTCGATGGGTTGGCCGATGGCATCGACGACGCGGCTCAGCAACGCGTCGCCCACGGGAACGGACAGCACCCGGCCGGTACGTTTGACAAGGTCGCCTTCGCCAATTTGCGTGTAGTCGCCGAGGATCATGGCCCCGACCTGTTCCTGTTCGAGGTTCAACGCCATTCCATAAATGCCGTTGGGGAATTCGAGCATCTCTTCCGCCATGCAGTTGGGGAGCCCCTTGATGCGGGCGATGCCGTCACCGTCTTCAACGACTTCACCGACTTCCTCGACGCCGACCTCGGACTTGTACTGGCTGACGCTGCGACGCAACACGTCGGAGATTTGTTTCGGATCGAATGAAAGCGTTTCTGACATGGCGACTGCCTCGGTAATCTTATTGCGCTAGGCGTTCTTTGATCTGGTCCAGTTTGCGGCGCAGGCTGC
>DATJBF010000009.1:0-6878 GCA_035515475.1 Verrucomicrobiia bacterium
ATCTCGATGCCGCGGGCGCGGAACTGCTCAACGATGGCCTGATAGATTTCCAATTGGGCCGGGCCGTAGTCGGGCACAGGCACCCAGGGCAGGATGCCAATTGTGATCGACGAATCGGCGAGCGCTTCAATACCGACGACCGGCTTGGGGTCTTTGAGCACGCGCGGGTTGGTATCGAGGATTTCGCGGATGGTGGCCAGGGCACGGCTCAGGTCGGAATTGTAGGCGATGCCGACCGCCAGGTTGAGTTGGCGCATCGTGCCGTAGTTGTGCAGCATCTCGCCGACAATCTTTCGATTCGGGATGACCACGCGGGATTTGTCGGAGTGCAGAAGCGTGGTGGTGAAGAGATCGATGCTGGTGACCTGGCCATAGACGCCCAGCAAGTCGATGTATTCTCCGACGCGGAACGGCTTCGTGAAAATGATGGTCAGGCCGGCGAAGCAATTGCCCAGCACTCCCTGGGCGGCCAGGCCGATTCCGACACCGACCACGCCAATCCCGGCGACGAGTGGCGTGATGGGCACGCCGAATTTGTCGAGTGCCAGCACGACGGCGAACGCAAACACACTGAGGCGCACAACGCGCACGATCAGGACGCGGATCGGCGGTTCGAGTTCTATCTTGGTCAACCATTTGTCGGTGATGTTTCCGAGCCACCGCGCCACCAACGCGCCGACAATCAGGATGATCACCGCGCCGACGATCTGAAAGCCGTAGGTGATGAAAAACGTAACAACCGTGTTCTGCCACTGTTCAATGGGAGGCATGGCGGCTTTATCCGCGAGAGCCAAAACGTTGTCAATTCTCAATTGACAACAGCGAGTCGGACATGGCGCAAAGGCGTTGACGAACGACGAATGCCGTGTATGCTCCGAAAGAGGCCGCAAGGCCACCCCGTGGTCGAGGTTGACATGTCCGCTGACGCCGACGGCCGTTCCCGCTCGGTTCTGGCTACACACAAGCACACACTGATAGCGATTCTGGCACTGGGTGCGATTGCTGCGCATCTGGCGTTGAGGTTCGCCACCGGCCTTCCGCCGCCAACCAGCAATCTCCCACTTTACGTCGCGTTGGGATTCGGCGGAGTCCCGCTGGTCTACGAACTGTTGCGCAAATTACTCAAGCGCGAGTTTGGCTCCGACCTGCTGGCCGGCATTTCCATCGTCACGGCCGTGTTGGTTGGCGAATACCTGGCGGGCACGCTCGTCGTGCTGATGTTGTCCGGCGGTGAGGCGCTGGAGAGTTATGCCGTCCGCCACGCTTCGTCGGTGCTGGAGGCTTTGGCGGGACGCATGCCGTCGATCGCGCACAGCAAGCGCGGCCCGGAGGTCGTAGACGTGGCCCTCGAAAAGATTGCCATCGGCGACACGTTGGTCGTGTACCCGCACGATATCTGTCCCGTGGACGGCGTGGTCGTCGAAGGACACGGCGTGATGGACGAGTCGTACCTGACGGGAGAACCGTTCGACATGTCCAAGACTCCCGGTTCCGAGGTGTTATCGGGATCGATCAACGGCGACACTGCGTTGACCATCCGCGCGACCAAACTCGCGGTGGACTCGCGCTACGCGAAGATCATGCAGGTCATGCGCGCGTCGGAGCAACAACGTCCCCGGCTGCGTCGGCTCGGCGACCAACTGGGCGCGTGGTACACTCCCCTCGCGGTGGCGGTGGCATTGGCGACCTGGGCATTCAGCGGCGATGCGGATCGTTTCCTCGCGGTGCTGGTCGTAGCAACACCGTGTCCATTATTGATTGCCATTCCCGTGGCGATCATCGGTTCCATTTCGCTTTCGGCCAAACGCGGCATTATCGTGAAGAACCCTGCCGTGCTCGAACAAATCACCACGTGCGAAACGATGATCTTCGACAAGACAGGCACGCTGACCTATGGCGAGCCGTGTCTGACCGAACAGCAATGCGCGCCCGGGTTTCATAACCGCGACGTGCTCGCGCTTGTGGCCAGTGTGGAGCGCTATTCGAAACATCCACTGGCGGGAGCGATTCTGGCAGCGGCCAAGAAGGAAGGCGTGGAATCTCAGGAAGTCAGCCAGATTAGCGAGAGACCGGGTGAAGGGCTACGCGGCGTCGTCGGCAAGACGAACGTCCAGGTGACCAGTCGTCAGCGCCTCGTCGCGCAACAACCGGCTGACGCACGCAACCTGCCGCCGTCTGAAGGCGGACTGGAATGCGTCATTCTCATCGATGATAAGTATGCGGCCCGCTATCGATTTCGTGACGAGCCGCGGGCGGAAGGCGTCTCCTTCATCAGCCATCTCAAGCCGAAACACATGTTTCATCGCGTGATGATCGTGTCGGGTGATCGAGAATCGGAAGTCCGTTATCTCGCCGGCCGCGTGGGCATCAACGAAATGCACGCGGGAAAAAGTCCTGAAGAAAAACTCGCCATCGTCCGTGCCGAGACGGCGAAGGGAAAGACACTGTACCTGGGCGACGGAATCAATGACGCGCCCGCGCTGATGGCGGCGACGGTCGGCGTTGCGTTTGGGCAAAACAGTGATATTACCTGTGAAGCGGCGGGCGCGGTGATCATGAACACCTCGCTGGCAAAGGTGGATGAGTTTTTCCACATCGGCAAGCGAATGCGCGCCATCGCGTTGCAGAGCGCCGTGGGGGGAATCGTGCTGAGTCTGGCGGGAATGATTCTGGCGTCGTTCGGCCGTCTGCCGCCCGTGGCGGGCGCGATTACGCAGGAATTGATCGACGTTGTCGTGGTGCTGAATGCACTGCGCGCCGCCTGGCCGCCGCGAGATCTGACCGACTTTGGGTAAAGGATTTCGGCGGCTTCGCGTTCAGTCGCGGTGGACGGTATCCGGCGAGAACGCCGGCAAGCAGACGGCGATATATTCCGCGCCTTCAGGCGACGGCGTGCTGTATTGGACCCACTCGCCCTTTCGTGTGACGACCGCCTGACCGGCGCGCACTTCCAAGGCGCCACTTTTGTGTTTCACCTGCAGCGCGCCCTTGAGCACGTACGTGTACTCGTCGAATTCCGGCGTCTGTCCCGGTTCCACCCAGCCCGACGGACTGCGCATGTGCGCAACGCTTACCGACTCGGTCTTGGAATTCACCCGCCCGACGATTTCGTCGATGAGCTTCGGTTTGTTGCCGGCAGCAGTGATACGGGATGGTTTCTCGATGAGTGTTGGCATGGTATTCAGTCCTTCGTGTGTCCGTGTCCAGCGATACTGTGCGTGATGTGCAGGGCGACCAGGCGTGAGATTACCACCGCCACATACATCTGGCCAGCGATGGCCTCCAGATTCGACATGGCCCGGGCCGGGGTTGTCTTGGGAAGAATATCGCCAAAGGTCGTCGTGGTGAGGGTGGCCATGCTGTAATAGATCATCGAATTGATCAGGGCAAACTGATCCGACCTTCCCCGGCCGGGGGCAATGAGCAGACCGTTTTCCAGAAACGATCCCGGATGAACTATCTCAATCAGACCAAAGAGATACCCCCACGTCAGCCCCATCACGAGATAGGCGCAGATCGCCCCGAAAATCTTGTCGGCGGTCACCATCTCGCCTTTCAACACGTTCGCCAGGATCGCGACGGTGATCAGCAGGTAAAACAAGAATCCCAGGCAGCGCGAAGACATGAAAACGATCCGGCTGTTGATGAAATGGGACGTCCACTGTGAACTGAATGCGCCCACCGCGATCACAATGGCGGCCACGAGGAACCGTGGTTTGCGGCTGACAGCATACGTGCCTGCGATCAGCGTCCCCGTGAAGAAGAGACTGAGCAACCGTTGGGAGACGTCCTGCTCCAGAAACGGGTACAACGCCAGCAGCAGAAGCAGTGTGGTCAGAAAAAACAAAAACCGGTGCCGAAACAGCGCGTCCCTCGACGGCAAATGAGCTTTGGCGTTCATGTGGTTTCAGTTCCGTTGCGCCGCGTGCAGAGTATCCACCTCCCGGCCAGCCGTCAACGTCTCCCACCGAGGTGTCAAACAACGCCTTGATCGAGCATGGCCTCGGCGACCTTGCGGAACCCGGCAATATTGGCACCGTTCACATAGTTGACAAAACCTTCCTGTTGGCCATGCCGCAGGCACTGATTGTGGATCGCCCGCATGATATCGCGCAGGCGCTTGTCCACTTCTTCGCTGGACCATTGCATTCGCAAGCTGTTCTGCGACATCTCCAGGCCGCTGACCGACACGCCACCCGCATTCGCCGCCTTGCCGGGGCCGAACAGAATCTTGTGGCCGAGGAATACATCCACGGCCTCGGCCGTGCTCGGCATGTTCGCGCCTTCCCCGACGCAGACGCAACCGTTGCGCACCAATTTCTCCGCGTCGCGCCCGCCGATTTCATTCTGGGTCGCACACGGCAATGCCACGTCGCACTTCACGCCCCACGGTCGCTGTTTGTCGAAGTATTGCCAGTGGAATTGCTTCGCAAAATCCCGGATGCGTCCGCGCCGGACGTTCTTCAACTCTTTCAGGAACTTCAACTTCTCAGCATCGAGGCCTTTCGCATCGTAGGCAAAGCCATCGGAGTCGGACACCGTCACGACTTTCGCACCGAGCACCATCGCCTTCTCGGCGGCATGCTGCGCCACGTTGCCCGAACCGGAAATTACGACCGTCTTCCCCGTGATCGAGTTACCGCGCGTCCGCAACATTTCCTCGACGAAATACAGGAGTCCATAGCCCGTGGCTTCCTCGCGGATGCGGCTGCCGCTCCAGTTGATGCCTTTGCCCGTGAGCACGCCGGTGAATTCGTTGCTCAATTTCTTGTATTGGCCAAAGAGATAGCCGATCTCGCGGCCGCCGACCCCGATGTCCCCGGCCGGCACGTCGGTGTCCGGCCCGATGTGTCGGTACAACTCGCTCATGAAATTCTGGCAAAACCACATTACTTCCTCGTCCGTCTTGCCTTTGGGGTCGAAATCCGAGCCGCCCTTGCCTCCGCCCATCGGCAGGGTCGTCAATGCATTCTTGAACACCTGCTCGAACGCCAGGAACTTCAGCGTGCCCAGCGTGACCGATGGATGAAACCGCAGCCCGCCCTTGTACGGGCCGATGGCGCTATTCATCTGCACGCGGAACCCGCGATTGACCTGCACCTCGTCGTTGCGGTCCACCCACGTGACGCGAAACATCACGACGCGCTCGGGCTCAACCATGCGCTCCAGGATTTTCGCTTTGCGATACTTGGGGTTCTTCTCGATGAAGGGCCAAACGGACTTCGCGACTTCGGTCACCGCTTGGTGAAATTCCGTCTCGGCTGGATACCGCGCCTTCAGTGTTGCGAGGAAATCCGCCATCTCGTTTGCCATGAACCAATCCTCCCGATCAGTGACGCTTGGGCGAATCGGCGTGCGCCGGCCAATCCGCATTCAACGGGGTCTGCCGCCATGCTAGGAGGTTCGCCCGCGCCAAGACAACACAAAAAGTCAGAGGACCGTGCGAATTGTACGATGCGCTTATCCCGCCTGGCTAGGCCGCCTTCGCGGGGCGTGTTGAGACGTGATCGTGCAGGAACTGCAACACGGCGTCTTCGAACTCGTCCCGTTTCAACTCATAGGCGGCGTGGCTGCCACCTTCGAGCAGGCGAAAGACCGCGTGGGAGATGCGTTGCGCCGTGTCACGAAGCAGGGGCGACGGAAAGAAAATATCATCCGAACCGCCGATCACCAGCGTGGGGGCCTGGATTCGGCCCAACAGGTCCGAAGTATCATGCACCAGGCAAGCCTGGAGCGACACCAGGAAGTCCGCCGGGTTGGATGGCCGCGTGCGCACCAATGGAATCAGGAACTGATAAAAGGTCTGGTGGAACTCCCGCATCGTGACCTTCGCGACGTCGAGGTAGAATTCGCGCCAGCGGTGCTGCGCCGCCAGCTCCAGCCAGCGTGCGGGGATCTTGCGACCTTCATCGCCGGCCCGACATGCGGCACAGGCGATCACCAAATTTCGCACGTATTGCGGGAAATCGATTGCGAGATACTGCGCGATGTACCCGCCCAACGAAATCCCCAGCACGGCCGCAGGCCCGATCTCGCTTTCAAAGGCCTTTGCGTAGTCGGCGGCCATGTCCCGCGTCGTGTAGCCGCGCGGCAAACCACGTTTCCGACTGACGACGTAAACAGTGAACTCGTCGGCGAGCTTGCGATGTTGCACCGGCAAATCCCACGCATGGCTGGTCACGTCCCAGGCCGCATCTGCCAGCCCCGGAAAAATCACCAGCCTGCGAGCGCCGTTTCCAAAACGCGCGAACGGAAGACACCCTGACAACACACCCGATTGTACTTCTCCCATGCTTATCCGAACTCCCGACGCAACATACGCCATTCCACGCGGGAGGCAACTGGGGGCAGCGTATAATGGCCGGGAATCCATTGAATCCCGGCCCGCCTTCGGAATAAAATGCCATCAACGATGCAGAACGTGTCTCTCCAGGAATACCATCTTCCGTTCACGGGCCGGTGGTTTGTGGTGCAGGGCGGCGACACGCCGCATGTCAATCACCACATGGCCGTGCGAGCCCAATGGTTTGCCGTCGATTTCATCAAGGTCGGCGGCCCGAGCCAGCGCGCTCTATACCAGGGCAACAGGACGGCGCTCGAAGATTTCTATTCGTGGGGAGAATCCGTGTTGTCTCCCGTGGAAGGGACGGTCGAGGCGGCCATCGACCACTTCCCGGATAATCCGCTCGGGACCAAAGACCCGGGCCATCCCGCCGGGAACCACGTCGTCATTGCCGCCGCGCCCGACCGCTACGTGTTCATCGCGCACCTGCAAAAAGGATCGGTGAAGGTCAAGCGTGGTGAGCACGTCGCCGTCGGACAAGAACTCGGCAGGTGCGGCAACTCCGGCAACAGCGATTGTCCCCACATCCACATGC
>DATJBF010000010.1:0-48937 GCA_035515475.1 Verrucomicrobiia bacterium
GGCCCCGGATTGTTCCGCGCTGAGGTCCGCACCGGGGATCTCCACGAGGACGCGGACGACGTATTGACGCGGGGAAGGATGCGCGCTGACCTTGCGGAGGCGCACCCGCGCGCGCACAGCGCGGGGCGCATATTGTTCGACGTGGCCCATCTTCTCGTCGATGACATCTCGCATGGCTTCGGTGAGAGTGACGCCGTCGGCTTGGATGAGAATATCCATGAACAATCTCCTGGTTAGTAACTGAATTTGCCCAACTGCACTTTACCACGGAACACCCAATAGACAACCGATGTGTACGCCAGCACGAACGGCATGCCCAGCGCGGCGATGATCGCCATGATCGTCAGCGTCTTCTTCGAGGAGGCAGCATTATAAATCGTCAGGCTCCAGGCAGGATTGAGCGACGAACGAATCAGGTCGGGAAACAGGGCCACGCCGAACAGAAACGTCAGCGCCGCGATGGTGGCGCACGACGAGGCAAATGCGTAACCCGGGCGGCCCAGGTGAATCGCCCGCGGAATGTTGGCGATGGCCAGCACGTTCAGCCCGACGACAAGCCAGCCCCGCGGATACAGGCGGAAATTGGCCGTGGCCGGTCCCGCGAGGGTAGGATCCGCCAACGTATAAATGGTGGTGAACAGGTAGAACACGAGGAAGATCCCGAACGTGCGCCACGTCCATTCACGAATCCGTTGCTGCAACGCGCCGTCGGTCTTGAGGTAGAGGTACATCGAACCGTGCATGGCAAACGTGGCAACGGCGAACGCGCCGACGAGCAGTGCGTACGGATGCAAGAGACTCCAGAACGTGCCTTGGAACTCCATGTCGGGGCCGATCGGCATGCCGCACATCGCGTTGCCCACCGCCACGCCAAACAGAAACGTCGCCAGCACGCTGGCGACGCAGAACGAGACGTCCCAAAACGCGCGCCACGCCGGTGCGTCGTGCTTGCCGCGGAACTCCATCGACACCGCCCGGAAAATGAGCGCAAACAGCAGGATCATGAAGGCGGTGTAGAATCCCGAGAACACCGTCGCGTACGCCTGCGGAAACGCGGCGAACAGCGCGCCACCGAACGTGACGAGCCACACTTCGTTGCCGTCCCACAATGGCCCGATAGAGTTCATCAGGATGCGCCGTTCCTCGTCGTGCTTCACCGCCAGATGCACGATGCCGACGCCGAGGTCGAACCCGTCGAGGATCGCATAGCCCGCCAGCAGCACGCCCAGCAACAGGAACCACAGCACGTTCAGATCCATGGCAGTCACTCCCCGTTCGTTTCCTCGGTCTCTGTCAGCGAAGCGCCGCCCGTGCCGGCTCGCAGACCGGCGACACTCGCAATCGCGCCGGGCCCCATCGCGGCGGGGACGGTTCCGGTTTCCTCGGGTCCCTGCCGGATCTTGCTATCGAGCACGAAGAGCCAGACCGCAAACAGCAACGCGTAAATGACGATGAACAGGATGATGGATCCGAACACCTGATTTGCGACGACGGCTTTCGACAACGCCTGGCTGGTGCGCAACAGCCCGTACACGACCCAGGGCTGGCGCCCGACCTCGGCCGTGACCCAGCCCACCTCATTCGCGACGTACGGCAACGGGACGGCGAACACAAAGACCCACAGGAGCCACCGCTTTTCGAACAGCGTGCCGCGCCAGCGGAGAACCAGCCCGAGAAGCGTCAAACAGATAAACAGGATCCCGAGGATCACCATGAGATGAAACGCGTAGAAAGTGATGGCCACGGGAGGCCAGTCCTCGCGAGGAATTTTGTCCAAGCCGTTGACTGGCTCATGGAAATTGCCATGGACCATGAAACTAAGCAGTCCCGGAACGGCCAGGGCGTATTTCATGCGCGCCCCGCGCTCATCGGGGAACCCGAGCAGGTAGAGCGGCGTCGGCCCGGCAGTCGTGGTGAAGCGTGCCTCCATCGCCGCCAACTTCGCCGGTTGCGTGACCGCGACCTTCTTGCCCTGAAGGTCGCCCGAGACCAATGCCGTCAACGACATCACCGTGCCGAGGACCAGCGCGATCGTGAAACTCTTCTTGGCGAACTCCACATGCCGCTGGTCGAGAAGATAGTATGCCGACACGCTCATCACAAAGAACGCGGCGAGGACGTATGCGCCGATCAACGTGTGCACCAACCGATGCAAGCTCGACGGGTTGAATACCATGGCCCAGAAATCCGTGATCTCCGCGCGGGCAGCGAGTCCTTGGCCAACGATGTGGAAACCCGCCGGTGTCTGCTGCCAGGAGTTGGCGACGACGATCCAGATCGATGAGAAGATCGCGCCGAGCGCCACTAGGCACGTGGACAGGAAATGCACCTTTGGGGAAACCTTGTCCCAGCCAAACACGAGGACCGCGAGAAAGCCGGATTCGAGAAAGAACGCAAAGATCCCCTCGGCGGCCAGTGCCGCGCCGAACACGTCGCCGACGTACCGGGAATAGGTGGCCCAGTTCGTGCCGAACTGGAATTCCATGACGAGGCCCGTGGCCACACCCAACGCGAAGTTGACGGCAAAAATCTTCGTCCAAAACTTCGTCATCGCCTCGTACTGCCAATCGCGCGTTTTGAGGTACGCCCCCTCCATGAACACCAGCAGTCCGCCGAGGCCGATCGACAGAGGGGGAAAGAGGTAATGAAACATCACGGTCAACGCAAATTGGATGCGCGACAGCGTCAGGACGTACGGGTCCATAATACCAATCCTCTTTCCTTGTCCGCGGCGGCGGACGGGCCATCAAGGGTCGTTGTCCCCATGACCGGCATGAAATGCAGCCGGCACAAGCGGAAGCCCGCCCGCGTCGGCGTCAGGCTTTTGCCCCGTGCTTTTCGAGGCTGCGCAAGAAACCGTCGAACAGGCAGCGATGTTTCTCCTCGTCGGCGAGGAGGTTGATGGCCAGGTCTTGGGTGACGTAATCCTTGCCGTCGCACGCCTTGATGATCTTCTTGTAAAGCGTGATCGCGTCGCTCTCGGCGGCGATCACGCCCTTGATCACGGCGAGGATGTCCGTGGGATCAACCGGCGGCTGCAGGGCCGGTTGCGTGCGCTCGAGACCCAGCGACCCCGGCGGGCAGGCGTTCAACTGCTTGAGCCGGTGTGCCAGCTTTTGCGCGTGGCCGAGTTCCTCGGTCACGTCCTCGGCGAGCGATTCCTTGATTTCCTCCGCACGCAGCCCATCGAGCCACACCGAGTTGGCCAGATAATTCTGCACCGTTTCCAATTCTGCCGCGTATGCCTTCTCCAGCAACTTGATGATGTTCGAATTCGGCATGTCGAGCCTCCTTCAGAGTGAATTCATTTTGGGACTGCCGGTCGCCATTGCACCCGGCAGTATGTAGTGCAAAATGCTCGTTCACGAGGTTCCTGTCAATACACGAGTCTGGATCCGGAACTTTTTGGCTCGCGCTCGGGCGTGGCTGCGCTAGATTTACGGGACGCAACTGCGCTCCCGTAGCTCAGATGGATAGAGCGTCGGTTTCCTAAACCGCAGGTCGCCCGTTCGAATCGGGCCGGGAGCGCCACCTCCTGCTCGGGCGGGCCGTCGGGAGCGTGTCTGAGGACAAATCCGACCGAATCACTGGACAATATTGTCTTGATTGTCTGAAGGAGACTCACTGGCGAGCTGCGCTGTCCTACCCGGCGGCTGTCGCGGCTTCCGCTATTTGGCTACTGGCACGCCAGATGCGGCGTTTCTCCTTGAGGAGGAACGCCAGATAACTTGACAGGGAGCAAACACCAAGAGGGAGGGGTTCATACTTTAGGCAGACCGATTACTTTCTGGCAAAGCCGTGGACTCATATCATAAAGCAGCGGATTCCAAGCTAGCCGTTCTGTTGGTATCTCGCTTTGGTCTTGTTTCCCTCAGCCCCCGCAGACGGGCAGGCCGATCGTGCAGACATATTGCTGCGTGCGCTCTGGCGCTGGGGTTGTTCGTGGGCGCCAGCACCACTCGGGCGGCGAATCTCATTTGGACCAATGGCAGTGATTTCTGGCAGAGCACCACCGCCTGGTGCACAAACGGCGGCGGCACGGGCGGTTTTCCGGGTCCCGACGACAACGCGTGGTTCACCAACGGACTGGTGGGCACAACTCCTGCCACGTACACCGTGACGCTGAACGCCGATGCGGGCGTCAACCAACTCTTTCTCACCAACCCGGCCACTACCAAGGCGACGATCACGCTGAACCTGGGCACAAACTCGCTCAGCGTGTATAAGGCCGGATCGGGACAACCCACCGCAGTCGACATCGCCGAACTCACTCGGGCGACGGACACGGTTTACCTCGCCGCCATCGGCGTTGGAGGTTTGTTCGTCACGAACGCTACGGGCGATACCCGGCTCACAATCGGCCGGAACGGAATGGGCACGCTGATCGTGACCAGCGGGTTGGTCGCGGCGAACTCCACCATTCTGGGCAATGGCAGCAGTTCGCGCGGGACGCTCGTGCTCAGTGGTCCTCATACGTATTGGACGAACAGCCTCACTTTTTCGGTCGGCAACAACGCATCGAGCTGCAGCAACAATTTGGTCATCTGCAACTCGGCTTCGTTGACGGTCGTCGGCCAATTCAAACTGGGCGCCAACGGTTCTTCGAGCACCAATGCGCTTCTCTTGGACACAGGAGGCCAGTTGTTCACCAGAAGTAACGCGACCGTCATTGGCACCAGCGGGTCCAACAATGTCGCGACGGTTCGGGGCGGGGCGACGTGGGACAACGGAGGCTATGACCTTAACGTCGGCGGCACGGGCGCAAGCAACCAACTCGTGATCGGGACCGGTTCGGCGGTCATGAACATCAATACGGCGTCCGTCTCGGCTGCCAATTCACTGATTCTGCAAGGCGGCTTGCTCCAAGCATCGGTCGTAGTTACCAACAGTGGCACGATCCAAGGCTCGGGCACCATCGTGGGCGACACGGTCATCGCTTCGGGGGCCGAGTTGGCTCCCGGCTCCGGCGCCGCAGTTGGGACGATTGTCTTGTCCAACGACCTGACGCTCGTCTCCGGTTCAACCACGATCGTGAAGCTCGACAGCGGCCAGCCGGGCAGCAACGACTATCTCGCCGTGGTCGGGGCGATGACTTATGGCGGGACGTTGACGGTGATTGCGAACGGCAGCACGGCGCTGGCAGCGGGCGATACCTACAAGATTTTCGCCTTTGGGAGCCAGTCAGGTGATTTCACAGCGACCAACCTTCCCCCGCTCGATCCGTCGCTCCTGTGGGACACCTCCCAACTTGATTCGCAGGGTGTTCTCGCCGTGGCCAACGTGCCCGTTGCGCCGGGCATCACCGGGCCGACCAATCAGGCCGTTTACGTCGGCGCCGACGTGACCATCATCGCAACAGTCACCGGCGAGCCGACGCCGACGCTGCAATGGCAAATGGACGGCACCAATCTCGTCGGGGCAACGAGTTCGTCGATCATGCTTCCGGATGTTCAGTTGACCGACAGCGGCACGTATTCCCTGATTGCGAGCAACAGCGCTGGCGTGGCGACCACCAGCATGGTCCTGACAGTTTCGCTCGCCCCGGTCCCGCCGAGCATCACCGGTCCGACGGACCAAACGGTTGTAGCCGGGGACGACGGCACGTTCACCGTATCGGTCAGCGGCTTGCCTACGCCTACGGTGCAATGGTTGGAGAACGGAACGAATGTTGTCGGCGCCACCGACTCCGTGTTGGTGTTGACGAGCGTGCGGTACTCCCAGAACGGGTTCGTGTATTCCGTCATCGCCAGCAACAGCGCGGGTGTGGCCATCAGTAGCAATGCGACGTTGACCGTCATCGTGGCCCCGACCATTGCCGTGCAACCGCAGGACCTCGTGGTGACCAACGCGCAACCCGCGTCGTTCTCCGTGTTGTCCACCAACGGCGTGCCGCCGCCCACCTACCAATGGTACAAGGATGGCAGCCCCATCTCCAGTGAAGCGAATGCCACCGCCACCAACGACACGTTCACCATCGCCAGCGCACAACCGTCGGACACGGCCACCTACTCAGCCGTCGTCTCCAACGCCGCCGGAACGGCGACCAGCAGCAGCGCGACCCTGACCGTCGTTTCGGCGATGACGGCCTCGCTGACGCCGTCCAACGGGGCGATCGAGGTCTGCTACGACGCGCCCCTGTACATGGCGTTTGACCGGACACCGGTCCTGACCGGCACGGGCCAGGTCAATATCTACAGCGTCACCAACAGCGTCACGCCCGTGGACACGATCGACACCAGCCTGGGCAGCGTGCAATCGCGAACCATCGGCACCGAAACATTCAACACCTACCCGGTGATCGTTACCGGTAACACGGTGGCGATTTATCCGCATCTGGGCGCGTTGACTTCCAATCAAACGTATTACGTCACGGTCGATACCGGCATCGTCGCCGACACCAATGGCGCCCTGTTTGCGGGAATCACCGACACCAATGCGTGGCGGTTTGCCACCAAGACGACCGGGCCGACTGATCCGAACAATCTGGTCGTGGCGGCCGACGGCAGCGGCGACTTCTGCACCGTGCAGGGAGCGGTGGACTCGGTGCCCAGCGCCAACACCACGTACACGTTGATCAAGATTCGCAACGGCACCTACACGGAAATCGTCGACGTCAAATCGAAGAACAACCTTACCTTCCGCGGTCAGGACCGTCACCAGACGATTCTGACGTATGCCAACAACAACAATCTCAACAGTGGCACTCATTACCGAATGGCGTTCAAGGTGAACGCCGACGACATTGCCATCGAGAACCTCACGCTGACCAACAGCACGCCCAAGGGCGGATCACAGGCGGAAGCGCTGACCCTCGAGACCAACATCAAACGGTTCATCCTGAACAACGCCGATGTCGCCAGCTATCAGGACACAATCCTCGGCAACACCAGCGGCACGCAGGCGTACTTCAACAACAGCTTGATCCAGGGCGACACGGACTTCATCTGGGGCGGCGTGAATGCGTTCTTCACCAACTGTGAAATCCGCTGCCGCTCCGTGAACAGCCATATCACACAGGCCCGAACCGATGCCGTCAGCAACGGGATATCGTTTGTGAACTGCCAACTCACGCGGGCCAGCATCACGGTCAGCAACTGCGATCTGGGGCGCGACGGAGGCGGTTCCTACCCCAACGGCAACGTGGCGTACATCAATTGCTCGATGGACAACCATATCATCCCGGCCGGTTGGATTGACAATGGAGCAGCTTCCAGCGGGACATTGCGGTTTTGGGAGCACCAGAGCACCGATCTGACGGGCACAAATCTGATCGACGTCTCCTCCCGGGCAAGTTGGTCGGTGCAATTGACAAACGGCGATGACCGCCTGACGTTGGCATCGATCGCCACGAACTGGTTGTACGGTTGGTCACCCCAACTCGCGCCCAACATCCTCACCAACCCCGTCAGCATCACTGTGACTGCCGGCGTGACCGCCACGTTCTCCGTGGTCGCCACCGGCATCCCGGATCCGTCGTACCAATGGCGCAAGGACGGCACCAACCTCGATGGCGCCGTCGATGCCACGCTGGTCATTCCCACCGCGCTGGACCCAGACGTCGGCACCTATTCAGTCATCGTGTCCAATGGCGCCGGCACCGTCACAAGTGACGACGCGACCCTGACGGTGGTGCACGCGCCGCCGGTGGCGGATTTCAGCGCCAGCCCGAGGAGTGGCCCGAGACCATTGACCGTTTCGTTCGCCGACAACTCGACCGGCGTGATCACGAATCGGTTCTGGGTTTTCGGCGACGGTTCCACGACCAACACGACTGCTACCAGCATCGACTACACGTACACCCAATTGGGGACCAACGGCGTGAGTTTGACGGTCTTTGGCTTCGACGGCATAAGCAGCACCAACCAGCCGAACTACATCGTCGTCACCAACGTCGCACCGCAGATCACGTCGGGCCCAACGGTAACGAATGCCCTGCTTCAGTCGGGGACCACCGTGGTGGTCGTGGCCAATCAGACGAATGAGTTTGCCCTGACTGCGATCGACGTGAACGGCGACACGTTGGATTATCAGTGGGTCTTCGGTGATGGCGACAGCACGAATACGTCGATCGACGGTGTGGAGCACGTGTATACCAATGATTGCGGACCCTACAGTGCCAGCGCGACGGTCAGCGACGGGCTGGCTTCGTCCAGTAACGACCTGACGGTGGTGGTGGCCTGTCAGATGCAGATCGACAGGCTGCGGACTTGGCTCAACTTTAGAAGAACCGGCCACGACCGATTCAGAATCAAGGCGACCATCGATCTGCCCCCCGACTTCAGCCTCGCGGGCAGGGTGGTGGTGGTGGATGTCGGCGGCGCACAAGCCACGTTTACCTTGAATGCCAGAGGACGTGGGGTGAATGCTCACGGAGCCTGCAGGCTGTCCTTCAATAAGAAGACGAACCATTGGACGCTGCTCTTCCATCAGGGCAGGGGTGACTGGCGGGCCCTGTGGGATGCGATCGGGCTGGTGAATCACGACGTGGCGAGGCCGGGAACTCCGGTTACAATCACCGTAGTGGCGCTGGCAGGCAACGAGGGATTTGCAGTGGACGATGCCGCCTCGTACCGGGCCAAAGGTGGCAAGTACGGTCTCGCGAAATAATCGTTCGCCTGGAGGTCGTCGGGCAGTTCTTCGCAATTGTCGATCGAGCACCCACTTCGCGCCGACCGCGCCATCTTACCTGTAAACCTGAAAGCCTGATCTTATTGGGCTTGCGAGGTGGGCGCTGAATTTATCTTTTCGCCGGGCCCTCCGGGCGATAAACTGCAACAGGCCAGACACGCTGCCGTAGGCGGGCGCAGCATGAAAACGATCTTCGATCAGTGTGAGTGCCAGAACCTTAAGAACGCCCTCTCCAAGGAGTGGTTGGAGACCAACGGCCTCGGCGGGTTTGCCAGCTCCTCAATCATCGGCGCCAACACCCGGCGGCAACACGGCTTGCTCGTCGCGTCGTTGCATCCGCCCGTTGCCCGGCACGTGTTGCTCTCGAAATTCGAGGAGCGCGTGTTGGTCAACGGCCACGAGGCCCACATCAGTACCAATCTTTATCCCGGGACCGTGTTCCCGCACGGGTTCAACATCCAGACGGAGTTTCGGCTCCGACCGTGGCCAACCTTTCGCTACAGCGACGCGGATTTCGAGATCGAGAAGAGCGTCTGCCTGATTCACGGCGAGAGCACGGTCGTGGTCGGCTATCGCAACGTGCGTTCCCGCGCCGCGCTGGACTTGAAGGTGCGTCCGCTGCTGGCGTTTCGCGATTACAATTCGTTGATGAAGCGCGGCGAGCAGGTGAACCTGCGCGTGGAGCGCGCGAATGGCACGGTCAGCGTTCAGCCGCTCGCCAACTTGCCGCGCCTTTACTTCTACGGCAAACCCGAGGCGGTCGACGCGAAACCGGATTGGTATCTGCGGTTCACCTACCCGGCCGAACAGGAACGGGGGCTGGATTTCGAGGAGGACCTGTTCACGCCGTTCGAGTTGAGCTATCGGCTGGCCGAAGGCGAAACCGTCTACATCGTCGTTTCCACCGAGAAACGGAGCGGAGTCAATGCCGCGGAATTGGTCGCACGCGAGCGGGAACGGCGCCGGCAGTTCGAGAGCGAGACCGACCCGGTACGGCAGGCGTTGCTGATCGCCGCCGACGCTTTCATCGCGCGGCGCGGCAAGGACGACCTCACCATTCTGGCAGGGTTCCCGTGGTTCACCGATTGGGGGCGCGACGTGATGATCGCGTTGCCGGGGCTGACCCTGTCGTCGGCGCGCTTCGATGTTGCGCACAAGGTTCTCCGGACGTTCGCCCAATATTGCGACCGGGGGATGATCCCGAACGCGTTTCCCGATGCCGGGGAAGCGCCCCAGTACAACACGGTGGACGCCTCGCTGTGGTTCGTCGTCGCGGGCTGGAAGTATTGGCGGGCCAGCGGCGATGACGAGGGGACCCGGCAGTTTCTTCCCGCGTTGGCCGAGGTGGTGAAGTCCTATCAGGAAGGCACGCGCTACGACATCCATGCCTGCGAGGACGGACTCATTACTGGCGGCACGCCGGGCACCCAGTTGACGTGGATGGATGTGAACGTGGACGGCTACGTACCGACGCCACGCCACGGCAAGCCGGTCGAGATCAACGTTCTGTGGCTGAACGCGCTGCTGATGCTGGCTGAGATGGAGGAGAAGATTCTGCGGGACATCCAGGCCGCCGTCATCCTGCGCAAACTCGCCGATCAAGCGGCCGGCAGCTTCGCGAAAGCATTCTGGTTCGCCGAAGGCGGCTACCTCTACGACGTGATTCAAGGCAACACCAAGGACCCGGCGATTCGGCCCAACCAGATTTTTGCGGTCAGTTTGCCCTACTCGCCACTCGACAAGACCCAGCAAAAAGCGGTGTTGGATGTCGTGACGGAACATTTGCTGACGCCTTACGGGTTGCGCTCGCTGACCCCGAAAAGCGAAAAGTACGTGGGGAAATACGCCGGCAACCGCTGGCAGCGCGATTGCGCATACCATCAGGGAACGGTTTGGCCGTGGCTGATCGGTCCGTACTGCGATGCCTATGCCAAGGTGAACGGCACAAGCAAGACCCAGCGCCGGGAAATCGCCAAAATGATCCAGCCGCTGCTCGATCACCTCGGCGGCACCGGACTCGGAAGCGTTGCGGAGGTTTTCGACGGCAACCCGCCGCACCGACCCGGCGGCTGCTTCGCGCAAGCGTGGAGCGTCTCCGAACTCCTGCGCGTCTACGACACCTACGTCCGCTGATCCAAGCCGACCGAAAAGACATCTCTTGCGGCAACCGCGACGGATGATTCTGCATCCAAAGATTCGGTCGTTGAACAATACTTGGGCGACGGGTCGCGCCAGGTGCGGGCCGGGGTCGCCCGGTAACGGCCAGAAACGAAAGGTGACGAACATGATCGAGCTTCGCCGTTCCGACGAGCGTGGCCACTTCGACCACGGATGACTAAACACGTACCATACATTTTCGTTCGCGGATTACTATGATCCGTCTCAGATGGGGTTTCGGTCCCTGCGCGTGATCAACGAGGACCGGGTCCGGCCCGGGGAGGGATTCGGCACCCATCCCCACCGGGACATGGAAATCATCACCTACGTGCTGTCGGGCGCACTCGCCCACCAGGACAGCGCCGGTGGGGAAGGGGTCCTGCGCCCCGGCGAGGTGCAACATATGACCGCCGGAAGCGGCATCCGCCACAGCGAGTTCAACGGTTCGCAAACCGAGCCGGTGCACTTCCTGCAAATCTGGATCGTGCCGGAGAGAAACGGACTGAAACCCGGCTACGAGCAACGGCGGTTTGACGTCGACGGCTTGCGCCTGGTGGCCTCCCACGACGGGCGCGACGGCTCGTTACAGGTGCATCAGAACGTGGATTTGTACGCGGCCCGGCCGAATGCGGGGCAAACGGTGACCCACGCTCTCGCACCGGACCGCCACGCGTGGCTGCAGGTGGCGCGCGGCACGGTGACACTGAATGGGACGGAACTGCGGGCGGGCGACGGCGCTGCCGTTAGCGATGAGAAGCAACTCGAAATACGGTCTCAAGAAGCGGGCGAGTTCTTGTTGTTCGATCTGGCCTGACTGGGTTGCTCGCAAGGAGGCGCAGCTTGACACTGCCACCGAATTGTAGCCGCGAGCCTGCTCGCGGCTACAAGACTCTTATCTGATCGCAAGGCACCCCGCTCTTTCCGGGCTGAGAGACATCTGGTGCAGTACCGACCGCATGAAGGGCTCCAAGGGACTGGCAGGTCGCGCGTCGTTCCCAATTTCACGGCTCACGATGGCGATGGCCACACCGACTTCCAGGAGTTCGTTGCCGGCACCGATCCGACCAACGCGCTCTCGCAACTCCGGATTCTCTTGCTCGCGCTCGACGGCAGCAACGTCAACATCGGCTGGCGCACCGCGGGCGGCCATACCAACATCCTCCAGTCGGCCACTCCGGCGACCGGGGATTTTGCGACCAATTCGTTCACCGATCTCAGCCCGCCCCTCGAGATCGCCGGCAGCGGTGACGCGTTGACCAACTACATTGACACCGGGGGCGCTACCAACGGTCCGACACGCTACTACCGCGTCCGCACCGTTCCGTAGGGCAGATGGCTCCGGGAACTTCGCTGGCGTGGGCGTGTGTGTCGATCCGGCTTGTTTCAGGATGCCGGGAGCAGCATTCTGATAGGGCGATTGACGCGCGAATGAGGAAATCATGAACTACGTTAATTTGGGGAAGAGCGGGTTGAAGGTTTCCCGGATCTGTCTGGGCTGCATGAGCTACGGTGTGCCCGAACGCGGACAACATCCGTGGTCGCTCAACGAGGAGCAGAGCCGGCCGTTTATCAAAAAGGCCCTCGAACTCGGCATCAACTTTTTCGATACGGCCAATGTGTATTCCGACGGCACCAGTGAAGAGATCGTCGGTCGGGCGCTCCGCGATTTCGCCAAACGCGACGAGGTCGTCCTCGCCACCAAGGTTTACGGCAAGATGCGCGACGATCCAAATGGCAGGGGTCTGTCGCGCAAGGCGATCCTGTGCGAGATCGACGCCAGCCTGCGGAGGCTCGGCACCGACTGCGTCGATCTCTACCAGACACACCGCTGGGATTACGACACGCCAATTGAGGAGACATTGGAGGCATTGCATGACGTGGTGAAAGCGGGCAAGGCCCGGTACATCGGCGCGTCGTCCATGTTCGCGTGGCAGTTTTGTAAGGCGCTCTATCTGGCGGACCGGCACGGCTGGACCCGGTTTGTTTCGATGCAGAACCATTACAACCTGCTCTATCGCGAGGAAGAACGCGAAATGATGGGGCTGTGTCAGGCGGAAGGCATCGGCGCGATTCCGTGGAGCCCGCTGGCCCGTGGCCGGCTGGCGCGTCCTTGGGAACCCGCACCGAGCACCGCGCGCGCGATGACCGACGAATTCGGCCGGTCGCTCTATGACAAGGCGCAGGACGCCGATCGCACAGTGGTCGAGCGGGTCGGCCAGATTGCCAAGGCCAAAGGCGCCCCGCGTGCCCAGGTGGCACTGGCATGGCTGCTTCACAAGCCGGGCGTTACGTCGCCCATCGTCGGCGCGACGAAACCGGATCACCTGGAGGATGCAGTCGCGGCAGAGTCGTTGAAGCTTTCTCCGCTGGAAATCGCTTCGCTGGAAGAGCCGTACGTGCCCCATCCCGTCGTGGGTTTCTCGTAAGAGGCGTCTCCACCCATCGCCGATGCAGAGGACCGGCACGACCCGTTGAGGCGCTACTTCCACTTTTTGCCCAGCGCATCCAGGCCGGCGTTGGCCAAATCCTCACTGGTCATGAACGGATGGATCTCCACGTCCGCCTTGAAGGTGAGGAACCATGGCTCCGCCAAAGCCGGGATCTTGGTTGCATCGCGCAACTCGACGACGAGCAGCCCGGTCCGTTTCCCATCGAACTCGGTCCAGTAAGCCGCGGACGGTTTCTGCTCGTCGAGAATGCGCCGCATTTTCTTGCCGGCCGAGCCATTGCGAACTGCCGCGTTGAACTCCTCGTGTGCCAACGTCACCTTCAACAGAACTTTCATGTAATGCCTCCTGTGGGTTTACCAGCCCGCAGCACCATAACCCCACTTGAAGCATCGTCAACCCCCTCATGTTTGTCCGCCATGTCGCCCGGAGATGCGACCCTCACATCACTCGATCCAGAAGGGGTTCTCCTCGAACGAACCGCTTCAGGTTCTTGAGAAAATGACGGACCAACGTCTTGGCCTCGTCGGCGTGTCCTCCGGCCACGTGCGGCGTGATGAAACAATTCGGCTCGGCCCACAGCGGATGATCCTCCGACAACGGCTCCGGTTCGGTCACATCCAGCCAGGCGGCCGCGACGCGTCCCGACCGAAGCGCCTCGAGCAGTGCGCCTTGATCGACGGTCGTGCCCCGTCCGATATTGTAGAAAATTGCGCCCGGCTTGATCGTTGCGAAGCGCTTGGCATCGAAGAAGTTACGCGTCTCGGCGCTTTCGGGAAGAATGTCGACGATGTGGTCGACCCCGTCGGCCAGGATGTGGGCCAATTGGTCTTCCGTGATGACCGGTACGCGTTCATCGCCCCGTGCTCTCCGGCGATAGGCGATGATTTTCATTTTGAAGGGACGCAGCAATTCAGCGAGCCGCTTCCCAATGGCGCCGTAGCCGACGATCAGAACGGTCTCGCCCCGGAGAGTCTTGCAGGCACTGCGCACGGCATGCCAGGCCGGCGTGCCGCCGGCGGCACGTGTCTTGAGCGCCAAGGGTAGCTTCCGTGCTTGAGCCAGCATGAAACTCAACGCGTGAACGGCGCACGCCTCGTTGTAAACGCTGGCGCTGTTGGACACCGCGATGGTTCGTTGGGCCGCCAATGCGCGAAATTCCGGCGTGTCATACCGCGTGATGCCGGAGGAACTGACGTGAATCCATTTCAGTTGGTTGGCTTCCGCAATCGCCCCGGGATCGGGCTGGCCAAAGGCGACGTCGACCGTGGCGAATTGCGGGTCGCGTTCCGACTTGGCCAGAACGGAGGCTGCGGGTTTTTCCGGAAGAACCAACTGATGTCCCTTGGTTCCCCTGCGCAGCATTGCCAGAACGTCCGGGGACATGGCGAAATCCACAAAGACTCGAAGTTTTTCCATGGCTCCATGAGTCTACCCTTAACTCGCGGGTGACGCCAAGTCGTTCGGATATTTATACGTGCATTTCAGAGCGCAAACTTCTATCACCAAAGGGTGCCAGGTTGCCGGAAGAAGATCCTGCTGATCACGCCGGAGAACCGGGAGATCAACCGGGTCCGACGCCGTCAATTCAACAACTTCACCCAGATCACCATGCCGTACCTCGCCGGCTTCATCGACGAGGCACGCTACGAGATCCGGCTGGTGGACGAATACAACCAGCGCATCCCCTACGATTCGCCCGTGGACCTCGTGGCCATCACAGTGAACACACCGAACGCCACCCACTGTTTCCGCATGGCCGAGCGGTTCCGGGCCAGCGGCGCGAAAGTTGTGATGGGCGGTCCGCACGCGACGCTCCGACCCAAAGAAGCGGCCCGGCAGTGCGATCACCTGGTGGTGGGCGAAGCGGAGGAAACCTGGCCGCGGTTCCTCGACGAGTTTTACGACGGCCAAGCGCGCCCGCGCTACGATTGCGAGCGCACACCGTCGCTGGAACATCTTCCCGTTCCACGGCGCGATTTGGTCCGTCACCGTCCGTTCACCAAGGGAGCGGTGTTCGCCACGCGAGGGTGCCCGTACCGGTGCAGCTACTGCAACCTGAAACAGATCTACGCCGACGGGTTCCGCACCCGCCCGATTCACCAGGTGGTGGAAGATATCGTGAGCATGAGAAACCGGTACTTTGTGTTCTGGGATGACAACTTCTTCGGCGACATCGAGTACGCGGTGGAGTTGATGACGGCGCTGAAGGGACTGCGCAAGCGATGGGCGGCGCAGGTCAGCATCGACCGTTGTGCCGACGAACGACTCCTGCAGCGGGCGCGCGAGTCCGGCTGCGTTTATTTGTTCATCGGGCTGGAGACGTTTTCGGAAGAGGGACTGGCCAGCGTCAACAAGAGTTTCAACCGCGTGTCCCGCTACCGGGAGACGATCGAGCTTATCCACCGATATCGCATCAGCGTGCAGGCCGGCGTGGTGTTCGGGTTCGATGCGGACACGCGGGAAGTGTTCGCCAACACGCTGCGTGCCTGCGAGGAATTGGGCATCGAAGGCGCAACGGTGAGCCTGTTGACCCCGCTGCCGGGCACAGTGCTGCACGAGCAGATGGACCGCGAAGGCCGACTGCTCCACCAGGACTGGGCTTGGTTCAATGGCAAGACCCGCGTGAGTTTTGCGCCCCGGCAGATGTCCGCCGAGGAATTGTTCGCCGGGTACATGTGGTTTCGCCGACAATTCTGTTCGTGGCGATCCATCGGCAAGCGGCTGACTGTTTCGCGAACGAACCTCTGGCACAATCTGCTCGTCAACCTCGGCTACAAGTGGTCGCTGTAGCCCTCTCGGTACCGCAACAACTTATCCACGTTCTGTCACGCTGAGTTTGTCGAGCCGAGTCCGACGAGATGCCGCTGTTGTTTGCGGTAACGGTCTCCGTTGTCGGCGCTTGCGTGTCGCGTGGAAAGTTGACCCCGACGACTCTTGCGCGGTCAACTCTTTGGCGGCCACTCCACGCCGGCGAGTTCCTTGGGCAATTGCGTTGGGTCAACCGGGTAAATGAGCGAGAGATCCATTTTGGATTTTGAGCCTTGAAGGAATTCCAGTTCCTCCGGCGCGCCGACGATGAGCCAGAGCACCTCGGCGTCGGTGTCGTTGAACACCTGCCGCAACTGGTCCGGCCCGACGAGCACGCCGCCGTATTTCGGCACGGTCAACGTCTCGTCGCCCACGCGCATCCGTCCCGCGCCTTCCAACACGAAATAAAACTCCTCCGCGCGGATGTGTTTGTGAAGCGTGCTCGCACTCTGGGGCGGCAACCGCCAGAGCCGGGCGCCCATGTTCTCGCTCCCGGTGCGCTCCAGATAATCCGCGTTCGGGATTTTCATCAGGTTGGATAGCCGCCAGAAGAGGTCTTCCGGCTTGATGAGATGGTAGCCTTGAATGGGTTTCATGAATTTCCGAGAGGTTGCGAGATGCTCCGCAAACGTTAGACCCTTAGCCAGCCGCGGAACCCCCTGCCGCTATAATAAGACTCCGCACCGTTGTGATAGAAGAAGACACGGCCGAAGCGACGATCACCAAAGAGCGCGCCGCCGAGTTTTCTCATATCCGCAGGCGTCTTCACCCAGCTCGACGACTTCGTATCGAACTCTCCAAGCTTCTGCAGCTCTCGATATTCTTCTTCCGTCAAAAGCTCGATGCCCATGGCCGCGGCCATATCCATGGCGTTGTTTTTCGGTTTAAATTCTTTCCGCGAATCCAGCGCTTCACGGTCGTAACATAGACTGGTGCGGCCTTTGGGACTTTGCGCTGAACAATCATAAAAAACGTATTCGCCCGTCTTTTTATCATGACCAACCACATCCGGTTCACCGCCGGTTCTTTCCATTTCATTGAGTGACCACAGCTTTTCAGCATGAGCTTCCATCCCGCATAGGCGGGACTGGACTTTAGCCCACTCAAGACCTTTATGGCGGTTCATGTTGTTCTCAAAACGGGCTTTCAATGCTCTGAGTAGTTCTTCCCGTTGTTTTGGTGACAACTGCTTTTTATTACTAGTGCTGTTGTTCATAGGTTGGAGGGCCGCCAGACCAGGCCTTCCGGCTTGATGAGATGGTAACCTTGAATGTGCTTTGGCATTCTTGAATCCTTTCTGTCTTGCCTTGTTCAGCCCCGATATTGTTCGTCGCTCACCTTTTCCATCCAGTCAACGACTTTACCGTCGAGCTGTTCCTGAATGGCGATGTGCATCATGGCCGTGGTCGGCGCAGCGCCGTGCCAATGTTTCTCACCCGGCGAAAACCAGACCACGTCACCTGGTCTAATTTCTTCGATCGGGCCACCCCAGCGCTGTACGCGCCCGCAGCCAGCCGTCACGATCAGCGTCTGGCCCAGCGGATGGGTGTGCCATGCTGTTCGTGCGCCAGGCTCGAACGTGACGCTGGCACCGGCTACGCGTGCCGGAGCGTCGGCTTTGAACAGGGGATCAATGCGCACCGTGCCGGTAAACCAGTCGGCCGGTCCTTTGTTGGACGGCTGTGAGCCAACTCTTTTGATTTCCATATTTTGAATTCCTCCAAATGGATTATTTTCTGTTTTGGTCATCCTATTGCCAGCGGGAGCCTACAACTCTTGACGCGTGGGCCGGAACAGGATTTCGTTCACGTCCACATCCTCCGGCTGGCTCATGGCGAAGGCGACCGCCCGCGCGAACGATTCGGGAGGAATCGCGACTTCTTGGTAGAACTTGTGGATGCGCTCGGCGGCGTCCGGATCGGTCACGCTGTCCGGCAGTTCCGTCGCCACCGCGCCCGGCGAGATTATCGTCGTACGGATGTTGTAGGGCTTCACTTCCTGCCGCAGTCCTTCGGAGAGTGCACGAACGGCAAACTTGGTCGCTGCATAGACCGCGACGCCAGGCCTGACCTTGTGGCCGGCCACCGAGGAGACATTGATGATATGCCCGGCTTTCTGCTGCGTCATATACGGCAACGCCGCGGCGATGCCATACAACACACCCTTGATGTTCACGTCGATCATCCGGTCCCACTCGTCAACCTTGAGACGTTCAAGTAACGACTGCGGCATCAGCCCGGCGTTGTTGAGCATGACGTCGATACGCCCGAACTTCTGCACGGCTGCGTCAACCAATCTCTTCACCTGGTCACAGTCAGTCACGTCCGTAGTTATGGCGAGTGCCTTGTCGCCGCTGGCGGTCAGTTCCTTTACCAATGCCGTGAGGCGATCGGCGCGCCGGGCGCCCAGCACAACGCTTGCGCCCTGTGCGGAGAGAAGACGCGCGGTTGCCTCGCCCAGCCCGCTGCTCGCGCCCGTGATGACGACGATTTTGCCTTTGATGTTATTGCTCATAAATCTTCCTTTGGTACTCCACCTTATTGCTGGTGGGGCGGCGCTGCCGCGCCGCCTTGGCGAAGCCGCAGCTTCGCCCTACCGTTGGTTCCAGTTCGCTCACCGCCCCGTCATTTGCTCCAGCTTTTCCGGATACCGGGCTCCTTGCACGGTAATCTTTGATGCCGCGCTGTCAATTTCTCGGAGATCGTCCGGCGTCAATTCGACTGCAACTGCTCCGATGTTTTCGTCCAAACGATTCAACTTCGTGGTGCCGGGAATCGGAACAATCCATGGCTTCTGCGCCAGCAACCACGCGAGCGCGACCTGTGCGACGGTCGCCTTCTTCCGTTGACCGATCTTGCCGATCAAATCAATCAGGGCCTGATTTGCCTTGAGCGCCTCCGGCGTGAAGCGCGGCAGCGTGCTGCGGAAGTCGGAGCTGTCGAACTTCGCGTGTTCGTCAATCTTGCCCGTGAGAAAACCTTTTCCCAGCGGACTGTAAGTAACAAAGCCAATACCGAGTTCTTCGAGCGTTGGTATCACTTCCTTCTCGGGGGTTCTCGTCCACAGCGAATATTCGCTCTGAAGAGCCGTCAGCGGCTGGACTTTGTGCGCGCGACGGATCGTCTGCACTCCGGCTTCAGAGAGGCCGAAGTGTTTCACCTTGCCTTGCTTAATCAGTTGCTTCACTGCTCCGGCGACGTCTTCGATGGGCACGTTCGGATCAACCCGATGCTGATAGAGCAAATCGATGGTCTCGATCTTGAGGCGTTTGAGCGAACCTTCAATGGCCTGCTTGATGCGCTCCGGCCGGCTATTCAGGCCTGCCGCACCCGGCCGCGTATCGCTGCCACTGAGATCGAACCCGAACTTGGTCGCGATCGCCACTTTCCCGCGGAACGGAGCGAGAGCTTCGCCGACGAGTTCCTCGTTGGTGAATGGGCCGTACACTTCAGCGGTATCAAAGAAGGTGATGCCGCGATCCACGGCTGCGTGAAGAAGTGCGGTCATCTCCTTTTTGTCTTTGGGTGGACCGTAGGAAAAACTCATTCCCATGCAGCCGAGTCCGACCGCCGAGACTTCCAAGTTGCTCTTTCCAAGTTTGCGCTTTTGCATTTTCTGAACTCCTTTTTTGATTTGTCCCATTACTCCAACGCTCCAACGCTCCGTTTCAAATCTTGCCGCGAATCTACTCCACATCAGCACGGCTGTCGCATGGAGTTTTGCTCTGCCTGTTGCGATATTGCTGGAAAAGCGCAAGTGCGAGTGCAGGAGCCGGCGGTGTATGTGCACGGTGTTGGTGATCTGGTAGTGTCCTAATTTGCCGGCTGGAGGGACGCGCTCCGTCGCGTCCGTTCGGGAAATGCGGCCATGACGGAGCATGGCCCTCCAAAACAGGACACCAGCCATGGTCTTGGTTCCTTGCCAGCAGAAACACCCGGCGTTACGGTACCCTGAAGAGAAAGGCGTTAACATAGACATCACGTTTGCTTGCGAGAAGTGCGGGCAGCAGGTCGTGATCGACGAGGCCGGCGCAGGCGTTCAGGTGCAGTGCCCAGGGTGCGGCCAGCTTCTCGTCGTCCCATCGCCAGAGCCCCGACAGCCTGAACCCGTCGCTACCGGCCGCTGCTCCTTCTGCGGCGAAACAATCAAGGCGGGAGCCAACGTGTGCCGGTTCTGCGGGCGCCCGCTTACAGAGTCAGCTCCAGCCTCGCCGGTTCTCGAGCCGATTCCCGCGCAGCCAAGGAGAGGCATCTTCGAGACGGTGAAGATCGGGATCGGCATCTTGTTGCTCTTGGCTATTGTTGCCGTGCTCGTGGCTCGTCACACGTCATGGTGGGAACGGCACAGGGTCGTTGCTCAGGCGCGCGCAGAGCTGGTCGCGGCCTTGGGCGGTCATCGGGATACGGTCTCCGAGTGCGATCAGATCGCTGCCATCTGGGCTCGAAAGGGAACTCTCACAAAGGTTGAAGTCTATCAGATGGCGACGACCATGGCCGCCGCCAAGAACAAGCTCTTCCGCAAGCGCGTCGCCGATTTCATGTTATATGGAAGCCCCAGCCCCGAGGAGTTGATGAAAGAGGAGGGCAAAGATTTGGGCCCGGTAAAGTTCTGCGATGAACTGCAATGGAGGTGTCAGTCTGCAAGTAACAAGCGACACGGATTACCGCCTCCGCCAAGGGCCAAGTCGCTCGTACCGCCACCGGCGACCGATTTGGACGGTGGCTAAACCGCTTTGCCTCTGTCGTTGGTAGGGCCGCGCTGCGTCGCGGCCATCTTTAGTCGTTGGTAGGGAGCGGCTGCGTCCGCGCCGGCGTTCTTTCTTGCGAATCGACGCGAATCTTGCTTCGGGGCAATTGCCAATACCATGGAATGACCGCGTACCGTGCAGCCGAGCCCGACAGCCGAGACTTCCAAGTTCCTTTTTCCAAGTCTGCGCTTTTGTATCTTGTGAACTCCTTTGCGCTTTTAGTGTTGTAGCGGCGGTTTGCCGCCCTGACCCCTCGGCCTCACCTTGCGTCGAGTATGACCGTCGGCATCCGGCATCGTGCACCCACGGCGCTCATAGAGCGCCGCCACAAGCGTCTTCACCGCTGCCGGCGGTAATCGCTTGGGGAGAGGCCGGTTTCACGGCGGAAGAGTTGCGCGAAATGACTGGGATCGGCGTAGCCCACGTCGAGGGCGACGTCCACCACGCTCTTCTTCGATCCGCAAATTGATGTGGTAGCGCGAAGGTGATACCCCCGTGGCGCTCTCGAACGGGCGATCAAAGTGAAACTTGCTCAACCCAACTTGAGCCGCCAACCGATCGAGGTTGAACTCTTCGGCGACCTGTTCGGCCATCCGGTCCGTTATTTGTCGAGGCTTGTAGCCGGGGAACGACGGACTGCCGGTGGCGCGTCTCTCTGGCCGTTTGCATGTATTGGCCTGGTCTGGTATGCGTGGACGCAGCCTTCACGATGAAAGAATCTCCGAACCCATCCGGAACTGGCGGCAGACGACTGGCTGCCAACAGCGCGATTGTTCTTTCATTCATCGTCGCGTCGGAATTCGTCATCATGATCAGCCCGTTTGCGGTTGTGTTTTATGCGGCGCTGAATCCGTTTCTCCTCGCGCTCAACCACTCGATCCTGACGCGCTGGCTCACGGCGTTTTTTCTGCCGCACATGGTCGTGCCGCCGAATCAGCCGTTGAAGATCCTCCGCATTCTCGGCTCGTGGTTTTTCCTGGTCGGAATGGCCGTGTTTCTTGTCTGCGCGGCGCAGGTTTATCTGGGCCGCTTGTTCCGGAACGGGCCGGCCGTCAAAGGTCTTTACACCGTCATTCGCCATCCCCAATACGTCGCGCTGGCCTGCGCGGCGTGGGGGCTGGCGGTGATGTGGCCCCGGTTTTTCACGCTGACGTTGTTCGCGGTCATGCTCTTTCTCTACTACCTGTTGGCGCGCGACGAAGAACGGCGGATGCTGAATCGATTCGGAGACCGCTACCGCGCGTACCTGGAGCGGACCGGAATGTTCCTGCCGCGCCTGGTCAAACGCGAGCGGAGCCGGCAACCGCTGACGGTACGGAAAGCCGCCGGCATCTTGCTGGCGCTGCTGGTCGTGTGCGTCGGCAGCGGGTTCGTTCTGCGAGCCTATACGGTGCGTCATCTGCCGGTGGCGCAGATTGCCGGCATCGATGTCATCACGATTACCCGCGATGACCTGGTGGCGGCGAACCAACTAGTGCCGGCAGTGCTAGAAGACGCCGGTGTGGCCGCGAAACTTCAGGCCGGGCGCGGGCGCGCTGGCCACCGCGTGCTCGCCTACTTCATTCCCATTGACTACATCATGCAAGGGATGATCGCCGATACCGGCGAGCAATGGAAATTGTTCCACCATCACAAAACCGTCCGCATGATCGTCGAGTACATTCTCCATCCATTTACGCATCTGACGGGTGGCCACAGGCACCACATGATGGGCCAGACCCACGACATGACGATGTACAACAGCCCGATGATGCAACGCCGCGTCATCTTCCTCGACATTGCCGGCAACGACGATTTCGGGATTAACGTCCAGCGTACTCCGCTGTTCTTTGTGGATGTTCACCTGCACACCGGCGAAATCCTGCGGGTGCAAGACCTACTTGTTGGCAGCGGCTGGGGCAGTGTGCCGACACCGATGTTCTGAGGTCGGCAACGCATGCCGGACGGGCGGGAGTGACAGCATTCGCGCTGGGCGGAAGTCCGTTCTTCGTGGTGATTGCGCTGCTGACTGTGACTGGCCGGTTCGCCCAAAACGTCGGAGCGAATTTACTTCACATGGGGGCGGCTGTCGCATGTGGTCTTGCTCCACCTGTTGCGAGATTGCTTGAAAAACGCAGATCAGGGCGCCTGAACATACCTGCTGTTCGGCGCCGGTCTCCCGACCGCGCCGGTCCCGATGACCGCAGGTCTCCGCAGAAGGGCTTGACTGGGAGACCTTCGGTCGGAGCATGTGCGGGGTCGGGAGACCCTCGCACAACGGGCTGAGGCGCAGGCGAAATCCGCCGCTGGCGGCGTCACCGCTGCCGACGGTAGTCGCTTGGGGAAAGGCCGGTTTCTCTTCGGAAAAGTTGTGCGAAATGACTAGGATTGCCGTAGCCCACGTCGAGGGCGACTTCCACCACGCTCTTCTTGGTCTCGCGGAGCAGTCGTCGCGCAGCATCCATCCGCAAATTGATGTAGTAGCGGGACGGTGACATGCCCATCGCGCGCTTGAAGAGACGATTGAAGTAAAACTTGCTCAAGCCGGCTTGCGCCGCCAACCGATCAAGATTGAACTCCTCGGCAACATGTTCCACCATCCAGTCCGTGATTTGTCGAAGCTTGTAGCCGGGCAGCGACGGGCTACCGCTGCCCGATTCGCTGACCGTTTCGGCATAGTTTCGAGCCAGGTGGATGGCGATTGCCTGCGCGACACCTTGCAAGAAAAGAGGACTCGCGTGCCGGCGCACCAGCTCCTCGCGCACCCGTTCCATCAACGAATCCAAAGCAGCGTCAGTGAACCCTGAAACATCCCGCAGCCGGGCGTGAGCCGCATCGGCACCGAAAACTTCTTCCAGAGCGCGCTGAAGCAGCGGCAGCTCGACGAACACAAACATGGATTCAAACGGCTCCGGGGTCACCGCTTTCCAACGGCACTCGTAGGGAGCGCCTCCCGACGTGAGAAAGAAAGACCCCTTCTTAATCCGATGAGTGATCCAAGGCCGTTTGTATTCCCGCTCCTGAAACTCGACCTCACCCGATACGGTCCAGGCGAGGAACGGTTCGCTGACGGAGGGAAGGTGCAACGTATCGAGGCTACGCGGCGGGGCGACGATCCAGGCTTTGATGTCTCGCCAGGCTTTGCCGCGACAAGCCACCAAACATTTCCCGCCCACATAGCGTTCAAAGGCTTCGACAGACGTTGTCTCAGGAAGCGGCATGGGAACGATTGCGCAATTGTAGTGTAGCGATCGGCCATCAACAATCTGCTTTCGCGAGACGTTGACCACCGGCCGATCCCAATGTGAATCTCCATCCAAGCGTGAGACAGGCCCGGATACGGTCTGAATCCCATCGGAGCGGGATTCAGCTTCGAGAGAGACTTACGGTTCGGTAGCGCGGAGACGCATAAAACGAGCGGACCCGGCGTCGACTGGCGTGAGGTCGCGGAAGACAATCGTGCGCACGCCGCCGGCGGTGGTGTCGCTGACGATCTCGACTGCGCCCGCCCCGGTCTGCCAGGTCTGCAGGTCGGAGGAGACTTCCGCCGAAACGGTGACGTCGCTGACATTGGCATCGAGCGCGGTCGTGAGCGTGAGATGGAGTTTGCCGTCGGTCGGATCGAGTGCGAGCGAGGCGACGGGCTGGCTGGCAGACGTCGCCACGAGCGGGTCGGTGCCCAGAACATATTCCATGAGGTTGGGCAGGCCATCGTGGTCCGGATCGGCGAGAGGGCCGGCGATCGCGTCGTTGCTGGCGTCGCCGCCGAAGTGCACGATTTGCCAGCCGGCGAACGTGGCCTGCACGGTGAGCGCGACGGAAACCGAGCGGACGGTGCCGCCGTTGGCGCCGGTGATGTTCAGCGTGTAGGTGCCGTTGGAGGTCGAGAAGGCAGTCGTGATTGACAACAAGGACGACCCCGAACCGGTGGCGGTGGCATGATCGAACATGGCGGTGGCGCCTGGCGGCAGGCCGTTGACGGCGAAGGTGACGACGCCGGTGAAGCCGCTGATCGCGCCGGCGTTGGCGGTGAAGCTGACGGGCTGTCCGGGCGCGGCCGTCTGCGCCAAGGGGGTGGCCGCCATCTGGAAGTCCGCCGCCGGCTGCGTGCCCCCAACGGCGGTCTGCGTGACGTCGATCGCGTTGGTGACAGTGATGCCGTGGGTCCACTTGCCGGTGAAATTTTCGAAGTCGAGGTCGTGGATGGGCCGGGCGGCATCGCCGGTGACCGTCGCGAGGGTGCTGACGTTGGTCGCACGGACGTTGGCGATGCTGAGGCTGCCGACGTCCGTGATGTTGTCCGGCGGCGGGACGGGGTTGGTATCGGGATTGGAGCTGTAGGTGGCGTTGACGATAAAGACCGGGATGTTCGAAACGACGAGATCGTTGCCGGCGACGTCGAGTGCCCAGCCGGCGCGGCCTTCCGTCGTCTTGATGTAGAGCGCCTCGTCGCCCGCCGTGAACGTGCCGTGCTGAACGAGCACCCGCTGGATTCCGCCCGAGAGCTCGCTGCCGATTGAGACGCCGCCGTGCCCGCCCTTGTGTGTGCAACCGCTGACTGTGACGTCCGTGGTGGGAATGGCGATGGTCGCGCCCTCGAGGCCTTTGCCGGACTTGATGGCGATGTTGTCGTCACCGGTCTTGAAGGTGCAAAACTCGACCAGCACGCGCTGGGACGAGTCGGGATCGATGCCGTCGGAGTTGGTGCCCGAAGTCGAGAAGTTGACGCCCGATATGGTGACGTCGGAGCAATAGGTCGGGTGGACCGTCCACATCGAGTAGTTGGAAAGCGTCAACCCGGAAATGTAAATGCGCTGGCAGTAGCGCGGTTCGAACAGCGTCGGCCCGCGCGGGTCGCGGTTGGCACCGACGCTCGACCCGCCCTTGAGCGTGCCGGCGCCGGTGAGCGCGATGTTCGTTGCGTGATCGGCGGAAACGAGGCCGCGGTAGCAGGTGACCTCGTTGCCCTCCCAGCGCTCGGTGACCAATGGGTAGTCGGAGGTCCGGTTGCTGCCCACCACGGTCGCACCCGACAGGATGTTCAGCCACGTGTTGGACTGCATGACGATGCTGCCGATCAGATAGGTGCCCGCCGGGACATCAACCACAGCGCCGCCGTTGGTGGCGGTGGCGGCATTGAGCGCATTTTGAAATGCTGTCGTGTCATAGGTGGTGCCGTTGCCTGTCGCGCCGAAATCCCGGACATTCAGATGAACTGCGGGTGCTGGCGGTGGTGGCGTCGGCAGCATCGGCAGGGCGGGAGCTGCCCCGGCGACGACCGCATCGAGCAGCGACAGGATCACGAGGGCAAGGATCGCGGTATTGAGCCGAAGGACGGAGCATGCGGCGGTCGCGCGCGAAAGGCCAACGGGTGCATACGGGCGGAGGGAAACTGATAGGGAATTGCTTTTGGAGCGCAGGGGGGAGCCGGTCGGGTGTGATCCGCATGCGAATCCGCGCATTTCCATCGGCTCCAGTCTCCCGACGAACAGCCGACGCCCTGAAGCCGTAACCCTATTCATAGCTTCTCCCTGCGGAGAACACTGTATAAACCCGATAAGGTCGGAAAGCAAGCGCTCTACCGCCTAATTCCGACTCGAATCTCGAATTAAGATCGGCAGGCTTAGTAATTCGGTGATGTTCTGCAACACGTGGTCGGCAGACGTGAGATACTCTTTCCCCAACGTGGTCTCGATGGCCACGCAGTACATCCCCGCATTGCGAGCCGACTCAATGCCGAGCGGCGCATTCTCCACGACGACGCATTCTTCCGGACGCAATCCGAGTTGGCGGGCCGCGGTCAGATAGGGATCGGGGAACGGCTTGGCGCGGGGGACTTCATCGCCGGTGATGATGAAATCAAAATGGGCCTGCTGCTGGCGATTGAGGGCGTGCTGCATGTTCTTCGTGGCGCAGGCCGTGACGAGCGCCACTTTGAATCCGCGCCGGCGCAGTTCGTCGATTGCCTCGAATGCTCCGGGATACTGGGTGGTCTGCACGATGGTCCGAAAGTAAGCGCGTTTCTCCTCGATAAAGGCCGACCGTTCGGCCTCGGGAATCGTGATCCCGGTTTCTTTCATGAGAATCGGCAGAATCTCTCGGGAGGCCCGCCCTTCGTGCAGCAGCACCGAGTGCTCGCTGACGGGCGTGCCGCCGCGTTTTTCGAACATGTGTTTCCAGGCCAGATAGTGATAGTGAAGGGTATCGACGATCACGCCGTCGAGGTCGAATAACACACCGCGGATCATATGGTCTCCAATCATTTATTTCGGTACATCTGTACATTTCCCGGCGCGCCTCCGCAAGTTCTAGGTTGTGGGAATTAGCGTTCTGCCAGTCGGTCAGGAACGACTCGAATTCGCGCCGTGCATCACCTTGTAACCAACTGTCGCCCCACCGGCAAGCGGATTTCAAGTTACAGGAGTTGAACCCGCTTGCCTCGTTAAGCTCGAAGCGGATTGGGAGCGGGCCGCACCTTGGCGAACACCCCAATTCGCAACCATGACGGCAGGGTCCGGACGAGCAGTGGATTGCCGGTCACTTGCAGCCGACCGTCCCTCTTGGCCACCCGGATTTCTGTGTCGCCGGCCCAAATCTCGGTCATCGTGCGCAGATCCGAGCGGAGCTGGACGTCGACTCCTTTGTTCGGATTCAACACGCAGAGTTCGCGTTCCCTATTTGCCTCAATGACGACCCACCAATTCGCAAACTTCGTCAGACCACTGAACACGAAATGAATCACGTTTCGTCCGCTCGGGAGTTCCTTCGCATCCAGCCGCCGGCAGAAATCGTGCATGAGCAGTTCCACATCGAGTTCGTCGTCCGACATCTGGCCCCGGGCCCATTTCATGCCCCACTTGCCGAGGCCGTTCACGACCGGCAAGAGCTCGCGGCCCGCGGCGCTGAGGTGATACTCCGTCCGACGCTGCTTCGGCGACCGCTTCCGAATGACCAAACCAGAATCCACCAACTGATTGAGTCGCTTGGTCAGCAGGGACGGCGAGATTTGCGACAGGGCCCGCTGGAGATCGCTGAAACGCGTCGTGCCCAGCAGGAGTTCGCGGATGATGAGAATCGTCCAGCGCTCGCCGAGAACTTCGGAGGCCTTGGCGATGGGACAAAATTGACCGTAACGGATGCTCATGCCTGCCAGCCGCCGTAATACTACTGAAAAAGTAGCGAATTGCTACATTCTATGTCGTGGAGGGAACCCCGCGCCTCCTTTAGGTTGCTCGCGTCAAACGGGACTGGAATCCCACGAACAACAACTGAAAGGAGTAAAGTCATGCCACTCGTAAACGTGCAGGTAATCGAAAACGTGTTCACACCTGAACAAAAACGGGAGATCATCACCAAGATCACCGAGACGATGGTGTCCATCGAAGGGGAAGCCCTTCGCCCATACACCTTGGTGAAGATCGATGAGATCAAGGAAGGCAATTGGTCTGTCGGGGGCCAGACATTGCATGCCCGCGACGTCCACCGAATGCAGAAAGCCGCCGCCTAAACACAGCGTGTTTGGCTATGAACAAAAGGCACGGCCGTGGTCACCGACCCCGGCCGTCGCTGCCGTAACGATGTCATGCTGAGCCTGTTCCGCTCAGAGCGCGCCCGTCGAAGTTCACCCGTCCAAGGCAGGGCGGGTCTATGTCGTTATCGTTGACTCCTTTCCGTAGAGACCTGTCTGGTTTTGCTGCACAATGGCAGTTTGTGCTGTGCGCCGCAGGAGATGAGCGCACGCCACCAGAACGCGAGAAAGTTCGGCAACTGGCAGGAACTTCCCGGTGGTGGCCGGCGTTATTGGTATGAGATCATCGGCCGGCAAGGCTGGAAAGCGCGCTATATCAAGGAGGAGGATGCGGCCGAGAAGATCGTGAAGTTCTGGCAGGAAGTGTACGACGGCGGTGGACAACTGGTCGAAATTCATGAAAAGTATCCCGTGGATACCGCACATCGAAAGGTGCAAACGACATGACCGTCACATCGAAACAGGTGGCGGGTAAGCTCGCCGCTTACCTCCATCACCGGATCTCATTGTCCCAACTCGTGGATTGGGCCGAACGTGCCATGATGGAAGGAGATTTCCAGGCGCGGAATCTCGACCGGATTCGGGATGTAGTGGCCCGACTCGGTCTCGCGGACGTGCGCGCTTTCGGGCTGACCTGGGAAAACTGTGAGCAGTTTCTCGACTCGCTCGGCTATGCGGTCCGAGTCGAAATCGTCGAGGCCGGACCCCGCTCTACGACAGCCGTTGCGCGAGAGAAACCGCGTAGGAAGTATTCGTCCTGAACGAATACAGTCGGCGTCCAAGAAAGCCGTCAACCCTCAGCTCTCGACCGTCAGCGAGGAACGGCAACGACTGAGACTTACCCCGAAAGCTTTCGGTGAACTTCAACCCGTTCGGCAAACTCAGGGCAGGCAAGCTCGAAAGCGGCGCGGTGGGCCACCGCGCCCTACCAAACTCTGAACCAATCGAAGTCGGCGTGGCCGCCGGTGCCGAGGCAGACGAGGCCGACTTTGGCCCCGATCCAGCGTCCGGCGCGCGCGGGGAACGGTGAACCGAGAACTGTGAACTTCTTGCCGTCGGCGCTGTAGCTGAACGTGCACAGCGCTTCCGGCTCGACCGACACACGCAGCCAGATCGGGTTCACTGGGGTACTTAACAAAGCCGTCTTCCCTGTAGCTGCACCCTTTACGGGTGCGCCTTTCCCACGCAGGCTGAGCCGAGTCTGCGAGACGCCATCGGCAGATGGCAACCCTGCGGCTACAGGCCCACGCACTCTGGCGTCGACCGTTTCCGCATTTCCCTGAGCCGTGTCCTGGCAGGTGACACGTTTCACGTCGAAGCCCGCCGTGCTACGGCAGACCATCAATGCGCCGTAGTCTTCGCCCATCACGACCAGACCTGTGGCGTCACTTTCGGCGCGAGGATTAAATTCAAGTTTCGCGGTTGCAGTGAATCGTGGTGCGGGAATTTTCTGCAGCAACTGATTTGGCACCGTCCAGATATTGTTCGCGGCCGCCAACGGTCGTGCTACTGCGTTCAACCGGAGCCAGCCGGGTCGGGCTGTCAGTGAGTACCATTCGGGCTTCGGGTTCGCTTGCCATTGCCATTGCAGACCCAGTTTGTTGCCGTCGAATTCGTCGCTGGTCTGCGGCACGACAACCGGATTCGTCTTGCCGACGTTCGGCTTCCTATGAGTCGTCACCGGTTCGCCGACGCCGTTGCCGTCGGCATCTACGCCCATCAATGGCCAATCGTCTACCCAGTTGACCGGTTGAAGATGGACGATCCGTCCATAAGCGCCCCGGTTTTGGAAATGGATGAACCATGATTCGCCGGATTGTGTTTCAGCCCATGCGCCCTGATGCGGTCCGTTGATGTTGGTCGAACCTTGTTCGAGGACGCGTTTGGCTTCATACGGCCCGAACGGATTCTTCGAACGCAACGCCAGTTGCCAGCCTTCCTCGACCCCACCAGCCGGCGCGAGGATGTAATACAAGCCATTGCGCTTGTGCAACTTAGAGCCCTCAATGATCGGCGCCACGCCGTTGCGTCCGTCGAACACCATCGTGCCGTCGTCGAGCAATCTCTTCCCGTCCGGACTCATTTTGTGCACGGTCAGAATGCTGTTGATACCGGCGCGGCTCTTGGCCCAGGCGTGAACCAGATACGCGTCGCCGTCGTCGTCCCACAACGGACACGGATCGATCAGTCCCTCGCCTTCATGCACGACGTGCAACGGTTCCCACGGTCCGGCGGGGTTCTTCGTCTTGGTCATCAAGATGCCCCAGTCGGGGTCGCCCACGAAGATCCGGAACCATTCGTCGTGGTACCGAATCGATGGCGCCCAGATGCCGCTGCCGTGCTGGACGGTGTCGAATCGATCCGGCAACCGTTCGACCGCGTGGCCGATGATCGTCCAGTTCACCAGATCCTTGGAGTGAAGAATCGGCAGTGCGGGAACGCAATTGAAGCTGGATGCGGTCAGGTAAAAGTCGTCACCCACCCGGATCACATCGGGGTCGGAGTAATCGGCAAAGAGAATGGGATTCTTGTAGGTGCCGTCGCGGTTGTCCGGGACCCACGCAGATGCGCGACCGCGTCGTGAACGGAGAGAAGGGTTGGGAGGCATGGTGTCGTCCGTGGGTCACGCTTTCAGTCCAATTCTCGGCACGAGGAGTTGGATCAAGACCAACGAGAGAACGTACATTCCCGAGAAATAGGCAAAGACCAGTTGGTAGCTGCCGGTTTTCTGAAGAATTTGGCCGGTGATGGCGTTGATGAATCCCCCGGCAAAATAGGCGACGAATCCGCCCATTCCAATGATCGAGCTGATTGTTTCTTTCGGCATCGTGTCGGAGACCACGCTATAGAGGTTTGATCCCCAGCCTTGGTGGGCCGAGCCGGCCACGCCAACAATCAGCACCGCCAGCCAGACGGTCGCGGCCCGCGTCGCGAAAAACACCGGCACCACCGCCACGGCGCACACGAGCAACGAGACCTTACGCGCGGCATTGAGGTTCCAGCCGTGGTCGAGAAGTGTTTCGGCGAGCCATCCGCCGGCCACGCCGCCCACCGCCGCAATCGCGAAGAACGCGCCGGTCCACCACCCAATCGCTTGAAGATTCAGATGGAATCCTTTTGCCAAAAAATCGGGCAGAAAGAACTGGTAGAATCCCCATGCCGGCGCGGCGAGGACGCTCGCAAGCACGTACGCCCACACGGCCCGGTATCCCAGCAGCGAGAGCCAGGGAACTTTGACCGGTTCTTTCTCAGCTGCCGGCTGTCCGCCCTTGATGTAGGCGAGTTCCGATGGCGACAGCCGCGGATGTTTCTCCGGCGAATCATAGAGGAACCACCAAGCAATCACCCACGCAAACCCGGTGGCGCCGGTCAGGTAGAAAGTCGCCTCCCAACCGAGGTGCCGGTAAATCCACGGCACCGCGATCGGACAGAGGATGGCGCCGACGTTTGTTCCCGCGTTGAACCAGCCCGTCGCCAGTGCGCGTTCTTTCACGGGAAACCATTCAGCCACCGTCCTGATCGCCGCGGGGAAATTCCCGCCCTCGGCAAGACCGAGCGCGATGCGGGCAAACATGAACCCGGCCGCGGTCATGGGCATCACCAACGTCACCCAGATCATTCCCTTTTCCGCCCACGAGAACCACGGGTACTGCATCCGGAACTGCTGTTCGACCCCGATCAAGCCGCACAACCCGTGGGCGGTCGCCGCCGCGCTCCAACACAACACAAACAATGGCAAACCGCGTTTCACGCCGAGCCGGTCCATCGCTCGGCCGCCGAACAGGTAGCCAAACGCGTAAGCAAACGAAAACGCCGCGGCGATGTTTCCATAATCGGCGTCGGTCCAGCCCAGTTTATCGCTGAGCGGCCCTTTCAGGATGCCGATGACGAGCCGGTCGATGTAGTTGACTGCGACCGAAAAAAAGAGGAGTCCGCAAATTGTCCAGCGAACCCTCCCAATGCCACCGGGCGCAGGAGCGGAGGAATTCATGGCGGATTGCCGATCAGATGGCCGCGCAGGAGCGCAGCCCTACCAACGAACCTCGGAATGAAGCATAACGGAGCACTAGATAAACTCATTGATGACGTTCTCCAGCATCTCCTGCCGACCGCTCGCGCTCGGGTCGGCTTCGCCCTTCTTGAGCATGTAGGCTGCGAGTTCTTTGAAGCCGATGGTGCCTTTTTCGATTTCGCGTCCGATACCTTTGTTCCAGGAGGCGTAACGTTCGCGGACGAAATCAGCCAGGCGACCGTCCCTGCGGATGGCCGAGGCGATTTTCAGTCCATGCGCAAACGCGTCCATGCCGCCGATGTGCGCGTGAAACAAATCCACCGGCTCGAAGCTTTCCCGGCGCACCTTGGCGTCGAAGTTTAGCCCGCCCGACTTGAACCCTCCCATGCCGAGCACGACGAGCATGATTTGGGTGGTCAAATAGATGTCGGTCGGAAATTGGTCGGTGTCCCAACCGAGCAATTCGTCGCCGCGGTTGGCGTCGATCGAGCCGAGCTTGCCGGCGGTGGCGGCGACGGTGAGTTCGTGCAACATCGTGTGCCCGGCCAGCGTGGCGTGGTTGGTTTCGATGTTCAGTTGGAAATCGTCGAGCAAATCGAATTTCTGTAGGAAATTCAGGCAGGCGGCGGCGTCGGAATCGTACTGGTGTTTCGTGGGTTCCTTCGGCTTGGGCTCGATGTAGAACTGGCCGTTGAATCCGATGGCTTTCTTGTGGTCCACGGCCATGCGCAGGAATTTTGCCAGGTGTTCCTGTTCGCGTCTGAGGTCGGTGTTGAGCATCGTCGAATAGCCTTCGCGCCCGCCCCAGAAGACGTAGCCGGCTCCGCCGAGTTCGTGCGTGACTTCGAGCGCTTTCTTCACCTGCGCCGCGGCGAACGCAAACACGTCGGCATTACAACTCGTGGCCGCGCCGTGCATGTAGCGGGGATGAGAAAACAGGTTGGCGGTGCCCCAGAGCAGCTTGACGCCGGTGCGCTGCTGTTCGTCTTTCAAAACCTTCACAATCACATCGAGATTCTTGTTTGTTTCCCGCAGGTTATTGCCTTCGGGAGCGACGTCGCGATCGTGAAAGCAGTAGAACGGCACGCCGAGTTTTTCGATGAACTCGAACGCAGCCCGCACCCGGCGCCGGGCGTTCTCGACGGAGATCGAGCCGTCGTCCCAGGGGCGGACGGCGGTGCCGACGCCGAACGGATCACTGAGCGGATTGCGAAACGTGTGCCAATAACACACGGCAAACCGCAGATGATCGCGCATGGATTTGCCGTCGACCAGTTCGACCGCGTTGTAGCGCTTGAAGGCCAACGGGTTTTTCGACCGTCGTCCTTCATACTCGATCTTCGAAATCCCGGGAAACGCTGCTTGGTTCATGTCACATCTCCAAATGTTTGTTCACGACGGGCGCGAGCGACGCGAATTGACTGGCCAACGCCGGATAAAGTTCCCGATACCGCGTGTAGTAATCCGCGTAGACCTTGGCGGCCGGGCCCGGCTTGACCGTGCCGGTGAGCCGGATTGAGTTGCGACACGCATCGGCGACGCTGCGATGGACGCCGACGCCGACCGCGGCGAGCAGAGCCGCGCCGTAGGCCGCGCCCTCGGTGACGTTGACGGTCCCAATCGGCATGTCGAACACGTCGGCCAAAATCTGTCGCCAGAGGCGGCTCCGGGTGCCGCCGCCCGAGGCACGTGCCTGCTTCAGGGGCAACCCCAGCCGGCGCATGAGTTCCAGCGAATCGCGCAGGCCATAAGTGACGCCCTCGATCACCGAACGCGTCATGTCCGTCTTGCCGTGGCGAAGAGTCAGGCCGAAGAACACGCCTCGGGCGTTCGGATCGGGATGCGGCGTGCGTTCGCCGGCGAGGTACGGGAGAAAAATCAAGCCTTCGCAACCGGCGGCGACACGGGACGCCGAACGCAGCATCACGTCGTAGACATTCCGTCCCGCATGTTTTGCCTCGGCCATCTCGGCGACGCACAACGCGTCGCGATACCACCGGAGGCTCCCACCGGCCGACAGCATGACGCCCATCAAATGCCATTGACCGGGCACGGCGTGGCAGAACGCGTGCAACCGGCCTTGGGGTTCGACGCGATATTTGTCCGACGCGGCGAAGACCACGCCGGACGTTCCCAGCGTCACGAAAACAGTCCCTTCCGTGATGACGCCGGTGCCGACCGCTTGGGCGGCCTGGTCGCCGCCGCCGCCCACGACGGGCGTATCGTCGAGCAAACCAGTTTGCCTGGCCGCATTGGTGCTGACCGCTGCGCTGGCCACGGGAGATTCGGTAACATCTGGCAGCCACGCGCGGGGCACGCGGAGCGCCTGCAGCATGTCGTCGGACCACCGTCGGTTGCCGACCGCGAACAAGGAAGTCCCCGACGCATCGGAAACTTCGCTGAAGAACTCACCTGTGAGTCGGTACCGGATGTAATCCTTTGGCAACAGGACCTTGGCCACGCGGCGGTAGGCGGACGGCTCGTGTTCGCGCACCCAGACGAGTTTCGGCGCGGTAAACCCCGGCAGGACCGGGTTACCGGTGAGGCCAATCACTCTTCTGGATCCGATGGCGTTTGTGATGGCGGCGCATTGCGCCGCGGATCGCTGATCGTTCCAAAGGATGCAGGGGCGGATGACCGCGCCGTGTCGATCCAGCAACACCAGACCGTGCATTTGCCCGGTGAGACCGATGCCGGCGACCTGCCCGGCGCGCGCGTGGCTTTGGCGCAGCACGCGTTTGATGCTGGTGACGGTGGCACGCCACCACGCTTCGGGGTCTTGTTCGGCCCAGAGAGGGCGTGGTGTGCGCAGTGGGTATTCGGTGGTGACGCTGGCTTTGGCCGTGCCCTGGGGATCGATCAACAGCGCTTTGCTGCCGGTGGTTCCGACATCGATCCCCAAAAGATAAGTTCTCATCGGGTCGGCCAAGATTCAGGAAGAGTATTACCCGAGACGGGCATCTTTGGCGAGACTCGAGCCTTGCCGCCCCACGCCGACAGAGCGGCGTGGCTACAAGGATCGGTTTGTTAGTCGCTCTTGGCCGGAGGAGACGCTTCGGCTCCAGTTTGTCGCACCAGTCAAATCAAGGGCGCTGGGAGGGCGAAGCTCCTGCTGAGCCACGCCGTTCATGCAGGATTCTGTTGGCTCGCCGGGAGGCTCGCCCTCCCGATCAAGGGCGACGGAGCGTTAGCCAGCTTTCAAATGTGAGCGGACACGATCGTCGAGCGCCTTCTGGTCAGTCGCGAACGAGAAGAGTGCGCTGAGGTTCATCAACGCATCCAGCCCGATCTTGCCCGAGGCCAGCCGATCCTTCCACGTCGCGTAGACGGGGATCTTGCCGTCCTTTGTGGCCGTTTGAACGTCGGCCGCGGACCAACGCGGCAGGAAATCGCCGAACCCGGCCTTTTCGAAGTGCGCTTGAAGGTCTGCGGGTTTGAGCGTGTCGAAGTTCTGGCGCAGCAAATCATCGACGGCCTTTTGGAACTGTGGGGACACGGCCCAGAGCGTTCCGGCGTTGAACTGGGCAAATGTAACGCCACTGGCCAGCGGAACATCGGGGTCGTTGGCTACTTGCGATGTGACCTGGGACCGTGGTTTGGCGCGATACTCGGCGGCGGCTTTGGTGGGCATGGTTTGGACGTCGACGCCCGCGAGATCGCCGACCTGGGCCCCCGAGCGGATGCTGGCGGCAATCAGTTTCGTCTTCGTCCGTCCCGCCTGACGCAGCTTCAATATTTCGCGCTGGGTGGCCAGGGTGGCTTTTTCGCCGACGTCTTGACCGGTGCCGAGTTTGTTGTCGGCCACGAACGCGTTCAGCCGTCCGAGGAACACGTTCACGTAGTCGGGTTTGGTGAGCAGGGCCGCGACGTAGTTATGGCGCGCGGAGAAACCGAGGGTGAAATTGATTGGGATACCCGCCTGGACCAGCCGGCGGGCGCCGAGGTAGCCGGCGGGCGTGAGCGGCACTTTCACGTAGAACCGTTCGGGGCAGATCGCAAAGTAGCGCTTGCCGTAGGCCACGGTGCGTTCGACATCGCCGGCCAGGTCCGTATGCAATTCCACGCTGACGAACGCGTCGAATTTCTCCACCAACCGCAATGCATGGTGAGCGTTAAGGATGAAGGCGATTTCGAGGATCAGATCCTGGTTGCTGATTTTCGGCGCAGCTTCGCGCACGGCGGCGGCCGCTTTGGACACCAGATCGTCGTAGATCCCTTTTTGGATTTCCTTGTTGAGCAGGGTGTTGTTGGTCGTCAGCGCGTCGAACGCCGAGTTCCACAGTTTGCTGGCCTCATCGATGTCGCCGGTATCGAGCCACAGCCGCGTGCCCGCGTCGCGCACCTTGCGCCACTCGGGGTCGTCCCGGACGGTCACCGCTGGTTTGCCGAATCGATGATGGAACCCATCGCGGACAAATTCATGCACTCTTTTTTCCACAGTCATCATAGCTTGGCGCCTCCGAATAATCTGGGTGCGGGAAAGTTTCCCGCCAATAATCGCAACCCTTTATATGTCGTCGGAAGGCGGCCCGCCGTCAAGCCGCAACCGTATTTCCGTGTCGAGCGGTCCTGGCTTCAGTAGCTGAGCAACACGGCGACATGTCCGCGTGAGTCTTCTGAGGAGACCGACTTCTCTTCGCTGGGAAGCAACTGCCAGCCATAATCGAGGCGCACGGACAGGTACCGGGTGATCACGTAGCGGAGCCCGACGCCCGCGGACGCCAGCTCGACGTTCCGGTCTTCGCCGAGTTGGGCCTTGGTGGTGTGGGTCGTCCCATAGTCGCAGAAGCTGAGAAGCTGCAACTGGTCCGGGTAACTCGGTCTGGCGCCCGGTCTCCCGGCGGATTTCAGTTGCGTTGTCCAATGCAGGGGGGCGAACCGAAGAACGCTGAATGGCGGCGTCCGAAACTCGTTGGAGATGATCCAGCCCTCGTCGCCGCTGGCGGTGCGTTCGTCGTAGCCACGAACGGTGTCGTAACCTCCGATCCCCAGTTCCTCGCTGGGCAACAATCGATTGCTGACGAATTGGCCCGTGATTTTGAGGATCCAGGAAAAGTCGCGGGCCAATCGGGTGTCCCGCTCCAGATTTAGCCGGACGTACTCGTAGGAGGCGCGCGCGCCGGACCGCAGTGAGCCAAAAGAGGTATCGGTATTATTGCGGGTCAGGCCGCCGGGGCTGATAAAGCCCTCGAGGCCAAAGGAAGTTTGCCCGCCGGTGTCGGAAAGCAAGCCGTTGTACCCAAGCTCGAACTGGTCGATGGCCGGTTCTGTCCGGATCACGGCGGAGCCGCCGAACAGCAGGTTGTTGTTGCTGACCTTGTGATCGTAACCCAGGGTCACGTCGTGGCGATACTTGCCGAGGGAGGGCAGAGGGACGTCGTAGCGAAAGCTTATCTGGTAATCGAACCCGTGCTGGTTGAAGCTTGATGACAGCGACTGGAGGTTGGCCCGGGCGTCCACATACGATCCGAACACCGTCAGGCTGTGCCGCCAGGGCAGCGGAACCAGATAGCTGCCCGAGTGCGCCTGGACGAACTCGAAGTCCGTGTCGGTCATGTACTGGTAATTCAACTGGTGGCCGAGGCCGAAGGCGTTCCCCCAATTGAAACCGCCCAAGACGCGCTCTTCTCCGGTCAATTTGGTTCCGCTGTCTTCGTACCCGGTATAAAGGCGGAGGGGAAATCGTTCCTGCGGCAGGAGCACGACATCGGATTGTCCCAGCTGGGCTCCCTGCTTGAATTCGGCATCGACCTGGAGAAACGGGTTGCGGTTGATCCAATTCAGGTCGGACAACAATCGTTGAGAGTCCACAGAGTCGCCGGAATGCAGGTGCACTTGACCGATGATCAGTTTGTCCTTGAACCACTTGTGACCGACCGGCTGTACGGTAAGCGTGCCGACTTTGCCCTCGAGAAACCAAAGCTGAATCACGTCATTCTGAACGGTCTGCTCCGGCAGTATGACGTCGACCAGTGGCCGATTGCGGGAACGGCAGTACAAAATGATGTCGCGTTGCAGCTTCTTGAGGGTGCCAACGGTCAATTCCCTGTCGAGATACGGCACGACGACGTCCTCGAAGTCGGCGGTGTTCAGAAGCGGAATGTTCCTGACATCCAGGCCGCGCATCGGGGCCACTCCGGATGTTTCAATTTCGTCCCTGGTCTTGACGATGATGATGCCTCTCAGCCTGGGGCTAATCACGGTGCTATCTTCCGCCGTGACCGGTTGTTCCTCCAGCAGTCGATTCAACAGCTCGCTGGGGTGGGTCCTGAACGAGGGCGGTTTCGGTGTCGTCTCCGGCGGTTGGTTGGGCTCAGACTGTTGGGCGTAAGTAGTGCCCGACAAGGCCAGGGCAAAGACCAGCGCGCGGCACACTGATTTTCGGGTGACGGCAAGTGGGGGCTGTGGATGCGAGGTCATAAGGGGGACTGTCATTGGGGCATTGCCGGGGATGCGGCCACGCCGAAAACGGGCCATGCTTCGCTCATCGACGGTGATCGGTCCTCGACCTTGCCGGCCCATCCGCTCGGCTCCCCTGTCTCTTCGTCCGTGGACCACGGCACGGTGACGCCCAGGGTCGGAACGCACCCCGGCCCGCACTGACTGGAGATCAATTTGCGGTCGACGTTCGGATTGGTGGAGAGGTGGGCGGTCGAGAGCGTCAACGCTGGCATCGGATGATACGTCAAGGAGGCCAGTTGTTCCATCCACGAGTCTGAACCGAACCCATTGACGATGAACTTGACCGAGCTTGCGGGGTTGATTCCGGTCACGCCGTCGACCGTGGCGACCAGGTTCGGCGCGCCGGTGTTGTTAACCACCAGCACGCGTTGTTTGGCAGAGCCCCCGGTAAACTGTACGGCAAGAAAATGGATGTCATTGCCGGAGGAACCGCTCGGAGCCAGAAGAACGGGGCCGGCCGTGCGAATGGCCAATTGGGGCACCGCGATTTTCGAGCCGGAGTTTTCGACGACCGAGCCTGCGTTCTCGAGGGACAACACAGTCACGTTCGGTCGAACCGGGCCGCGCACCGTGATATCGCCAGCAGTTGCGTTTCCGATTTGCAGCACATCCGCCGTGATGAACGAGAGATCCGCCGTGGTCAGGTCCAACGTTCCTGAGACGCCCGACCCGCCCAGAACGATACTCGATCCATCCGTCAGAGGTTCGAGGGTCAATCGACCCGTTCCGGTCATCGTGTCGCCGATGTTCATGGAATCGGCGCGAATCACTCGTGGCCCCGTAAAGATGCTGGGTGACTGAATCGAGAAAACGGACGTCGAGATGTCAGCGTTCAGCACCGTGGTATTGGCGCTTTCGATGTCGAGTTGCGTCAACGGGGTGCTGCCGCCGACGGCGCCGCTCAGCGTGAGTGTTCCGGCGCGGGCGGCGAGCGCCAGCTGATGCGCCCCGTCCAACGTCGACCCAAAGGTGATGCCGCCGCTGGAGCTGATGAGCAGGGCATCGTTGCCGAGCGTGACTGCTCCGTCGTACATCTGGGCTCCCGTGGTGGTGATGGCCTGAGCGTTCATCGCCGTGGTGCCCGTGACGTGGATCGAGTTCAGCGCCGTTCCGTTGCCGACCGCGCCCCCGAGCACTGCGTCGCCGTTGATGGTGAGTCCCTGCGATCCGTCCACGGTGCTCTTGAAGGTCACGGATGAACCGTTCAACACGGTGTCGTTACCCAGCGTCACGGAGCTGTTGTAGGTCTGCGTCCCGGTCGTGGTGATTGTTCCGCCGTTAAGGGCAATGGAACTGCCGGACGCACTCAGCGACGCCAGATTCAGCGTGTCGTTGATGGTGAGGGTACCCGATGCGGACAACGTCAGCACGCTCCCGCCGACTTTGCTCCCCGTGTCCAGCGTCACCGCGCCGTGATCGGACTGAATCGTGTAGGTTGCCGGCACCGTCCCGCCAAACTGCGAGAGATCGGGAAGGTCGGCGTCGGCGATCGCTGCATCCTGCTGAAACGTAAAGGAGTCGGGAGCCGCCGTCCCTGCCGTGTTCTGAAACATGGGTGTATTGCCATGCAGATCCACCGTGGCCGAGCCGGTCCCGTTGCCGGCCTGGTAGGATTGGCTGTCGGCGTTGATTTGGACGCCGGCGCCGAACGTTGTGTTCCCCAGACCCGACACACCCGAATGCGAATCCAGCGACGCCAGCGTCAGCGAAGCGTTCAAGGTGATCGTTCCCGCAGCGGACAACGTCAGGGCACTGCCGGCGACATTGGCGCCCGCGTTGAGCGTCACCGCGCCGTTGTCGGATTGGATCGTGTAGGTTGCGGGCGCCGTCCCGCCGAACTGCGAGAGGACGGGGAGGTTGGCGTCGGTAATCGCCTCGTCCTGCCGGAACGTGAAGGAGTCGGGCGCCGCTGCGCCTGCCGTATTCTGAAACGTCGGCGTATTGCCCAGCAGGTCCACCGTGGCCGAGCCGGTTCCATCGCCGGCCTGGTAGGATTGGCTGTCGGCATTGATCTGGACGCCGGCGCCGAACGTTGTGTTGCCCAGACCCGACTCACCCGAATGCGAAGTCAGTGACGCCAGCGTCAGGGACGCGTTGAAGGTGATTGCTCCGGTCGCTGACAGGATGAGCCCGCTGCCGGCGACGTTGGCGCCCGCGTTGAGCGTGAGCGACCCGTTGTCGGTTTCGAGCGTGTAGGTTGTCGGCGCGGTTCCGCCAAACTGCACCAGGTCGGGGAGATTGGCGTCGGTCATTGCCGCATCCTGCCGATAGGTGAACGCATCGGGTTCTGCCGTACCGGCGGTGTTCCGAAACGCCGGTGTGTTGTCAGATAGATCCACCGTGGCCGAGCCGGTCCCGTTGCCGGCCTGGTAGGATTGGCTGTCAGCGTTGATCTGGACGCCGGCGCCAAACGTCGTGTCGCCGGAACCGGTGGTTCCGGAATGGGAGCTGACGGAGCTGGCCGTGATGCTGTTGTTGAAAGTGATTGCGGCCTGCGACGCCAGGGTGATGGTGCTGGCCGACCCGTCAGAGGTGCCGGTTCCCCCCTGGGTGGCGATGAGGCCGTTGACCGCGATGCCGCCGTTGCCGCTGAGACTGACGTTCCCAGCGTCGCCGCCTACGTCGTTGATGCTGTTCCCGCCCGTGGAGGTGATGGCCCCGACATTCAGGATCCCGTTGGCGCTGAGAGTCATATTCCCGGCTCGGCCTCCCGCGGCATCGGTGCTGTTTCCACCTTGGGACAGCAAGGAGCCAACCGTTAACGTGCTCAACGTCCCGCCACTGGCGCTCAGGCTGATGCTTCCACCGGCGCCGCCGGCGCCACTGGTGCCGTTCCCGCCGCTGGATGTAACGGAGTTAACGGTCAGATTGCCGGTGGCAGTCATGGTAATAGCGCCTCCATCCCCGCCGGCCCCGGCATCGTTGTCCGCGCCGTTGGCCGTGACCGTGCCGGAGATGGTGATGTTCTTGCCGGCGACCGCGTTATTATTCAGGGTAATGCTACCACCGGCGTCTCCCGCCTTGGTGGACGTCGTGCTGAGAGTTGTGAGCGTCATATCGCCGGTGTTCGCGCTGACGGTGTTGGGCCCGAGGCTATCCGCGGACAACCCGCCTGCGATGATGAGAATGCGACCCGGTGCGATGATCGATGACCCCGTGCCCATCGAGAAGACGCCGGCACCGGGGTCGCGGTACTTGGTGGTCGCATTGTCGTCGTTGAACCGGGCCAGAAAACCTCCGTTCACCTTGATCGCAACATTGTCGGCCACGAAAATGGAACGACCGGCCTGCACGGTGAGCGTACCCGCCGCACGGTTGCCGGAGGCGTCAACTGAGTTGTTGATGTTGACGTCGGTATTGGCCTGCAGGAACACGTTGGCGTTATTGAGCGCCGCGATGAGGCGGTCGGGGCCGATGGTTACGGCGGCGGACGGATTCTGGGTGAAGAACTCGTTCCCGGAAATGTTGTCGGGGCCGCCCGTTTGGATGGTGATCATCTTGGGATCCAGCAGTAAGGCGCCGGTCGCTCCTCGTGGCGCCAGAAGATCGGCGAGGCCGCTGTAAATCAGTTCGTTTTCACCCGAGACCTCGGCGAAGCCGCCCTCGCCGCCCCGTGCTCCGCCTTGCGCCGAAATGTTTCCATAAAACGCAGTGGCATCGTTGCCCCAAACGACAACGGTGCCGCCGTTGCCCTTCGACAGGGCATCCGCCGCAATCGTCGCGTCTTGGTCGATGTAGGTTCGGTCCGCGTCGCTCACCGACGGGTCTTGGCCGTGGAGGCCGCCGCCGATCAATGCCGTTCCACCGCCGGCAGCGCCGCTGACGTCCACGCGGCCGTTGCCGAAGAGGCCGACGTCATCGCCCAGAATCTCGACCGTGCCGCCCTTGGTCCCGGTCGCCTTCCCTTGCGCTTCGACGTCGCCAGAGTTGATGACGGTGCTGGGCGAGGTCGGATTGTGGCCGCCGTCGACCACGATCTGGCCGCCGCTCCCGTTCTTGTTGTTGGCGACGAGCGTGCCGGAGTTCTGGATGTTCCCGCCATTGGCTTTCAGAACGACATGTCCGTTCTCATTGACGACGCCGGTCGCCCTGACCGCGCCGTCGTTATTGATGGCCAGTGCGTAGATATTGCCGCCGGCGGCCTTGAGTTCGGCCGACGCGGCTTCGATCTGGCCGGCGTTATCGACGCCCACGGCGGCCGGAGCGCTGGCGTTCCCCGCGACGACGCACAGCCGTTCGCTGCCCCGCTGGACAAGAACCACGTCGGACCCGGCCGCCAGACCGACTGTCCCTGCGGGGGCGTTAATCTGGCCGGAGTTCTCGACCGTTTGGGCGATTAGAAACACGTCGCCGCCGAGAGCCGTGATCGCGCCGAGGTTGTTGATCGCGGCCGCGGAATTGCCCGAAAAATGCAGGCTCTTGCCCGCCAGAAAGGCCGCATCCGACAAATCGAGGGTGGACGCTGTAAACCCGGCGGTGTCAATTTCGGCGCCCTTGCCCACCAGGATCCCATTTTGATTGATCAAGAAGACGCGACCGTTGGCCTGCAGCGTGCCATACAGCAGCGACGGGTTTCCGGTAACGACCCGGTTCAGCGCTTCGGCGGTGCTGGATGGCTGAACGAACTTGGTGACTTCGTTGGGGCCGATGGAGAAGTCCCGCCAATTGATGATGACGCGGTGGGAGGACTGGTCGACCGTGAGTGTATTGGGTGCCGTGCTATTGATGTTGGCCGAACCGGCTGCGACCGTGCCCCCTTGCGGATTCGCCCTGAGTTCACGACAGGAAAGAAACGCACCGGCGAGAAACACGAGAGCCGCGGCTACGATACTCCCTTTCATGTGAGCATCTCCAAATAAAACACGCTGTTTGTTCCGAGCAGGGTCGGCGCACCTGAACGCCTTCCGTTTCGGTCGACTGCGCCTGTCGGGCCGCAGTCGGTCCCTGGTGATTCTCGCGAGAGGGTGCCACAAAGGGGGAACGATGGCTAGACGGAAGTTTTCGGGGCCGCAGGAATCCCCGCTTGACCGACGGATTTGCAGTCCGTATTCTGTGCGTTGCGACCCGTTCGTGCGCGGGTTGCTGGAGCGCAGCTGGATCGGAGCTCAACCGCAAACCTGAATTCTCTGACGGGAGGATAACATCGTGAGCGACACAAGCATGGCGGTCTCAGGAGGAGAGAAAGACGTCGGGTTCGGTAGCTCCATCGGCCGGTACCGATGGGTCATTTGCGCCCTGCTGTTTTTTTCCACCACGTTCAACTATATGGACCGGCAGGTCATCAGTTACCTGAAGGACTATATATTCTGCGAGCCGACGGCGCAGGGCGGGTTTGGCTGGTCCAACAAAGACTTCTCCTTTTTGACGACCGCCTTCACGATATTTTACGGCTGCATGACGCTCATGATGGGCTGGGTGATCGATCGGATCGGGACCAAGCTGGGGCTGGCGCTGTCGCTCATCTTCTGGTCGCTGTGCGGGATGGCCAACGCTTTTGTCGGACAGCTGGTAACAATGCACGTGATGATTCGCAGCGCGTTTGCCGTGGGGGAAGCGGGCAACTTCCCGGCGTCCATCAAGACGGTTGCCGAGTGGTTTCCCAAGCGCGAACGGGCCTTGGCGACGGGCATTTTCAACAGTGGCTCCAACTTTGGCGCGATGGTGGCCGCGTTGGTTGTTCCGTGGATCCTGATCAGTTTTAGCCACGACCTCGGTTGGAAAATGGCGTTCATTCTCACCGGCGCGTCGGGCTTCCTCTGGCTGATCTTTTGGTTTTGGCTCTACGACACGCCGCACAAACAACGGCGGATTTCCAAGGCGGAATATGACTACATCCACATTGACGATGAGGGTGCGGCCAAAGCAGCGACGGGAGAAGACAAGGCGAGACTGGCTTGGTGGAAGCTGTTTGGCTACCGCCAGGGCTGGGCGTTCTTTTTCGGCAAATTCATGACCGACGGCATCTGGTGGTTCTACTTGTTCTGGCTGCCGGATTATCTGACCAAACAGTTTCACATGACCACGCGGGAGGTCATACTTCCGACGTTTATTGTGTACGGGATCGCCATCGTTGGCAGCATTTACGGGGGGAGCATTCCGCTGACGCTCATCAAGAAAGGAATGCCGGTCTATCGAGCGCGCATGACGGCGATGTTTCTGATTGCGCTGGCTCCACTGGCGGTGTTGCTGACGCAATATTTTGGCGATGTCGACCGGTTCAGCGGAATGGCGGCCACGCTGGCGGTGGCCATGATCTCCATCGGGGCGGCCGCGCACCAGGCGTGGTCGGCAAACCTGTTCACCACGGTCTCCGACATGTTTCCGAAGAAAGCCGTCGGCTCGGTCACGGGCATCGGCACCACGGCGGGCGCCATCGGCGGCGCGATTGTGCAGTTGCTGGCGGGCGTGCTCACCGACGCTTTCAAAAGTCACCCGCAGACTGCCTACCTCATCATGTTCATCATTTGCGCGTTGAGCTATCTGACGGCGTGGGGCGTCATGAAGATGCTGGTGCCTCAGCACAAGCCGATCACCGACCTGTAAGTCTTGGGCGGGGGTACGCCGACGCGTTTGACATCGACCGGCCCGTTGAAGTGGGAGGACTTCAACGGGCTTTGGTTTTCCGAGCCATGCGGAGCGTGGTTGACGCCGGGTCCCACGTAGATGGGTGTACGACCAACGCCGCGTTCCCAATCTCATGGGCCTGTTCGGTCGCGCCGGTGCTGGCGTTGTGATCTTCCGGATCCGGGCGGGTTGGGGCGACCGCGGCACACTCTCCGCGGCCAGCAAAGCCAGGGCCGAATGGTCCACCGATGGAGACGCGTTCGCAGTGTTGACAGCGCGGTGGAAAGGCTGAATCCTTGCGAAATCTTCGCGCGCGATTGCCGGGCGGCGGAACGGAGGAGTTGCCGAAGGAAGCCAGGATAAGAGCGACGGGGAGACGGTAGCCCAATGAAGAACGCATCGAAATCGCTGGGCGGCAGCGCCGCGCTCATCGTGTTGCTGACGGTTGTGGCGTACGTTCCCGTCCTGCACGGCGGATTCGTCTTCGACGATCACGAACTGATCACCGGCAACCGGATGGTCAAGGCCAGCGATGGACTGTATCGGTTCTGGTTTACGTCGGAATCCCCGGATTACCGACCGCTGACCTGGAGCTTGTGGTGGTCGGAGTGGCGGTTGTGGGACGGTCGAGCGACGGGTTATCACGTGGTCAACGTGTTGCTGCTGGCCGTCAATGCGGTGTTGGTGTGGCTGATCCTGCGGCGGCTGAAGGTCTCGGGAGCGTGGTTGGCGGCGGTAGTATTTGCCATTCATCCGGTGAACGTGGCGACGGGGGCGTGGATCAGCGAGCAGAAGAACACGCTATCAATGTTGTTCTACGCCCTGGCGATTCTGTTGTACCTGAAGTTCGATGAGGAGGGTCGGCGGGGTTGGTACGGGCTGTCGGTGGGCGCTTTTTTTCTGGCCCTGCTGAGCAAGACGGCGGTGGTCATGTTGCCGGTGGTGTTGCTGGGATGCGGCTGGTGGCGGCACGGACGGGTGCGAGCGAGGGACTGGCTGTATAGCCTGCCGTATTTTGTGGGATCGTTGGCTTTGGCACTGGTGACCATCCTTCAGCACCAACGGGCTTTGCCGGTGGCGTTCGTGCGGCCGGGAAGTTTTGGGGCGCGGTTGGCCATGGCCGGTCAGGTCCCGTGGTTTTACCTGTCCAAAGCGCTGTTGCCGGTGGATCTGATGCTGATTTATCCGAAGTGGGAGATTGACCCCTCGCGGTGGGTTTCGTACGTGCCCGGGATTATCCTGATCGGTGGGCTGATTGTTTTCTGGTGGAAGCGCAACACCTGGGGGCGGACTGCGTTATTCGGACTGGGGTACTTTGTGGTGATGCTGTTCCCGGTACTGGGGTTTTTCGACCAGGGGTTCTACTTGCACACGTTGGTTGCCGATCACTGGCAGTATCACTCGATCATCGGAGTGATCGCGTTGACGGTCGCCGCCGGGCGTGAGGCGGTCCGGCGGATGAGCGAATGGGGCCGGTCTGCTCGAGTCCTGGCTCCGCTTGGAGCGGGTCTGGTCAGCGCGGTATTGGTGGTGGTGCTGGGGACGGCGACCTGGAGACGGAGCCGGATTTATGCGGACGCTGAATCACTGTGGCAGGATAATGTGGCAAAGAATCCGGGCGCGTGGGTGGCGCAAAACAATCTGGGCATCGCCTTACAAGGTTCCGGCGAGGCGGCAAAGGCAAAGGAGCACTACGAACAAGCGTTGCGCCTCAACCCTGACAGTTTCGAGGTGCACAACAATTTGGGAAGCAGTCTACTCGATTTGGGCAGGGTGCCGGAAGCCATGGGGCAGTTCGAACAAGCGTTGCGGCTCAGGCCCGATTATGCTGAAGCGCACAATAATCTGGGGAACGCTCTGCTGGAATCGGGCAAGGTCCCGGAGGCGGTGGAGCAGTTCGAACAGGTGATTCAACTGAAGCCTGATTACGCCGGGGCGCACTACAATCTGGGGGTTGCCCTGGTTCGGCTGGGCAAGATGCGGGAGGCAATAGAGCAATGGGAACGGGCGTTGTCTCTGAAGCCCGATGATGCCGAGGTGCACAACAGTTTGGGGATTGCCCTGTACCGATCGGACGATGTGGCCGGGGCGATTGGACATTACGAGCAAGCATTGCGACTCAGGCCTGATTACGTCGATGCCCACCAGAATTTGGGGATCGCCTTGACGCAAGCTGGCCGGCTTCAGGAAGCGGTGGAGCAGTTCGAGCAGGCGTTGCGGCTGAAACCCAATTATGCCGAGGCGCACTACTGTTTGGGGGACGTGTTGTTCAGACTGGACAGGGTTCAGGAGGCAGTCGGTCATTATGAGCAGGCGTTGCGGCTCAAACCTGATTATGTTGATGCGCGCAACAATTTGGGAGCGGCGCTGTTACGACTGGGCAAGGCGCAGGAGGCGATCAACCAGTTCGAGGAAGTGTTACGGCTCAAACCGGACCTGGCGGCGACGCATTACAATCTGGCCGTTGCTTTGGAGCAGGCGGGCAGAATTCCGGAGGCCATCGAACAGTACGAGCAGGTTTTGCGGCTCAAACCGGGTTACGCCGCGGCGCAGGACGGATTGGCTCGGCTGCGGGCGGTTGGCAAATGACGGGCGAGGCGATGAACAACGCATGGAGATCGGTGGGCGTGCGGGCCGCACTCGTTGTGGCCTTGACGGTTGTGGCGTACCTGCCGGTGCGAAACGCCGGGTTCGTCTTTGACGACCATGATAGCGTCACGGACAATCGGTCGCTGCGGACGCTGGCGGGTTTGGGACGGATTTGGACGGATCCAAGAGCTTCGTTCCAGTACTACCCGCTGACATATACCAGCTTCTGGGCCGAGTACCATCTTTGGGGGCTGCGTCCGGCTGGCTATCATGAAGTCAACGTGCTGTTGCACGCGGTAAACGCGGTGCTCGTGGGGGTGTTGCTGACGCGGTTGGGGGTGCCGGGGGCCTGGCTGGCGGCGTTGCTGTTTGCGCTGCACCCGGTGCAAGTGGAGTCGGTGGCGTGGATCTCGGAGCGGAAGAATGTGCTGTGCGGGTTGTTCTACCTGAGTTCGCTGTTGGCCTACCTGCGTTTCGGGGAGGAGCCGCAACGGCGGTGGGGATTCTACGCGTTGTCGTTGGGGTTGTTCGTGTGTGCGTTGTGGAGCAAGACCAGCGCGGTATCGATGCCGTTTGCAGTGTTATTGCTGCTGTGGTGGAAGCAGGGTCGGGTCCGCCGGCGCGAGGTGGTTGCTCTGATCCCCTTTGTGGCGGCGGGTGCAGCCTTGGGGCTGGTGACGGCGTGGGTGGAGATTCACAGGGCGGGCGCGCACGGCCCTGAATGGCAGATGTCGTTGTTGGAACGTTGTCTGGTGGCTGGTCGGGTGGTGTGGTTCTACGCCGGTAAACTTCTCTGGCCGTATCCGCTGATGGTGATTTATCCGCGCTGGCACATCGACAGTGGCGTTTGGTGGCAATACCTGTTTCCCTGTGGGGCGGCTGCGGTGGTGGTGGCGCTGTGGAGGTGGCGTGACCGGCTGGGAAAAGCGCCATTGGTCGGGGTGGCATTTTTTGCGGGTTCGCTGGTACCGGTGCCGGCGTTTATCAACATTGCTTTCATGCGGTACTCGTAC
>DATJBF010000011.1:0-7640 GCA_035515475.1 Verrucomicrobiia bacterium
CATCGGCGTTCTCGACAGCGGCACGAACCTTGCCGAGTTCTTCGATCAATTGGTCTAGCGCCCGTCCGATCTCTTCCCGGTTCTCAAGGCAGATCTCTGTCCACATTTCGAACGGACCGCTGGCGATGCGCGTGAAATCCTTGAACCCCGGCCCGGCGAAAGTCAACCGCTGCTCGCCGTCGCGGCAGACGACGTTGACGACCGCGGCGGCGGCGACGTGGGGCAGGTGGCTGATGCGGGCGACGATCTCGTCGTGGGCCGCCGGCGGCAGGGTTTTCACCGAGCAACCGAGCGCTTTCCAGAAATCGTGCACGATCTGCAGCGCCGTCTTGTCGGTGTCGTCGCGCGGGGTGACGATGCAGGTCGCGTTCTCGAACAGGTCGCGCCGGGCGGCTTCGATGCCGGATTGCTCGGAGCCGGCCATCGGGTGCGAGCCCACGAACCGCGCGGTGGCGGTTCCGCCCCGGGCGGGTTTGGCCAGTGCGTCCGCGAGCGCGGCGACGATCGGGTATTTCACACTGCCCACGTCGGTCACCACGCAGCCGTCGGATAGGGCCGGACGCATTTGGTCGACCAAGGAGCGCATCACGCCGATCGGTGTGGCGAGAACGACGAGGTCGGCGTCGGCAACGGTCCGGGCCAGATCGGTCGTCGCTTCATCGGCGGCGCCCAGTTTGTAGGCTTCGTCGGCAGCTTCGGGGCGGCGGGCCCAGATGGCGACGCGCGTGGCGACCTTGCGGTGGCGCGCGGCGAGGCCGATCGAACCACCCAGGAGACCGGGGCCAAGAATGGACAGCTGGCGCAGCATCGGTGGCCCGTTGTAACAGCAAACATTTCGTTTGGCAACACCGGCAGCCATTGTCTATAGTCCGCGCCTAATTTAAGGAGGAACATGAGGAGGTTGGGGAGTTGTATTGCGGGGGCGCTGGCTCTGGCCGGCGCCTCGATGCTGCTCGATTCTTGCGTGAGACCGCGCCCGGCGCACGTCACCAGTTTGCCGACGCCGCCCCCCCCGGCACCGCCACCGGGACGCGTCGCGGAGTTGCGCGGCGTGTGGGTGAGCGATACGACCCGGCTTGGCTGGGACAGCACGACGGCCAGTTTGCGGCGTGCGGGGTTCAACACGATGTACGTCAATCTCGCCTCGGGCGGCGCGGCGTTTTACCCGGACAGCAAGGTGTTGCCCAGCATTGTCAACTCTCCGTCCGACCTCGTGGCCAAGGGCATCGATTTGGCGCATCGGCGCGGGCTGGCGGTGCACGCGAAGCAGATCGTGATGTTCCTGTACAAAGCGCCCGCGGAGTTTCAGCGTCAGATGCTGGCGGCGGACCGGGTGATGCGCGGGCCGGACATGCGACCGATTATGCAGACGGGTTATCTGTGGCTCTGTCCGTCGCAGGCCGCGAACCGCGCCCTGATCGCGTCGTCCGTGAGTGAGATCGTGACGAAGTACCCGGTCGACGGAATCCAGTTCGATTACATCCGCTTTTCCGAGCAGCCATCCTGCTATTGTGCGAACTGCCGGCGCGAGTTCGAGCGGAGCGTGGGCGTGCATTTCCGTCACTGGCCGGCCGACGTGCTGGAGGGCCGGTACGCGGAGAAATTCAACGAGTGGCGGAAGGGGGTCATTACCGGCTGGGTCGAAGAATTATCCGCCGTTGCCCGCCGCGCGCGACCGGGTCTGGCGGTTTCGGCGGCCGTGTTCCCCGATCTGCAACGGGCCCGCAACGAAAAGGCGCAGGACTGGAAACTCTGGCTCGATCGCGGTTACCTCGACTACGTTTGCACGATGACCTACACACCCGACTTGCGCGAGTTTGAAACGGAGATCCAGAAGCAACAGATCTGGGCGACGCAGCGCAACAAGGTGGTGGTGGGCATCGGCAGTTGGAAGTTCGACCGTTTCAGCCAGCTGGTTGACGAGATCACGATGACGCGGCAGCTCGGGGCACCTGGATTTGTGCTGTTTTCGTATGATGACGCCGAGGCGCGTAACTTTCTGCCGGATTTGAGCGGCTCGAACCGTCGTTGATTCTGGCCGATACGTGCCGAAACGCGGATTTTCCGCGTTTCCGGCTCCCTTTTTGCGCTTGCAAAGCCGTTGGCCGGGTCTAAGATGATTCCGCCTGCCACGAGAAGTCGAGGCAGTACTGAACCGTCCCGAGAGATTCGGGACACAAGAACAACAAACCTGAATCCAGTCACGAGTGACGGGATGTCTCGCGCTTTCTACCGGACGTGGGATCGCGGGATGCAACAGTGGAGGAGACATTGGCCAACGTAACAGTCGAACAGTTGTTGGAAGCCGGGGTTCATTTCGGTCACCAGACCAAGCGCTGGAACCCCAAGATGAAGAAGTTCATTTTCGCCGCCCGCAACGGCATTCACATCATCGATCTTAACAAGACCCTCACCCAGATCGAAGTCGCCTGTGGATTTCTCCATGACATGGCCCAGAACGGCGGCAGCGTGTTGTTCGTCGGCACCAAGAAACAAGCCCAGCAGGAGATGAAGGACGCCGCTGCGCGCACGGGGATGCCGTACGTGGTGGATCGGTGGCTCGGGGGCACGCTGACCAACCTGCGCACGATCCGCAACAGCGTGAAACGGATGCAGGAAATTGACCGGCTCCTCTCGTCGCCCGAAGGCGAGAACCTGCCCAAGAAGGAGGTGGCGTTCCTCCGGCGTGAACAAAGCAAACTGCATCGCAACCTCGACGGCATCGTGAACATGGAACGATTGCCGGGCGCGGTGTTTGTCGTCGATATCTTGCGCGAGTCCATTGCGCTGCGCGAAGCCCAACGACTCAAGATTCCCATAATCGCCCTCGTCGACACCAACTGCGACCCCGATTGGGTCACGTACCCGATCGCGGGCAACGACGATGCGATTCGCTCGGTCAAACTCATCACCACCGTGATTGCCGACTCCGTGGCCGAGGCGCAAGCCGAATTGGGCCGGAAATACCCGCCGCCGGCGCCGCCTGTGGCGGAGGTCGCTCCGCCCGCTGAGGAACCAGTTCCCTCAGCCGAACAGCCCGCGGTGACGAACTAGAGGCGGACCGGCGCAACCGTTCACCATGACGACATCCATGCAAGCAATTGATTCCAAGATTGTGAAGACCCTGCGCGAAAAGACGGGCGCCGGGATGATGGACTGCAAACAGGCATTGCAGGAGGCCAAGGGCGACATCGCCGAGGCCGAGAAGATCCTGCGCAAGAAGGGCATCGCCGTGGCCGGCAAGAAGGCGGGCCGGGCCGCCAACGAAGGCTGCATCGCCAGTTACATTCACCATGGCAGCAAACTCGGCGTGCTCGTCGAGGTCAATTCCGAGACCGACTTTGTGGCGCGCAACGACGTGTTCCGGGAACTCGTGAAGGACATTGCCCAGCAAATCGCGGCGGCCAATCCCAGCTACGTGAAGCGCGAGGATGTTCCCGCCAGCGTGGTCGAAAGCGAAAAGGAAATCTATCGCGCCCAGGTGAAGGACAAGCCGCCCCAGGCCATCGAGAAGATCGTGGCGGGAAAACTGGAGAAGTTCTATTCCACGGTGTGCCTGGTGGAACAACCGTTCGTCAAGAACACCGAGATCACCATCCGCGACCACATCACGGCGAAGATCGCCCAGCTGGGAGAGAACATCGTGGTGCGGCGCTTCGTTCGTTGGCAGGTCGGCGAGGAAGTGGCGGACCAAAAGGTGTAGCCGCGTCGCCGCACCCCGAGGAGCTTCGGGGTGAAGGACGCGCGGGTTGGGGGACGACATGCGCGGCGCTTCACGGAAGCGCCTCGACAACAAGAGAGGATCAATCGGATGACCAAGACATCCGCGTCGCCGCCGAAATACCGGCGGGTGATGTTGAAGTTGAGCGGCGAAGCGTTGCTGGGAGCCCGCGAGCACGGCATCTCACCCGAGACCTGCAATTCCATCGCCGAGGAACTCAAGGAGGTCAAGGAACTCGGCGTCCAGTTGGGCATCGTCATCGGCGGCGGCAACATTTTCCGGGGTGTCGCCGGCACCAAGCACGGCCTCGACCGCACCACCGGCGATTACATGGGAATGCTGGCCACGGTGGTCAACGCGCTGGCTCTGCAGGACGCGCTCGAAAAGAACGGCGTCCACACCCGGGTGCAATCCGCCATCGAGATGCGCTCGGTGGCCGAGCCGTTCATTCGCCGCCGCGCGATGCGCCACTTGGAGAAAGGGCGCGTGGTCATCTTCGCGGCCGGCACGGGCAGTCCCTATTTCTCCACGGACACCACCGCGGCGCTGCGCGCGAGCGAGATCGGGGCCGACGTGCTCATGAAGGCGACCAAGGTGGACGGCGTTTACACTGCGGATCCGGAGAAAGATCCCCAGGCCACGAGATACGACACGTTGACGTACATGGACGCACTGAAGGGCCGGCTCAATGTGATGGATTCCACGGCGTTCTCGATGTGCATGGACAACAAGATCCCCATCGTCGTCTTCAACCTCTTCAAACGCGGCAACATCAAGCGCGTCATCCTCGGCGACCGTATCGGAACGCTGGTGAGCGAGTAGTACCCGGCGAACGACGCTCTGGGAGGGCGAGGCTCCTGCCGAGCCGCCGTCGTTGGATAATTGTTTCCAATACTGGACAATCCCAATTCACCAAACGCTACGGTAACGCGTCGCACCGCTGGCAAGCGGATCACTGGGATCGCCGGTTGCGCTCAGAAGAAAGCTACGCTGAGAAGTGGCATTACGTCCGCAACAACCCGGTTCGACACGGATTGGTTGCGATAGCCGATGACTGGCCGTATCAGGGGAAGTTGCACGATCTCATCTGGTAACCGGTCTTGCCGGCGGCTCGGCGGGAGCCTCGCCCTCCTGATCTCAGGCGAAGTGCTCGGCCAGGTCAGCAAAGCTTTCCAGGACCAACGTCTCCGGTCCCTCCGCGGCAATCTCCTCGATCTCATGTTGCCAGGTGATGTGATACGGGATGAACACGGTGCGCAGGCCGGCGGCTTTGGCGGGGTTGATGTCGGAGCGCGGCGAGTTGCCGATCATCCAGGTGGCGGATGGATCGAGTCGCTGCTTGTTCACGACGGCGCGGTAGGTCTCCACATTTTTTTCGAACACGATTTCGATCGCGTGGAAGAACTTCGCCAGGCCCGAGCGTTCCAGTTTGCCGGTTTGTTCGTCGACGCGGCCTTTGGTCACCAGGACCGTCTGATTCTTCGCGTGGAGCAGGGGGAGCGTCTCGCGCACGCCGGGCATCAGTTCGATCGGGTAATGAAAGATCCAGCGCTCTTTTTCGGCAATCCACGGTTCCAGATCGGCCCCGCCGAGCGCGCGCGCCACTTCGTGCAACGACGCGCAGAACGCCTGGCTGCCGTAGCCGGTGATCTTGACGTTCCGCTGTTCGGTCTGCCAGAGTAGTTCCTCGGCGCGGGGTTTGGGAACGCCGCGAGCCGCCAGTCGGTCGAGGAACTCGGTCGCCACCCGCTCGAAGTAGACATTGTTCTCCCAGAGCGTGTCGTCGGCATCGATGAGCAATGTGCGTTGCAGGGGCATGTCGGGAGTCTAACCGCGGATGAACGCGAATGAACGCGAATTCGTGGTTGAATTTTCGTGGTCGTGTTTCTAATCTCCCCGACATGACCCTGCAAGAAGTCCTCGATACGATGGAAGAAAAGATGATGAAGACGATCGAGTTCGTTCACAACGAATTCGCCACCGTCCGCACGGGCAAGGCGTCGCCCGCTCTCGTAGAGAACATTCAGGTCGAGGCGTACGGCTCGCACATGCGGCTGCGGGAGTTGGCGGGCATCTCCACGCCCGAGCCGCGCTTGATCGTCATCCAGCCTTGGGACGCGACCTTGGTCCAGGCCGTCGAGAAGGCCATTCTGAAATCCGAGTTGGGCGTCACGCCACGGGTGGACGGCAAGATCATCCGCATCCCGATTCCCGAACTCGACCAGGAACGCCGGCACGAACTCGACAAGGTCTGCAAGAGAATGGCCGAGGACGGCCGCGTGGCCATCCGCAACGAGCGGCGTCACGCCCACGACCAGGCGAAGAAGCTCCAGAAAGACGGCCAGATTACCGAAGACGAGCTGAAGCACTCCGAAAAGGAAATCCAAAGCAAGACCGACGAGTACATCAAGGAAATCGACACGGTCCTGGCACACAAGGAGAAGGAAATTCTGGCGGTTTAGCGGTTCGGGGTTAGCGGTTCCGGGTTGTGGCGTTTCGTGAGACAACCGCATTGCCGAATTCAACCGAGAACTGTAAACTGTGAACCGAGAACCGATTTGCGGCGACCCCATCGTCTAGCCCGGTCCAGGACATCGCCCTTTCACGGCGGTAACACGGGTTCGAATCCCGTTGGGGTCGCCATTCTTGTTTTTTCGGCTTGGGGCTGCTGTAAGAGGCTGAGGGCCAAGCCGGTTGCGGTGGTTCCGAATCCAGACGCCGAGGGCGTCGGCCTCCGGGGGAGGGCACACGCTCCGGCCGCTGCTTCTGTTCCAACGCGAACTCCAGCCAAGAGAGATGTCCGCGTTGTGCCAGTGGCCTTCACAGCGTAGAGTTTTCGTAGCTGGCCGCTGTCCAGCCAGGGCGCACTGAGCTTTGGTTCTCGTGCGCTCGAAGTTGTTGCGCGGGAAAAGTGCCAGATCACCGTCTGGGGGCTTCTCGTACCTCACGGAATCAACTTGCTTTTCCAGCGATCACAGGGCTATAAATACGGCCCTCACCCCGTTAGGGTCAATCTTTTGGCCCGCAGAAGTGGCGAATGTACGCGAGGCTAGGTGCGGTAGTGATGCGGACGGCGCGCTTCAGAATTGCCTGTGCGGCGAGGCTCCTGCCGCTGCTCTTGATCTTGCTGCTGCCCGCGGGGGCGCAGGCGCAATGGGCTTACGCCACCAACGCCGACAACACGATCATTATTACTGGCTACACTGGTTCCGGCGGAGCGATAGCCATCCCCGATACGATCAACGGCCTAGTGGTCGCCACCATCAAGTGTAATGTATTCTCCGAGAATTCTAGCCTGACCAGCGTCATGATCAAAAGCAATGTCACCAGCATCGGAAGCGATGCGTTCTACGACTGCACCGAATTGAAGAGCCTGCTGATCCCCACCAGTGTCACCTACTTCGGGGACCAGGCGTTCTATGGCTGTACCAACGCGGTGGCTACGATCTATGCCAGCGGCACCAACACCGTATTCGGGAACACTGATCTGTACGGGAACTTCTATAACGTGGGTCTTGCTGATCTGACCAGCATCGCGTTCTCCAACGGCATCACCCGCATCGGGCAAGCCGCGCTCGATTTCTATGGGACCTCGAAGTTAAAGAACCTTCTGATCCCCACGAGTATCACCTGGTTCGGATTCAATGCGTTCATAAGCTGTACCAACGCGGTGGCGACGATCTATGCCGGCGGCACCAATACGGTGTTTGGGAGCAATGATCCGTACGGGAACTTCTGTAACGATGGTCTTGTCGATCTGACCAGCATCACGTTCTCCAACGACATTACCGGCATCGGGCAAGCCGCGCTCGATTTCTATGGGACCTCGAAGTTAAAGAACCTTCTGATCCCCACGAGTATCACCTGGTTCGGGTTCAATGCGTTCATAAGCTGTACCAACGCCGTGGCGACAATCTAT
>DATJBF010000012.1:0-30110 GCA_035515475.1 Verrucomicrobiia bacterium
AGGCTGGCCGTGCCGCCGCGTGAACGCGCTTGGTGGCAACGATTGTGGGAGAAGATTCTGAGCCCCATTCCCAACTGCCATGCAGTCGAAAACCGTCCGACGTTCAATGGTTAAAATGAGCTCCTACTGCATAGTTCCGGATAAGATCGGACTGACAAGGAGACTCGTTCCGCAAGACAGAATCGATGAACTTGGCGACTCCAGTGTTCCATTCGAGTTCGACGTTCATGCGATGATTCGCAGCGAAGATGCTCCAAGACTCGAAAGTCAACTCCACAACCATTTCGTCATGATGCAGGTGAACAAGGTCAACCACCGCAAAGAATTCTTCCGTGTTGATCTCAATCACATCCGGGAAGAAATTGAGAAGCTCGGACTCAACACCCAGTGGACTATGGTTGCACAGGCCGCCGAATACCGCCAAAGCTTGGCGATTGAAAGGGCGATCAAAGACAATCCGGCGGCGCGGAAAGCTTGGATCGAACGACAGCTCGAGCTTGAGCACTTGAACGCGCAGGCAGCACCAATTGAGGAAGCGCCTCCCTCGGCACCTACGGGAATCGGACGCGAATCGTACAGTGGGACAATGTAAGACCTCATCCTGTTAAATGCCGCGCATTCCTGACTCCATCCCCGGCAAGGAGTGGGCGCGGGCAAGTGCTCCCCAGCCGGTGACTTTACCTTCCCGTGAAGTGAATCTGCCGGCTTGCATGGCTAGACGTCCGGACGCCGACGCTTCCGCTGGCGCCAGGGAACGATACCCAGACCGAGTGCGAGAAGTGTGATGCTATTGGGCTCAGGAATGGCGGCTGCGCCAAAGGAAAAGTTATCCAGAGTCAACGTATCCTGTCGATTGCCGGCCGTGATCTCGATTTGCAGCGAAGAGATGGGTGCAGACGATGTAAAACCGACGAAGGTGTTTGTCGGATAAGGGGCGCCGGCGGTCAACGCATCTCCGCCGGGAGCCAGGCTGATCGTTATCTGGCTGGTCGAGTCGTCGAAAGTGCCGAGGCTGAAAGCGAGTGCCGTCACTGGAGCGGGCAGGGTGATCGAGAGAAACGCGGGAGCGCCACTTCCTGCCAGAAGGTAGTCGCCCGAGCCAAGATCGTACGCTGGAGGATCGTTCACGGCATAGTAAGTCGAACTGTTGACGAAGAGATACACCCCGGAATGCGCGGTGAACGTGACTCCGCTCAGCGTGAGGCTTCCGCCATTGCCAAGGCCAACAAAACCGTCGGCTGGAGCAATCCCTTCGAATCCGATGGTCGTGATCCCCGTCGTCGCGGCATCGAAGGCTGCTTTTGTGGCGTAGCTGGTCACCGAAGCGACCGCCTGTCCAACGCAGACGCAGAAGAACAGGGGCGTGGCCCAGTTCAGAATTCGGCGCCTCAGTAGGACGGCTTTCATGAGACTCACCCAACGGCAACCCGCGACTCGTTTGTATTCTACGTGCAGGAAGACATTTGGTCAAATTGAATGCAGTCCAGTTTTGCGGTGCCGGCGTCCAACACGGCCGCGCGTCAGGTCATCGCAAACGACACCCCGGCCACGCTCATGTCCATCAACAGCGACACGACGTACCGGATGTGAAGCTGGCTCAACATTCGAGGAAGCGGACTATCCCCCGTCTGCAGTCACCCTTGCCGATGAAGGAGGGTTCCACGCCGCAGAAGCAGGATCGCTTCAGAACGACGAAATTTGTACATCCTCCTTCGTTGCGACGCGTGACAACGACGCAATTTGTATATCCTCTCAAGGGGGATGGCATCGCAACTGAAGAAGGCGACGTTGCGACGAAGGAAGCCTGCCCGCCGATAAGCCGGGATGGCACTGCAAAAAGGGAACATTCAGGCACCGGTTGCCCGTTCCTGTGAAAAACGATGGATTTCTGCCAGTCTTCCTTCCTGCACGTCTCTCCCGGTGCTTTGTATTCGCATTCAGCCTTGTAGCCGCGAAACTCTTTTGCGGGCATTCGGTCGCCGCCTTTGTAGCCGCGAACCTTGTTCGCGGAGGGTAGCATATCCGGAATGTCTGCCTCCGCGTCTTCCGAAAATTTATGGATAGCGCTATCCATAACTTCCTCATGCTGTCACCGGAGCTTGTCGAAGGGGCTCTCGCCTCGTTAGACTGCGAGAATGAGCATTCCAGCTACGAAAAGTGAGTACCTCGAATTGGTCGGCCGCGAAACCGCTCGCATGTCTTACCCCGGGTCGATGAGTCGCGGCGAATATCCCATCGTTAAGAAAGGCACGAAGCAAAAACTTGAGGACTTCTTTGCGAAAGAGTTTCCCATGAGCGCAGCATGGACTGACGCGGCAAACATTGCTAATGCGTATGAAAAGTGGCACGCCGAACGTTCAAATGAAATTTCAGCAGCTATAGAGAGCTGCGTATGGAAACCTAACGTGTCGCAGTGCGTGGCTGCGAAATTTCTAAACACCTTCATGCACCAGCTAATGAAGTACGAAGCATCCCGCCCACTTTGGAAAGAATTGCACCTTCCGCTGGATTCTCGTGTCTTTGCCTCGCTTAAAAAGGAACGCTGCGCGGCGCTGGCCGATGTTCAGGCTTACTTCTGGCAATCGCCTTACCAGATTCCTTATGAAGCGCATTTGAAAGTGCAGGCTGCCTTGCGCAAGCTGCTGGACGAGTTGAATGAACGCCCTCAAGCAGAATTCAAATTTGCCTCGCGCATCGAACTCAATTTGCTTTGGCTGTGACAGGCGTTCGGTAGGGCGCGACCGCCAGGCGCGTCGCCTCAGTGACACGCGCCGGCGGAGCGCGCACTCTATCCTTCATTTTTGGCCGGGCGTCGGTATAATCCGCGGCCATGCAATTACTTCTGGCCACGCGCAACAAAGACAAACTGAAGGAACTCCGCGTACTGTTGAAGGATTTGCCGCTGGAAGTGGTGTCGGCGGCCGATATTCGCGATTTGCCGGAGGTCGAAGAGGACGCCGCCACGGTTCGCGACAACGCAGCGAAAAAGGCGGTCGAAATGGCGCGGGTGTCGAAAAAGCTGACGTTGGCCGACGATACCGGGCTGGAGGTGGATGAATTAAACGGCGCGCCGGGGGTGCGGTCGGCCCGATTCGCGGGCGAGAAAGCCACGTATCACGAGAACAACAAGGAATTGCTCCGCCATCTCGATGGCGTGCCGATGGACAAACGGACCGCGCGGTTCCGGTGCGTGGTGGCGATTGCCGACGAGCAGGGGCTGTACGATTGCGTCGAGGGCATTTGCAACGGGGTCATCATCGAAGCCGAACGGGGTGGCGGCGGCTTCGGTTACGATCCGCTGTTCATCGCCGACGGGCAGACGAAAACGTTTGGGGAACTTTCGCCCGACGTGAAGAACCGCATCAGCCACCGCGCCAAGGCGCTGGAGAAAGCGTGGGCCGTGTTGAGCCGGTACCTGCGGGAGAAGGGGGCGTGAGGATTCGTGACTGGTGACTGGCGACCGGAGACTTGTTGACGCCGTTGCCCGATTACCGATCGCCGATCACCAATCACCTGTTTCCGCATGAAAGCCTTCATTCTCGCCGCGGGACTGGGCACACGCATGCGGTCACTGGGCCTGGACACGCCGAAGGTCATGGTGCCCATCGGGGGCAGGCCGCTGCTGGAACATCACATCGAGCTCTTCAAGCGGCAGGGCATCCGTGAGTTCATTGTCAACCTGCACTATTTGCCGAAGAAGATCACCACCTACTTTGGCGATGGCAGCAACTGGGGCGTGACGATCACGTATTCACACGAACCCGAGTTGCTGGGTACGGCGGGCGCGGTGAAGAAGATGGAAAACGAGTTGCGCGCCGGGACGTTCATCGTGTTCTACGGCGATAATCTGGTGCGGCTCGAATTCGGACCGCTCGTGGAGTTCCACCGGGCGCACCGGGCGTGGGCGACCATTGCGCTGTTTGAATCGCCGGAACCGTGGACGGGCGGCGTGGTCGAGACGGATTCGAGCGGACGCGTGGTGCGGTTTGTCGAAAAGCCGGACCCGAAACAGGTTTCGACAAACCGGATCAGCGCTGGTATTTTCGTGGTCGAGCCGCAGGTGCTGGATGAGATTCCGGGAGGACGGTTTTATGATTTCGGGAAGGACGTGTTCCCGAAGTTGCTGGCGAAGGGGTTGCCGCTGTACGCGATGAAACCGGACGCTTATATTTTCGACGTGGGCACGCCCGAGCGGCTGGCGAAAGCCCAGAAAGACTACGAGGAAGGAGTGTTGGAGTGATGGAGTTTTGGAATGGTGGAGTATGGGAATGGAGATCTTCGGTCGCATTGTTGTCCGGGGTCGGGAGACCCGCGCACAACGCTGAGGCCGTACCCAGTACCCCGATACTCCAAGACTCCATGGCCCCATTTCCCTCATGATTATTACTCAGACGCCGTTGCGGATTTCGCTGGCGGGCGGCGGAACGGATTTCCCCGGTTTCTTCGAGCAGCACGGCGGGGCGGTTGTCAGTTCCGCGATCGACAAGTACGTCCACTGTATCATCAAGGAGCGGTTCGACGACAAGATCTACGTCAACTGGACGAAGAAGGAGATTGTGGACTCGGTGGACCAGATCGAGCACGAATTGGTCCGCGAGGCGATGCGCAAGGCCGGGGTGCGGAAGGGCGTGGAAATTTCGTTCTTGTCCGACATTCCCGCCGAGGGATCGGGGTTGGGGTCGTCCAGCAGCGTGACCGTGGGCGTGCTGAACGCGCTCTATCAGTTCGTGGACGCCACGCCGACGACCGAGCAACTGGCGCGGGAGGCGTGTGAGATCGAGATCGAGATTCTCGGCAAGCCGATTGGCGTGCAGGACCAATACATCGCGGCTTACGGCGGCTTGCGCTGTTTTGAGTTCGGGCCCGGCCAGCAAGTGAAAACGACGTCGATCAAGACTTCGCGGACGACGTTGGATGACCTCGACAACATGTTGATGTTGTTCTTTACGGGCAAGACCCGGCCCGCCGCGAGCATTCTTTCGCAGCAGAAGTCCAACATGGGGCGGAAAGTGGAGGTGCTCCAGCAACTCCGGCAGCAAGCGCACCAGGTCCGGCAATTGATCGAGGCCGGTGACGTTGACGGCCTTGGCCCGTTGCTTCACGGGGGCTGGGAGGCAAAACGCCAACTGGCCGAGGGCGTGAGCAATAGCGATCTGGATGAAATCTACGATCGCGCGGTGAAAGCCGGCGCGCTGGGCGGCAAGATCTCCGGCGCAGGGGGCGGCGGATTCTTCCTACTGTGTGTGCCGAGCCACAAGCGACAGGCGGTCCGCCAGGCCCTCAGCGAGTTGCGGGAGATGCCGTTCCGACTGGAGCGGGGGGGGAGCCGGGTGATATTGAACCTGCAGAGGTATTGAATGATGAAACGGCCACGCGAGTTTGCACAAGATTACGTCGAGAGCTTGAAGACCGTGCTGGATCGTCTGCCGGGGGAGGCGATCGACCAGGTGGTGCAGGTCCTTGAGGAAGCGTATCGGCGGCACAGCCACGTCTTCGTGATTGGCAACGGCGGCAGCGCGGCGACCGCCTCGCACATGATGAACGATCTGTGCAAAGGCACGGTCGGCCATAAAGGCGACGCGCCCTGGGCGCGATTTCGCGTCGTGGCGCTGACGGACAACGTGGCGTTGATGACCGCGTGGGCCAACGACACCGACTACAAACAAGTCTTCAGCGAGCCGCTGAAAACCCTTGCCCAACGCGGCGACGTGCTGGTGGCGATTTCCGCGTCGGGTAACTCGCCGAATATCATCGCCGCGGTGGAAGCCGCCAAACAGATGGGCGTAAAAGTCGTTGGTCTGGCCGGTTTCGGCGGCGGCCAACTCGGGAAAATGGCAGACATCGCCTTCGTCGTGCCCTCCAATGAATATGGCCCCGTGGAAGACGTGCACATGATTCTGGACCACATCATCACCGGTTATCTCTATGAGAAGTTGACCGAGGAGAACCGTCAGGGCCTTCAAGAGCGTTAAAAGTGTTAAAAAGGTTAAAGTTGTTAAGACACGAATGGGGCAAACCTTGGTGTGTTTTCATCCTGTAAGGTTTTGACGATTTTGACTGTTTTAACCCTTTGACTGATGTTGCCATGAGTAAAGGACGCGCACTGATCAGCGGAGGAGCCGGGTTCATCGGTTCGCACACGGCGGACGCGTTGTTGCGGGCCGGCTACGACGTTCGCGTCCTGGACAATCTCGCGCCACCGGTTCATCGCTCGACCAATGAATGGCCGGAGTGGCTTCCGAAGGACGTCGATCGCGTGTTGGGCGACGTGCGCAGCCGCGACGACTGGCGGAAGGCGTTGGACGGCGTGGATGTGGTCTTCCATCTGGCCGCCTATCAGGATCTGCTGCCGAACTTTTCCCAGTTTTTTCACGTCAACTCGGTCGGCACGGCGTTGTTGTATGAGCTCATCGTGGCGGAGAAGTTGCCGGTGCGCAAAGTGATCGTCGCCAGCAGTCAGTTCGTTTACGGCGAAGGCCGGTACGAATGCGCCCGGGACGGCGAAGTCTTTCCCGACGGACGCGATCCGCAACGGCTGTCGCGGGGCTTGTGGGACCCGATTTGTCCGAAGTGTGGCGGCGCGATCCAGCCATTACCGCTGCTGGAGACCCACGCCCATCCGAGAAATCAATACTCCATCGCCAAGTTCTCGCAGGAACTCATGGCCGTTGCGTTGGGCAGGAATTACGGAATCCCCAGCGTGGCCCTGCGTTACTCGATTGTCCAGGGGCCGCGGCAATCCTTTCGCAATGCCTACTCGGGAGTGCTGCGGGTGTTTGCGTTGCAGATGATGAGCGACCGCGCCGCGAGTGTTTTTGAGGATGGACGGCAATTGCGCGACTACGTGAATGTGGCGGATGTCGCCGATGCCAATCTACTGGTGCTGGAGCGGGACGAAGCGAACTACGAGGTGTTCAACGTCGGCGGCGGCCGCGGCTACACGGTTCTGGAGTTTGCCGGGATCGTGCGCCGAGCGCTGGGCAAGGATTTGCCGCTGGCTCCCTCGGGCGAGTACCGCGTTGGCGACACGCGCCACAGTGTGTCGGACATCTCGAAATTGCAGCGGCTGGGCTGGCAGCCAACCCGGACGCCCCCCGACAGCGTCCGCGATTACATTGAATGGATTCGACGGCAAGAACTCGACATGGATTACGCCGGTGCCGCGCTGGCCAAGCTGCGGGAAATGGGCGCGCTGAGGAAAGCGGGATGAGATTGTCGGCGCAGAGCCCGCTGGTGAGAGGCCGTCGCGCGCATCGAGGACCTCCGGTGCATGACTGAACCTTATCTTTCCGTTGTCATTCCCGCGTACAACGAAGAGGGGCGGCTCAAGCGCTTCGTCCCCGGCATCGTGGACTTCCTCGGATCGAAGTCGCGCCCATTCGAGATTATCATCGTCAACGACGGCAGTCAGGATGGCACCCCGAAGGTGACGCAGGAATTGGCGAAGACGTACCCGGCGCTGCGGTTGATCGATTTGCATCCGAACCGTGGCAAGGGGGGCGCGGTAAAGGCGGGGATGCTTGATGCCCGCGGACAGTACGTGCTGTTCACCGACGCGGATCAGAGCACGCCGATCACGGAGGTCGACAAGCTGCTGGCCAAATTGGAGAGCGAGGGATACGACCTGGCGATTGGCTCGCGGGCGGTGCCGGGCGCGGAAGTGGAACAGCCGCAATCTTGGTATCGCGCTCTCGCCGGCAAACTGTTCGGCGTCGGCACCAAGTTGTGTTGCATTCGCGGGGTCTACGACACGCAGTGCGGCTTCAAGTGCATGACCGGTCGTGTGGCCCGGAGCGTTTTCTCCCGGGTCACATCGAACACGGCGATCTTCGACATTGAGATGCTCGTTGTGGCGGCACGTGAAGGGTATCGGATCGCGGAAGTGCCGGTTAAATGGGTGCACGATCCCGACACGCGCATCCCCTACAATCTGCGGCGGGCGCTGAAGATTTGGCGCGAGTTGTTTCGCATTCGTCGCGCGCACCGCATCGGCTGGCCCTTGAAAGCGAGGAAGTGAGCAAGCGCGCCAAAGGCTCTGGAGGACGCGGGTCGCCGCGCGTCGATGCCGTTGCGAGCGGCCCGGCCGGACGGGGGGCCCTGGTGGCGCAACGCCCGTCAGGGGAAACCGTGTGCTCGAGCCGTCTGGCGCGCTGGGAATGGGTTCTTCTGGGGGTCATCCTGGCTGTTGGGGCATACCTGCGGTTTTCGCACCTCGACCTCTTGGAGTTTCAGGGCGACGAAGCGTATGCGGCCAATCTCGCGCTGGGGTTCGTGAAACACGGCAGGCTCCCGGCTGCGGGCCTGATGTCCAGCGTGGGGGTGACGAATCCGCCGCTGTTCATCTACCTGCTGATTCCCTTGTTCGCCATCTGCACCGATCCGGTGTGCGTCTCGTGTTGCATTGCGGTCCTCGGATTGTCGGCGGTGGCAATCTGTTGGTGGGTGGGACACAAGTATTATGGGTCCCTCGCGGGATTGGTGGCCGCGGCGTTGTTTGCCGTATCTCCGTGGGCGGTGATTTACTCGCGCAAGATTTGGGCGCAGGATTTCGTGCCTGTGCTCGCGACGGGGACGTTGTGGGCCGTGCACGCCGTGGCGCTGGGCCGCAAACCAAAGGCGATCTTCTGGTGCGTGTTGTTGCCGCTGAGCGTTGTGCAAATCCATTTTTCCGGGCTGGCGCTGACGGCGGCGGTGATCGTCATTCTGGCGTGCCTCCGTCCGAGGATCGATTGGCGGTTGGGGGCGGCGGGACTCGCGGCCGCGCTGGTACTGATGATTCCGTACCTCCAGCTCCAGAGTCGAACCGGTTGGGCCGATCTTCGGCAGGCCATGAACACGGTCGGTGGCGGTCAGCAGTGGGAACAGTTGCAGGGTATGACGATTCATCCCGTGACCGGCTATCGGTTGCCGAGCCGCAATTTGGTGGGCGACGCGCTGGCGGTCATGGATGGCGGGCGAATCGAAGACGTGCTGGGCATCAGCGCATCGAGCGCGTGTGATCGGGCGCAGGTTTGGGCGCACAAGCGGGGGGGCACGGGGCGGTATTTCGCGCAGTCACTGACGTTGGGTGATGGGCTGTTGTGGCTTGAGCGGCTCGCGTTCGTGGCCGGTTTCGTGTGGATGGTGGCGGTGCATCGATTGCGGATGAAGGATGAGTTGGGGAGGAGGTCGTGGATTCTGGTGCCGTGGCTCATCGTGCCGTTGCTGGTGTTCTGGATCGGTGGCGTGTGGGTGTACCTGAGCTATTTTGTGATTTTGTACCCGGCGCATTTCCTGGTTTGTGGCATGGCTGCGGAACGGTTCCCGCGAAGGCAGCGTTGGTTGGCTGTGGGCGCCGCAACCGTATTGGTCGCGGGCAACATCATTTTCATGGTTGATTTCTATCGATTCGTCGGACGGAATGGCGGGGCGCAGGGGACGTTTGGAACGGCGCTCGGTGTCAAACAGCAAGCGGCGCGGTTTTTGGCGGAGCGGGGCGGACTACGATTGCGCGCCGAGAGCGAGGCACAGTTGCGGTTGGCAACGGCGCGGACGCCGGCGGAACGACGGAACCTGGCCGAATCGCTGGGCCAGCCCATGCTGTTGGAATTGAACCACGAGGGACAGGCCGAGTTGCCCCAATTGGAATGGCCGCTGTTGGTGACGCAGCGGCCTGCGGGGCCGGGCCTGTGGCCGACGAACTCGACAATCCTGCTGGTGGATGGCAATCGGGAGGCGCTTCAGCCGCAACAGTGGCAGCAGTTGGCACAGTATCCGAGGACGAATTTTGGACCGATCAGCATTTTCTTTGTGAAACGTTGATGAACATCCCCTTGGCAACTTCACGGGAGCGCGGTATCGCGGCGGCGCTGCTCATCTCTTGGGCGTTGTTGTATCTGCCCAACCTGCGGACCAATCCGAACTGGTACGGCGACGAAGGCGAGTGGATGGAGAAGAGCTGGACGTTTATTCACGGTACGCCGCGGGTCGGACCGATCATCAACGATTTCGTATTCCCGTACCCGTATCCGCCGCTGTTCATGCTCGTGAACGGCGCGTTGCTGCGTGTGTTCGGCAACGATATCGTCGTTGGACGTGCCCTGGGCGCCCTGACGGCGCTGGCGGCTGCCGCCCTGTTGTTCTGGGTCGGGACGCGGCTGCGTGACAAAACGTTTGGCGTGGTCTGCGCCGCCGCGTTTCTGGCGTACTCCGAGGCGAACATGAATTTTCGTTGGGTACGGTCGCATCCGCTGGCGGGGACGCTTGCGCTGGCGTCGATTGGTTTCCTGGTGCGGTATGTGCAAGAGAAGCGGCTGCGCGATGTGGCACTTGCGGGGGCGATGTGCGCCTTGGCGACCGGCACGAACTATTTCACCTACCCGCTGATTGGGGCGGTGGTTGCGACGGCCGCGTGTGTGAATCCGCTGGCGGCGGGAACACCGTTCGCCCGAAGTTGGAAACCCCGGTTGTGGCGCGGGTTGGTGGGTGGCACGACGGCGGGCGCGTATGGCATGTTGTTCGTCGTGTGGTACGTGGCGGCGCACCCGAGCGGTTGGGGACAGTTGATGGCCCAGGTTGGCCGGCTGACCAGCGTGGCCAGCAATGAGGTGCGCCCCACCTTCGGTGGCGAGGTGGCGCGCTTCCTCGAGAACGTTTGGACGCTCGGCTTCCACACGCCGACGCATGGGCCGCCGCTGCCGTGGTCGGGACACGATTGGTGGTTGACGATTGCCACGGTCGGCTTCGTATTCCTCCCGACGCGGGATTGGCGGCTGCGGTTGTGGCTGCCATTCTGGCTGCTGGTTCTGATGTACGGGGTCTTCAAGAAACTGAACAATGTTCCGCTATTCTTTTACCCCGCAACGATTTTTCTGCCGCTGATGGCCGTCGGATTCGCGGGCGTCATGGAGTGGGTTGGGCAATGGACGATGAAGCTGGACGTGAACCTGCGCCGGGTGCCGGCGGCGATCGGATTGGCGGCGTTTGCGATTCCGTCGTTGCAGGGAGCCTGGGGGCATTTCCATTCGAAGATTGACTTTTGGACACAGCATTCGGTGCGTCAGGCGGAAGCCGCGATGGCGTTCGTGAACGCGAACACAACGGCCGACGATTTCGTGCTGGTGCCAAAGCAGATATACTGGCTGGCGAAGGCGGGCAAGCGAAGCATGCTGTCGTTTTGTGCGCGCTACGACGGGGTCGTCAACGACATGCCTGTGCCGGTCCCGATCCCCCGGGAGCTTTATTGGTTTGATTGCCGGCTGCAGAATGCGAAGTATCTGGTGCTGGCCTCGGGCCTGACGGCCGGGGGTCGACCACAGGGAATCGATCTGGTATACACTGAGGGGCTCAAGGGCGTGCCTGAGGTCATGGCCACGGCAGTACGCGACCGGTGGCAGGTCGTTTACGTCGGCGGCCGAGGGGCAGCCTCGGTATACTTGGGCGGCTGGCAGTGGCCCGTGACCGTCGACGGGGAGTATATGGTTCTGGCGAATCCGCGGTTCATGAAGACGACGGGTGATTGAATGGAAGAACGCGCGCTGGTCGTTATTCCAACATACGACGAGAAGGAGAACATCCGCTCGATCGTCGAGTTGGTGTTGTCGCAAGCGCCGAATGTCGATGTGCTGGTCGTGGACGATAATTCGCCCGATGGTACCGCCGGGATTGTGAGCGAGATGGCAGGGGTGAATCCCCGCGTCCACTTGATGAGTCGCCCCGGCAAGTGGGGACTGGGCACAGCCTACATTGCTGGATTCAAGTGGGGTTTGCCGCGCGGATACGCGTACTTGATCGAAATGGACGCTGATTTCTCCCATGACCCGCGCGAGATTCCCAACATGCTGAAAGCGATCCAGCAGGCCGATCTCGTACTGGGCTCGCGTTACACCAACGGTGTGCGCGTGGTGAACTGGCCGCTATCACGGCTGATCTTGAGCAAGGGCGCCTCGTATTACGTCCGCGTGGTCACAGGCCTGCCCGTCGCCGATCCGACGGGCGGTTTCAAATGCTTTCGGCGGCGCGTTCTGGAGTCGATCGAACTCGATCAGGTGCGGAGCAATGGGTATGCGTTCCAAATCGAGATGACGTACAAGGCGTGGATGCGGGGGTTCCGTATCAGCGAAATTCCCATCACGTTCGTCGACCGTTACGCCGGCCAATCCAAAATGTCAGGTCACATCGTTCGAGAAGCGCTTTGGATGGTATGGGCGCTCGCCCTTTCCCAAGGGTTTCGGCGACGGCCACGCAAGCCAGTGGGACCCGGCGCTTAACCGCGGCCGCTGGCGCCGGGTGGCGGGTTGCTGAGCTGCCTCGCACGCCCCAGCGCGGTCTGCCCGAAGCGGACTAGTCGCCCAACGGCAGTACCAAACGCACGCCGACGAATGCATGGCCTCTGGCGGTATCGAGATTGATGTCGGACTTGAAGTGCGCCTCTTGGACGGCATCCCACAGCGGGATTGGGGACGATGCAGCGACTGGTGAGGATACGCTGGAATTGGCGGGCTGACCGAGAGACCGCAGCTCATAGTCGAACGAGAATTTATGCTCCACGTTCTGGACGAACTCGTTGACGACAAAAACGGTCTCATCGAGGCGATACTTGGCCACTTGGAGCGAGCTCTTGACCAGCGACGAGTCGCGCTTGTGGATGCCGAATTCAGTTTGAAACTGCTCCCAGCGATCACCGTCGGTACGTTCGGGGGACGGTGCCCGTATGGAGCGGACAGCGGTTTCGCCATCGATCACGTTGACGACCGCGCGTCCTTCGGCCGAGTTGGTTGACAGGAGTGGCTCGGCGAGCATGGACGACGGCACGTATTCGGCAAGTAATCGTTGCTTTGGCTCCTCCGCGCGAGCACTCGTGACGGCGGCCAGCAGCGCGCAGCACGTTGCGACGGCTGCCAACCGACGGTTTGCCTGGTGGATTGTACTCACAAGCGCCTTCCCGTAGCCCGATATACAATAGCGTGGATTCGCGCCGAGTAAAGGGCGGCTCATGCATTTCGTTGGCGGCCAACGCCGATTTGGCTCAGTCATTGCTGTTGCGAGAACGAGATGAAGACGGCAAAGCCTGTCCCCCTCAACCACGCATTAGGCGCCCTGAAACGGGCGATTCTCGAGGGGGCCACAGGGCGCTACGAGCGGCTGGCCGCAATGGCAGTGCAGGCCGGCGCGTCCGAAGAACAGATCGACCACGTGGCGCAAGAGGCTATCGAGGAACTCTTTGCCCAAGCCGAAAAGCCGGTCTCGCAGCGCTACCTCGCGCAACTTTGGCCCACCGTTCATTTTCGTCATTGAAGTTTTGACAGATTTGGGTGACCCGCTCGCACCGTATTGTGCGGGCCAGTCTTTGGGGCTGGCAACTGGGTCGTGACGAACGATTCTTGACGCGGATGGGGCTGCGTGTTAGCGTCGCCCGCACTTGTCCACGGAACGAGTCACATCACACAAAAGGAAGTCATGAAGATTTGGGTAACCCCCGTCGTTTTTGTCGTCGCAATCGCCAGTGTGTGTCATACGCTGGCTGAGGAAAAGCCGAAGGCGACCGCCCGGCCCGCGAGCAGCGTCGCCCCTCAGACGGCGTCTGCTCCTGCAGCCGGTGAGGTCGTGGCCCGGGTTAACGGCACAGAGATCAAGCGCAGCGAGCTGGATGCAGCCGTTCAGGCCGTGACAGCGCAGATGGCGCGCCGCGGCCGCCAGGCCCTGCCGCGCGACACCAGCCAACTGGAGCACGATTTGCTTGAAGAGATGGTGGGACGTGAACTCCTGCTGGAGGAGGGTAGCAAGCACGCTCCAGCCGATGTCGACCAAAAGACGCAGGCGCAGATTGAGATGACCAAGAAGCAATTCGGCGGTGAGGAGCAATTCAGGGCGACACTCGCGGAGACGGGACTCACACCCGAAGAGTACGCGAAGCACGTCCATGACAACGTGATCGTTCAGGCCGCGATCCAGCAGCTTGTCGACAAGGAAGTCAAGGTCTCACCCGAGGAGGTCAAGTCGTACTACGACAAGAACCCCGATCAATTCCGCCGATCCGAGACCGTACGTGCCAGCCACATTCTTATCCGTGTTCCGCCCGATGCGAGTGACGAGGTGAAGAAGGAGAAGCGTGCCCAAATCGAGGCGGCCCGCGCTTTGATCAAGAGTGGCGAGAAATTCGCCGACGTTGCGAGAAAAGTATCGGAAGATCCCGGCACCGCTGCCAGTGGTGGCGACCTCGGGTTCTTTCCGCGGGGCGCCATGGTGCCCGAGTTCGAAATGGCCGCGTTCTCCCTGAAGACGAACGAGCTGAGCGATATCATCACCACCCAGTACGGCTACCACCTGCTGCTGGTCACAGACCGCAGACCGGCGGGGACGGTGCCGTTTGACGAGGTGAAGGACAGGCTGGGTGAATTCCTCAAGCAACGTAAGGGCAACGACGCGCTCCGCAATCACGTCGCGGAATTGCGCAAGACGGCGAAGGTCGAGATTCTGTTGCCACCGTCGCCGGCCACCAGCCCGGGAATTCCCAAGTAACCGCCAACGTGTCGTGTCGGGTAGGCCGCCGGGCCCTGCGGTTGACGCCGTGGGCGCAAATTTCATAGACTTGCGCTACGGCCAATGGTGACAATTGCACTGATCTTGGAAGTGCTTGCTCTGGGTGTGCTGCTGGCTCTCTCGGCGTTTTTCTCGGGCATGGAGACCGCCCTGTTCTCGCTGAGCAAGCTGCAGGTGCGGCGTTTGCGTCAGGAGCATCCCCCGCAGGGCCAGATTATCAGCCAGTTGCTCGACCAGCCGCACCGTCTTCTCTCGACCATCCTGCTCGGCAGCACTGTCGGGAACGTCAGTGCTACCATCATCGGCTACAGCCTCCTCAAGGCCATCGCGCCGGGCCGGGCCGAGGCGCTCGCCGTGCCGGTCATGACCGGGCTCATTTTGCTCTGCTGTGAGGTCACTCCGAAGACGCTGGCGATCCGGAACGCCGAGTTCTTCGCGATGTTTCTGGCGCGGCCGGCGCAATGGGCCGTCGCGTCTTCCTCGCTGCTGCGGCGCGCCGCCGAGATGTTATCCGACCGCCTGGTGCGGGCCGTGGAGCGGCTCCCCTATTTCGCGGCCTACAAGGCGCGCACGAGCGCCCCGACGGAAGACGAATACCGCACGTTGCTGACCGTGAGCGAGCGGGCGGGCATCGTCCGCAAGGAGGAGCGTTACATGGTCAACAAGATCCTCGCGCTCGAAAACATGCAGGTGAAGGAGATCATGACTCCGCGCGTGGATATCCAGTGCGTCGATGATGCGCTCGGCGCCGGTGAGATGGCCGATGCCCTGCGGCGGATCAAACACCGCCGGGTGCCGATCATACACGAAACTCCCGACACCGTTGAAGGGATTCTTAACGTCAAAGAGTTCCTCATCAACCCGGCTCGCGAACTGGATGAGGTGGTCGAGTTGCCGAACTATGTGCCCGACACGATGAGCGTCGCCAAATTGCTGCGCAGTTTTCGCAAGCAGGAACACCCGGTGGCAATTGTTGTCGACGAGTACGGTGGCACGCAAGGCATGGTCACGCTAGAGGACATCCTCGAAGAAATCGTCGGCGAGATCGAGGACGAATTCGACGCCAGCGAGATCATGGTCCAGAAGCTGGACGACCATCGCTGGTTGATCAACGGCAAGGCACATCTCGGCTTGGTCAACGAACAATGTGGCCTGTCGTTGCAGGCACCGGACGTGGAAACCATCGCCGGCTGGATGATTGCACGGCTCGGCTCGCTTCCGCGCGAAGGCGAGCAGGTAACGTTCGACAACGTCCGCGCCACCGCCCGCAAGGTCGTCAAGAACCGCGTGCGTGAAATCCTCTTGGAAGTCGAGGGGCGCTGAATGTCGGCTTTCTGGCTCATCATTGCAATTCTGGCGGGAATCCTGGCCTCAGCGTTGTTCTCCGGAGTCGAAACCGGCCTGATCTCGTTGAATCGACTGCGGTTGCGCCACGAGGTGGAGCGAAAGAACCGCCGCGCGGTGATCCTGAACACGTTTGTCGAGAACTCGGAGCGGCTGCTCGGCACCACGCTCATCGGAAACAATCTTGCCAACGTGCTGATGGCCGTGGCGGCTTCGGCTCTGGCCACGCAACGGTTTGGGACCAGCTACGCCGTGGGCCTGGCCGCAACATTCATGGCGTCTGCGTTGCTGTTGATTTTCGGCGAGATCGTGCCCAAGACGTTGTTTCGCCACTACCCACATCGGCTCTGCATGACGCTGGCCGACGCGCTGGAGGGAGCCGCCTGGCTGTTCGCCCCATTCGTCGCCGTGTTCGGCGTGCTGATGCGCCTGATCGCCGGCGTGGGACGCAGCGATCAAGCGCCGAAAAGCGTGTTCGTCACGCGCGAGGAGTTGAAGTACCTCGCGAAGGAGGGCGAAGGGGCCGGTGCACTCACCGCCGAAGAACGCGAGATGATTCACGGCGTGTTCGATTTTCGATCCAAGACCGTTTTCGAGGCCATGATCCCGATCGCCCGGACTGTCACCGTCTCGCCCGGAACGCCCGTGCGCGAGTTGTTCGACCTGACGAACCGCACGGGCTTCGCCCGTTTCCCCGTGCGCGAAGCGGACCGGATCGTCGGCATTGTCAACGTGTACGAAATCCTCTTCGAAACCAAGAACCCCGATGACATGACGGCCGGGCAGCTCATGCGCAAACCGCAGTTCATCGTATCGACAGAACGCATTGACCGCGCGCTCCCGGCGCTGCGCGCGAGCCACCAGCCCGTCAGCGTCGTCGTCAACCCCGAAGCCAAACACATCGGTATCATCAGCATCGAAGACATCGTCGAGGAAATCGTCGGCGACGTGGAGGGCTGAACGCGGGGCGCCTGAGGGTGGGCCGGCCAGTTTCACCGTCGAACGCTTGAACGGTAATCCGAAAGTTCTCGAACTTGCCCGCGGCGTCTCCTGCGCCGAATTTTATGGCGTCCGTTCGCTTGGGGGGTAGAATGCCGGCGAATCAGGAACAGCGGGAAAGGAGACAGGTCATGAAGCTCAAAGTCAGTCGCGTGGACGTATGGGCGGCAACGATCCGAGACCGGCCTGGCGGGCTCGCTGAAAAACTCTCGGCTCTCTCCAGGGCGGGGGCCAATCTGGAGTTTGTCATCGCGAGGCGGGCTCCCGAACGACGCGGGCAGGGCGTAGTCTTTTTGACTCCTGTCAAGGACGGGAGGCAAGCGAAGGCGGCGCGGGCGGCGGGATTCATGAAGAGCGGCGGCCTGCATTCGATCCGCATTGAGGGCCGGGACCGACCCGGCCTCGGTGCCAGGCTAACGCAGAGGCTGGCTGCGGCACGAATCAATCTGCGGGGATTCTCCGCGGCGGCGATGCGCGGTCGTTTCGTCGCCTATCTGGCGCTCGACACTGCTGCTGCGGCAAAGAAAGCAATGACGGCGATCAAAGCGCTCTAGTGGCGGGCGTCTACCACGCCCACGCTTCCGGCGCTTCGCCGCCGGGGCCCGGCCAGATCTCGTCGAGGCGCTTTAGCGTCTCGGGCGTGAGTTTGATCTCGATACTGCGCAGGTTGCCGCGCAGTTGTTCGAGGGTCCGGGGCCCGATAATCGGTGCGGTGACGACGGGATTGTGCAACAGCCAGGCGAGCGCCATGTCGGCGGGCTTTTCGCCGAGTTGGCGGCAGAGCTTCTCGTAGGCCTCGAGTTGGTGGCGATACTTCTCAACATCTTCGGGATGCTCTGTGTCGTTGGCGCGCCGCCCGGTGGTGGCCTTTTCGAAGCCGGCGAGTAATCCGGCATCGAGCGGGCTCCAAGGGATCACGCCAAGTCCATACGCGCGACAGGCGGGCAGCACTTCGAGTTCCACGGTCCGGGCAACGAGGCTGTACTTGCATTGCTCGGAAACCAGCCCTAGGAAATGGCGGGACGCGGCGGCTGCCTGGGCTTGGGCGATATGCCAGCCGGCGAAATTGCTGCTGCCGACGTAAAGCACTTTGCCCTGCTCCACGAGAAGCTCCATCGCCTGCCAAATTTCTTCCCAGGGCGTCTCGCGGTCGATGTGATGCATCTGATACAGGTCGATGTGGTCGGTTTGCAGGCGGCGCAGGCTGTCGTTGCAGGCCTGCCGGATGTGCCAGGCGGAGAGCTTCGATTGATTCGGCCACTCGCCCATGTTGCCGTACGCTTTCGTGGCCAGCACGACTTTGTCGCGGCGTCCGCCCCCCTGCGCAAACCACCGGCCCATGATCTCTTCCGTTGCGCCCTTGTGCTTGCTCCAGCCGTACACATTGGCCGTGTCGAAGAAATTGATGCCGAGGTCGAGCGCCGCGTCCATGATCGCGAAACTGTCGCGCTCTTCCGTCACCCAACCGAAGTTCATCGTGCCCAGGCAAAGACGGCTGACTTTGATTCCCGAACGTCCCAGATGCGTGTAGTTCACAGCCTTCCTCCAGAATGTGGGGACAACATGGCAGAAGCGATGGGCGCCGGCAACCTTCATTCTGGATTCCGAATGTCGGCTCCTGTATCTTGTTGGCCTCATGCTTGCCAAACGCATCATTCCCTGTCTGGATGTCGACCGGGGTCGCGTGGTGAAGGGAACGAAGTTTCTGGACCTGCGCGACGCGGGCGATCCTGTCGAGTGCGCGAAGGAATACGACCGCCAAGGGGCCGACGAGCTGGTGTTCCTCGACATTACAGCCAGTTCCGAGAACCGTGCGACGATGATCGACGTGGTGGAACGCACGGCGAGCGAGTGTTTCATGCCGTTGACAGTGGGTGGGGGGGGTCGCACGGTGGACGACATCCGCGCGATGCTCAAGGCCGGCGCCGACAAGACGAGTCTGAATACCGCCGCGGTGCAGAACCCTGACGTAGTGCGCGCCGGCGCCGAACGGTTCGGCTCGCAGTGCATCGTCGTCGCCATCGATGCGAAACGCTCCACGCCTCACACTTCGCGCTCCGCGACCCCGCATTGGGAGGTGTTCACGCATGGCGGGCGCAAGCCGACGGGACTGGATGCGGTGGAGTGGGTGCGGCGTGTCGAGTCGCTGGGCGCGGGCGAGATTTTGTTGACGAGCATGGATGCCGATGGGACAAAGGCGGGGTACGATGTGGCCTTGACGCGTGCGATCAGTGAGGCGGTGCGCATCCCGGTCATCGCCAGTGGCGGCGCGGGCAAACTCGATCACATGGCCGAGGTGTTGACGGAGGGCAAGGCGGACGCGGTGCTGGCCGCATCGGTGTTTCACTTCGGTGAGTACACGGTTGCCGACGTGAAGAGATTCTTGCGGCAGAAAGGGATTTGTGTGCGACTATGAAAACCCTTGATGAATTGAAGTACGACGCCAACGGACTCATCCCGGCCATCGTGCAGGAAGCCGGGACGGGACGGGTGTTGATGATGGCTTGGATGAACAAGGAGTCTTTGAAGAGGACGATCGAAATCGGCGAGACAGTTTTTTGGAGCCGGTCACGCAAAGAGTTTTGGCATAAGGGGGCGACGAGCGGGCACACGCAAAAGGTGAAGGACATTGCGTTCGACTGCGACAAGGACGCACTGCTGATTCAGGTCGAACAGAGCGGCGCGGCCTGCCACGAAGGCTACAAATCCTGTTTCTTCCGCAGCATCGTCAACGGCGAAGTCAAGGTGACCGAGCCGAGATTGGCGGACCCTGAGAAAGTGTACGGGAAGAAATAGCTGCGAATTGACGCGAATGCCTGCGGAGGACAAATGTCTGTTCGCGTGAATGGGCAGTTCAACAACATGTTCACCCCGTCCAAACCCGAGTTTCTCGAACTGGCGAAGCAGGGGAATCTCATTCCCGTTTACCGGGAGATCATTGCCGACGCCGAGACCCCGGTGTCGGCGTACCAGAAGCTCCAGAAGAGCGGCGGCTCGTTTCTGCTTGAATCGGTCGTCGGTGGCGAGCACATCGGTCGCTACTCTTTCGTTGGTTCACACCCGCGAAAAGTCATCCGGGTTGACAGGGTTCACGGCGGCGACCCGCTGCAACTGGTCGAAAGGGAGATGGCACAGTTCCGCCCGGCGAGCATCCCCGGGCTGCCGCAGTTCACGGGCGGCGCGGTTGGCTTTCTCGGCTACGAATACATTCATCAGGTCGAGGCGAGCGTGCCGGAGCCGGCCCGGGATGACCTGCACACCCCCGTGTTGTGCTTCATGATTACGGACACGATTGTGATTTTCGATCGCGTGAGCCAGACGATCAAGATCGTTGCCAATGCGCACCTCGACTCGAAACCGGAAGTGGCCTACGCTGCGGCGTGTGCGCGCGTGGACGAAATCATCCATGAACTGCAGCAGCCGCTGGCCGCGCGCGCTCTCGAATTCCGCAAAGACGTGCCCGAGGCCCCGGTCGAATCGAACATTACCTCCGAGCGGCACGCGGGGATGGTGGCGAAGGCGAAGGAGTACATCTGCGCGGGCGACATCATCCAGGTGGTACTGGCGCAGCGGTTCCAGACGAGGACGCGATCGTCGGCGCTGGACATCTATCGCGCGTTGCGGTCAATCAATCCGTCACCGTACATGTTCTTGCTTGATTTCGGCGGATTCCAACTCGTCGGCGCATCCCCCGAAGTGCACGTACGTTGTGAGGCAGGCAAGGTCGAGATTCGTCCGATTGCCGGCACGCGCTGGCGCGGGAAAACACCCGAGGAAGACGCGCGGCTGGAGAAAGACCTGCTTGCCGACGAAAAGGAGCGCGCCGAGCATTTGATGTTGGTGGATCTCGCCCGCAACGATATCGGGCGCGTCTGCGATTTTGGCAGCGTGCGGGTGCCCGAGTTCATGGCGATCGAGAAATACTCGCACGTGATGCACATCGTCAGCGGTGTCGAGGGCAACTTGCAGAAAGGGCGTACCGCCTACGACTTGATGCGCGCCACGTTTCCTGCGGGTACCGTCAGCGGGGCGCCCAAGATCCGCGCGATGCAGATTATCAGTGAACTGGAACAGGTGCAGCGCGGCCCGTATGCGGGCGCCGTGGGCTATTTCGGCTTCACGGGTAACGTCAACAGCTGTATCACGCTGCGCACGGCGTTGGTGAAGGATGGGATCGCCTATGTGCAGGCGGGCGGCGGCATTGTAGCCGACAGTGATCCCCAGTATGAATTCAACGAGACCGTCAACAAGGCCAAGGCCATGATCAAAGCCATCGCGCTGGCCGAGACATTCCACGGAGCGGCGCACTGAAACGCTACGGCTACCAGTTTTGATCGAGCCAGCGACGGATGTCGCGGGCGAGAGGAGAGTTGGGCGACAGCCGGAGGAAGGCTTGATAATGCTCGCGGGCCTTGGCGATGGTCGCGCGGTCGCGGGCGTAGAGACCCGCAAGAGACAGATGGGCTGAAGCATCGTTCGGGTCGGCTCGCAGAATCTTCGCGTATTGAGAGACCGCATCGTCGAGGTAGCCCTGCTCTTGCAGGAGGATCGCGTAATTGAAGCGGGCATCGACGTAGGAGGGGTCGGCTACCAATGCCAGTTCGTAGTTCTCCATCGCGCGCTCAGGTTGCCCGACGTTGTGGCAGGCGATAGCCAGATTGTAGTATGCCTTGGCAAACGCGGGATCGGCAGCAATGGCCTTATCGTAGTCGGCGATGGCGCTGGCCACGTTGCCCGACTGTTGGAACTTCACGCCTTCGTTGAAATAGACCAAGGCCTTCGTGCGGTTGCCGGGTACGAGTTTCTTCACCATAACGGGCGTGCGCACTTTCTTGACCGACGGCACTGGTGGCGGCGTCGGAGCAGCAGGTGGAGGAGGAGTCGGCGGCGGCGGCTTGGGCGCAACAGTTTCGGGTTCCGGTGAGGCAGACCGTGTGGCTGGCGCGGGTTCGATGACTTTCGGTTGGGAGGGCTCCGGTGACTTCGCCGGCGGTTCCGCAGCATGCGTCGGCGGCGTTGCTGCAACAGTCAGTTCCTGATTGATCTGCAACATCGCGAGGCGGACGTCTTCGCGTTGCTGCGACTTGGGCAACAGATCGAGGTACGTCTCGTAGTGCGCGAGTGCCAGCTTCTTCTGTCCGAGTTGGTGATGTTCCAAAGACGCGAGGTTCAGGTACGCGGTGGCAAACTTGGGGTCGGTGGCGATGCATTGCTCGAACCAGCGCTTGGCCTGGGGGAAATCACGTTTGCGTGCCGCCACGATTCCGAGACAATTGAGCGTGTCGACGGAATTGGGGGCAGATTCGAGGTAGTGTTTCAACGCTTCTTCGGCTTGGCCCCACGCGGAGACGCGCATGTACGCCAAGCCGAGATGGTAGCGAGCATCGGGGGGCGCGGAACCGCTCTGCACGACTTCGCGGAGATTGGCAACGGCGTTTTCGGCCTGTCCCTGATCGAGTTGCGCAAGCGCCAAGTTGTATCGGGCGGGGACATAGTTGGGGTCCAGTTGCACGGCTTCCTGCAAATCCTTGAGGCCGGCGTCGGTCTGGCCCTCCTCGAGATGGCACACGCCGAGGAAGTTGAGGGCGAGCGCATTGGTTTGCATGGTCGCCAGAGCGTTTTCGAAGTGTGTGGCGGCCTTGGCGAATTTGCCTTGCTTATAACAAGCGAGACCCTTGGCGAAGTGGCGCGCGCCGACAGGTTGGCGGCTGCAGCCGACGACGGTAAGCGTCAGCAACATGCAGCAAAGAACGGCTCTCCTTGGCTTGTACATGCAGTTCGTGACAAACAACGACCTGCATCTTATAATTGCCCGCAGATTTCGCAACAAAAATGACTGAGTGGGACATCCAATCTCGCGCCGATACGTGTGCGGCTTGCCAGCGACCGTTCGCAGACAAGGAGGTCTATCACACGTTGTTAAGGATGGATGCGAACGGTTATCAGCGGCGCGATCTGTGCGGCGCATGTTACGCGAACGCCTCGCGCGACGGCGTTCTCTCGTATTGGCAGGGGGAATACAAATTGCCGGCTCCGCCCCCACCGGAGCCGATCCAGAGGGAGACGGCGGAAACGTTACTGAGGAAACTGGTCGAGTCGACTGATCCTGCGCACGCGGCGGCGCGGTATATTCTCGCGGTGATGTTGGAGCGAAAACGCATTCTCAAACACCGCGACACGGTGCGCGAAAAGGATGGCAACGAACTGCTGGTTTACGAGCACGCCCGCACGGGCGAATCGTTCACGATTCCGGACCCGCATTTGCGACTGGAGCAGCTTGCCCAAGTGCAACAGGAGATCGCCGCGGTGCTCCATCCAACCCCGGAAAGCGCCGAGGCCGAGCCCGCCACCGAACTCAGCCCCGGCAACTGATTCCGCTTGATCGAGTTAGCTCACTTTGACTTCGATCTGCTTCGGCTTGGCTTCTTCGGTCTTGGGTAGCGTCACTTCGAGCACGCCATCCTTGAATCGCGCCTCGATCTTCTTCGCGTCTACTGCCGCGGGCAATTCGATCGTGCGCGTGAACGAGCCGTAGGCGCGTTCGCTGACGAAGTAGTTGGCTTCTTTCTGCTCGAACTCGTGTTTCTTCTCGCCTTTGATGGTGAGGTAGTTCTCTTGCAGAGAAACCGAGACGTCGTCCTTGCTCAAGCCCGGCAAATCGGCCCTGACGATCACGTTGTCCTTCCCGACGACCACATCGATCGACGGGCTGAACGATCCATCAAGCATCCCTGGATGACGCAACGATGTGTCGAACAACCGGTTCATCTCATCTCGAATTTCGGCCAGGCTGGCGAACGGATCCCACAGATCTCTTCGCGGACTCCAACGTATGAGTGCCATATCGAACACCTCCATTCTTGCTAGTACTCTGTCCGCCCCTTTAGCAGTGGGTATGCCGGTTCGTTGAGCCGGTCGGAAACCGACGCTGACTGAACACGTTGCACAAACAAGAGAGGGAGTGGCCCGGGCAATTCGCGTCAACTTGACCGGGTTGAGGTGTGCCAGCGCAGTCTTTTCGGGACAGTCTGACCCGGACTGGTGGCGGTTGACGGGGTCACGAAAAAGCCAAGTGTATGGTTGTTCACCCTCATCCAATCACGTAGGATGCCGGGGAGAAAGAGCGAGCGATTCTTCATGCGACTACGAATCTCTTGGGATAAGGGCGAGGTGATCGGTGTGGTGGATGACACACCGACCGCGACGAAACTGTTCAATGCTCTTCCGTGTTCATCTACGGCAAACACTTGGGGCGACGAAGTGTATTTCGCCGTGGCCGTCGATGCGGAATTGGAGCCCGATGCGCGGCAGGTCGTGCCGCCGGGCACCATCTGCTTTTGGGCCGAAGGTCGCTCGTTGGCGATCCCCTTCGGCCCAACGCCGGTTTCGCGGGGCAACGAATGCCGGCTCGTGGCCAAGGTGAACGTTTTGGGCAAGCTCGAAGGCGACCCGCGAACTTTGAAATCCGTCTGCGACGGTGACCGGATCCGGGTCGAAGCAGCATAGGGAACGCTTCGGGCAGAGCTGGGCCGAACCGTCTGGGCTGCAACTGGCGGGACGTTGACAGGCTCCAATACGTCGGATAAAGTCTCCCCGTTTTGCGGTGGCTAGGTAGCTCAGTTGGTAGAGCACTGCACTGAAAATGCAGGTGTCGTCAGTTCGATTCTGACCCTAGCCACCACTTTGCGTTGGTCGGGCAAGGGCCCTGAGGAGGCAGGAGGATTTGCTAAGTTACTTCAATTTCCTCGCCGGGATTGCGTTGATGCTTTTCGGCATCCGCAGCTTACGGACAGGGTCCGAGCGGCTCTTTGGCGCGAGGTTTCGGCAATTGCTTCGGAGCGCTACCAAAGGGAGCCTCCGGGCGATGTTGGCCGGGTTCTTGGTGTCCATACTGGCGCCGAGCAGCACCGCCGTGGCGCTATTGGCGGTGGAAGCCATCAATGCGGGTTACGTTGCGCTGCAGCAAATGCTCGCGCTCATGCTGGGGGCCAACGTTGGGTTTACGCTCACCGTCCAGCTTCTGGCATTCAAATTTTACATCTACAACGCCGTGTTCATCGCCGTGGGGGTCCCATTGTACCTGTTTGGCAAGCGCCAAGGCGTCCGCGGGACGGGGCAGGTGCTCTTGGGGATTGGCTTCTTGCTGCTGGCAATCGAGGTCTTATCTGCGGCGGTCGTCCCGTGGAAGGACAGCGCGGAGATGCGCGAGATGATGCCGGTGCTGGAGAATCATCCACTCTGGCTGATCCTGTTCGCCGTCGTTCTCCAAGTGGGACTGCAGAGTTCGACGACCGTCATTGGAATCGCCATTGCGCTTTGCACACAGCAAGTACTTCCCGTGCGAGCGGCGGTGACGGTTGTCATTGGCGCCAACCTGGGGATTGGAGTGACGGCGCTCATCGCGGGCTATGCGCGGACGGAGACCCGTCGCATGGCAATTGGCAACTTGGTGTTCAAATTGGTTGGTGCGTCGTTGTGTGTTCCCTTATTGCCCTGGCTGGTTCAACTGTTGCGGCCGTTGAGTCCGTCAGGCGACGCGCAGCTTGTGGCGAACACGCATACGCTGTTCAATGTTGCCTTGGCGATTGTCTTTCTTCCGCTGGTGCCGCTGGTGGCGCGTCTCGTGGAGCGCGCGGTGCCCGCGCGAACTGAGGCGACGGAACAATTTGGCCCGCGTTACCTGGATCGATCCTCGCTGGAAAGTCCCGCGCTGGCGTTGGGGCAGACGACGCGTGAGATCCTACACATGGCGGACATAGTGAGAGAAATGCTGCGCAACGCTTACCGCTGTTTCAAAGAGGGGAACGAAACGCTGTGTGACGAGGTGCAGAAGGAAGACGACAAGGTCGACTTGCTCAACAACGAGATCAAGGCTTACATCACACGGCTCTCAGAACAGGCACTTAACCGCGAGGAGTCGCGTCGCGAAATCGCCTTGTTGTCGTTTGCCAACGAATTGGAGAGCGCCGGCGATATCATCGACAAGAACCTGATCGAACTCGCGAAGAAAAAAATCGCTCTCAAGGTCGATTTCTCGAAGGAGGGGTGGGTGGAGTTGGAGGGATATTTCCAGAAGGTGCTCGAGAATTTCGAGATTGCGATCTCGGCATTTGCGAGCCAGGACCGGATTCTTGCCCTCCAGTTACTTCGACATAAACATCACATCAACGAAACGGAGCGCGAACTGCGGAATCGGCACTTTCGCCGCTTGCATGCGGGATTGACGGAATCGTTTGAAACGAGTGCCGTCCATCTCGATGTGTTGACCAATCTGAAGCGGATCAACTCCCACTTGACGGCGGTGGCCTACCCGATCGTGGAGGCCGGGCGCGGCTGATTGCTCTGGGCGGTCGGGTCCCCTCCGGTGACAATCGCTTGTGGATGCCCCTGCTAATGCTGTAAGAATTCGTGCGGATGCAGACCGTTGGAACGGCAATTTACGTTCCGTCAAGCTGGCTCGAACCGCTGGATTGGCGTGAGGTCTTTGGGAACGATCGCCGTATCGAAGTGGACGTCGGCTGTGGCAAGGGCAGTTTCCTGCTCTGGTCGGCGCAAATGCATCCCGACGCCAACTTTGTCGGAGTAGACCGTTTGCTGAGGCGGTTGCGGAAGATTGACAGAAAAATCCAGCGGCTCGGTTTGATGAATGCACGGCTCATGAGGGTCGAAGCCGGCTACTTGACGGGCTATCTGGTGCCCAAGGCATCCGTATCGGCCTATCACATCTATTTCCCCGATCCGTGGCCGAAACGCCGGCATCGTCAACGTCGGCTGATGTCGACTGTGTTTCTCTCGAGTCTGCATCGTACGTTGCTGGATGGCGGGTCCGTCAACTGCGCCACCGATCATGAGGAATACTTTCAGTGGATCCAAGAGGAGTTTGGCAAGATCGGCGGATTCACCGAGACCCGACCAGAAATCCCCCGCGAGGGTACCGAGACAGACTTCGAGCGAGAGTTCTTGGCGGCAGGGAAGAAGATTCATCGCTGTAGGTGGGTGAAAGGGTAAGTGGCCGGTGATAAAGTCGGCGAGATGGGGATCGGCTCAGCCGTCTGGCAGGCCGCTGCCCGCTGTGTGGTAGAACGCGACTGCCTGAAGCGAGTCGCGCCGCAAGTCTGACGGGATTTGCAGGCGGGCGTTGGTCAGGAAGCTCAGGCTACCTGAGAATACTCTCGCCTGTTTGACAAATCGCTATCGAAGGCGAAATTGCCGACTGTGTTCAAAGACAGATACAAGGAATGTCCAGTACTGTTCAGGCTGTGAACAAGAGTGGATCCGGCGCAATTCCGAACCGCACGTTCTGGGAAGATTCGGTGCGCGCGGGAGCTGGGGCTGGTCCCAGTCAATACGGGGTTTCCGCGGCAACCCGCGCGGCTCACTCGACTTAAGTGCGGCAATATCAAGGGGAACGGGCACGAAAATTGCCTCACAATCTGGTTGATAAAGGTCGCAGATAGGATTATTTATAAACAACGGTGACAAGACTAGGGGCGCGGAAATGAAGTTGCTGACCTACGCAAGAATAACCTTCGGCCGGGCATGTCAGGGGCGCCGTGGACAATCGCTCGTCGAGTTCGCCATGGTCGCTCCGTTGTTCTTCTTGCTGGTGTTCGGCATCACCGATTTCGGTAGGCTGTTCTTCACGCAGCAGACTCTCCAATTCGCCCTGCGGGAAGCAGGTCGTTACGCCGTCACCGGCCAGCACCAGTACATAGATCCGAACGATCACTCGGCGGGGACGTATTCACGCGTGCAATCCATCCGAAACGTCGCCCAACAATACGCAATGGGATTGTTGTCGGACCCCTCGGCTATTCAGATCAGTAGCGGGAGCACGACCAATTATGCAGGAGGCCCCGGCGAGACAGTCGTCGTTTCGCTTACGACGGACCTGAAACTCATCACGCCGTTCATTGGAAACTTCTTTGGGCCAAATGGTGATTATAGGTTTACGGTGAGCACAACGTTCAAGAACGAGCCCTTCGACTTGGGCGACGCCAAGTAGCATTTGCAATGAAGAGATTCGGAAAAGTCTGTGAAACAATAGTCAACATGTGGGGACAAAGTTCTCACCATGGCTGGTCAAGGCATGCGGAGCCAGCGGCCCGTATGCGGGACCGCGCAGGACAGGCGCTCGTCGAGTTTGTGTTCGTGGCAGCCATGCTCCTGTTGTTCGTCTTCGGCTTGATCGATTTCTGCCGCGCTATCTCCACGCGCTTGGTACTTACCAATCTCTCGCGGGAAGGCTCGAACCTGGCATCGCGGAGCACGCCCATCACGAATGCCGTTGATGCTGTCATCGCCGCAGCTAATCCACTGGATATCAACGCTCACGGTCGTGTGATAATCACCGCCGTCGCGTATGACGCGCACGGCAACCTTATCATCACCAACCAATTAGCGAAGGGCGGAGTTGCAACCTTCGATTCGGATACCAAGGTGGGTTTGGTCGTTGGGACTCACGTCAAATCCGGTTGGATTCCCCCGACTACCCCGTCGCTTCCCGTTGGGAATCAGTTTGTTTACGTCACTGAGGTTTTCTACGACTTTCAAGCTGCCACCCCGATCGGGAAATTCCTGAATTTCACCCTGCCATCGCCGCTGTACGACGTGGCATACTTTTGATCCGACATTGAATGGCTCACTTCAAGTTATAGCGGTTCCTGCCCCGAAAGCCTTCGGGGTGAATGACCGCCGAGGGTCCTCGGACGATTACACGTCGGCTGTCATAAAGCTGCCGCAGAGTAGCTTCTCAGTTGGCTCTGAATCGTGGAAATAAGGAAGTACTGCAATGCAACGTAGAGTATATTCGAAAGACACCGGCCAAACGCTTATTATGTTTGTGTTGTTTATGCTGACGCTCGTCGCCTTCGTCGGGCTGGGCATCGACCTCGGGTTTGCCTACATCACGCGGGCACGGCTTTCGAAGGCGGTGGACGCCGCCTGCTTGGCGGGCATACGCAGTTATTCTTCGACGGCGGTGGCGCAGGCAACGGACATCGCGAAAAGTGCATTCCAAGCCAACTACGGCACCTCCGGTCGCGATGCTGTGTCTCCCTACCCGCCGAAGGTTCTCTTCGATGCGAGCGGGCCCAACATCACACTGGACGTAAATGCCACCGCAACGATCAACACCTTTTTCATCCGTGTTTTGCCCGCCCTTTTTCCTGGTGGACCTTCGTGGCAGACGCTAACGGTTGGTTCCCACGCCCAAGCCACGCGGCCAAATCTGATCATGAGCATTGTCTTGGATCGGTCGGGATCAATGGGTCCGGTTGACCAGGGAGGAGATGGCGGGATGGACGCGCTGAAGGCGACTGTTCCCGTGTTCATTAACCACTTCGACGACGTGCTCGACAGGGCCTCGATGATCAGTTTTTCCTATGCCGCGACTGTAGGCTTTCCCATGGGACGGCCTTTCAAGGACGCGATTACGACGGCAGTGAACGCGCTCACTCCGGTCGGTTGGACGGCCTCCGAACAAGGCTTGCTCAAAGGCTGGCAACAGAACGAGAGCGTTACACCCCAAGGGGACGAGAAAATCGTAAGGGTGATTGTCTTCTTTACGGACGGTCTGGCAAACACGTGGCAGCCGAGCGACCTGTTCAAGTGTGGGACAATCATGCGGACAAATAATGTGGGGCCGGACTTGTCGCTATACGATCCGGTCACGGGGGCCGGCGTTTCTGGTTGCAGTTTTCCTTCCTGCCTTCACTCCATTAACCCACCGTACGGCTGCGTCTCAACGACCAAGAACTGTGACCAAGGTAGTGGGCATAACAACGTAGCTTCCGGGATGTATAACGAGGCAGAAGCACGTGCCGAATACTGGGCGCAGCAGGCTCGGCTTCAGGGCAACGTCGTTTACGCCATCGGCCTCGGAGATCCGAATGGCGCGAAGGAGTGCGGGAGATCCCCGATTAACCCGGTCTTCTTGCAAACAGTCGCCAATGATCCCAACGGCCCGAATTTCGTTGGTGATGGAAGCCAACCGCAAGGCATAGCTCTAATCGCGAACAGTGCGGATGAACTTCCCCAGATTTTCGAGCAGATCGCCTCGGCGATCCTTGCGCGGTTGACCAGGTAACACCGAACGAACGGTTTCCCCTAAGCCGGAACGATTCAGTTGAGGAGTGGTTTTTCACTGTGATTTCCAGGTTCAGACCGGCGACCACTCAACTGCATTGCAGTTCAACGGCGGCAGCGCACTGTTGAGTTTCTCGACCAATTGCACCCACCAGTCGCGC
>DATJBF010000013.1:0-57420 GCA_035515475.1 Verrucomicrobiia bacterium
CTGTGGGCCGGTGGCGGTGCTAATCTCCAAGCTCACCGTTTGGTGAGCGCCGTTACAAATCAAGGTTTGGGAAGTTTTCATTGCAGAAACCACCAAACCCTACGGCCTCACCAAACGTCAATCGCATCGTTCCGGCTAAGGGCCGACGATCTCTTTGACAGAACCAGTTCTCACGCAAAACGTGCGGCTTGTGCTTTCGTGACCAGCACTACTGGTGATGGGTAACGCTGCGGTGTATCGGTTCGGCGCCCGGGCAGGCCACTTGGGTCAGATGACCCTCATCCCATCATAATCCCGGCAAAACCGCTCCACCTGCTCCCACGTCTCACAGTGATGGCTGGTGAGATATGCTTCGTCGGTAGACTCGATGCTGCTGTCGAACACGTCGATGTAATACTCGTCCGCCTCCAGCCGAATATGAAAATCGAGCCTGCGAGAAACGGCAGTCGTGTTTCTGTCGCAATCGAGGTCGCCGCGCTCGGCGTCCCATTCGATTGGCGAAAGTTGCGAAAAAAGCGGCTCAAGCATGATCTGGCGAGAAAACTAGACAGACCCAGCGCATCGGGCAAGTCCCTTGACCAATTGACAGGGGTTGCGTGTGCTCTATTTCACCTTTCCTCGTCGTGGCTTCAGGACAAGAATCAGTTCACCCCGACTGCGATGGGATTCGCGATGAGTCAAATTACCTCCGAGGGTGCTAAATCGAGTCTTGACCGTCTTTCGTCGCATGATGAAATATTTCTCCGCAAGATGCCGCACGATCCGACCCGAAAGATTGTTGGAAGCCTGACCAGCGGGAAACGTCAAGATGACCCGCACTTGCTTCCTTGCTAGCGTGCTCAACAAATCTTCCAGCGCCTCTTTCGACTGTCCATTCGTGCTATATCTGGAGTGTGGCCGTTGTTCGATAGGCGGGTATCTGCCTGTGCCGCTCACTTTCACTAATCGTCCACGTGCTATTGTTTCCAGCACATGGTAAAACCGGCTGTAATGAACACCCGAATACGGTGGATCAACGAAAACCAAGTCGCCTCTCTTCAACCTTTTCGCGACACTGTTGGCATCGCCCGTTCGTGCTGCGCCCCTTGTCAAAGCATGCCGATCAGCGAACTCGTAAAGCATACGTTTTGTGTAGACAAGAACGTCGCGCTTCCACGCCTCGTGTATCCATTGACGTGCGGTCTTGGTGTTTCCAAAAGGTTGCGCGGTATGCCCCGGTGCAGCAGCACATGCACTTGCCGCTTCAATCAGTGCAGCCAATGCCACATCTTGCTCATCTTTCTTTGCCGGTAGCGTCGCGCGCAGCGCGTCGATCCACAAAGCTTGTAAGGGGCTGTAGTAGTAGCCGCCGTATGCGTGCGTGACCGGCGCCTTTCGAATGCGGGAGCAAAACTTCCGGGCACGAACCACTTGCCGCCTCAAAAGTTTCTTGGCAAAATCGTTTTCAGATGATTGCGCCGTCTTGAATGCCCCATTAAACCTCGCGGTTAGCCATTTTTCTGATCGGGCTTCCCATTCCACCCACAACTTCTCGCCATCAACGGGCTTGGTGCGTTCCAAGATCGATCCCGCGAGTGAAGCAGCAAATAATTGAAGATCGACGGCCAGCACTAACTTCTTAATGTTCTCGGCAACATGCCAAGATATGGCGGACGAGCCGCTGAAAAGGTCGACGAAACGGTGTGCGCTGCGCGCTTCCTTGACGAGAAGGTCGCCAAGGCCATTCTGCAACATTGCTCGCTTTGAACCCATGTACTTCACTGCGCCACCGCCAAGATGCCAATCCTTTCAAACCGACAGAGCTCCGTGAGTGCGGGGCCCTGCTCCTTCCAGAGGCGATAAGGGCTGAACGGCTTTTCCTGATTGTCCTTCATCCACTTGTCCAGATCGTCTTCTGCGGTCACCCTGTCTGCGTCCAATTGCATGAAGTCTGTGGGAGCATTTGCTCTCTCCCACAAATTGGAGTGCTCCCCATAATGATGCAAGAGCTTACCTTGCCAACGCGCAACTCCACCATGAACCAGACCGTTTACGTTCATCCAGAACCGTCGTTTCAATGCGCTGGCAAGTCGAAGCAGTAGGAACGCACGGCTGAAAACCGCGATGGGTTCGCTATTAATGCCGTCGGCTGCTGCAATCAAACTGCCTCCTGAACTCAAAGGCGCTCTTTTGACGGCTCGAATCATCCGCAGCGTATCGCCACTATTAATGCCTTGAATAACGGTCAGCCAGCGGAAGACTTCACTTAACATCCGGTGTAAACGGTCCTGCGCCGGTGGGAGAAATCGAACCTCGCAGGCTTTCAGACACAAATCATGCAGCAGAGCGATATCCACTTCTTCAAAAGCGCCGTAGGCGATTGGATTGCAGGCGGCGTTTACATCACGAACAATTGCGAGTTCCTTACGAGACAAAGAATTCATCGCGGGTACGCGGAGGTCTGGCCTGTAACTTGCCTCATTGCGTGCATCTTTGTCGTTCATGAGAATGTTCAAATCAATACTCCAATTCTGAAGCCAATGCTGCGCAATGGCATCAGGGCTACCGACAGCGCTGCATGCCTCTGCCCATTCCAACCCCGTGAATCCGAAGACCACCAGTGCCTCGACCACTCTCTTGGCATTTGTCGTACTTCGCGCCCATCCAGCTAGGGCTTCCCACGCTGCAACGTGCGTGTTCAACATCTTTATCCAAACCACATCGCCAGCACCGTTTATCGCAAAGTGCTTCCTGTTCAGGATGCCGATTCCTGACCCGGCTAAGAGTGAAAGCGCGCCACGAAGTTCCGCGTAATATGCCAAGTGCAAAGCCTCGTTTCGTGCACCACGTAACATCGCCAAGCCAGCTTGGGATAGGTATCGCCAGCCATCCAAAGCATGGCAAGAGGTGGACAAAGCCAAGTACTCAGCGAACTCGTTCTTCTCCGTTGCTGTGAGCGCGACCTGATTATATTTACTTTCAGCAAATGCCAAAGCCTTTCGGTCTGTCACATTACTGGACGGCGGCAAGAACGGCCACGTGGCGTGCGGGTTTCCGAGTCTCGCAGCCGCATTGATAACCGGTTGTTCAGAAGCCTGAGCCACCGCAGAACTGATTGAAATCGCCATCAGGCCTCCTCTTCAACATCGTATTTCAAGGCGTCGATTACCTCGTCCACACATTTCTGAAGGTCGTGCTTCAGGTTTGACCTTAAGTGAGTCAGCATGTTCCTACGAATCTCGCGGTAGCCACTGCTACCTCGATAGGATGCTTGACGGGAATACTGAGGATCGGTGGGCTTGAGGGCGGAAGAGATTCGCCAGTCGAAAGTTGACAGAACGACGCAGATCTTCTGGACGAACTTCACAACCTCAGGAAGGTTCCTGTGCAGGCTTGCTAGTGCATCACTGATTGCCTGCTCGTCGTTCTGCTTGGGTTTCCGGTTCCAATCCCACTGATCAAGCGTAACAATCTCCTTGTCATGGCCGACCCAGAGCATGTCATTTACAACGCACATATACCCACGAACACCTTGGTCACTTGCAAGCAACGTGTCTGGGCCAGAAAAGAGTAGCTCTGGATTCTCAGCAATTGGCAGTTCGCCTGCTTTCGGACCGGGTTTCAGCAATGTCTTTGTCCAAGTAGCTTCACTCTCTACTATCTTTTGACGAAGTTCCCTCCATACCATGATCAAGAAAGCAGCTTGTTGTTCCCGCCCCCACCCCAGCAAGGTTTCGTGTGTACCCGGCATTGCACCGAACACGCCGCCGATCGGGTTTCTACGCCACCCTTGCCACCGCTTGATAAATGATGCCGTGAGACTTCTGATGAAGGCAGATTGAGCCACTTTCCCTTTCTCACGGCCGCCCAATCGAATGATCCGGTCCTTCCAGGGACTTTGAGGATGTCCCCAAAGGAGAATCGTTAAGTCCTGAGCCCGAGTCTCTCGGTAGATGTTTGGTCCTTCAAATCTAAGCAACCAGTCTTCTGTGCGGAGCAATGGGTATAGATCGAACACCATACTGATATCGATGCGCTTCGCCAACTGGTTGATGGTATAGAAGAGGTACGCTTGCCATGTCCTATCTAACCCGTGAAAGGCAACAACCGGTATTTCAATTTGCTCAAGCCGTTCCTTGAAACCGGCCGGCCACTGTGCTTCATCTTCTTCTGGCTCTTCCAAGGCCCAAAGCCTGTGTTGGCCGTCGATGACCTCAATCGGATGGATTGTTGGCTGCCAGTCCGCCTTCTCACACTCCTTTGGCAATTCGATTTCAGCAGCAGAGTTCCGTTCCCGGTAGTGCACCTTCACGAGGTCATCGGCAGCGACCTTGCTCTTCTTCGGGCCTATCCTGTCTGTTTCCGTCAGGATATTTACCACCACAGCAGTAGGAAGCCACCCCGGCATCTGCAACTGTTTCGCCTCTGCTGGATCAACTAGCTTCTTCCTGTCTATTCGGGAAAGAGGAAACCCGTCGTGGATGTAGCGGAGAATTTCTTCTGATCGTTCCGGTATGTGGCGGCGTTGAATGCCCATGTCCTCGGCAGGCGGTTTATTTGGGTCACGCCTGTAGATTCCCGTCAGCTTCTTAAGGAGATAAGCGTTAATGGAAAAGATGTAAAAGTGAGGCTCCGGCTTCCCTCGCGGAGGGACGGGTTCGAATTTCGTTTGATCCCATTCGGGTGATAGCCATTGCCGTACAACTAACGCAGGGATTCTACTCATAGGCTGCGGGCCTCCTCCATTCGCTCGGATTGTGCCCATTAGAGCAGATGAGTTGATCAAATACCAGATACTTTTGGCGTAGCGACGGCCATTCCGTGTTGAATTCGTGGTTCAGTTCCGGTCCGCCCATTTGACGGAGAAGGCCGTGCTGCTTGACCACTTGATCCGCGTTTGATCTAATCCAATCAAATGGGGAGGAGCCATGTCATCGGCTGTTAAGAGAAAAAACACAGACAAGGTGCCGGTTCAGTCGCTCGACTACCTCATCCGGCAGAGAAAGATTTGGCTGAATCCTGTGTACCAGCGCGGTGCTGTCTGGACAAAGTCACAGAAGCAACTGCTTATCGACTCACTTCTCAACGAAATTGACGTGCCAAAACTCTACTTCCGTGAGATCAGCAAGGGAAAATATGAATATGAAGTCGTAGATGGACAGCAACGGCTGCGAACGATCAACGAGTTTCTCTCGAATGCGTTCGAGATGCCGGATGAATCGGACGCTGTCGATGGGCATCAGGTAGCCGGTAAAGATTTCCAGTCATTGCATACTCATCTGCAGATGAAACTGCATAACCAGCCATTGGATGTCGTGAAGCTCAATGAAGCTTACACGGACAGGGATGTGGAAGACATGTTTCTCCGCCTTCAAAACGGGACTCCCCTGAATGCTCCCGAAAAGCGGCGTGCATATCCTGGCAACATGCGTGTTGTGGTTGCGCGTTTATCGCAAGACTCAGTGTTCAGGTTGTGCGCATTTGGGAACGACCGCTTCGGTCACGAAGATGCCGTCGCCAAGGTTCTGCACCTTTTGCTTACCGGAACGTTGACGGATATCAAGCCCGCTTCGATTAAGAAGACCTACTCCAACAACAGGGACATTACTGAGTCGCACTCGAAGGTAAAGAAGCTCAAAAAAGCCTTCCGCTTTCTCAGGAAGTCTTTTAGGAAGCCGCCTTCGCCCAAGCTCAAGAAATATTCCTTCATCAGTCTCGCTTATCTCGTGGTTGAGATGATGGATAAATACAACCTCTCGGATTTTCCAAGCGGATTTGGAAAGTGCTTTCTGGAGTTTGAGCAACGCAGGGTCGAGAATGAGGAGCTCCCAGAGGAGAAACAAGACCCTGCTTTGGCTGGCTACAGTGACGCAGCGCGCGCTGATAGCGTTGCAGACCTGAAATACCGGCATGAGCTTTTGGAGAAGCAATTTTTGCTCTGTATCCCCGAATTAGCCATAAAGGATCCTGACCGCGGCTTCTCGCGCGGGCAACGATTGGCGGTTTTCATTCGAGACCGCGGCAACTGTCAATCGTGTGGTAAGAAATGCCAAGAGAGTGACTTCCATGTTGACCATATCAAGGCGCACTCAAAGGGCGGGGAAACCAAACTTTCTAACGCTCGGTTGCTTTGTCCCACCTGTAATCTCAAGAAAGGTAGAAGAGAAACCTAGACGGACGGTTGCACTCTCAGTATCTCCGTCTCACACCGGACGATGTGGGTGGTTTGGAGCTTTACCGATTGCGGGGTGTGCGTCCATGCGGATTGGACGTCGGCATCCACGGTGGTGTGGACGACGCTGCCGGCGCGCGCCTGTGCGCACGAGAGGAAGACAAACTTCGACTCGTGAAAGATGCGCTCGGTCTGAATTTCGGGCACGTCGGCCATTTCGCTGATCCGATCCATAGATCCGCCCTTCGGATCAAGATCATTCTGATCATTTCTTTGCGGCGCGCTGGGCCAGCACGCCCTACCGACGACTGATACCTCGACACGGACGCGGAACTCGCGGAGCCAGATTTCGATAATCTCGCGGTCGACACGTTTGGCGGCCAATTCAACGTGCCGGTAATCCAATTCGATTCCGACAAACAGCCGGTAAGTCCGGATGCACGCGACGGCGGTCGTGCCCGCGCCCATGAACGGGTCGAGCACGAAGTCGCCGGTGCTGGTGGCGGCGAGCAGGCAGCGCGCAACGAGCGCGACGGGCTTTTGCGTCGGATGTTTGCCGAACGTTTTTTCGTGTTTCCCCGGCGCCGATAGAGTCCAAACTGCGCCCGGGCGATTAACCGCTGATGGCGCGGATGGCGCTGATACGGACTCCGCATCCGAGTTATCCGCGTAATCCGCGGTTCTCTCGAACTCCTCTTTCCTCCACACCGTTTTCATCTGCTTGCCGGTGACGGCCTTCATCGCCCTGTAGTTGAACAGGTGACGACTCTTCTCGTTCTTCGCGGCCCAGAGCACGGTCTCGGTCGAGTGCGTGAAATACCGACACGACAGGTTCGGCGGCGGATTGGGTTTGATGCTTCTCGCTCCCGCTCAACGCACCCTGCGGGCGTTGACACAACGCAACGTCGTCTCGCGGCTACCCTCGCCGCTCGGCTCTCCCAGGCAATGTCATTCAAAATCTTCATACCGAGTTGTTGCATGGCGTAGCCGACCGAAAAAATGACGTGATGGGTTCCTGTCACCCAGATCGTGCCGTTCGGTTTCAAGACGCGCTGACATCGCTTCAGCCATTCGGTGTTGAATTCGTGGTTGAGTTCCGGGCCGCGGGATTTGTCCCAGTCGCCCTTGTCCACTTTCACCATCCGTCCTGCATGACACGTGATTCCGCCGTTCGAGAGAAAGTAGGGCGGGTCGGCAAAGATCATATCGAAGCAGCCGTCGGGGTGCTTGGCCGCGATGGCATCCATAATCGCCAGGCAATTGCCCTGATACAGCCATATGCCGTGTGCGTCGTCGCGGTAGATGGGGGTTAGAGGCTGAACGGGCGAGGAAGATGGAGTGCTGGAGTGTTGGAGTTTTGAATCGGCGACGGCTTCTCCTTTCTGCGCACCCTGTGTCTCCGTGGTGAAAATGTTCTCTTCCAGCACGAGGCCGTCGAGGGGACTTGTCCGCCGAAGGCCAGACGAAGGCGGACTGTGGCCGAGGGCGATGACGCGTTCGGGCTGCTCAGCATAGTGAACGCCCTTTGGCTGACTGCTGACAGCTGATCGCTGAGAGCCTTCCTGTTTCCCTTTCCTCGCCATGGGCTGATCGGATCCATAGATCAGGTGATCAGATCAAGATCATTCCGGGGAAAGCTATCAGCCATCAGCCATCAGCTGTCAGCCAAAGAAGCTGAAAACTGCGGATCCCGCAGGAAGCACGAAACACGAATATCGAAACTCGAAAATATAAGATTCAGGGTTCCCCCGAATAGCGCGAATGACGCGAATGATTGGCGTGGATTGGCGTGATTCGCGGGCGGAAACGATCATCCTTGCGGCCGCAGGCGATACGCCCTTTGGCTGATAGCTGACGGCTGATAGCCATTGCCTTGAGAACTGATGACTGCTCCGTTCTCGTTCTCGATTCGACTCGACATTTGCCTGCGTCCAGCAGAGAAACAATCAGAGAATTCAACCCAGGAGAGCCATCCATGAAATCATCATTTGTGACAGTCACCATCGCCCTGTTGCTCGCCGCCGTGTCGAGTTGGGCGCAAACCAACTCGTTCCAGGTGGACATCAGCGGCACCATTACCCGTGAGACCGATAAATTCTCAGTGAAGACCGTAGACTTGCTGTCGTCCCCCAACAATATCGCTGTCATGACCACAATGGCGACGAATCCTCCCGGGTGGTTCATGATCAGTATTGACGAGATCGACCCCGCCATCACGGGGGGCGGAACCAATGTGGTGCGGCGGCTGTTCGCGAATGGCTGGGACGGCATACAGGTGGGCAACGGCAAGTTCGCCAGCGGGTTGTGGGGTGACTACCCCCCTGCGGGCTTCACGAACCTTCCGACCATGAACGGTGGCCTGATGATTGTCGGCAAGTTCAAGGTCAAGAGCGATGAACTCCGGGGCCTTTCCGGCACGATGAACGGTTACTGGAAGCACCCGCTTTGGAACCCGACGAATGAGCCGGCGGCGCTGTTCAAAGGCACGATCAAGACCAAGGCGCCGGTGGCCATTCCAGTCCCCGTTCCGGTTTCGTACGTGGACTAGGCCGCCCAGCCGATCAGATCAACAGGAAAAACAGCAGCCAGCATTCAGCCGTCAGTTGTCAGCCCCGGAACGGATTCGGGGTAAAATGCCGTGGGCATCGTCGCGGTAGATGCAGCTAAGTGGAACGGGCGTCTCGCCCGTTTGGGTGGCGTCGGTTAAAGAATGAACGGGCGAGACGCCCGTTCCACTATTTTCCAGCACGAGGCCGTCGAGGGGACTTGTCCGCCGAAGGCGGATTGTGGCCGAGGGACAGCACGCGCTCGGATTGTAGTGGATAATGAACGGTAGGTTTAACGGCGACAGGCGGGACGCCTGTCCCACCATGAACGACCGCAGGCGAGGACGTGAGCCCCCGTTGGGGACAACGTCCCCTCACGGGGACGACGGTTGGATGGTGACGACCCCGGGCACGAGTTCGTAGATGACCTGAAACGTGGTGCTGGCTTCGATGCCGGTGGGGCCGGCGGTGTTGGTCAGGAAAGCGCGGGCGGTGTAAGGTCCATGCAACGGCGCGCCGGTGCGATCGACCAGTTCCATCTGAGCCGAATAGTCCAGGCTCTGTCCTGGCGGCAGCACGAGGGCGATGACGAAGTTTGGAAAAGCTTTGCCAATCGACCAGAGCGCGACCACGACGCCGTTGGTGTCAATCAACTGGATGTCGAACTTCTGACCGGGGAAGATGAACGTCTGCGGTTGGTCCGTGGCGTTGGTGACCGTGAAGTCGAACGCGGCGGTTGCATTGGTGCCGCCGGACAGGTAACACGGCGCCGCACACGGCGGGATATTGGTCGCACAGGGCGGACAGATCAGGAGGTGGTCGGAGATGTTGGTGTAGACGGATTCGTCGGTCGTGAGTTGCGCGACGATGCCGTTCGGCGGACGTGGATAGACCCGGTCGCCGACCCTGGCGGCCGTCAACCAGTACCAGTCGCCTACGCCGGTCAGCAGTCCGACGGGGCCGGTGTCGGGCGCGAACCAGATATCGGCGGTGGCGACGGACGGGCAGTCGTTCGCGGTCGCCATGAGACGAACGCTGTGCCAGCGACGGCAACCGGTGAAGGTGCCGGCCGGCGTGACAATCGTGGCGTCGCTGGAGTCCCACCACGCGCGGGTACCGCCGCAGGTGTTGCCGGTCAGATCGAACTGCCACGGGCGATTTTCTTTCCGTCCAAAACGAGCGAGCGTTTGCCATGGGCCGCGATCCGCGCCGCGCGCTTGCAGATTCAAGTCGCCGCCCGAGGCGAACCGGACCGCGACGGGTTGGTCGAAAAGCCCGGTCGCTTGCCACGGCCCGGGTGGAGTCGCATCGATTTGAATGACGCGGGTGTTGCCGTTGGTTGCGGTCAAGGTCCATTGGTTGCCGGCCTGCAACGGCAGCCACTGGGTGCGCGGGAGCGGGGCCGACCAGACGGTTGTGGCCAGTGCCAGCGGCATGAGCGTCCGTGGGAAATGGAGGATCCCGAGGAGTCTGCGTTTCACGTCAAGTTCTCCGTTCGGTTGTGGAACGACAACCAACAATAGTGCTGGCTACCTCGGGCGTCAATGCCGCCATTCGACAGGAACTCGACGACGGAGAGGCCGAGGGGTGATGGGCGGCAATATGGCGGGTCGGTAAGCCGAGCCAGACGAGACGCCGTTTTTTGTCTAACGGCAACGCCATGTCGAAGCAGCCGGCGTCACCGTGCTTGGCATAAATGGCATCGAGGATCGCCAGGCAACCTGCCCCGAAAGCATTCGGTGTTTCCCTGATACAACCAGCCCCGAAACGGATTCGGGGTAAAATGCCGTGGGCATCGTCGCGGTAGATGCAGCCAAGTGGAACGGGCGTCTCGCCCGTTTGGGTGGCGTCGGTTAAAGAATGAACGGGCGAGACGCCCGTTCCACTATTTTCCAGCACGAGGCCGTCGAGGGGACTTGTCCGCCGAAGGCGGATTGTGGCCGAAGGCGCGGATGCGTTCGGGTTGCCTGGGCATACCGCACCTTCGGCAACTGAGAACTGTGAGCTGAGGACTGAAAACTGTGAACTGTGAACCGACCCGCCATTGACACCGGCACAAAGAGGTATAGAGTCGACCCGGAAAGGAGCTGCTGCCTATGGGTTTATATCTCGTGGAACACACTCACACCGCCGAGAAATGCCCCGCCAAGGACCCGCAGATGGTGCGCAAGTTGGCCAGCCACATCACCCCCGCCAATGCCCAGAACTACGGCGTCAAAATCCTCGCCGATTGGGTCAACGACATCGAACACCGCGCCGTGCTCGTGCTCGAAACCGATAGCGAGGACAAAGCCGCCAAGTTCGCTCGGCCCTTCCTGAAGTTCGGCGAGTTGAAGGTCAGCCTGGGTATCACCTGCGCCGAGGTGGCCGCAGCCTGCTTGGGAAAGTAAACGAGGCGCCACGCCTCGGGCTGTCACCTATCAGCCGTTAGTTGTCAGCTACGACGGGAAGGTGAATACGTTCGGCAGATTCAGGATAGCGGACAGAATGGACCGGCGGGACGCCTACGCCACCATACTTTATCTGATAGCCGACAGCCGATAGCTGAGAGCCGACGTTGCGGCTTCTGACTTCTGACCCTTGGATTCTGGATTCGTTCTCCTCCTGCAGATTTGCTATACTCTCGCCGGCAGGAGGAGGGCGACGATATGGCAAAGATCACAATACCGGATGCGTTGAAGACAGGTTTGCCGCAATCCATGTGGGGCCGGATTCTGACCGCGACGCCGATCGTTATGACCGTCATTGCAACCGCGTTGGCCGGGTTGGCGTCCAGCGAGATGACCCGCGCCCAGTACGTGCGGTCGTTGGGGGCTCAACAACAATCCAAAGCGGGCGATCAATGGAATTTCTTTCAGGCCAAACGTCTGCGCAGCGCGCTGCAGAAGAATGCACTCGATATTCTGCAAGGCACCACCGACGTACATCCGTTCCATGCCGCCGACCTCGACCCGCCCACAGTAGCGGCGCTCACGAAAGGCGAGTTGCCGGCCATGCCCCCGCCGCCAGCCATGGATCCAACCGTCAAGGCAGCGGTGGAAGCCGTCGAAGACCAGAAACCGGACGAGGAGATGGCCGGGCTCATCGCGCAGGTCAAGGACAAGACTCTCGACGAAGCGTTGCGCGCCGCCCAGGGCCGGGCACAGGCGTTTGATACCGTCGTCAACCCCATCAATCAAGCCGTCGACCGACTGGACAAGAGCCTGGCCGGTGCCGACAAGGTGTTGAGCCGGGATTTCACCGCGGCGCGGTTGCGGTACACGGCGGCGCGGTACGACGCCGAGGCGCGATTGAACCAGGCGATTGCGAACCTGTACGAAGTGCAGGTGCGCAAGAGCAACTTCGTCGCCGAGCGGCATCACAAGCGCAGCCAGCAGTTCTTCTACGGCATGCTCGGGGCACAAGCGGCAGTGATTATCTCGACGTTCTCTCTCGCGGCGCAGAAGCGGAGTTTGCTGTGGTCGCTGGCGGCAGCCGCCGGCGCGGCGGCAATTGCCTTCGCGGTGTACGTCTACCTGTTCATCTAGGGACGGGAAGCCGTCAGCTGTCAGCCGTCAGCTACGACCGTAAGCTAAAAGCCGAGAGCTGAACGCTGAGAACCAACGGTACGTCGATTGACGTGGATTCGGTAGGGCGACCATCCTGGTTGCCTCTTCATGAGAGTGGACAAGCTGGAAGCATGTCCTACTGATTACTCTTGCGAACCGCCGCGGACGTCATCGTAATCGAGTCGATGTACTGCAACCAACGCAGGCCCACCCGGACCCGGGCGCGCAGTTGGAACCCGCTCAGGGGTTTGACGCTGTAGTCATTGGCGCCGCTGTCGAGCGCGGCTTCGATGTCGGCCACGCGGCTGGCATTGCCCAGCACGTGGATGTACACGTAGGGGAGCATGTACCGCGCACGGATGGCCTGACACAACTTCGTCGCGGGAAAATCGTCGCTGAAATTGAGGTCGGTGATGACGTACCGCGGATGCCGCCACTCGAAGTTGTCCCAGATTTCCTTGGCGGAATGAAACGCCAGCACGTCGAACCCCTCGGTTACCAACTCGGTTTCCAGACGCGAGGCCTGGAGTGGCTTGGCGATGGCCAGGCAGATCGAGAATTTGGTCGGATTGGCGTCCTTCGGCATAACGCGGCGTAGTATAACATTTCCGTCGGTTCCCCGCCAAGGGGGAAGGGTGTTGGAGTGTCTGGCGGTTTGCGGTCGGCCCGTCAGCCGTCGCCGCCAATTGTTTACTGTGAACTGATAACTGAAAACTGCCTGCTCCCGACCTTCTTCCCGGCTTGCCGCACGCCCGTGAGCAGGATAGGTTGTGAGCCAACGGTGGCACAGTAGCCGTGATTCTTCCCAAGGTATTCGATTATGTGGCCGGCAAGATCACCCGGCGGACACTGCTGGGCGTGGTGTTCCCGGGCATGTGTGTCGCCTATTTCGGGATGCTGGCGCTGGCGATTCTGTTCTTTCCACGCGCGTACGATTGGCGCGTCCTGTCGATCTCGCAGTTGCTCTATCCACGGCAGAATCCGGGGTTTTATCCGATTGCGGCCAGCGGCGTCGCGGCGACCGGCGTGCTGTTGATTCCGTTTGCCGGTTATCTGCACCGCCGATTACAGGCGGCGGCACCGGTCGGGGCGCGGATCGGCGCGGTCAGCATAACCGCTGGGATCATCTGCTTGATCCTGGCCGCGCTCGTTTCGTCGCATCCCGCGGTGGGACAATCCAGTTTTCCCAAACTGCATTTCATCCTGGCCCGGAATGCAGGGATCGGCATTGGCGTCGGACTCATGGTGTTCGCCGGGTGTGGCGTGAAAGGCTATTTCGCGTTGGCGACCGGCCGACAACTCTATCCCCGCAGCTTGCTTGTCATCTGGGTCCTGACGATACTGCCGGCAGTGTTGGTCGTGGCGGTGTGGCTGGCGTTGCGCGCCCGGTTCCACTGGATGGACCCCGTCCATCGCGCATTTGCCGGCACGATCGTCTGGCATTTGGGAATTTGGGAATGGATTGGATCGGTGTTTGCGTTTGTATTCCTGGGTTGTTCGGTGTGGCTGTTGCCGGAAGACGTGAGGAGCGGTGAACCAATCAACGGGAGGTTTGGCAGATGAAAACCAATTGGCGATGGCTTGTCGGTATTGTCGGACTGACAGTTCTCAGTAGCGTGACGGTGTGCCGCGCGGACGGTCCGTATCGGTTCCTGAAGGAAATCCCCGTCGGCGGTGAAGGCGGCTGGGATGATTTATCGGTCGATGCCGCCGCCCGCCGATTGTACGTCACGCATGCCACCTCGGTCGTCGTCATCGACCTCGAGACCGATAAGGTCGTGGGCGAGATCGCCGATACCCCGGGCGTCCACGGGTTTGCCGTCGCACCCGAGTTGGGACGCGGCTTTTCCAGCAACGGCCGGGAAAACAAAGTCAGCATCGTCGATCTCAAGACGTTGAAAACGCTTTCCAAGATGGACACGGGAGAGAACCCGGATGCGATCGTTTACGAGCCGGGACACCAGGAAGTGTACGCGTTCAACGGACGCGGGAACTCGGCGACGGTCATCGACGCGAAAACAGGCAAGCTCGTCACCACCGTCATGCTGACGGGCAAACCGGAATTTGCGGCCGTCGACTCCAAAGCGGATCGCGTGTACTGCAACCTCGAAGACAAGAGCGCGGTCGTGGCCATTGATGCCACGACGCATCAGGTGGTGAACACCTGGCCCATCGCACCGGGCGTGGAACCGTCGGGCATCGCGATCGACCTCGCGCATCATCGGCTGTTCTCGGGATGCCACAACAAGTTGATGGTGATGACCGATAACACCAACGGCAAGGTCATCGCTACCGTACCCATCGGCGACCGGGTCGACGGTGGCGCGTTTGATCCGGCGGCCCAGTTGGCGTTCAGTTCCTGCGGCGACGGCACGGTCACCATTGCCCACGAAGACACACCGGACAAACTGACCGTCGCCCAGACGCTGGCGACCGAGCGCGGCGCGCGGACGATGACACTCGATCCCAAGACGCACAAAATCTATCTGCCCTGCGCCAAGTTCGAACCAATGCCGCCTGCCGAGCCCGGCGCACGGCGTCAACGCCCGAAGATCATCACCAACACGTTCAAAATCTTGGTCTACGGCCAGTAGGAATAGACAGCTTCACCCACAACCGCTTGCGGTCTGGTTGACGATTTTTCTGGAGATTGGGCCGAATTGGGCTTGTCCCAACGACGGAAACGCGATAGGGTAACACATTTCCCAACTCGCGAAGGAAGGGACAACAGATTGAGAAGCAACGGGATGATGTGTGGATGGGTCGCCGGGGCCGTGATGATGTTCGGGGCCGGCCTTGCCAGCGCACAGGTACTTCCTCCAGCCGGCTATTACAACAACACCATCGACCTGACGGGCGCCTCCCTGAAATCCGCCTTGCATGACGACATCAAAGGAAACACGGTCATCGGCTACACCCCGACCCGCCCTGTTCTCGCGGTGATCGATCGGGATACGCAAACATCCACCAACCTGATCCTGATTTATTCCGGTTTCTTGCTGGCGACGGACAAATTCACCGTCACCGGCGGCGATACGGGCACTTGGAACCGCGAGCATATGTTCCCCGAGTCCTACGGCATGAATGTGGACCCGCAACGGTCCGACCTCTTTAATCTGCGCGCTTGCGATACGACCGTGAACGGCACGCGAGGGAACCTTTACTACGATACGTCCACCGTGCCCTCCAACACGACCTCGTTGGCTCCGGGGTCATCCTACGACAGCGACTCTTGGGAACCGCGCGATGGCGACAAAGGTGTCGTGGCCCGGGCCTGCTTTTACATTACCACCCGTTACAACGGCACGGGCGGCGACACGAATCTGCTGCTGAGCGACACGCCCAACTCGGCCGCAGGCACGTTCGGCAAGCTATCCACGCTGCTGACCTGGAACCGCCGGTTCCCGCCAACGGATTGGGAACGAACGCGCAATGGCCTCATTTCTCAGACCTATCAACACAACCGCAACCCGTTCATCGACAACCCCGATTTCGCCGATATGGTGTTCCTTGGCGTAGACGGCTTCACCGCGTGGCAGGACACGCATTTCACCACGGCGGAACTGTCCAATGGCAGCATCTCCGGAGCGACGGCCGACCCGGATGGCGACGGCATCCCCAACCTTGCCGAATACGCACTGGGACACGATCCGCACGTCGCGGAGCCCAGCAGCATCGTCAGCGTGACGAACCAAATGGTCGACGGCACCAACTTCGTGTACCTCGTCCATCACAAGAATCATTATGCCAGCGGAATCACGTTCACCTACCAGACGTGCACGGACATGGCGAATTGGGCCAATGCCACGTGCGAAGTTCTCAGCACGGCCCAGATCGACCCGCAGAAAGATTTGGTGTCGGTCCGATTCCCCGCCGATACCAACGCGTTCTTCGTGCGGTTTAAGATTACCGAACCGTAGGCGACCCGGACCGGCCGAGTTTATCGAGGCGAGAGAGAGGAGAACGGGCATCTTGCCCGTTCGCCAGCTTTGAGAGCCCGGGCCGAACGGGCTGGAAGCCCGTTCCACTATCAACAGCCTTCCAGGCCGTTGCCGGTGTGGTGGTTGCAGATATGTTGAATTAAAACCGTCCCCCGAGCATCCAAACTAGTGAGAGAGGATGGCACACAATGAAATGGCTCACCTTGAGTTGCCTGTTGGGTCTGGCTCTCGCAATCGGTAATGCCCAGGCCCAGATGAGAGGGGAACGCGGTGGAGGCCCGCCGCAAGCCGGGCACAGCGAAGAGGTCCGCGGTTCCGCCGGGCAGCAACCGAGGGTCGTCCACGAAAGTCCGCGACCTGAAATCGTTCGCCCGCCATCGGGCGCCATGCACACGTTGCCCAGCGTGCGCGAGCGACCACCAGTCGTCCGCACAGGTTCGCGGCCCGCGTTCGTTCAGCCCCGACAGAATTTCGTGGGCGGACAGCGTGAGTTTCGGCGGCTCCCACACGAAACGGCTTTTCATCAGGGCAACCGCGTCGGAGATTTTCGCGGGCATCGCTTCTTCAATCATCGCGGACACGGTTCCAATTTCGTCATCGTTTATGTGAACGGCGTGGCCTGCTGGTACCCGTTCTACACCGCGTTTCCCTATTACTACGATTACTACGACGCGGCTCCGACCTACGACAACGGTTATTACGATTCGGGCGCGGACAACACTCCATATGTGGACGAAGGCGCTGGCGGTGGCGCGGTCCAGACTGCGCCGAGCTACGGCGACCTGGGCCAGGAATGGGGACAAGATTTGCGCCGCGAGGTCGCGACCTGGGACGGCTTTGTGGATTATTTGCGGACGTATATCATCGTCGCTGCGCCCGAGGCGCAGGCGGAATTCCGCGAGGCGTTCATCGCCAGCTACGGCATCAACGGCGCCGCGGCATACGACAAGGCGGCGCAAGAAGCGGCACAACCCGCACCACAAGATCCCAAAGTCATCAACGTGTCGCCTGCCAACTGAGATCCGATTGAGGGTACCTGTAGCCGAAGCGCTTGCCCGCCTGAGGCGGGTGAAAGCTTCGGCCGAGGTGGCGCCGGATTTGCGGCTCTTTACTGCGTTCCCAACTTGGCCAACAGCCCTTTTTTGCGGGCGATGTTGAACATCTGGCGGAAGAACAGCGCCCCGCACACGAGGTAGATCAGGTTCAGGCCGAACGCCCAGCCGAGATGATGCGCTGATAACCCGTGCTTGTCCAGCACCTGGCGCATGCCCTCGAACACGTGCGTCGCCGGAATGCACACCGCGATCCACTGCAACCAGCCCGGCAGGACGTTCAGCGGATAGAACACCGCCGCCACCGGCTGGATCAGAAATGGAATACCCCACGCCAACGCTTCGGCGGATTGTCCCCACCGCATGATCAGCGCGGTCGTCACCATCCCGACCGCCCAGCCCATGAGTAGGAGGTTCGCGAACAACGGGATCAAGCTGAACCCCATGGCGAAAAGGTTCCACGAATACAACGCCGCCGCCAGCCCGGCCAGCACCGCAACCGTGATGAGGATTTTCACGAACCCGACCACATATGTCGCGGCGATGAATTCACCGACCCGGACGGGGGCGACGAAGATGTTGAGGAGATTGCGCGCCCAGATGTCTTCGAGAAACGAAATCGTCACCGCCTGCTGCGCGCGGTACAGAATGTCCCAGAAAATCATCGAGCCGAGCAGGAACGTGACCGCCGCAGGCACCTGGGGGCCGACGCTCCGAAGATAAAGGGTGAGGAAGCCCCAGACCATCAAATCCATCACGGGCCAGAAAAACATCTCCGCCACCCGCGGCACGCTCCGCGTGTACAGGTACGTGTACCGCAACACCAGGGCCCCGATGCGACGCACGTTCATCGGCAAACTCCTGAGCGTTGAACGCCGGACATCGATCGTTGAACGTCGAACGCGTCGGACAGCGCGGCATCGGAAATGATGCGTGGCGTTGGGAGTTGGAAGTTCAAAGTTGGAAGTTCGGCGTTCACGCTGTTTCGATTTCGCTCAACAGGTCGCCGCTGCGCGCCACGCGGATAAAGACGTCTTCCAGCGATTTCTGCCGAAACTTGTCGACGACCTGCTGCGGCGTGCCTTCGGCAATGATGCGTCCCTTGTGCATGAACAACACGCGGTCGCACACTTCTTCCACGTCCCGCATGTTGTGCGAGGTGTAGATCATCGTGATGCCGTTCTCGCGCTGGATCCGCCGCAACAACTTGCGGACTTTGTCGGCAATGTCGGGATCGAGACTGGCCGTCGGCTCGTCCAACATCAGCAACTCGGGATCGTTCAACAGCGCCTTGCAGAGATTGACCCGGGTCGATTCGCCCGACGAAAGATGGCCCGTGATTTTGTCGCGCAAATGCCCGATCTCAAACAGCTTCAGCACCCGGTCGATTTTCTCGCGATACCCGTCGACCCGGTAGATTTTCGAGAAGATCAGCAGGTTCTCCCGCACTTTGAGGTTCGACGGCAGACCCGTGTACGCCGACGAGAAATTGCAGCGCTGGAGGATTTCGGTCCGGTGCTTCTCCAGGTCCTGTCCGAACACGCGCACCATGCCCGCCGTCGGCGTGGTCAGTCCCAGCAAGACCTGGATGGTGGTTGTTTTGCCCGCGCCGTTGGGGCCGAGGACGCCGATGATCTCGCCCCGTTGCACCGTAAACGATACGTCGGCCACGGCGGTGGTGCCGTCGAATTCTTTGCGTAGATGTTGGACTTCGACAATCGTCTCAGCCATGGGCCACCGCGTCCATCGGCTTACGAAGCGGCCGGCTCACCTGGATTCGGTTCGACGCCGTCCGCCGCCGGAGCGGGCGGAGCGGCCGGCGGCGCTGGAGCAGTCGTCTCGGCGACGGGCCCGACCGGCGGACCCGAGCCGTTCTCTGACGGCACGACGGTCATTGGCGGCGCCGACTCTGAGGCCGGGGCGGGCGTCGGCTCGGAAACTGGGGCGGGCTTGGGCGGCGGCGGCGGTGGCTTGTCGGCCAACGCCCACAAGCGGCCATCCGAGAACTCGACGACGTAGCCATCGGCAATGAGCCAATGCAGGTCCGCCAGCAACTGGTCCTGGCCCGACGACGAGGGAGTTGGGGGCGGCACGGCGGCGCTCGGCCCGGTCGCCGGAGCCGGCACCGGCGGGTCGGTCTTGGCCGTCGCTTCAGCCGGCGGAGTCGGTGCCGGGAGTTGCGGCAGGAGCAGTTCGATCAAGTGTTTCCGCTTACAACCGAAATGCTCGCGCAGATAGACGATGATTTTTTGGATCCGCTCCGAAAGATGCCCGATCGATTCGAACCGTTGCGGTTTGATGCGGCCGACGTAGGTAATGCCTCTCGGGTCCTTGAAAAAGTGGAACCCTTCGTGACGGAACCGTCCGCGCATTTCGTTGGCGGTTTTCATGGGGAACTTGCGTTCCTCCAGCCAGGCCAGCCGGACGGCTTCGAGCAGCATCGGGTTCTGAAGCTGGCGGCTGGCCACGCCGCTGATCCGCAACTCGGGCCCTGAGGTGACGAATTGCCCGAGGTGGTTCTCCAGAAAATGTTTTTCCAACTCCTCGCGGCTTGCGAACGACTTCGGCTCGGGATCGAGCAGACATTCGTACTCCATCTTGACGCTCATCGAATCCACCCAGGCCTTGACGGCAGCCGGGTCTTTGACGGTCTGGATGCGCGATTGAAATTCAGCGAACGGGATGTGCCGCAGCCGCTGCTGGTGATGACGGATCAGCCGGCTCTGGTATTCGTGGTAATTCGGCGGGCCAAGCCAGACGCCGGTCAACCCGCACCGGTTCACGAACGTGAAGTTCCCCTTCGGCGGCTCAATCGACGTTTTCTTCTCCTTGAAAATCGTCGCGCCGTGATGACGCAAGGCGAACCGCGCCGCGTCCTCCTGCCTCAGGAACACGCTCTCGCTCGGCAACACCAGAAACAGCGGCGGCCGCGTCCCATCGGCCCCGGCCTTCCGCGACAGCTTCACATGATGTCGCTCGGGCTTGTTCAACACGAGTTTCGCCACGTCGAACAACGCGTAAGCGCGGGACGTTTGCTTCATCGTCTCCAGCATCCCCTCGAAACCCTTCTCCTCGGGCTGGAACGTCACGTCCACGAGTTCGGCGGGCGGCACGGACGGCTTCGGCACGCGATCTTTGCCGGGGCCGGAATGGTGGCCGCTCCGATGACGTTCGGGGCGCACACCGCGGTGGCCTTCGGGACCAGGGGGGCGCTCGGGACGCGGACGACGCTCGCGGTCCCGACCGTGGCCCGGGCCGCGGCCGTCCCGTCGCGGTTCGCGCTCGGGGCCCGGATGATCGGCGTGGGACTTGCCGGAGGACTTGACCCACTCGGGGGTAAGTTCCAGTTCTTCCAGGGGCAACGCCGTATCAGGTGGGGGTGCCGGCTGCGCTTTCGCTGATTCGCTGTCTGTCATGAAAATTAGCAGGACCTAGTATAGCATAGGGCGGCGCAAGGGCCATGCCAATTAAGCTGTGACTTGGAGGGCCAAATCGGCTAACGTCCGGCCCACGCGGTCATGATCCAGCAATACCTCGCACAGAATCGCCAGCGATCCCTCGACCAACTCAAAACGCTCGTGCGGTTCCCGAGCGTCTCGACCCAGCCCGAACATCGCCGCGACGTGCTGGCGTGCGCCGACTGGCTCGCCCGGCTCTTTCGCACGCTGGGTCTGGATGTCAAACTGCACCCGACGAACGGCAACCCGATCGTCGTCGCCCGCACCCGGTGGCACCGGGCCGGCGCTCCCCGGGTCCTGATCTACGGCCACTACGACGTGCAACCGCCCGAGCCGCTCGAGTCGTGGAACACGCCGCCGTTCGAACCGGTCGTGCGCGACGGTCAGTTGTTCGGACGCGGCGCCTCCGACAACAAGGGACAATTCTTCGCCCACGTGAACGCCGTCGAGGCCTACGTGAAGACGGGCACGCCGGTGCCGGCGAACGTGACCTTTCTCATCGAAGGCGAAGAGGAAATCGGCAGCGCCCACCTCGGGCTCTTCGTGAAGCGGCACGCGAAATCGCTGCGGGCGGATTACATCGTGGTATCCGATACCGCCATGTTTTCGAAGCGGCATCCGACGATTGCCTACGCCACCCGCGGGATCGCCGGGCTGGAAGTCCGCGTGGACGGCCCCTCGCGCGACCTGCATTCGGGTGTGTTTGGCGGCAGCGTCGCCAACCCTGCCCTGGTGCTGGCGCAAATGCTGGCGAAATGCGTCGATGCCCACGGCCACGTCACCGTGCCCGGCTTCTACGCCGAGGTCAAGCCGCTCGCCGCGTGGGAACGCCGCAAGTGGCAGCGCCTGCCGTTCGATGCGCGGGCCTATCGCGATTTTCTCGGCGTGCCCGCGTTGGCCGGCGAAACCGGTTTCACGCCGCTGGAACAGCGTTGGGCGCGGCCGACGTTCGAGATCAACGGACTCACCAGCGGCTATCAAGGTCCCGGCGGCAAGACCATCGTCCCGGCGTGGGCCTCGGCGAAAATCTCCTGCCGGCTCGTTCCGAACCAGGACCCCGCGAGGGCCGTGCAACTCGTGTCCCGGCATCTGCGGAGGATTTGCCCGCGCTCCGTACGGCTGAGCATCGTCAGCGATCACTCGGCCCCGTTCTTCGAGCCGCCGACCGGCTGCGGCGCGCGCGCCGCAGCGGCAGCGCTGGAACGGGCGTTCGGCACGAAGCCGGTGTTTGTCCGCGAGGGCGGGTCGCTGCCGATTCTCGACACGTTCAAACGGCACCTCGGCGGCGAAATCATCCTGGTCGGGCTCGGGTTGCCCGACGACAACTGGCATTCGCCGAACGAGAAGATGGACCTCGACAACTTTCAGCGGGGCGCGGTCATGAGCGCTGCGTTGCTTCAGGAACTTGCCAAGACCCACCCCCCACGATTACGCTGACGGCAACAGGAGGCCGTGACTGATGAACGCGAGTGATCTGGCGACCAAGGAATGTGTCCCGTGTCAGGGCGGCGTGCCGCCGCTGCGGGGCCGGGCGTTGAAGACGTTGCACGCGGCGGTGAACAACGGTTGGCAGCTCGTGCGCCGCCATCACCTCGAGAAAGAATTCCGGTTCGGCAACTTTCGCGAGGCGCTCGACTTCACCAACCGCGTCGGGGAATTGGCCGAGCGCCAGAACCATCACCCCGACATTTACCTCGCTTGGGGCAAAGTGAAAGTCAGCATCTGGACCCACAAGATCAACGGACTCACCGAGAGCGATTTCTTTTTCGCCGCCAAAACGGATTTGCTGCCGGGCGCGAAGCCCTAAGCAGCTCGCCGGTGCGGCAGTTCGGCGGCGATGCACTCCAGTAGTTCATCAAGCCCGACCGGCTTGGACAGGAAGCGATAGCCGGCCATCGTGCGCGGGGTGCCGGTCGATTGGGGACGGGGCAACGCGGCGGTGAGAAAGATGACCGGCAGTGTCGCCGGCGCGAACGCGGTCTTGATTTGCGCGGCGAGTTCACCCCCGCTGGTCGAGGGCAGGATGAGATCCAACAGCACCAGGTCGGGGGCGAATTCCCGGGCGGCCGCGACGGCCCTCTGCGGATCGGCTTCGATGCCCACTTCGTAAAGTCTTGTCCGTTCGAGATTCAGCTTCAGCATCCAGGCGAGGTCCGCCTCGTCGTCGATGATCAAGATGCGCCCCCGGGCCGTCATGCGCCGCTGCTACCCTTTGAATACCAGCGTCGCCCGCGCACCGCCTTCGGGCCGGTTCCGCAAATCGATGGCGCCGCCGTGCATGTCGACGATTTGTTTGGTGACGGTCAACCCGAGGCCCGTCCCGTCGGCCGGACGCTTGGTGGTGACAAACGGGTCGAAGACGCGCGGGAGCAATTCTTCGGGAACGCCGGCGCCGGCGTCCTCGATTTCGACGACCACCACGATTTGCTCCGGCGCAAACCGGTTCGGATATTGCGTGGCGAAATGTTCTGCAATGCCGATCCGCTGGAACTCGTTCGCCTGCGTGCGGACGATGAGGGAGCCGCCGTCCGGCATGGCGTGAATGGCGTTCATGAACAGGTTGATGAAGGCCTGCTTGATCTTCGCCGGGTCGAGCCACAGGCGTGGAAGATCCGTCTGGAGTTGCGTCCGGACGGCGATGGAATGCAGATTGAGCTCGTGCCGGACCAGCAGGCGCGCCTGGTCGATCAGGCCGTTGATGTCTTCGATGGCCAGTTCCAGTTCGTGCGGGGCCGAGAGATCGAGCATCTCGCTGATCACGGAATCGGCCCGGGAAACGGCCTCGCCCATGCGCTGGACCACCCCGGGCAGCGCGTCGTCGCTGGTCGCCGGTGCCGCGCCGAGGTAGTCGACGCCCGCGCGGATGATCGCCAGCGGGTTCTTGACCTCATGGGCCACGCCGGCGGCGAGTCGGCCCAGCGCTTCCATTTTCTCGGCTTGGATGAGTTGGAACTGCGTGGTCTTGAGCTGCGTGTGCGACCACTCCAGTTCCCCAACCGTCCGCAACAATTCGTTCTCGCGGGCCGTCAGATCCTTGTTGGCCTCCCGCAGTTGTTCCTCGACGTGCTTGCGTTCGCGGATTTCTGCCGTCAGCGCGGTGGTGCGTTGCTGGACGACGTGCTCGAGGCGTTCGCGTTCGTCGCGGATTGCTGCCAGCAGCAGCGACACGATCAGGAAGAAGCCGAGCCCGATCATCGCGTTCCAGACGGGAATGAACGATCGCCAGGGCCTGGCGGTACTCATCACGTCCACCACGAACAGCGTGATCGAACTGGTGGCAGAAATGAAAACGCCCACGGATTTGCCGCCCAGCCAGGTGGATACGCCGACGGGGAGGAGATAGAACAGCGAAAAATACAGCTCGGAGCCGGTGGCATAGTCTCCTGCGGCTGCCAGTAGAACCAGCACCCCACCCAGAACCAAGCCGAGCCACCTCGACCGCACCTCCAATAACTGTTTCATCGACCGACAATCTCCAAACGACAAGAACCGAATCCACGCCCATCCTGCATTGACTGCCATCGCCGTCAGCCGTCGCGGCACGGCGACACTTCCGATTCAACACCGACAAACAAGAAACGCTGCGGTCTATTCAAGAGACACAACGTCACCAGCGGCGTTCAATTCGAGGAGCGTCGTGCGGAGACGGGCTGACAACCGGGCCGGGGTGCGCTACGATTCGCTTATGCCGAAGACGAATGCCAATGAGACGCTCGTCCGCGTGGACGAATACATTGAACGGCTGTTTGTGCCCCGCGATCGCCTGTTCGAACGAGCGTTGCGCGACGCCGCCACGGCAGGCCTGCCTCCGATCCAGGTTTCGCCGAACCTGGGGAAACTGCTCTATTTGTTGGCGAAACTTGCGGGCGCGCAGCGTGTCTTGGAAATCGGATTGCTCGGCGGCTACAGCACCATGTGGCTGGCCCGCGCCATCGGGCCGCGGGGAACATTGGTCACGCTCGAGGTCAACGAACAACACGTCCGCGTGGCCTGCAAGAATTTAAAACGTGCGGGATTGCTCCCGCGTGCCGAGATCCGCCACGGCGATGCCCGGGCGCTGTTGAAACAGATGGTGCGCGACGGCGAACGGCCGTTCGACCTGGTGTTTATCGACGCCGATAAGCCGAGCTATCCGGTGTACTTGGATTACGCGCTGCGGTTGACGCGGCCCGGCAGCTTGATTCTGGCCGATAACGTGATTCGCGGTGGCGATGTCGCGCGTCGTGGCCAAGGGGACGCGTTGGTCGAGGGCATCAAGAAGTTTAACAAGAAACTTGCGGCGAACCGGAAGTTGGAGGCGATTCTGATCCCGGTAATGCGGCGGCGGCTCGACGGCCTGGCCATCGCCCGCGTGAGGGACTGAGTTTCAGGTTCCACCGCAAACCGAGTACCCCGACTCCCGCAATTCTTCGGCGAGGTCTTTCTCCATCTCGCACGCAGCGTCGTAGGGCATCGGGTTCAGGTGTTCGTATAACTCAGGAAGCAGACGCAGGCCATATTTCTTCACGTAGTGCGACGCTTTGTAGCCGTCTTTGTGGTTCTGGAAGCGCTCGATGGGCGGAATCCCGGTCATCCCAACGTACACGCACGGTTTTTTCGGATCCCGCTGCAGATTTGCGGCGACAACCTTCCGCTCCTGCAACACCGCATCGTCCAGCAACACGACGTAGACATGATGGTGAAATTCTTCGGGCATCGTTTGGCAGTATAAGCCGATCAAGCCCGGCAACAAGACCGCGCCTATGATAGACTCCATCTCGCAATGAGCCCTCGCGATCTCCCAATCCTGGAAATCCGCGACCGGCTCTTGATGTCGTTGCGCGAGCACCGGCGCTTGATCCTGACCGCGCCGACCGGCTCCGGCAAGTCCACCCAGGTGCCGCAGATGCTGCTCGATGGCGGGTTGTTGGGTGACGGACAAGTTGTGATTCTGCAGCCGCGGCGGTTGCCGGCGCGGCTCCTGGCCGCGTGGGTCGCAAACGACCACGGCGGCAAACTCGGCGAAGAAGTCGGCTACCAGATCCGGTTCGACGACGCGACTTCGCCCGCGACCCGGATTCGCTACGTGACGGAGGGCGTGCTGTTGCGGCAGATGCTGTCCGACCCGACCCTCCCCGGGGTCAGCGCGATTATCTTTGACGAGTTTCACGAGCGGCATCTGTACGGCGACATCACGCTGGCCCGGGCGCTGCAGGTCCAGGAAACCGTCCGCCCGGACCTGTTCATCCTCGCGATGTCGGCGACGCTGGACGTCGGCCCGCTCCAAAAATTTCTCGAACCCTGCACGGTGCTGTCATCGGTAGGCCGCACGTTCCCGGTGGAAGTTGAATACCTGGCGAAGCCCGTGGGCGATTGGCCGGTTTGGGAGGCGGCGGTGCACGAGTTGGAGCAACTGGTGAAGCGCCACGCGGGGGATGCGCTCGTCTTCATGCCCGGGGCGTACGAGATCGGCCGCACCGTTCAGGCCGCGCGCGACGCGCTCGGCAACAAGTTCATCGTTCTGCCGTTGCACGGCGATTTGCCGACGAATGACCAGGACGCCGCCGTTGCCCGGTACGACCGCCGCAAGGTGGTCGTGTCGACGAACGTCGCCGAGACGTCGCTGACGATCGACGGCGTGCGGATTGTGATCGACAGCGGTCTGGCGCGCATCCCGCGCTACGATCCGTACCGCGGCATCAACACGTTGCTGGTCGAAAAAATCAGCCGCGCGTCCGCCGACCAACGGGCCGGCCGCGCCGGCCGGACCGCGCCGGGCGTGTGCTTGCGGCTGTGGACCGGGCGCGAGCACGAGCAGCGTCCCGCGCAGGAGCTTCCCGAGGTGAAGCGTCTCGATTTGGCGGAGGTGGTGTTGACCTTGAAAGCGAGTGGCGTGGACGACGTGCATTCGTTCCGCTGGCTCGAGCCACCGAACAAGCAGTCGTTGGAGCGCGCGGAGAATCTTCTGACAGACCTTGGCGCTCTTTCGCGCCCCTCACCCGAGTCCCCAAGCACATCGGCTGCCGCCATCACCGATCTCGGCCGCCGGATGCTGGCGTTCCCGTTGCATCCCCGCTACGCGCGCATGTTGTTGGCGGCGCAGGAATACGGTTGCGTGCGGCCGGTGGCGTTGATCGCCGCGCTGACGCAGGGACGCGATTTGCTGGTGCGTCGACAGGGCCGGGAAGTTGCCGACGCGCGTGACGAATTGCTGGGCGGCGGCGACTCGGATTTCTTCGTGTTGATGCGGGCCTGGCGGTTTGCGGACCGCAACGGCTACAATCTCGAGCGCTGTCGTCATTTGGGCATCCACGCGCAGGCGGCGCGACAGGTCGGACCGCTGTTCGAACAATTCCTCGGCATCGCGAATCGTGAGGGCTTGGACGTGAGTGAGAAACGCGCGGGGAGCGACGCGATCCAGCGGTGCATTTTGCTCGGCTTCTCCGATCACGTGGCGCGTCGGCTCGACGCGGGCACGTTGCGGTGCGAGTTGGTGCACGGCCGTCGCGGTCTGCTGGCGCGTGAGAGCGTGGTGTCCCGCGCCGGCGGGACGCCGCTGCTGGTGGCCGCCGAAGTGCGCGAGGTGCAGAGCGGCACCGGCAAGGACAAGGAAGTGAACGTGTTGCTCAGTCTGGCAACGGCCGTGAAGGAGGACTGGCTGCGGGAGTTGTTTCCCGGTGATTTCCGTGAAACGCACGAGGTGATCTACGATACCGCGCGGCGGCGGGTGTTCGCCGAACGCCGCAAGAGTTTTCGCGACCTGGTACTGCAGGCGGACCGGTCGGAATTGGAGGTGGGACAGGCGTCCCGCCTGTCCACTCCTCAAGGCTGGTCAGCCGGGACACCCGACCCACTGAATCAAGCCGCGCGCATTCTTGCCGACGAAGTGTTGGCCGGACGATGCCCGTTGAAGAATTGGGACGACGCGGTCGAGCAATGGATCGTGCGCGTGAACCGATTGCGGGAGTGGATGCCCCAACTCGATTTGCCCGCGATTGCCGAAGACGATCGCCGCACGCTCATCCAACAAATCTGCCACGGCGCGCTCGGTTACAAGGAAATCAAAGACAGACCGGTGTGGCCGATTCTGCGAGCGTGGCTCACGTCGCAGCAGCAGGCGTGGGTGGATGAATACACGCCGGAACGGATTGAGTTGAGGTCGGGCCGCCGCGCCAAGGTGACGTATTCGGCCGATGGTCCGCCGACGATTGCAGCCCGGATCCAGGATTTGTACGGCACGAACGCGCTGGCCATTGCGGCCGGCCGCATTCCCGTCCGGATTCAAGTGCTCGCCCCGAATCATCGGCCGGTGCAGGTGACCGACAATCTCGCCACGTTCTGGCGGGAAACCTATCCGAAGTTGAAGCAAGAATTGCAGCGGAAGTATCCGAAGCACGAGTGGCGGTGACCTTTTTGCTTGTTCCGGTCGGCGAATCGGTGATACACGTACGCCGAGTCAACCGGCAGGAGGGCAACATGTTTGCGAAGATTTCTTATACATGGAGCATCATGCGGGCGTCGTGGGACGTGCTCAAGCGGGACAAGACGTTGTTGTTGTTTCCCTTGTTGTCTGGCCTCTGTTGTTTGCTGGTGCTGCTGTCCTTTCTGGTGCCGATTTTCCTGACCGGCGCATGGCAACCGCCGGCGCCGGGAACCGCTCGCGTGGACACGAGCGTTTACTACGGCATTCTGCTGTTGTTCTATCTCGCCAACTTTTTCGTGATCACATTCTTCAACACCGCGATCATTTCCTGCGCCATGTTGCGGTTGGCTGGCGGCAGCCCGACGCTGGCCGACGGATTCCACGAGGCGGCGGTCCGGTTGCCCCAGATCGCCGGCTGGGCACTGTTGTCGGCGACGGTCGGTTTGATTTTGCGCATCATCGAGGACCGGTCGAAATGGATCGGGCGGATCGTCGCGGGTCTGCTGGGCATGGCTTGGACCGTCACCAGTTTCCTGGTGGTACCGGTCATTGTGGCGGAACGCAAGGGGCCGTTCGGCGCCCTGAAGGGATCCACGGTGATGCTGCGACGCACCTGGGGCGAACAACTCGTCGGCAGCTTCAGTTTCGGCGTGGTGTTTGGTCTGCTCGGTCTTCCCGCGGTGGCGCTGATCGTGGCGGTTGCCTTCCTGGGCAACCTCGCGCTGTTGCTGTTGGCGGTCTTGGTGGGCGTGGTGTATTGGATCGCACTGTCGCTCGTGCAATCGGCGTTGCAAAGCATCTTTCAGGCGGCCGTGTACTTGTACTCGTACAATGGCGGGTTGGCGCCGGAAGGTTTCAGTCCGCAATTGCTGGCCGACGCGCTGCGTCCGAAATAACCGTCCGCAGTGAACCAATCGCCACCGGGCGTTTCGTCTCGCAACCGCTGCGGATTCTGTTAGATTTCGCAGAGATGAACCCGTCCCGCCACACCTCCGAAAAACTCTGGCAGGAAGCATCGCGGCTGTTGCCCGGCGGAGTGAACTCGCCCGTGCGAGCCTTTCGCGGCGTCGGCGGCACGCCGTTCTTCACGCAACGCGCCAAAGGTTCCCGGCTCTGGGACGTGGACGGCAACGACTACATCGATTACGTGTGTTCGTGGGGGCCGATGATTCTCGGTCATGCGCATCCGAAAGTGGTGCGTGCGGTGCAGGAGGCGGCGCGCGACGGCACGAGCTTCGGCACACCCAATCCACGCGAGATCAAACTCGCCCAGCTTGTTTGTAAGAGTTTTCCGTCGATTCACAAGGTGCGGTTCGTCAATTCAGGCACGGAAGCGACGATGTCGGCGATTCGGCTGGCGCGCGGATTCACCAACCGGGACAAGATTGTGAAGTTTGAAGGGTGTTATCACGGTCACGCCGACGCCCTGCTGGTCAAAGCCGGTTCCGGCGGCGCGACGTTCGACGTGCCCGACAGCGCCGGTGTGCCGGCCGATTTTGCGCGGAATACGCTGACGTTGCCATTGAACGATTTCGGCGCGCTCGACCGCGTTTCGTGGAAGGAGATCGCTGGCGCGATCATCGAGCCGATCCCGGCCAACATGGGATTGATCCCGCTCAGGCCCGGCTTCCTGGAGAAGCTTCGCCAACTGACTCGGGACAACGGCGCGCTGCTGATCCTCGACGAAGTCATCAGCGGGTTCCGGGTGGCGAAAGGCGGCGCTCAGGAACTTTATGGGATTCAGGCCGATCTCACGACGTTGGGCAAGATTATCGGTGGTGGCCTGCCGGTCGGGGCATTTGGCGGACGGGCCGACATCATGGACCTGCTCGCACCAAATGGTCCCGTGTACCAGGCGGGGACGTTGTCGGGCAATCCACTGGCGATGGCAGCGGGGATTGCGACGCTGGAGGAATTGTCACAGCGGGACGCGTACGCCAAACTCGAGAGGCTTGGTGCAGCGCTGGGCGACGAACTGAAGAAGGTCGTCAACGCGCAGCATGTGCGAATCGGCTCGTTGTTCTGCGCGTTCTTCACCGACCGCGAGGTCGTCGATTACGCGAGCGCGAAGACGTGTGATACCAAACGTTACGCCAGGTTCTTCCAGGCGATGCTGGAGCGTGGCGTATACTTCGCGCCGTCGCAATTCGAGGTCGGGTTCCTGTCGCTGGCGCACACGGAAGCGGACGTGGAGGCCACGGTGAAGGCGGCGCGGGAAGCGGGGAAGGGGCTGTGAGTTAATGAGTTTGTGGGTTGATGCGTCGGTAGATGAGTTGATGGGTTGATGGGTTGATGAATTGAGAAGCGAAGGAGTTGGGAGGCTGATGTGAGTTATCAAAGCTTCAAGCAATTGGAGGCGTGGAAGCAGGCGCGGGAACTGCGGAAGCGGGTTTATGCGCTGACGAAACAATTGCCGTCCGATGAGAAATTCAACGTTGTTTCACAGATGCGGCGGGCAGTTCTTTCCGTGACCAACAATATTGCGGAGGGTCACGGCCGATTCCACTATCAGGAATTCATCCAGTTTCTGCGTCAGGCGCGCGGTTCGCTTGAGGAACTGCGCGACGATCTCACTCTATGCGAAGACGAAAGCTACGCCCCGCGTGCGTTGACAGAGGCCCTCGACGAGCAAATCAATCTGACCCGAAGACTGGTGAATGGCCTGATACGACATCTGCAGGAAGCGAAGGTGACATCACTGGCCCGCGAGGATTCGGGTGATTACGTGGCTGCGGAACCCGAAGTTGATATTCCGTGAATCTCTTCGCCATGAACTCCTCAACTCGTAAACTTTTCAACCTCTCAACTCTTCACCCCATCAACCTCTCAACTTCTCAACTCCTCAACCTCCAATCTCCATGAAACTTGTCATTGCCATGACCGGCGCCAGTGGCGCGATCTACACGCAGCGGCTGCTCGACAATCTCGACCCGCAGCAACACGAGATCCATTTCATTGCGACGACGCACGCCCGGGAGGTGGCACAACTCGAATTGCCGAAAGGGGAACTGAAACTCTCGCCGCGGATCATTCAGTACCGCGAGGAGGACTCGATGTTCGTGCCGTTCGTCAGCGGCTCGGCGAGATTCGACGCCATGGTGGTCATTCCCGCGTCGATGGGAACGATTGGCCGTCTGGCGCACGGCACGTCCGACAGCACCGTGGCCCGCGCCGGCGACGTGTTTCTGAAGGAACGGCGCAAACTCATCCTCGTGCCCCGCGACGCGCCGTACAACCTGATTCATCTCCGCAACATGGCCACGTTGACCGAAGCGGGCGCGACGATCATCCCGGCCAGTCCCTCGTTCTACACCAAGCCGAAAACGATCCCGGACCTGGTGGACACGATCATCGCCCGCGTGCTCGACCATCTCGGCGTGGAACACAGGCTGGTGAAACGCTGGCAGAGCTCAGAATGAAGCGAGTTCTGTAGCGGCGGTCTGCGACCGCCGAACGCAACTGAAAGAACCGACGCTCATAGAGCGCCGCTACAGTTTCTAGCGTCCAGAAACTTCAACTGGCGGTACAACATTTCGATGAGCGGCGACTTGGCGCCAGCCTGGTGCGCCGCCCGGAGCGGGTTGCCGAAGATGGCCTCCACTTCCATCGGGTGATGCTCGTCGTAATCGATCTTCATGCTCGTCCGGTACGGCTTCATCCGGTCGGTCCGGTCGAGCATTTCTTTCACGAACTCCGGCGGAATCCGTCGTCCGCACGCCGCCGCGTCCGCCACGACTTCGCTCATCAAGTCTTGCACCAGTGTGCGGGTATGAGGATCAGCCATGAGGTGGTCGGTCGTGGAATCGAGCACGACCGACAGTCCGTTGTAGGGAATGTTCCACACCAATTTCTCCCAGCGCGCCGTCAGCAGGTCCGGACTCAGCTCGGTGGGAATGCCGGCCCGTTGAAAGTCAGCGGCGACCTGCCGCATCCGGTCGGTGACGCCGACGGGTGTGCCAGCGGCGGAGTATTCGCCGATGCGGACGTCGCCGTAATCGAGGTGACGGACGTGTCCCGGCCCGATCTTGTTGGAGCAGAGAAAACAGAGTCCGCCCAGCACGCGTTGCGGGCCGACGATTCCGGCCACCTCATCTTCGATGCCGAGTCCGTTCTGCATCACGAGCACCGTGGTGTCGCCTTGGGCGAGGGGCGGCAGAAGTTCCGGAAGCAAGTGGTTCTGCGTTGTCTTCAGGCAGATGCACACGACGTCGCACCGCGGCATATCTCCCGTGTCGCGGTAAGCATTGACGCGCGGCAGGGTGAAGTCGCCGTCCTTGGACTCGCAGATCAGGCCGTGTTGGCGGACGTGGTCGAAGTCGGTGTGCAACAGGAAATGGACGTCGCAGCCGGCGTGCTGCAGTCGGGCGCCGTAGAATCCGCCGAGCGCTCCCGTGCCGATGATCGCGTAGCTGCGCGGTCGCATGACACCGGAAGTTTAACACACCGGGAAAAATGAAGTCACGAGGGGAGTGCGGGGACCTCGCCCCCGCTCGTTGGCCGCTTTCGGGACTGTAGCGGCGGTCTGTGACCGCCGGGACTCTTCGTAAAAACAGCGGCTCGGCGCTCGCAGGGCGCCGCTACAGAACTACCGGAGGAGAGGATCGCCGCTTATTCCTCGAAGCAACACCGGCCACGGCAGCAGACGCGCAGGTGGACGGGCTGATCGTCGACGCCGATGCCGGTCAGGGTGCGGTTGCACCAGTAGAACGGTTCGGCCTCCGGTTCCCCCGGTTCGGCCAACGCGTCGGGCGCTTGCTCGGGGACAAAAAGCTTTTTCGTGCGCAGATGTTTGCAGATGGGCGTGTCCATGGTTACACCAGAAGTTGTTTCAGGGTTCGCCGCACCAGCGCGTGAGCAATCGGCACTTTGTAGCCGTTGTGCGCAAACGGCGTGGCATCCGTCAGGATCGCATCGGCGGCGCGCGTTGCCAGCGCATCGTCGAGTTCTTTGCCTTCGAGCAATTCGTTCGCCGCGGGAACCTGGTGGGGAATCGGCGAGATTGCGCCGAGCACGACGCGTACCTGGCTCAGTTTGCGGCCATCGACCTTGGCTGCCGCCGCACAACTGACCAACGCCCAATCGAAACTCGCTTTCTCGCTGATTTGAAGGTACGCGCTCTGGCGGCCCGACGCCGGAATTTCCACGCGGAGGACGAGATCGGTCGTCGCGAGCGAGTTGTGCGATTCGGGGTTGTCCCAGGCTTTCGCGTACAGCTCGGGAATGGTGAGCGGGACGGCCTCCTTGCCGCGTTGCACGATGACTTTGGCGTCGAGCGCGGCCAGCGCGATCGCCAGGTTCGACACGACCGGGCTGATGCACGGATTGCCGGAGAACAGGCTGTGGTATTTGTTCTCGCCTTCGCGCGCGTAGCACGTCGACCCGCCTCTCTTCAGACAGCGAACGTCTCGCTGACGGTAATACCAGCAGCGTGAATGTTGCGCGAGATTGCCGCCGACGGTGGCCACGTTGCGGATTTGCGGCGAACCGATTTCTGCCGCAGCCTGCTGCAAGCCGGGGAACGCGCTCTTCAAATCCGCGTTGTTCTCCAATTCCGCGATGGTGACGTTGGCGCCAATCGTCCACTGGTCTTTGCCGCGCGTGATGTCATGCATCGCGGGCAGGTCCTTGACGTTCACGAGCCGGCGGGGCTGGGCGATGTATTCTTTCATCTCGCCGAGTAGATCGATGCCGCCCGCGAGGAAGCGGCCGTTGTCAGCCACTTCCGCGACGGCGCTGTTCACAGTGCGAGGGTTGACGTACGCGAACGGGTTCATGTGGTCGCCCTTGCCGGTTTGGCTTTGCCGAGCGCGGCCAGCACGCGCGCGGGCGTGATCGGCAGGCTGGAAACGCGCACGCCGAGGGCGTTGGCCACGGCGTTGGCAATCGCTGACGCCGTGGGAATCGTCACGGGCTCGCCCACGCCGATGACGCCGCGTTCGGGCATATCGAGCAACACGACCTCAATCTCGGGTATGTCGGCGAAACTGGGCAGTTTGTAGGTTTCGAAATTCGGATTGAGCACGACGCCGGTGGCGGAGTCCATCACCCGTTCTTCGTAAAGCGCGTAGCCCAAGCCCATGATGATGCCGCCGTGGACCTGGGTCTCGCACGTCAACTTGTCGACGATCAGTCCGCAGTCCTGCACGCAAAGGATTTTCCGCACCTTCACGAAGCCGGTTTCGGTGTCGACTTCGACCTCGGCGAACTGCACGCCGCCGGCGCCGCTCGACGACAAGCCTTCCTGCCACTGCCCGTGCGCAACGACGGGGTTGACGCCGAGCTTCTTGCACGTGCTGATCCAATTCGACCCGCGCGCATCGGCGGCGCCCGTTCGTTTCTGCAATTCCTCCAGCGCGTTGGTGCAGGTGTCGAAAATCGCGGGACAGACCGACGCGGCCGTTGTGCTGCCGCCGCTGGCGCCGGAAGGCGGGAACTGTGTGTCACCGATCCGCGCGTTGATCTGTCCGGGCTTGAGTCCAAAAACCTCGGCGGCCACCATCGCCACCAGCGTGCGCGTGCCCGTTCCGAGATCCTGCGTGCCGCAACGGACTTCGACGCTTCCGTCGGGATTGATCTGCACTTCCGCGTGCGAGCCGTGTCCGCCGCCGCCCCAGGTCGCGCCGGCGCAGCCGATACCGACCTTGACCGGCCCGGGCGAAGTGCCGGGTGTCTTGTATTTTTGGTTCCAGCCGAATTTTTCCCGGCCGACGGTGTATTCGCGTCGGCGAATCTCGCTCGGATCATTTTTCAGGCGCAACTCAACCGGGTCCATCTTCAGTTTCACGGCGAGTTCGTCGAGGATCGATTCCATGCCGAACGAGGCGACCGGGTGGCCCGGCGCGCGAAAAGCCCGGCCCTGACCGGCGTTGATGGCGACGTGCGCCTGTTTCACCCGGATGTTGGGGACGGTATAGATGTAGGGGGCGGGGAAGCCGGCGCCGCCACCGCCGCCCGCGGTCGCCGAGCCCGCGCCGATACCGGCCGAGCCGAACGCGTCCATTTCGAACGCCACGAGCTTGCCGCTGGCGTCCGCGCCGAGTTTGATTCTCTGGAACGATGAGGGGCGGTTGCCGACCGCGAGCGATTCTTCGAAGCGGGTGAGCATGAGTCGAACGGGTGCACCGGCCGCTTTCGAGAGCCGCGCCGCCAGTCCGCCCTCGACGCCCGGTCCGAACTTCGAGCCAAACCCGCCACCCATGTAGTCGGTGATCACGCGGACGTTGTCCTGTGAGAGGTTGAGGTATGACGCGAGGCCGTCGCGGACGCTGAACACGCCTTGCGTCGAGGCCCAGCAGGTGGCGCCAGCGTCGGTGGCCGACACCGTGTTGCCGTGCGTTTCCAGCGACTGATGCAGTTGGATCTGCGTGGTGAAGAATCCTTCGACGATCGCCGCCGCACTGCCAAACGCCTTGTCGACGTCGCCCCGTTCGCGCACGTTCGGCTCGGCGAGGTTCGGCACATCCGGCCACACGCGGGGCGCGTCGGGGTTCCTGGCGGTCTCCTCCTTGACGACGAATGGGAACGGCGTGGCTTCGACGGTGATGGCGCGCAGGGCATCGAGGCACGCCTGCTTGGTGGTACCCGCGACGGCGGCGAGTTCCTCGCCGTAAAACCGGATTGTCCGTTCGCCCTCGCGTTCGGCGATCACGGCCTTGATTCCCGGAACTCTTCTCGCCTTGTCGAGGTTGACGGCCGTCACTTTGGCAGCCGGCCACGGCGCGCGGTAGATCAGGCCGTAGAGCCACCCGGCCGGCTGCATGTCGGAGGAATACTTGGCGGCGCCGGTGACTTTGGCCGGACCGTCCACACGTTGGGCCCGCGTTCCGAGCACGTTCGGGTTCTTCGGCCAACTAGGCATGGCGAATGACCTCGGTGCGGTTGGCCACGTTCACTCCGCCGGCCTTGAGCGCCGCGTTGAGTACGCGGGCTTGTACGCCGCAGCGGCAGAGATTGCCCGAGCAAGCGGTCCGGACTTCATCGGCGGTGGGGTGGGGGTTCCTCTGCAACAGTGCGGTCACGCTCATCACGAGTCCCGGCGTGCAATAGCCGCACATGGACGCGTCGGATTCGATGAACGCCTGTTGTACGGCGGTGAGTTTGCCACCTTCCGACAGGCCCTCGATGGTGGTGATGGTGTGGCCTTGCGCCTCGACGGCCAGTTTCATGCAGGAGTAAATCGGTTGGCCATCGAACAGGACGGTGCAAGCGCCGCACGTCGCGCGGTCGCACACTTCTTTCGCGCCGGTCAGGTTGGCATGATTGCGCAACGCGTCCAGCAACGTGACGCGCGGCTCGACGTTCAATTTCAACTGTTTGCCGTTGACGTCGAGGGTGATCGGGACCGGGCCCGGGCCGAGGGTCTTGGCCTTGCCGAGTTTCTGCAGATCTCCGACCTCGGCGGCGACCTTGGTGGCGGGGGCGGCGGCGGTGGCGACCACGGCCGTGCCCAAGCCCTTGAGGAAGGAGCGGCGGCTGAGCGTGGGGGAGTGCGACTCTTTGTGGGGTCGCTCACTCATGCAGGGCGTGATCGGTCGTGGCACAGGCCAGCGTGGGAGACGTGAACGCAGCCCGAGCGGTTCCGCCTTCGCCGAAACGAGCCAGGAAGACGTTGTTTTTGCCGTGGTCGATCCACTTGAGGGCGAGCAGGGGTTCGCGCACGACGGACTGGCGCGTGACGCCGACGGTGTAGGCGGTCACGGCCGAGCGCGGCATGTACCAGAGCGATTCGCCGCAACTGACCAGTCCGCACGGTTTGAACGGAACGACTTCGACCTGAGCGACGTCGCCCGCAGTAAAGGTCGCTTCATCGCCTGACTTTTTGAGACTCATCGAAACTGACCGCGTGGGACAGTGAGCGAGGTTCAGTTCGGGGAGTTGTGTCTGCAGCCAATCAACGAGCGCGGCCGATTGGGCACGCGTCGCGGTCTTCGGCAGATAAATCACGGCGTGGGTTGGTCGGGCGTTCCTCGTTGCCAGATTCTGGCTGCCAATTTCCAGGATGGCGACCTGGAATCCGCTGAGGTTTACGCCCTGGTGGACGCCGCCGGTGAAATTCCACGCCCGCAGCAGGCACTTGCCTTCCTGGGTGGCCTCCGACGAGGCGATGCAACCGCCGATGTAAAGCTGGCAGGAGTGGAGTTCGAGCAGGTCGCCACACGGCAGATCCGCGGCCTGGAGAGAACGATCAGTCCATGCGAGCAGCACCACCGTTGCCATCAATGCCATCACGAGTTTCATTCGCCACCGTCCTCCGAGAAATTCGCGACCCGGGAAATCATACACCGACGAACAGCTTTCGCAAGTGAAACCGCGAAACGACCGCGCGATGGATTCGCTGCTCCGGGTTGGTCCTTCGTCTATCCCGCGCGATGGGTCCATGCCTGCGGCACGACGCTGGGCCATCATCGGTCCCTCCTGAACGAGTTGGCTGACCGTGTGCCTTGGCGCCGCCTTCCGATTCCTGGTCGGCTGTGGCCCGTGTCAACTGAACGGACGACTGGCGTGACCGGTGCGGTCGCTGATACATCAGCATTTGAGGTATTCCTGAATCCGTTGGCTCAATTGAGAAAGGGAACGACCGCCCTGGCGGTTCTCGCCGGGTTGGAACGCGGTGAGGTTTACGGATATGGCCTGCGGCGCGACGTGCACCGCAAGACGAAGGGAATCTTCGGGCTGAACGAAGGCGCGTTGTATCCGTTGTTGCATTCACTGGAGCGGCGCGGACTCGTGCGGGTGCGCCGCGAGAAGGTGCGCGGCCGGTGGCGGAAATACTACCGGATCACGGCGCGCGGTCGGCGCGATCTGGTTCGAAGGCGGCGCGACTGGGAGCATCTGCGCCAGGTGTTGGACGGGTTGCGGAAGTGATGGCGCCCATGCCATCCCGGCGGGGTTTTGAAGCGAGCCTGTTGGCTTCAAAGCCACTGTCGACGGGGCAGCGGCGCCTGCATCAGGAACTGATGCCTCACTCGCTCTCAATGGATCCGCATGAATCGGAGACGACGGCGCACCGACCACCCGTTCGCAGAGCAGGCCACGGCGTGACGCTGGCGGGGCGTGCCGTTCGGGCAAATCATCGCGCCGGGTGACAGACGGGGAAGTTCCCGCCGGTGCCTCAGTAACTGATGCATCACCGCCTCTCGGTGAATACGTCCGGGTTGCCGAGGGAGGGGCTCCCACCGTTACATCCGCTCGGACCACGACTGCGGATGGTCGGTTGCCGGGGCGGGCCCAACAGATCGTCCCACGATGTGGCAAACCCGGGAGGTCCCGGTGATCCCTCAGTAACTGATGCATCACCGCCTCTCGACGGATACGTCTGGGTTGCCGAGGAACGGGTCCCCACGATTACGTTCGGTCGGATCACGACTACTTATGTAAGGTTCTCGGAGTGGGGTTCGAACAGATCGACAGATCGACCCGCGGCGTGACAAACCGGAGAGGTTCCGCTGATGCCTCAGTAACTGATGCATCAACCGCTCGACGGGTCCGTGTGGATTGGGGAGGGACGGGCGGCGGCCGTCTCGTCTGGTTCGGTTCCGCGTTGCATCGGTCGAATCCGACAGACGGGATTTCACGACGGATCTCGTTGCGAATCTTGCGTAGCTGCCGGACAACTTTCGGCTGTTGGCGCTTCGTCATGACTCGATCACCTCGGCCGGTGTGTGAATGCGGATGGACGAGAGACCATACCGCCGATTCACAGCCTAGCGACCGTACTTCTTCGCTGAACACTCGCGCACCACCGAACGGGGTTTCTCCGGCAGGGCCGGAGGCTGTTTATTCAACTCAGCCAGGTATTTTTTCCAACCGACCTTCCCTGCGCGCTTCTGCGATTTCCGCCGCCACGAATGCACTTCCTTGACGGCTTCTGGTTCCGGCAAGCGGATCTTCTTCATAGCTCCAAGACCTCTTCGGGAGTGTGGATCAAAATGGTCGGCTAGCCGAGGTGCAGATTGACCGCGTTGATCCGGCGCACGCGCCACAGATTCACCGACAACGCGTCGGCAAGCTGTGTTAGCGACTCTTGTATTTGGCAGAACGTTCTCGAACTGCAGGGGCGCGTTTGGTCTTCTTGCCCAGCAACCAGCCCGTCTTCTTGTTCAGTTCCTCGTAATACTGGTCGAATCCGACCGACATGGCTTCGCGATGGATCTCATCGCGAATCTTCCGTAGCTGTCGGATGACTTTCGGTTCATGGTGTTTTGTCATGACTCGATCACCTCGGCCGGTGTGTGGATGCGGATGGACGGGAAACCGTATTTCAGATTCAGACGGTTGATCTGATCCACCGGCCGCATATTGGCCAAATGCTTCATGTTCCAGCTTACGATGACATCCATCCGATGGCAAACCGCCACCGCGACGTGCAAAGCATCATTCGAGAATCGTGGCGGCAGAATGCCCTTGCGCAAGTACGCCTCCGCCAATCCACGCGCTTCGGCGTCAATGTCCAGCAGCCGCGGCTCTAGCGAGCGCAGTGCTTTTGTCAGTTTCGTTCGCAACACCGATGGCGCACGGGAAATCTCCTCCTCGGTCACCGCCGACGTAAAGAACTCGTCGGAACACAACCTTGCCCACTCGAAAAACTCTTCCGTCAAGCGCCGCAGATCCGGTGCATCCCCCGCAAACAGCATGGTCGGCACGCTCGTCTCGATGTAGAGTTTCATCGACGTTTGCGCGGACTTTAGCTTTCAGCAAGCAGCCTTGTCGCGTCGACTCGCTGACCACCGGTAGCCGAGCACTCTGCCCGGCTCTGCCCTGTGTGCAGACCCGGCCAAGATTGCCGGCGCCGGATGGAGCTATGATACCTCAGTAACTGATGTATCTCTGCGTGGCAGGTTTGAGTTCAATGCCGAATTCTCGCTTCTATGATTCCGTGGGATTGAGTACGCTGATGTTGTGAAAGACAGCGCGTCGCCACAGCAGGTCACGCTCACGGAAATTGAGAATGCTGTCGAGTCGCATATGCACGCCAGCGTGTGAAGGAGTTGGAGAAGTGATCTAGCCACGCTGTTGGAGATTGGCCGAAGGAGAACATCAATTATGCCGAAGATTTCATTGGGCAACCCCAAACTTCATCGGCCTAAGGCGGGAGCCGAACCGTTCCTTCCCTCGAAGGACCCGCGGAGTGAAGCTCGACTGGACATGGCTTACCGCACACTGAACTCGTACGCCATCGCCTACAAGGAGGCCGCAGACCGGCTTGTAAGCTGCGCCCTGAGAAACCGGGCTTATCCAGACTTGGCGGTCCTTCCGGTTATATTCTTGTATCGCCACTACTTGGAGTTGGCACTCAAGAACATAATCTGCTGTGGTCGAGGATGTAGTCTCGAGAAAGCAGGTATTACCAAGGAACACGACCTGTCCAGACTCTGGAAAGGTGCTCGTTCTGTCTTGGAAGAACTGTGCCCCGGGCAAGATCGAACGGAATTGGCTGTAGTGGAAAACTGCGCGCTCAAATTCCACCAGCACGACAAGTCGTCACAGGAATCCCGTTACCCAGTTGACAGGAAGGGCCGCCAAACACTCCAATCATTGGCTCGTGTCGACGTTAGCAATCTCAAGAGGGTGATGGCTGGTGTTGCCGTATTCTTGGACGGGTGCGCCGATTGGATCGAGTACTTGAATTCCAGTTCCCCATGATTCGAAAACACTTCGAGTTCGTGCGGTTTGAACACACGGTGTTTGCGCTGCCCTTTGCGTTGTCGAGCACCTGCCCCGAAAGCTTTCGGGGTGCGCGGTGGCCGAACGGAGAGAAGCCATGATTCGAAAGTACTTCGAGTTCGTGCGTTTCCCACATACCGTCTTTGCTCTTCCATTTGCTTTGGCCAGCATGGCCACCGCTTGCGCCGACACGCATGGATGGCCGGGAGGACGGACGTTCTTGCTGATCTTGGCGGCGATGGTCTGTGCGCGGACTGCGGCGATGGGGTTCAACCGGATTGCGGACCGGAAGCTCGACGCGCTGAATCCGCGCACGGCGGGGAGGCATTTGCCGACGGGGCAGATTGGGTTGACGAGTGCATGGGTTGTTGTGTTGCTGAGTGCCGCCGGACTCGTGGTCGTGACGTGGTTCATCAATCGAACCTGTTTCCTCTTATCGCCGGTGGCGTTGGCGATCGTTTTCTTCTATTCGCTTACGAAGCGGTTCACTGATTTCTCGCATTTTTTTCTCGGGCTGTCGTTGGGGATCGCGCCGGTGGGAGCGTGGCTGGCGGTGCGAGGAGGTTTTGCGTGGCCCCCGGTGGTGTTGGCGGTAGCCGTGGTGTTCTGGCTGGTCGGGTTCGACATCATTTACGCGACGCAAGATTACGAGTCGGACAAGCAGCACGGATTGCGGTCGTTGCCGGTGCGGCTGGGAATCGAGCGGAGCCTGTGGTTTGCGCGGTTGGCGCACGCGGTGATGGGCGTGGCGCTTCTGGGATTCGGGTTGATTTCGAATCGTCGCGTGCCATACTACGTCGGGCTGTCGATCATCGGGTTGTGCCTGGTGGTGCAGCATGTGGTGGCGAGAAAACGCGATCCCGTGAGTTTGAACGTGGCGTTTTTTCGGATGAACGCGATCATCAGCGTGGTGTTTCTGGGGGCGGTGGTGGCGGATGTGGCAATGAAATGACGGGGTAAAGGAGTGATGGAGTTATGGAGTGTTGGGAGGAACGAATCGGAACCCATTACTCCACAACTCCAGTACTCCAACGCTCCCATTCTTCACCATGAACAAACTGATTCAGCAATCGGAACTGCGCGACATTTACGAGAAAGTGGCGGCGGGGCAGCGTGTCGGCGACGACGATTGTCTGCGGTTGTTCCGCTCGCGCGATCTGGCCACGATTGCCGCGATGGCCAATCTGGTGCGCGATCGCAAGAACGGGAACGCGGCCTACTACATCCTGAATCGGCACATCAATTACTCCAACATCTGCATCCTCGACTGTGATTTCTGCGCGTTCTATCGTCGGCGGCGTGACGCGGGCGCCTACGAGTACAACCTGCCGCAGATGATCGAGAAGGCGAAGGAAGCGCTCGGACTCGGCATCACCGAGATCCACATCGTCGGCGGACTGCATCCGTCGTTCAAATGGGAGTACTACACCGAGATGCTGCGGGAACTGCAGGCGCTCGACCCGAGCCTGCACCTGAAGGCGTTCACGGCGATTGAAATCCTGCATTTGTCGTGGGTCGGCAAGCAAAGCGTGCCGGAGACGCTGGCGGCGTTGCGCGAGGCCGGGCTGGGTTCGTTGACGGGCGGCGGCGCGGAGATTTTCGATCCCGGGGTCCGCGGGGTGATTTGCCACGCGAAAGAGACGGCCGAGGAATGGCTCGACGTGCATCGGGCGTGGCACAAGATGGGCGGACGTTCGACGTGCACGATGTTGATCGGTCACGTCGAGCAGGAGCATCATCGGGTCGATCACTTGCGGCGGCTGCGCGAGTTGCAGGACGAGACGGGCGGATTCACGGCGTTCGTGCCGTTGGCGTTTCATCCCGAGAACACGAAGCTGGCGCACCTGCCGGGTCCGAGCGGTTACGACCTGTTGCGGACGCTGGCGATTGCGCGGATCTATCTCGACAATTTCGATCACCTCAAGGCGTACTGGATCCTGATGGGGCTGAAGCTGGCGCAGGTGTCGTTGAGCTACGGGGTGGACGACATCGATGGCACGATCATCGAGGAAAAGATTTATCACATGGCCGGGGCGAGGACGCCGCAACAGGTGGCCCGCGAGGAATTGGTGAACGCCATCCGCGAAGCCGGGCGCGAGCCGGTGCAGCGGGATTCGCTGTATCGGGCGATCGCCGTACAGGATCAACCACAGGCGGGGACGCCTGTGTCACCAGAAGAAGAGCCCACGGCCGCATATGTCGGTGCGGGCAACGAAGGAGGCGTGGCGTGAATCCGCCTTCGCCAAAGCTACGGCGGACAAGTCCGCCTTCGCTCAAGCTGGGGCGGACAAGTCCGGGTTCGCGAGCGGACGAGCTGCGGCGGACAGGTTGGCGGATTGGTTCGGTGCCGTACCTGAACGCCCGTCCGTTGATTTACGGGATGGAAAACCAGGTGACGTTGTGCACGCCGTCGCAGTTGGCGGATTTGCTGCACCGGTGCCAGTTTGACGTGGGATTGGTCCCGGTTGCGGAGATTCTGTTGCATGACCAGTACGACGTGGCGGACGGCATGGCTATCGCTTCCCGCGGACCGGTGGCGAGCGTATTCCTGGTGCATCGCGTGCCGATCGAGCAAATCCGGCGGGTGGCGGTCGATCCCGCGTCGCGTTCGTCGGCTTGGCTGGTGCGGGTGATCCTGAAATGCGGATATCACCTCGAGCCGGAGTTTTATCCGTTGGCGGGCGCGCCGAAGCTGAGCGATCACGAGGCGATGATGTTGTTCGGGGACGGTGCGATTTGGTATCGGCAACGCAACGGCGGCGATTGCCTGTTGGACTTGGGGGAAGCGTGGACGGAGATGACGGGATTGCCGTTCGTGTTCGCGGCGTGGGCGGTGCGGAGGGGGGCGATGGGTGAGGGGAGATGGGCGAGGGGAGAAGGGCGAGGGGAGAAGGGTGAAAGGGAACTGGTGAGCGTGCTTCGGAGGGCCAAGGCTGACGGGCTTGCGCACATCGAGGAGATTGTGCAAGAATCCACGGAAGGCACGGTTGAGTTTCGGCGGGAATATCTCACGCGGAACGTGGTGTATGAGTTGGGCGAGCGGGAAAAACGGGGAATCCGGCGATTTCAGCAGTATTTGAAGGACATGGGATTGATCGAGGCCGCGCATGATTTGCGATTCATCAGTTGAACCGACCACGAGCGAGGCGCTGCGGCGGCGCTCGGCGCCGGCGCCTGTGCCACTGGATCTGGGGTTGATCCAGGACAAGGTGCTCGGAGGCGAACGGATCACGTCGGAGGAAGCGCTCCAACTCTATCGGGGGCTGACCTTGCCCGAGCTGGGCGCGCTGGCCGATGCGGTGCGACAACGGAAACATCCGGAGCGCGTGGTCACGTACATCATCGACCGCAACATCAATTACACGAACGTCTGCAACGTGTACTGCACTTTTTGTGCGTTCATGCGGGAGGAACGCGACGACGATTCGTACGTCCTGACGAAGGAGCAGGTCGGCGAGAAGATCGCGGAGTTGGTGGCGATTGGTGGCGTCCAGATTTTGATGCAGGGCGGTCATCATCCGAAGCTCGGCTTGGATTACTATCTCGACCTGCTGCGATACATCCGGCGCAATTTCCCGCAGGTCAACATCCACGGTTTTTCGCCGCCCGAGTTCACCCATTTCGCGGGAGTATTCGGCCTGCCGCTGGAGGAGGTGTTGCGGCGGTTCAAGGACGCCGGGCTGGGGTCGATTCCGGGCGGCGGCGGTGAAATCCTGGTGGACCGCGTGCGCCGGCGGATCGCGCCGTTGAAGTGCACGAGCGACGAATGGCTGCGCGTGATGGAGATCGCGCACGGGCTGGGGCTGAATTCGTCGGCCACGATGATGTTCGGGCACGTGGAAGCGATCGAGGACCGGATCGAGCACCTGGGCCGGCTGCGAGAGTTACAGGATCGGACGCACGGGTTCACGGCGTTCATCTGCTGGACGTTTCAGGCCGAGCACACGCGGTTGCGGGTGCCGATGGTGGGGGCGCACGAGTATTTGCGGACGCAGGCGTTGGCGCGGATTTTTTTGGACAATTTTGAGAACGTGCAATCGAGTTGGGTGACGCAGGGGCCCCAGATCGGGCAAATCGCGCTGGGCTACGGTGCGAACGATTTTGGCAGTGTGATGATGGAGGAGAACGTGGTGTCGCAGGCGGGCGCGACGTTCCGGATCGACGAGGAGACGATCAAGCGGTTGATCGCCGAGTTGGGTTACGAGCCGCGTCGTCGAAACAACTGGTATCAACTGTTGAATTGAGGGGGAAAACGGATTCATGCAACCGAAGTTCAAAACAATCCTCTTGTTCGGGGCACCCGGCTGCGGCAAGGGCACGCAGGGGAAGATGTTGGGAACCCTGCCCGGCTACGTGCACGTTTCGTCGGGCGACATGTTTCGGGCGCTCGATCGCACCAGCGAACTGGGCAAGGTGTTCATGGAGTATTCGACCAAGGGCCTGCTGGTGCCGGATGATTTCACGATTCGCCTCTGGCTCGACCACATGGCGAAGCTGGTGTCGTCGGGCAAGGTGCATCCCGATTCGGACGTGGTGGTCCTCGACGGCATCCCGCGGAATGTAGACCAGGCACGAATGCTGGCCGACCATCTGGAAGTGACGAAGCTGATCGTGCTGCGGGCGTTTCACGACCGCGCCGAAATGGTGCGGCGGCTGAAGTCGCGGGCATTGAAGGAGAACCGCCCCGACGATGCCAACGACGCGACGATCCAGCGTCGCCTCGAGGTGTACGACAAGGAGTCGCGGCCCGTGGTCGAGTATTATCCCAAGAACGTCCGCGTGGACGTGGATGCGTTGCAGGCGCCCATCGAAGTTGCTCACGACATCTTGTGCGCCATTCTGGGGCGCACCGGCCAACTGCACGTGATTCCGACGCCGCCTCCGCCGGCGGCCGGCGCGCGCCGCTGACCCGGTCGGTCTGGGAAAATCCCGGCACAACCTTTCGGGGGTGCTGGTGTTTGGAACTAAAACCGATTCGGGATCCGATGCCTCGACTGGTCGAGGTGGCACCCGGCAACGATCTCGAGCAAACCAACAATCAACCGGGCATTCGGGCAGGAGGAACGTAACGATATGAAGGCAAGGAAATGGATGGTGGTTGGCGTGGCGATAACTGTTGTGGCCGGATTTACGGCGTTGGCAGTGACGAACCCGGTGCGCGTCTTTCGCGCCCCGGCGGCGATGATTGCGGTGGGGCAGGGAACCAACAGCATCAGCGGTCATTTGGAATACGATTATGCGTTCCTCAACGGTTCAAATCTGGTGGCCCTGGCGCTGGGGACGGACCCGACGAGCAACCAGGTGTGCGCGCTGCAAATCGACTGTGGCTCCAGCGCGGCGGCCCTGGTCGTGTTCGACAAATCCAACTCCAACATCACAACCATCGCGACCAGCACGAGCATCGACACCGTGCAGCAGCAGGGTTTCAGGGCGACCTCCGGGAGTGATGAACGGTTCGTGGCGCGGTTCAATGTCGGGCCCGTTGGTGACCTCGCGGGTGGATTCCTGACGATGGAGGGCCGGTTGCATTTGGATTCGAATGGATGCCCGCACACGGTGTTCCTTAGCTTGGATCGGGATCCGAAGGATACGCAGTTCGGCGATACCAGCGTTCGCGACACGGAACAGGACGCCAGGAGCGAGAGCGTGATTCTGCGGAGGCAAGGTGCCGGACTTGGGCATTTCATCGGTGTGCTGGACGTGGCCAGCGGCGGCCCGACAAATGTGGTTCTCATTCCGCTGGGGCATGTGACGTTTGGCAACCAGTTAGACGAATTGGACGTGGACTAGTTCCGGCCGGTAGGGTGCTGGTGCGGATGAGCGAGGGCGATGTCCCTCGCTCATCGGTTCTTGCAGAGGCAGGAACGCTTGAATTTCGTCGTCCGCTCTGTTAGGGCTGGCGCAGCATGCGCATCGCGTTCATGGGAACCGCCGAACTCGCCTGTCCATGTCTCGAAGCCGTCGCGAGAATGCCCGGGGACGAATTGGCCGCCGTTGTCACTCAACCCGACCGTCCCAAGGGCCGCGACCTCAGACCGGCGTCGTCGCCGGTGAAGGTCGTGGCGGACCGGCTCGGGTTGCCGATCCAGCAACCGCTCACGATTCGCGACTCCGGCGCGGTCGACGCGCTGCGCGCCGCGCAGCCCGACCTCATAATCGTCGTCGCCTACGGCCAGATCCTTCCGCGGTCGGTTCTCGAAATCCCGCGTCACGGTTGCGTCAACGTTCACGCTTCGCTCCTGCCGCGTTGGCGCGGCGCGGCGCCGATTCAGTACGCCATCCTCCACGGCGACCGCGAAACCGGTGTCACGACGATGTTCATGGACGAACGGATGGACACCGGCGATATCATCCTGCAGCGCGCGCACCCGATTCACGCCGATGACACCAGCGCCACGCTGCACAACCGACTGGCGAAACTCGGAGCGGACGTGCTGGTGGAAACCGTCGCCCTGATCGCCGCCGGTAAAGCGCCGCGGACGAAACAAGACGAGAGCCGGGCGACGTATGCGAAGAAGCTGGCCAAGGAAGACGGCTGCATCGACTGGCCGCGGCCGGCGGTTGAGATCGAGCGTCAGATTCGAGCGTTCAACCCGTGGCCGAGCGCGTACACGCATTGCGGCGACTTGCTATTGAAGGTCTGGAGAGCGGAAGTTGTGGAAGGCGCGGGCGGCCGGCCCGGCGAGTTGGTCTCCGGTTTTGTCGTGGCGACGGGGCAGGGCGGCTTGCGTATCCTCGAACTTCAACCCGCCAACGGCAAACGGATGACCTTTGACGCTTTCCTGCGGGGGCACGCGGTCGAGGTGGGAACGGTTTTCAGCTAAGGCTGCCCGTTCCAGCTTCTCCGGCGGCGAGCGCCTTTCCTCGCGTGAGTTTGTCTTTCGTCGAGATCAATATCAAGCCAAGACCGCCAGTTTCGATTCTTGTGATTGCCGCGCGAAGCTCCTGCGATGTCACTCGTAAGTGACTCCCAATGAGGTTGACACACGCTCAACTGCGACCTACGCTGGCGCCAGCGCACGGACTTTGTCTTTGGCAAGCTGAGTTTGTGCGATTAACACTGTTGGCCAAGTTGTGCGGCAAGGAGACGAGCTTGCCGATCGCGGGCCGAGCGGAGTACGAGTGGCATGAGGATCGTTCGTGGGACCCGTTTGCGGTTGGCGCGGGATTATGATTGAGCAGGCTGGCAAATCGCGGCAGGCCACAACCGTTGCGCCTTCAGTTTCTGACGGCATTGGGAGAGTCGTTGCTCCCCGGCTTCGTCCTAGCGCAGTTCCCCGCGCCTGTGCCTGAGATCTGCCGTTAACCGTCTGACGGCGACACATCCATCGTGAGCGACGGGTGATCTCTTCCCGGCGGGCAGCAGTGGTGTACGCCCGCGTCGTAGCACTGGAAAACTTCTGGGCGCGCTGGGGCGCTGTGGTATCATACGCGGCCCAGAGCCATGTATCGTCTCGTGTTTGAGAACGGCGTTGCCTCGCAGGAACCGCTGGTCGTGCAGGCGCCAGTGCTGACGATCGGCCGGGATGCCGCCTGCCAGGTCCAGCTCCGGGAAAATGGTATAGCCGACCACCATGCGCGCATCGAGCGCCGGGCCGATGGCTATTACCTGCGAGATTTGAACAGTCCCATCGGGGTCTCCGTCAACGGCCGGCTGATCGCCGAGCGCCGCCTGGCCTCGGGCGACGAGTTGGAGATCGGTCCGGTGCGGATGCGCTTCGAGGTCATGCACGACGTACCGGGCGGACAGCAACGGCGGCGGCCGTTCGATCCGCTGCAACTTGCCGCTGCCGCGGTTGTGGTCCTGGTGATTGGCGGGGAGATCGCGCTGCTTGGTTCCATCTTTTCCCAGACGCGCCCGAAAAAGATGAACCTCGGTGCGAAGCGTGGTGCACGCGGATCGCAGGTCGTAATTGGCGCGGAGCCGACTCTGCCTCCCAGCGCGGCGGCGAGCGAACCGCTTCTGCCGGCGGTGGCGCCGGCCCGGCCAGTGGGGCCTGCCGTGTTACATCGCATGATTCGCCTCGTGCGCGTTGATCGCAGCGAGAGCGGGAACGCGGCGACGATTACGATCCTGGCGAAAGCGCAGGTCGGCGAGCGGGAGTTGGATGTTTCAGCAGTCGGCCTGTGCGTGCAGTTCGCCTCGCCAGACGGGAGTACGTCGAACGTCGTCTGGCGCGATCCGATCTGGCTGCGCATTCCCGCGTGGGAGAACTTTACCAGCAAGGCGTTCACCGTACGGTTCCCGGGCCCGCCGCGCGAACTGGCGGGGTTTGTGGTGCGCAGCTATTACCACCACGAACTTCAAGACGTTGCGGCGGCGCCGGCCTCGCTGCAAGCGCTGGCCCCGACTCCGGTGTCGGGGGCGGTGCCGAACCCGACTTCGGGAGGGGCCTCGTGACCGAACCCGCTTCCGGACAGGACCCGCTTATCGGCCGGACGCTGCGGACGTACCGGATTCAGGAACAAATCGGCGTGAGCCGGTGGGGCAAGGTGTACCGTGCGTTCCAGAGTTCGATCAGCCGCACGGCGGCGGTACGCGTCTTGTTACCCGAAAGCGCGGCGCAGCCCGGCAAGGTCGAGCAGTTCCTGGAAGAATCCAGCGCGGAAGCGCGGTTGATTCATCCGCATCTCGTGCTCATCTACGAGGCGGGCCCGGCGGAGGGTACCTACTTTTGTGCGATGGAGTACATGGACGGGCCGCCGTTGCCGGAGTTCCTGCGCAACGGGGATGAGGTGGACGAGCATCGTCTTTTGCAAACGATCATCGGCGTGGCCCGGGCGCTGGATTTTCTTTGGCACCGCCAGGTACCGCATCAGCCGCCGCTCGACAAGAACGTGTTGACGGCGACCGACGGCATGGTCAAGCTCATCAATGTCGCGCCGGTCGACGCCCCACCGAGCCAGTCGCCACAGGAGGACTTGGTGAAGCTCGGGGTGATGGTGGCCACGCTGGCCAACAACATCGCGCCCGTGAGCAAACGGGTCAGTGAATTCGTGGAGCGCATGCTGGGCGCGGAAGGCCGCGAGCCGTTTACGTCTCTGGCTGCCGTGGCCGACGCGGCGGAAGCGCTTGACCGGAAACTCTTCTCGGCTGCCGAGCCGGCCGAAATTGCCCGGTCGAAAAGGATCAGTCCACTGATCGTCATCGGCCTGGGGTTGCTCCTGCTGGTGGTCATCGCGGCCGCCGTCTGGCTTCACCGGGGTGCGCCGGCCCGTTGAGGAGGGGTCAGGGGCGGGCTTCCTGCCCATCTTCGTCCGGAATTCCGACCAAAATTGAACACCCTGTCGGTTTGGCACCGATGATGGGGAGGTTCTGGCAGGGGGGCATGGGCGTTGCTTTGGTTTCGGGCAAGGTAGCCATGCACGAACTGCAAATCAGCAAGCATCGGGTCCATGGCGTCGAGGTCATCGAGTTGGCGGGGGCGGTCGACGCACTGGCGTTTGCCGAATTCTCGACCGGGTTGACACGGATGATCCAGGAGAACACGCCGTGCGTGATTCTGGATTGCTCCCGGGTCAACTACATCGGCAGCGCGCAGTTGCGTGAGTTGCTCGACCTGGCCTCGCAGGCGCGGTCGCTGGGCGGCGACATCAAGTGTGTGGGACTGGCGCCGACGATTCAGCACATTGCCAACCTCATTGCCATGGGTGACCTGCTGGAGTTCTACGACGGGGTGTCCGACGCGCTGCTGGCGTTCCACGAATCCGTGGCGGACGTGATGCACTAGACGGACCCGGGCCGGCTCAGTCGCTACGGCGTGAAGGTCAGCATCTCGAAGTACTCCCGCGCCCGGGCGGTCAAGGCCCAGTTGCTCCGGCGCGGGTGGCGCACCACCAATCCCAGGCAGGGGACCCGGGCGAGTTCCGCTTCGTTCACCCGATGCAGCACCGGCAGCCCGCGCTCGAGCACGCGGCGTTGTGGGTCGGTGATCTCGGCCGCCGTGCGCGGCCACACCGCGACGGGAAGTCCCCAAGCGGTCATCCCGATTTCGTAGGCGACGGGCGTCCCGCCGCTCGGTTGGAGTTGCTCGGGGTGAAGCGTGAGCCAGGGCAGGGGGCGGGCGTTCACCAACACGGTGAAGGCGATCGGCTGGGCCGCAACGTACGCGGCGAAGTTGAGGTTGCGGTTGGCGGCGTACGCCCGGAGGAAGGCGGCCGGGTCAAGGCCGATGAGATTCTGACCGTTGAAATTGCCGAATGGCGGCGCTTTCGGGTCGTGTCTCGGGTACCAGATGTGGAAGTTGGGGTTGAGCAGGAAGTTGACCTCGAAATGCAGGTGGGCCCGGTCGCGCGTGATCCGCTCGCGGGTGTTGGCCGTGTGACCGAGCGTGCCGATGACCTGTCCTTTCTTCACGGGCTGGCCGGCGACGATTCCGGGCGCCACGGCGCTGAGATGTGCGTACAAGGTGAACACTTGGACGCCGTCCCAGTTGTGCTGGAGGACGATGTAGCGGCCGTAATTGGAGAGGCCCGGCTTGGTGTTCACGAACGCGACTTCACCGTCCGCGACGGCGTGTACGGGGTCGGTGGGCTCGCCGTGGCGATCGCGCTGGAGGCATTTGATGTCGACGCCCTCGTGGAAGCGGTGTCCGTTGTCGCGGACGCAGCCGAACATCCCGGACTCGACGGTGCCCTCAACTGTCGGCTGAAAAAAATCGGCATCGTGGCCGGGTTTCAACAGCGCGTCGTTCGCGGTAGGCAGACAGAGATCGAGGGCGCGAGCGTTCACCGCGAGAACGAGGCTGAGGATTGTGAGGGAGAAGAGTCGCAGCCCACTCATTGGCGATTCTTCTTGGCCATGCGGTTGAGTGCGTCGACGACCTGCCTGGCTTCTTCGTCGCTGAAGTCGCCTTCGATGAGGAACTGGCCGTTCAGGATGCGTTGGTTGACGAGCCAGGCGGCCACGGGGCGGTTGTTGATGAACGTGACGAGGTATTGGCCGCGGTTGCGCGTGGTGCATTCGTCGAGCACGAAGGTGCCGTGGACGTCGAACTGCAGGAGGATTTCTTTGCCGCCGGCGGTGTCGTACAAGCTGGCGGCGTGCACGTCCCGTTCGCTGAGCGTGGCGAAGGGTGACACCGCCAGTTTGAGGTCGGCTTTGGGGATATCGACGATCAATTTGTTTTCGGCGGGAAGCGCCGAGCTGACCTGCTCGTGGATTTGCACGGTGGTCTGATCGTGTCGCTGAAACAGCGCGCACCCAGTGACTGCGCCGGCGGCCAGTGCGATCGACAACCCGGTTTTAAGAGTTTGCATTGGGAGCGGATTCTATGGTAGCGTACATCCTGCTACAACAAAATCATGAGAATCGATCCACGATTCCTCAAGGAGGAAGGGTCCGAAGTTTTCACCGGGAACGAGTTGCTGATCAAGGGCGCTCTCGAGGCAACGGGTGGCACCCATCTCCTGACTGGTTACCCCGGGTCACCGATTTCGGGCTTTTTCGACGCGATGGAGCTGATCGCGCCGTTGTGCCGGGGCAAGGGCATTCGCGCCTGCATCGCGAACAACGAAGCCCTGGGGGCGGCCATGCTGAACGGCTCGCAGATGGGTCCGTTGCGCGGCATCTGCGCGATGAAATCGGTGGGATTGCACGTGGCGACGGATGCGCTGGCGCTGGGCAATCTGGCCGGTGCGCACCCGCAAGGGGGCGCGCTGGTGCTCATCGGCGACGATCCGTGGAGCGACTCGACTCAGGTGCCGGCCGACTCGCGCTACCTCTGCAAGCACATTTTCATGCCGGTGATGGAGCCCAGTAACAACCAGGAGCTAAAAGACTGGATCGACCTGGGTTTCCGGCTCTCGCGCGAGGCGAACGTCTATATCGGCTACCTAGTGACGACCAATCAGGTCGATGGCGGCGGCAGCGTGCAGGTCCGGCCCAATCAGTATCCCGACATCAGCACGGTGAACAAGTACGGGCTGGACACTGCGAAAGTCGATTTCGAAAACACCGTGTTGTTGCCCCCGCGCACGTGGCTCAAGGAAGAGGGCATGCCGGAACGGTATGCCCGCCTGTTCGAGAGCGCGCGGAGTTACGGCGTCAATCAAATCGTCAATGCCCGCGAGAACCCGCGGTGGCGGGCCGAGATTGGTTTCGTCGCGACGGGTCTCGGGTTCTGCTACCTCAAGCACGCGTTGGCGGAGCTGGGTGTGGCCGATCAGGTGCCGATTCTGAAGCTGGGGATCAGTTATCCGATCGACTCCAGGCTGGTCGAGGAATTTGCGCGGCAGGTCCGCGGCATTTTCGTGGTCGAAGAGCGGCGCGGATTCATGGAAGAGCAGGTCGCGGGAATCATCAATCGCCTCAACCAGAACGCCACCGCCGCCAACCGCACGAACGTTTGGGGGAAACAATTTCCCGCCGGCTTGAAGGGCCTGCCGGCCACGCGCGGCCTCAACCCGAGCATTCTCATCGAACGCCTCGCGCCGCTCGGCAAGTTCTTCCACGACCCGAATCTGGCGCTCAACCAGAAGCGCATCGAATGCACGGTCGAACTGATCCGCGAGACGGACACGTTCGACATTCGCCTGCCGTTGCGCACGCCGACGTTCTGTCCGGGCTGTCCGCATCGCGACAGCGCCAGCGTGTTGATCGAGATGAAGAAGCAGTTCCTCGATTCGCGGTACATGAAGCAGCGCCATCGCCGCGGGCCGGTCGACCTGGTATTTCACGGTGATACCGGCTGTTACACGATGTTGATGTTCGAGCCGACCAAGGACCTCATGCACAACTACAGCGGCATGGGATTGGGGGGTGGCACGGGCGCGGGCATCGATCCATTCATTACCAACAAGCAGGTGGTATTTCTGGGCGACTCGACGTTTTTTCACAGCGGGATGCTGGGGATTTCCAACGCGCTCAAGCTGGGCCAGGACATCACCTACATCATCCTCGACAACCAGACCACGGCGATGACGGGCCACCAGCCGACGCCGTCGATGGACGTGGACATCGTGGGCGAGCGCACCTACAAGCAGAGCATCGACGGCATCGTCGAAGCGATGTTGGGGCAGGGCGTCCACGTGGTGCGGGCCAATCCCGCCTACCGCGAGTCGTGGCGCGAGACGCTGGAAGACACCATCCTGCGCGACGGCGTGAAGGTGATCGTGGCCGACAAGGAATGCGGGATCACGTATCACCGCCGCGAGTCGCGCGAAGAACGGGCCACGATCCGCCAGCAGGGTTTCCTGCCCGAGAAGACGTACGTCAACATCAACCCCGACGTCTGCGAATACTGCCTCGAATGCACGATGGCGACGGGCTGCCCGGGGCTGACGATTGCCGATACGCCGTTCGGCGCGAAGGTTCAGACCGATCTTTCGTGGTGCGTGGCGGACACCGCCTGCACGAAGATTTACGCCTGCCCGTCGTTCGAGCAGATCACCGTCGTCCGCAAACAGAAACCGCCCGCGCCGATCGACTCGATCGACCTCGCCAACATCCCGCTGCCGGAAGTCTGCGAGTTCGACGACGTGTGGTACGGCTATCTGGCAGGCGTGGGCGGACAGGGCATCGGCGTCAGCACGGCGACCCTGGTCCGAGCCGGATTCAAGCAGGGTTACGACGTGCAGTTCTGCGACAAGAAAGGTCTGGCGATCCGTAACGGCAGCGTTTTTTCCCAGATCACGTTCACCAAGGGTCTCAGCCACACGTCCAACATTATCCCGTACGGCAAAGCGAACTTGCTGCTGGGCATCGACCCGCTGGAGGCCACGCGCAGCCTGTCGCCGAAGGGCAACCTGCGCGTCGGCAGTCCGCGGCACACGGTGGCGGTCGTCAACGCATACAAGACGCCGACGATCCTGACGTTGCTGGGCCGGAACGATTTCAACGTGGCGGAGTTGGAGGACACGTTGCGTCGCTACACGAAGGCGGACGAATACTTCGGCCTGAACGTCGCGGGCATCTCGGAGCACTTCTTCGGCACGAAACTCTACGCCAACATCGTCATGCTCGGCATCGCGTTTCAGCGTGGGTTGCTGCCGCTGTCGCTGGAGAACCTCGAGTGGGCGCTGCGCGAAACGATGGGGTCAGCGGCCGACGACAACATCCAGGCGTTCCATCTCGGCCGCAAACTGGTGTTCGAGCCCGAACTGGCGCACAAACACGAACTGCACGAGACCTACGAGGAATTCATCGCCGAGCGCCTGGAGGTGCTCCAGCGCAATCATCGGGCGGGCAACCGCTGGGCGCGCGAGTTTGGGGTGCTGATCCGGCGCAGCGAACAATCGATCCGACTCGGCGAGCGGACCGAGCGTGATCTCGTCTGGCGATTATACGATTTGTTGGAATACGGCGGGGTGGGCGCGTACGCCGGCTATTATCTCGATCTGGTTGAGAAGGTTTACGCGAAGGACAACGCTGAGTACGATTACGCTGCGACGAGGGCGGTCATTTGGAACCTGCACAAGGCGATGGTGATCAAGGACGAGGTGTACGTCGCCCACTTGTTGACCAGCGAGGAGAAGACGCGGCGCGACCAGCATCGGTATCACGTCGACCCGAAGCGTGGCGACAAGATTGTTTACCATCACCTGAACCGTCCCGAGTTCAACGTCCTCGGCCGCGACCTCCGCTTCAAGTTCAGCCCGAAGAAGTGGCAACTGAATCTTCTGAAACATTTGCGCTGGCTGCGTCGCGTGATGCCGCAGTGGCACCGGCGCGAGCGGGCGTTCCGCGACTGGTACATCCGGTTGGTCGTCAACTTCCAGTACGAGGACCGCGCCAGCTACGACCGCTACGTCAAAGCCCTGCGGTGCGTCGAGGAGGTCCGCGGCTACCGCGAGGTGCGCTATCCGAAGATGGACGAGGCGAGACGAAAGGCCGAGGAATCGTTGATGCAGCCCAAGAAGCCGATTCCGGTAACGGTCGGCGTCTGAAGTAGGACGAGCTTCCAGCTTGTCTCGTCAAGGGGTGACGAGTAGGACGAGCGCTTCGCTTGCCAAGGCGGGACCGACGACGACAACTCTAACTGTAGCCGCAGCCTAAGCCCCTAACAAAACCGGATTCCGTGTAGCCGCACCCTTTACGGGTGCGCCTTTCCAACGCAGGGTAAAGCCTGCGACTACAGTTTTGTTAGGTGCTCTAAGCTGCGGACAGGCCGAAGCTCACGCTTCAGCTACAGACTTGTTAGAAGTCATCTCATAAATTCCCGGAGGCAGAGGGCTGGGCCAGCCCGCCCTACCGGAGCTGTTGGTGGGGCGCGGTGGCTCACCGCGCCGTTCGCTGTGGCAGTATTTGTGAGACGGATTCCAGGCACTCACAGGAGATCCCATTCCGTCAACGTTTCGGCGGAATCTGTTCCAGGAACTTCAGGATGGCGTCGGCGGCCAGTGCGTGAGCGTACACGTTGGGGTGGGGGTCGTGAGAGTTGACCGTGAGCGTCTTGTCCCGGTGGGACTCGTAGAGGTCCAGCAAATCGAGGTGTGGGACGCCAATTCCTTGCCAGAACGCGTCGAGCTTCTGGTGGACACCCGCATAGGCGTAATCCGGCCCGAGCTTGTCGAAGAACGGGAACGTGACCACGCGCAAGCGGGCCCCATGGGACTGGACCAGATTGCGATAGGCGAGCAAGCGCTCTTTCTGTTCCTCCCAGAGCGGCCCGTTGTAGTCCCCGAGAACGAGGCGATTATAGTGGGTGATATCCGGATCGAACCATCCTTTGAGCCTGTAGTACCAGGTGTTGAGACAAAAACTGTGCGTGCAAAAGAATCCAAGATTGGTGGCCGAGTGAAATCGGGCCATGGCTGCCTGCCATTCGGGATCGAGGTCGGTAATGTCATTCAGGCAATACACAAGGACGACTTCGCCGAGTTCGCCTCCTTGCTTGAGGGCCCACTGGGTCGTGTCCCACTCGTTGCCCGTATCAGCTCCGTTGACGGCCATGACCTGGATGTCCCAGTCCGGCCGCATTTTCCGGATGCGGTTGGCAAACCGGTCGTCGACATTGGCGATCCCGTGTCCGGTGGTGAATGAATCGCCGACAAAAGTGATGCGTCGTCTCCCCGGTGTTTGTTTGAGCGTATAAATGGGCACGTTATCGCGGAACCCGGAGGTCCAGGTGTTGAAGTGTCGGGCGAACCAGCGTTGGCTGACCCGGGTGATTCCGTATTGTTCCGTCGTGTCGCACCAAAACCGATAATAGCTCTCCGCAGCGAGCAATACCGTCGAGAGCAGGAACGCGAGGACCAGGACGTTCGCTCCCACCAACACCGGTCCCCGCTGTCGCTGGGGGTTCCGGCGGGAATAACGGGCGAGCGCAATCAGCAGGGCGGCGCTGAGGCAGGGCAGGAGCAGGAAGATTCCGTATACGACGACGTCGCCTGTGTTTTCAAAACCTGGCAGCATTCAACACCTTCCTGGCAACGGCGCGGTCACAGACGGGGCAGGGACGGTGTCGTGGATCGGACCGGGCGGTGGCCCGGCGGCGTGGCCAGAAGCACTGGTCGGAGTTGCCCGATGCATAAACGTGGTGGTAACATGCGGTTGTGGAACGGGTCAAACATTTCATTACCCTGCTGAAGGAGTTCGTGCGGTTTGCGCGGCAGCACAAGAGTTGGTGGATCTTGCCGGTGGTGCTGGTGTTATTGTTGTTGGCATTTCTGATTGTGGCGGGCAGCAGCGTGGCCCCGTTCATCTATCCGCTGTTTTGA
>DATJBF010000014.1:0-24155 GCA_035515475.1 Verrucomicrobiia bacterium
GGTGGCGGCGGTGGGGGAGAGCGTCTGGCGGCGGATGGGGCCGCGGTGGCGTCCGTGGGGAACGATGGCGGCGGCGGTGGTGGTGGCGGCATTGGGCGTGGCGACGTGGACCCGGGCAGGTGTTTATGCCAGCGAGGAAACCATCTGGCGGGATAACGTGGCGAAAAACCCGAACGCCTGGACGGCGCAGAATAACCTGGGGCTGGCCCTATGGCGAGCGGGCAAACCGCAAGAGGCGATTCCTTATTACGAACAGGCACTGCGGATAAACCCCCGTTACGCCGAGGCGCACCACAATCTCGGCCTGGCTCTATCGGCGGTTGGCAGGGTGCAGGAAGCAATCGAACAATTCGGGCAAGTCGTGCGATTGAATCCCGGCTCGGCCGAAGCGCATCGCCGGCTCGGGCTGGCGCTACGACAGGCGGGCCAACCGCAGGAAGCGGCTGCGCAAATCGAGTTGGCGCTCCGGATGAAGCCTGACTCGGCTGAGACCTACAACGACTTGGGAAACAGCTCGCTCCAAGCGGGCAAACTCAAGGATGCGATCGACCAGTATAAACAAGCGTTGCACCTCGAGCCCGACTTCTTCGAGGCCCAGAATAATCTGGCGTGGCTGCTGGCGACACTCGCCCCGGCGGAAGGCGGCGACCCGGACCGGGCCGTGACTCTGGCCCGACGCGCTTGCGAACTTACCGACCATCGGGTGCCCGCGTACGTCGACACATTAGCCGCAGCGTACGCTGCTGCAGGCCGGTTCGACGATGCGATTGCCTGTGCCCAGAAGGCTGGAGATTTGGCGGAGTCCGAAGGCAAAGCGGAGTTGGCGAAGGCGATTGCCGCCCGTTTAGAGTTGTATCGCCACGGTCGCGCTTACCGCATGCTTCGAACCGCTGCGCCGAACGGGGCCCCTGACGCAACTGCTCCGCGGCCCCCTTAACCTGAACCGCCGGCTCGGAATTTTGGTATGATGCAGCGGGCCATGACGGATGGAAGGGTTCAGTACGAACGCGCCAGCGCGGCTGGCTTTGACAAGCCTCCGCCCGGCCCGACTGAGCAGTGTTTTCTCTCAACCGTTTATTCGAGATGAGCGAACGATCTCAACGGGCGCGTAACCTCGTTATCTGTCTCTGTCTGGCGTCGGTCACTGCGGTTGTGTACTGGCCGGTCCGCCACTTCGATTTTATCACGTACGACGATCCCCAGTACATCGCCCAAAACCGTCACGTGCAGGAGGGGCTGACATTGCGAGGACTGGCCTGGGCGTTCACCACCTCACTGGATCAGTGGATGCCCGTGACGTGGCTGACTCGTATCCTCGAGCATCAATTCTTTGGGTTGAACGCCGGGGCGCAGCACTTGGTCAACCTGCTGTTTCACATCCTCAATGCCCTGCTTCTTTTCAGCGTTCTCCGACGGATGACGGCTGCCCCTTGGCGGAGCGCGGTAGTGGCAGCGCTGTTTGCGCTGCACCCGTTGCACGTGGAACCCGTGGCTTGGGTCACGGGACTGAAAGACCTGCTCAGTACGTTTTTCGGGTTGCTGACAATCGCGGCGTACACACGATACGTGGAAGTCCTCAAGCTTCGTGGTTCACGGGGTCCACTTCACGGTTCGCAGTTGGGCTCCGAAGACCCATGGCCCAATGCTCACCGGTCACCGCCCTCCCCTTGCCGCTTTTCGTCTTCCGGTTTCTATGTCCTGGCCCTGGCGCTGTTCGCGCTGGCGTTGATGGCCAAGCCGATGATGGTGACGTTGCCGTTCGTGTTGGTGCTGCTCGATTACTGGCCGTTGGGTCGGACACCGTGGGCAAAGTCTGCCGCCACACCTGTGTCGGAACCGGCGACCGGCAACGATGTTGCAGTCGCGCCAAGCCAATTACTCAAGGAAAAACTTCCCTTCTTCTTGCTGGCGGCAGCAGCGGCTGCGGCGACCTACTGGGCCCAGCGTGGATTGGGGGCGGTTGTCACACTGGCGGGATTGCCACTCAGGGTGCGCATTGCCAACGCCTTGCTCTCTTATGTGGGCTATTTGGGTAAGGCGATTTGGCCCTCGCGGTTGGCCTTTTTCTATCCACTGAACACGAGCTTGTCATTGGCCGCAGTAACGGGCGCAGGTGCGGGGCTGGCGGGGTTGACCGCGGCGGTGATTTGGATGAGCCGGCGCGCCCCGTGGCTGGTTACGGGATGGTTCTGGTATCTGGGAACGCTGGTGCCGGTTATCGGCCTGGTCCAGGTCGGGTACGAACAAGCGATGGCGGATCGCTACACCTATATTCCCCTGATCGGGTTGTTCATGATGTTGTGCTGGAGCGTTCCTCGCCGCGTACGGGAGCGGCGGATGCTGGACGGGATTACTTGTGTGGCCACGGCAGCCATGCTTGCCGCCTGCGCGGTGTTGTCCAGAATCCAGGCCGGCTACTGGAGGAACAGCGAGAGTCTCTACCGTCACGCGCTGAATGTGACTCCCAACAATTGGCTGGCACACGGCAGTCTGGGAACCGTGTTGCTCGGTACGGGCCGGGCGTCGGAGGCGATCCAACAGTACGAGGAGGCGCTACGGCTCGAACCCGCCGAGGCCCAAGCGCAGAACAACCTCGGGTTGGCACTGTGGCAATCGGGCCGCGTGCCGGAGGCAATCCAGCATTACCAACAGGCACTACAAATGAATCCGCACTACGCGGAGGCGCACCACAACCTTGGACTGGCCCTGTTACAGATGGGCCGGCTGCAGGAAGCAATCGAACAATTCGGACAAGTGGTACAAATCAAGCCTCGCTCGGCGGAAGCGCATCGCAGGCTGGGATTGGCACTACGCCAGGCGGGCAAATCACAGGAAGCGGCCGCCCAGTTCAATCTCGCGGTCCGGCTGCCGCCCGATTCAGCCGAGACCTACAACGACCTCGGAAACGACTCGCTCCGAGCGGGCAAAATCGAGGAGGCGATCGACCAATATGAACAGGCGCTGCGCCTCGAGCCCGATTTCGCCGACGCCCTGAACAATCTGGCGTGGTTGTTGGCAACACTGGGCCGGGCGGAAGGCGGCGACCCGGTTCGGGCCGTGGCGCTGGCCCGACGCGCCTGTGCACTGACTGGCAACCGGGTGTCGGCGTATCTCGACACGCTGGCTGCCGCGTACGCCGGCGCGGGTCGGTTTGACAACGCTGTCACCGCCGCCCAGCAAGCCCTCGCTCTGGCTCGTTCAGCCGGGCAGCAGGAGTTGGCCGGGGGGATCGAGGAGCGACTGCAACTGTATCGCAGCGGACGTCCCTACAGTCCCCCGCGGATCCCGGCGGCGACTCCGCACAATCCATGACGTGCGACTAAAGCGCGGGAAGGACGGGGCCTTGGGAACGAGTCATGGCCAACCAGCGTCCAGCATCGCGCGTCCAGTATCCAGTGTCCAGCGTTCAGTCGCCGTGTTACTCTTCGAACCAGAATGACCGAACTGTCTCAGGGGCAACGCCGCTTTCTGATCTGCCTGTGTCTGACGTTGGTGACCGCCGCCGCATACTGGCCGGTGCGCCACTTCTACTTTGTTTATTACGACGACCCTCAGTACGTGGCTGAAAACCCCCGTCTGCAAGAGGGAATGACCCTGCGCGCCGTGGGTTGGGCCTTGACCACCCCGCTCGACCAGTGGATGCCCGTAACGTGGATTGCCCGGATCCTTGTTCGCCAACTGTTCGGCGTTGACGCCGGCACGCATCATCTGGTCAACCTGCTGTTGCACATCGCCAATACACTGCTGTTGTTCGGCGTGCTGCATCGGATGACGCGAGCCCCGTGGCGAAGCGCTCTGGCGGCCGCGCTGTTTGCGGTCCATCCACTCCACGTGGAATCGGTGGCGTGGATAACGGGGCTCAAAGACGTGCTGAGTACGTTCTTCGGGCTTCTCACCATCGCAGCATACGCACAATACGTGGAAAAGTTCACCGTTTACCGTTCTCAGTTCACTGTTAAACACGCGACGCTTCCCGCTTCCCGCTTGCCGGTCCACGTGTATTACTACGCTCTGATGCTCGTGCTATTTGCGCTGGCGTTGATGGCCAAGCCGATGATGGTGACGTTGCCGTTTGTGTTGTTGCTGCTCGATTACTGGCCTTTAGGCCGGACACGGTGGGTGAAGTCGGCCCCGACACGCGTGTCGGGGCCGGCGACCGCCGGCGGCCTCGAAGTTCCTCCCAGCCAGTTGCTGAAAGAGAAGCTCCCCTTGTTTGGGTTGGCGGTTGCATCGTGCGTGGTGACTTACTGGGCCCGGCAGAGGTCGGGGGCGATCGTCTCGCTGGAAAACACGCCGCTGCGGATTCGCGTTGCCAACGCCTTGTTTGCCTACGTGGGCTACCTCGGCCACACGCTGTGGCCAACGCGATTGGCTTTCTTGTATCCCTTGGACACGAATCTGTCGCTGGGCCCGGCCACGATGGCAGGCTTGGCTTTGATTGGCATAACGACGCTGGTGCTTTGGGGGGCGCGGCGTGAACCGTGGCTGGCCACAGGCTGGCTCTGGTACTTGGGAACACTCGTCCCGGTCATCGGGTTGGTACAGGTGGGCACGCAGCTGGCGATGGCCGATCGCTACACGTACCTTCCCGTGGTGGGACTGTTCCTGATGCTTGCGTGGAGCGTGCCTGATGAAATACTTGAACGGCGGATGTACAGGACGGCGGCAACCGTGGCCGCCGTTGCATTGCTCGGGTTCTATGCTGTGCTGTGCCGGGTCCAAGTCGGCTACTGGAAGAACACTGAGACGCTGCTCCGTCACGCCTTGCAGGTTACAAAGAACAATTGGGTTGTTCAAAACAACCTCGGATTGTTTCTGTGGCGGTCAGCCAAAGTGCCAGAGGCCATCGAACATTATGAGCAGGCGCTGCGCATAAAGCCTGACTACGCCGAGGCGCACCACAACCTCGGCTTGGCCCTGTCGGCGGCCGGCAGGCTCCAAGACGCCGTCCAACAATTCGAGCAGGTCGTGCGGATCAAGCCCGATTCCGCCGAAGCGCATCGCCGGCTGGGACTGGCGCTGCGGCAAGCGGGCAAACCACAGGAGGCGACCGCGCAGTTCGCGTTGGCCCTGCGGATGAAACCCGATTCAGCTGAGACGTACAATAACTTGGGGAACACTTTCCTCCAAGCGGGCTATTTCAAGGATGCAATCGCGCAGTATGAACGGTCGTTGCTCCTCGAACCTAATTTCGTCGACGCCCAGAACAATCTGGCCTGGCTGTTGGCCACGCTCGCACCGACGGACGGCGGCGACCCGGTTCGTGCGGTAGCGCTGGCCCGGCGCGCTTGTGAGCTGACAAACGATCGGATGGCAGCATATCTCGACACACTCGCAGCCGCCTACGCCGCTGCGGGCCGATTCAACGATGCCGTCGCCTGCGCCCTCAGGGGTATCGAGTTGACCCGCTCCGACGGCCAACCGCAACTAGCCAGGGCTATCGAAGCGCGGTTGGAATTGTATCGCACCGGCCGGGCCTATCACCTGTCCCGAACTGCTTCCGGGCGCCAGGCCTCGAGCATAAAAAGTCAACCAGTACCCGATACGTCCCCGAAATGACGGCAACTCTTGGCTGGCGCGATTTCGGGCCGTTCAGTAAATCGTGGGCAAGACGATGAAGAACACCTGCGCATCACTGGTCGGCGCCGGAGCGCTCATCGTGTTGCTGACGGTGGTGGCGTATCTCCCGATCCTGCGCGGCGGATTCGTCTTTGACGATCACGAACTGATCACCGACAACTGGATGGTCAAAGCCAGTGATGGGCCGTATCGGTTCTGGTTTACGGCGGAGTCCCCGGATTATCGTCCGTTGGTTTGGAGCTTGTGGTGGCTGGAGTGGCGGCTCTGGGACGGCCGGGCGCCGGGTTATCACGTGGTCAACGTGTTGCTGTTTGCCGTCGACACGGTGATGGTGTGGCTGATCTTGCGGCGGCTGAAGGTTGCGGGGGCGTGGCTGGCGGCGGTGATATTTGCGATCCACCCGGTGAACGTGGCCACGGGGGCGTGGATCAGCGAGCAGAAGAACACGCTGTCGATGTTGTTCTACGCCCTGGCGATTCTGTTGTACTTGAAGTTCGATGACGAGGGTCGGTGGCGTTGGTACGGTTTGTCGGTGGGGGCCTTTTTTCTGGCCCTGCTGAGCAAGACGGCGGTGGTCATGTTGCCGGTGGCGTTGCTGGGATGTGCGTGGTGGCGGCACGGACGGGTGCGAACGAAGGACTGGCTGTGCAGCGGGCCGTATTTTGTGGGCTCGTTGGTTCTGGCGCTGGTGACCATCATTCAACACGTGCGGACCTTGCCGACGGCGTTCGTGCGCCCGGGAAGCTTTGCGGAGCGGTTGGCGATGGCCGGTCAGGTCCCGTGGTTTTACCTGTCCAAAGCGTTGTTGCCGGTGGATCTGATGGTGGTTTATCCGAAGTGGCAGATTGATGCCTCGCACTGGGTCTCGTACGTGCCGGGGATCATCCTGATCGGTGGGCTGATTGTTTTCTGGTGGAAGCGCAACACCTGGGGGCGGCCCGTGTTATTCGGGCTGGGGTACTTTGTGGTGACGCTGTTCCCGGTGCTCGGGTTCTTCGACCAAGCGTTCTACTGGCACACGCTGGTGGCGGATCACTGGCAGTATCACTCGATTATCGGGGTGATCGCCTTGGTGGTTGCCGCTGGGCAGAAGGCGGTCCATCGGATGAGCGAATGGGGCCGGTCTGCTCAAGTGCTGGTTCCGCTCGGAGCAGGTCTGGCCAGCGTGGTGTTGGTGGCGGTGCTGGGGGTGGCGACCTGGAACCGGAGCTCCGTTTATGCGAAGGAGGCGACCCTCTGGCAGGACAACGTGACCAAGAATCCGAATGCCTGGGTGGCCCACTACAATTTGGGAGTTGATTTGAAGGGAATGGGCCGGATGCGAGAGGCAATCGGGCATTTCGAGCAGACGGTGCGACTCTGTCCCGATTTCGCCAAGGCACACATTAACCTGGGAGCGGCCTTGGCTCACGAAGGTAGAATCGAGGAAGCGGTACACCATTTCGAACGGGCATTGCAAATCGTCCCGCATTATGCCGCGGCGCACTTCGATTGGGCGCTCGCCCTGCAGCACACCGGCAAGTTGCCGGAGGCGGTCCGGCATTATGAGCTGGCCCTGCGATTCGATCCCAGCTATGTCGAAGCGCAAAATAATCTGGCCTGGCTGTTGGCCACGCTCGCACCGACGGACGGCGGCGACCCGACTCGGGCAGTCAGTCTGGCTCGAGGGGCATGCACCCTCACCGAGTACCGGGTGCCTGCGTATCTCGACACGTTGGCCGTTGCCTACGCCGCCGCGGGGCGGTTCGCCGAGGCGACCGCCACGGCCCGGACGGCCATTGATCTGGCGCGTGGTGCGGGACAACCGGGGTTGGCCAGGGAGATCGAGACCCGGCGGCAACTGTATCGCGCTGGACTCGCTTACCGCCCATCTGTCGATGCGAGAAGTTCGTCTAATCCCTGACGCTCACCAACGCTGACAGGCTTTGCGGTAGCTGTCGACGTTCCGTTTCAACTCGCGGACACTGTCGCCTCCGAACTTATCGAGAAGCGCTTTGGCGAGTTCGAACGCCACGACGGCCTCGCCAATGACCGCCGCCGCAGGGGTGGCACAGACGTCGGACCGCTCGACCGTTGCTTTGACTTCTTCCCCCGTTTGAATGTCGACGGAACGCATCGGTTTCATCAAGGTGGACAGCGGTTTCATCGCGGCACGTACCACGACGGGCTGCCCGTTGGTCATGCCGCCTTCGAACCCGCCCGCGTTGTTGCTGGCGCGGCTGAGCACGCCCTCCTGGCCGGGCAGGATTTCATCATGCACCTGCGATCCAAAACGTCGGGCCGCCTCGAAGCCCAGCCCGACTTCCACGCCTTTGATCGCCTGGACGCTCATCAGGGCCCGGGCGAGGTTCGCATCGAGTTTCCGGTCCCACTGCACGTGGCTGCCCAAACCAACAGGACAGCCGATGGCGATGATTTCAAACACGCCTCCCAACGTGTCGCCGCGCGATTTCGCGTCGTCGACGGCCTCGATCATCTTCTTCTCTGCTTCGGGATCGGCACAGCGCACTTCGCTGGCTTCGCTCCGCTGCCGAATCTCCTGAAACGTCAGTCCATCGGTCTTCGCCGGCACCACGCCGAGGCTGACGATGTGGCCGACAACGTCGATCCCTATCTGCACGAGCAACTGTTTGCAGATGGCCCCGATGGCCACGCGCACCGTGGTTTCCCGCGCGCTGGAGCGTTCGAGAATGTCGCGCGCATCCTGCCGGCCGTACTTGATGACCCCCGCAAGATCGGCATGGCCGGGTCGCGGTTTCGTGACCGGCGGCAGTTCGTTAATCTTGAAATCCCGGTTCTTGACCATCACGGCAACCGGCGAGCCGATCGTTTCACCGAGCCTGACGCCCGAAAGAATCTCCGCCTGGTCGGCCTCGATCTTCATGCGCCCGCCCCGGCCATAGCCCTTCTGTCGGCGTGCCAGATCACGGTTGACGGCATCGGGGTCGATCTTCAGGCCGGCCGGCAACCCTTCGAGCACGCCCACGAGGCATTGGCCGTGCGATTCGCCGGCAGTGAAATAGCGTAGTTGTGGCATCGTCAACCTCTCCCCAACATGATGGTCAGGAAGTCCTTCACATCTCCCAAGTACGCAGCGAACATAGCAAGAAGTTGGCCCTGTGCAAAGATCCAGATGACCGCCGCCAACGCAATGTACGGCCCGTACGGGATGCGGCTTTGAAACCCCTTTTTGCCCACGGCGATCAACGCCAGGCTCACCAACGAGCCTACGGTCGACGACACGACGATCGCGAACACGGTCGACTGCCATCCCAAAAACGCGCCGATGGCCGCCAATAGCTTCACGTCGCCCAATCCCATGGCCTCCCGCGGGATTACGATCCTGTCGGTCGTCGCTTCGATGGGGCCGGCATCCGCCAGCGAACGGGACTCGCCATTCACCGTAATCAGGTCTTCTTCCACAACCACCGTGGCCGCATCGAACTGCTTGTCCGCAAACTTCAGCTTCGTCGCGTCAAACCGGATCCGGTCGGACCGGCGAGAAAACAGGTCGGCCCACGCGATCTCCTCGTCGGGCAACTTGAGCTTCCCATTCGCGATCACGACCACCGTGTCCTGCGGCAACAACACCCGGAGCCTGCCGAACAACAGCTTGCCGAGTTCGGCAATCGCAAACAACACAAGTCCGCCCGCCATGATTCCGCCGACGGATCTCAGTGCCGCCAGCCCGCGCGACGGCGCGTGCTGGAGAGAGGGCAACGCCACCGAACTGAGAAACCCGACGACAACGCCCCCCATCGTGAGTTCGTTTGGGATAATGTAGTGCTCGAAATCAATGAACGACCCGGCGATCAGCCCGCCGACCAGCAACCAGTAGATCGGACACAGCCACGGCTGCGAATCTTTGAACTGGTTCCAAACCAACAGAAAAACAACCGCCGTCAGCAGTTCGACCAGAAAATACCGGGGACTGATCCGTCCGCCGCAATGGCGGCATTTCCCGCGAAGCGCCACGTAGCTGACCAGCGGGATGTTGTCGGTCCAACGGATGCGCTGGCTGCAGTGGGGGCAATGCGACGGCGGTGAAACAACCGATTCGTTACGCGGCATCCGGTGCACGCAGACGTTGAGGAAGCTGCCCACGACGGCGCCAAACACGAACACGATGAAATCGACGTAGAGCCGGAGCCAGGTCAAGGCTTCTCACCATAGATTGCCGCCCGAAGCGCCCGGCGCATGACCGCGAGCGGAGCTTTCCGCTTCGTCCAAATTTCAAAGGCTCTGGCCCCCTGATGCAGCAACATCCCCAAGCCGTTCGCCACTTTGGCTCCGGCGCTCTCGGCCACCCGCAACAATTCCGTTTGCGCCGGCCGGTAAATTGCGTCGTACACGTGGAGCCGCGGCGAGAACAATTCCAGACCCAGCCCGAGCGATTCCTCCTCCTTCAACCCCACGGACGTAGCGTTGACGACGAGATCGACGTCGCGCATGACCTTCGCGATCTCACCTGCCTCCAGCGGCAACGGCTGGAATTCCACCTTTGCCAGACGAATCTCGCGGGCGACCGGTTCGATCCGGGCGAGCGTGCGATTGGCGACGATGACCTTCGCGGCACCTTCGAGCGCGCACTTCACCGCGATCGCCCGGCCGGCCCCGCCCGCCCCCAACACCAGCACGCGCTTGCCCCGAATCGATAAATTGAAATCCTCCTTCACGGCCTTGACAAATCCGTAGCCGTCCGTGTTGAACCCCCGCAGGCGCCGCTTTTCGATGCTCACGGTATTCACCGCTCCGAGCCGGCGCGCTTCAGCGTCGACGGCATCGAGGCAATCCAGGGCAAGAATCTTGTGGGGGACCGTGAGGTTGATGCCCACGATCCCCATGTCGCGGGCGCCCTGCAACGCCGTGCACAGGTTCTGCGGTTCGACGAGGAACGCGAGGTACTTCCAGTTCATCTTCAGCGCGTCGAACGCGGCATTGTGCAGCGCCGGCGACGCCGTGTGGGCGATGGGCGCGCCGAACACGCCGACAATCGTTGTTGACCCGTTAATGTTCATGGAACCCGAAGCAAGCCGCCCCCCGGGCGACGCCTCCCTGCGGCACCGATTATAGGGCAGCCAACAGGCCGTTGAGAAGCGCAAGTATTGGGTCGGGGAATATGCCCAGCGCGACCACCGCCACCGCGAGGAAGGCGAGGACGACGTTGAGATAGGTCGGCGTGCGCACGCGACCCTGATCGGCGCCCTCGACCACGTAAATGTGTTTGAGCAGAACCAGATAGTAATACAACGACACGGCGCTCATCGCGATGCCGAGGACCACGAGCCACAACAGACCGAAGTTCTCCACGTCGCACCCGATCGCCGCGGCGAACAGGTAGAACTTGCCGAAGAACCCTCCCAACGGCGGAATGCCCGCCAGCGACAGAACAAAAATCAGCATCAACAGCGACAGGAACGGCGCGCGCCGGGCCATTCCATCAAAGTCCCGCATCTCGTCGCCCCCGGCCCGGCTCGACAACGCCGCAACCACGCCGAACGCCCCGAGATTCGTCAGGGCATACACGATCACGTAGAACAGCACCGCCGTGGCGCCCATTCTCGTCGCTGCCGTGAGCCCGATAAAGATGTAGCCCGCGTGGGCAATGCTGGAGTACGCCAACAGACGCTTGACGTTGTGTTGGACGATCGCCGCACAATTGCCCAACACCATGCTCAATGCCCCCGTCAGCGCCACCAGCATCGTCCAGCCCGAAGAGAACCGACCCCAAAATGCCGAGCCTTCCAAGCCGGCAAACCCAACGAACAACACCTTCAGCAGCACAAAGAAGCTGGCAACCTTCGAGCCGGTCGCAATGTACGCAGTCACCGGCGTCGGGGCCCCCTCGTACGCGTCCGGCGCCCACAGGTGGAACGGAGCGATGGCGACCTTGAAGCCAAACCCGACAAGGACAAACAATAACCCCACCCCCAGCAGCGGGCCCATTCCACCGACGGTACTGGTCTTGCCGAATTCGCGAATTCCCTGGAGGCTCGTTGCGCCCGTCGCGCCGAACACGTAACTCAAGCCGAACAGCAGGAACGCCGACGAAATCGCACCGAACATGAAGTATTTCACCGCGGCTTCTTGCGACCGCAACTCGCCCTTGTGAAAGGCCGTGAGGATGTACAGCGAGATGCTCGTCAACTCCAGCGCCACAAAGATGGTGATCAATTCTTCCGCACTGATCAACAGCATCATCCCGATCGCGCCGAACAACAGGACCGCAAAATATTCGCCAACATGCCGGCCGACGTCGTAATCCATCGAAATCGCTACGGTCACCAGCGCCAGCACAACAATCACCAGCTTGAAGAACAGGTTGAGACCGTCGACTGCGAGCGTGCCGCCCAACAGCACCTGGCGCGGGTGGTTCATCTGTGCCCAGAGCGGGATCAGGGCCGCCAACAGCCCCAACACGGTCACCGCCCCGAGCCGGCGCATCCGCACCGGCAGCGCCGCGCGCCGCAGCGCCGCCAGATCAAGCGTCAACACCACAAGCGCCGTCACCACCAGAACAGTCTCGGCACCGAGCGCCCGGAATACGGCGAAATAGGATACCGGCGTCATCGCATCCCTCGCAGGAACAGTTCGACGTTGGCTTTGATCATGTCGAGCATGATCGACGGGTACAGGCCGATGATCACCAGCAAGGCCATCAGAATCACCGCTCCGACCCGCTCCGGCAGCGTGATCGGCGGCACATTCCAGCGCGGTTCCCCTGTTCCCTCGGAGCCGGCTGCAGGGGACGCGTTCCCTCCATGGCTACCCGGATTGCTCGTCGCCGGATGTTCGTCTTCGGCGTAGAACACCTTGTGAATGGCATTCAGGATGTAGGCAACGGTCAGCAAGATGCCAATGGCCGCCCCCGCCGTCAGCCACGGACTCATGCGAAACGCACCGATCAATACCTGGATTTCGGCGACAAACCCGCTAAACCCCGGCATCCCCATCGAAGCCGCTCCCGCAATGACAAACGTGACGCACGCAAATGGAATCACCTTCGCCAATCCACCGAGCTCGTCCAACTGCCGGGTGTGCGTGCGGTCGTACACCATCCGGCCGACGACGGCGAACAACAGACTGGCCACCACGCCATGCGAAAACATCTGCAGCACGGCGCCCGACATCCCGATCACGTTGAGCGTGGCCAGACCCAGCAACACAAACCCCATATGGCTCACACTCGAGTAGCCGATGATGAACTTGAAATCGTCCTGCACCAATGCCACCGCCGCCCCATACACGATCCCCACCACCGCCAGCCAGGCAATGCACCATCTCCAGTACTCCAGCCCTTGCGGGAATAACAACATCGCGCCGCGCAGGCAACCATACGCGCCCAGCTTCATCACCACACCCGCCAACAACATCGACGCCGCCGTCGGCGCGGCCACGTGTCCCGTCGGGGCCCACGTGTGCAGCGGCCAGATGCCCGCCAGGACCGCGAAACCGAAGAAGATCAACGGGAACACCCACACTTGCACGTCGCGGGCAATCGGGTGCCGGGCCAGTTCCAGAATGTCGAACGTCCGGCCACCGGCGCTGAAGAACATCGCCAGAATGCCGATGAACACCGCGGCGCTGCCGACGAACGAGTACAACACCAGCTTCATCGCGCCGAATTCTTTGCGGGTCGACCCCCAGATGGCGATGATGAAGTACTTGGGAATGATCGCCAGTTCGTAAAAGACGAACAACAGGAACAAATCCATGGCCAGGAACACGCCGTACACGCCCGCGATCAGCGTCAGAAAGAACGCGAAAAACTCTTTGACCCGGTTCTCGATGTTCCAACTAAACAGGATGCCCGTCACACACACGAAGCCATTCAGGACGACCAGCGGATAGTTGATGCCATCGACCGCGAGATGGTAATTGATCCCCAGCGCCAGAATCCAAGAAACGTTGACGACGTCGCGGAGCCCGGTCTGCAGGCCGCCGCTGCTCCGGGCCATTTCTCGTACCCAAGCGTCGTATGCGAAATACCCTTGCAGCGCGACAACCAACCCCGCCACGCCCGTCAACAGTGCCACCCAGCGAATCAGGTTCTTCGATTCCCGGGGCAGCAGCAGGATCAACCCGGCCCCCAGAAACGACAGGTAAATTGTCCAGTCAACACACATGATCTCGTCAATGTCCCCAAGCCATCATGGTCGACGGTGCCTTCTCAAAGAGGTGCACCAGTTGCACCACCGCCGCGTTCGACGCGTGAATCATCGGCGCCGGATAAATGCCGATCCAAAACATGAAGAACATCAGCACCGCGCCGATGACAATCTCGCGTCCCGTCATGTCGGGCAGGCCGGCCCACTTCTGGTTTAACGGGCCGAACCCCACCTTCTGCATCATGCCGAGCAGGAACACCGCCGTGATAACCAGCCCGATCGTGGCCAGCGACGTCACCAGCGTGACGATCGGGAACGCCCCCTTGAAAATCAGAAACTCCCCGACGAACCCGTTCAATCCCGGCAAACCGAGCGACGAGAACATCGAGATGCCGAGGACGCCGGCGTAGATCGGCATGATTTTGCGCAGCCCGCCGTAGTCCTCCAGCTTGCGCGTGTGCGTGCGCTCGTAGAGCACCCCCACGAGAAAGAACAACGCCGCCGAGCTGATGCCGTGATTGAACATCTGCAACACGGTGCCGTTGAGGGCCGCCGCCTTTTCATTGACGACGTCCCGGACGTTCGGGGCGGAAGCCACCACCGCACAAATCCCGAGCATCGCGTAGCCCATGTGGTTGACCGATGAATACGCCACCAGCCGCTTGAAATCGGTCTGGGCCAGGGCCGCATACGCGCCAAACACGATGCTGGCCAGGGCCAGGAACAGCAGCACGTTCACGTGCGCCTGTACCTGGTCGGGAAAAATCGGCAGGATGATTCGCAAGAAGCCATACACGCCCATCTTCAGGAGAATCGCCGCCAGCACCATCGAGCCGCCCGTCGGCGCCTGGGTGTGGGCGTCCGGCAGCCAGGTGTGGAACGGCCAGATCGGCACCTTGATCGCAAACCCGAGAAAGGCGCCCCAGAACAACAACGAGCCGAACCCCGTGGCACTCAGATGGAGGCCCGTATGCTGGTTGATGTTGGTGACCAGCCGCCCGATCGCCGCGGCCAGTTCGCCCGAGGCCGCCTGTTGCCGCAGATCGAGGAAATCGAAGGAGTTCGTCGCGAGATAGAGAAACGCGAACGCCAGCAGCATCGTCACGCTGCCCGCCAACGTGTAAATGAAGAACTTGAACGAGGCATACGTGCGATCTTCGTGTCCCCAGATCTTGATGAGGAAATACATCGGAATCAATCCGAGTTCCCAGAAGATGAACCAATGGAAAAAGTTCAGCGCGGTGAACACGCCGAACATGCCCGTCTGCAGCAGCAGGAACAAGAAGAAGAACAGCTTCACGTCGCGGTCTTCTTTCCAGTGCGTCAACAGCGCCAACGGCGTGATGATGGCGGTCAGCAGCACCATCGTGACGCTCAGTCCGTCCACCGCAAGGCGGTAATCCACGTTCAACGCGGCAATCCACGGCACGCGCTCCTCGAACATCAGCCCCGCATTGGGATCAAACCGGCTCCACACGCACAGCGTCAACAGCAACGAAACGAGGCTGGCTCCCAGCGACACGAGTTTGATGCCCAGGTGGTTGGTCTTCGGCAGCAGTAGCACCAATGCCGCGCCCACCAGCGGCACGAACGTGATCAGCGATAACATTGGAAGGGAGGACTGGCTCATGCGAAGAAGTACACCAGCAACAAAATTGCCGCCCCCAGAGTTAATACGCGGAAATAATTCTGCACCCGGCCGCTTTGGAGTTTCGCGAACGCTTTCCCCCCGATCCGCACGCTCTCACAACTTGTTTCGAAGCCGCCATTGATCAGGAATTCGTCACCCGCCCAGCGGGCAATTTGGGAGAGTGCCCACGCCGTCCAGGCAATCGCGTGCAGGATGCCGTCCACCACCAGCTTGTCTACCAGCCGGAAAAACACGCCGCAGGTTGCGGTGAACCGGATGATCGTCGCTTCGTACAACTCGTCGATATACCATTTGCGGTTCAACAACGTGAACAGCCCACCGAGCATCGTCGCGAGCGGGTCCGGCTCCGTCGCGTGCTCCATCGTCTTGCGTCCGTAAATCACCCAGCCGAGCACGATTCCCAACAGACCCACCCCAATCGACAACCACAGGACCAGACTGCTGGCCCCTGGCGCGATTTCCTCAGGAGCGAGGTAACGCTGGAACAGATTGCCGCCCACCCACGGCGTGCCGAGCCACCCCATGAACAACGCAAAGACGCTCAACACCACCAGCGGCAGCCACATGTTCCAAGATACTTCGTGAGGCTCATGATGTTCGTGAGCATGACCGCCCTCATGCGCCTGCTCTTGTTCCTTCTGGTCGTCGCCCCCACGCCAACGCCCGAAAAACACCATGAAGATTTGCCGGGCCATGTAGAACGCCGTCAGGAACGCGGCAAACGTCCCCAATCCCCACGCCCACTGGCTGCGATGATAGGTCACCAGCAAGACCTCGTCCTTGCTGAAAAACCCCGCCGTCAGCGGAAACCCCGCCAGGGCCAGCGAGCCGATCACATAACAGACGAACGTAATCGGCATGACCTGACGCAAGCCGCCCATGCGCCGCATGTCTTGTTCGTGGTGCGTCCCGATAATCACACAGCCGGCACCGAGAAACAGCAGCGCCTTGAAAAACGCATGCGTCAGCAAATGAAATTGTCCCGCCACCAACCCGCCGGCACCCAGCCCCATCACCATGTAGCCCAGCTGCGAACAGGTCGAATACGCCAGCACCCGTTTGATGTCGAACTGCGCCACCGCAATGGTGGCCGACAACACCGCCGTGATACAGCCAATCCACATGACGAAATCCAACACCGGCGTGCTGCCACCCTCCGCCGCCCCCGCGGTAAACAGCGGGAACATCCGCCCCACCATGAACACGCCTGCCGCCACCATCGTCGCCGCGTGAATCAACGCACTCACCGGCGTCGGGCCTTCCATCGCGTCGGGCAGCCACACGTGCAGCGGAAACTGCGCGCTCTTGCCCATCGCGCCGAAAAACAGCAGCAGCGCAATCAACCCCGCCATCGAGAACACCCACCATCCCGCCAGTTTGCTCAGGGCGTCCGCCTGCTCCAGCGCGCCATGCCCATGGTCGTACAGGTTCAGCGTGCCCGTCTGCCAATACAACAGGAGGATGCCCAGAAAAAACCCGACGTCGCCGATCCGCGTGGTGATGAACGCCTTTTTCATGGCCGCGGCGGCCGACGGCTTGAAGTACCAGAAACCGATGAGCAGATAACTGCACAACCCCACCAGTTCCCAACAGATGAAAAACAACAGGAGATTGTTCGCCACCACGACCCCCAGCATCGCCGCCGCAAACAACGACATGAAACAGAAGAACCGCGTGAAATTCTCGTCCTCGGCCATGTAGCCGGTCGCGTTCACGAAAATCCACAGCCCGACGAACGTCACCATCACCGCCATGCCCGCCGTCAGCGGGTCGAGCACGAACCCCAAGTCGAGGCCGGTGCTGCCGAACCTGAACCACGTGAAATTCCAAACCGCCCGGGCCACCTCGTGCTCGCTACCCGTCCCGAACGTCGCGAACAACGCCCGCAACGCCAGGACACACGACGCCGTCATCGCGGTGATCGAGAGCCCCGCCGACAGTTTCCGCTGGCCCCGCGGCAGCAACGACTGGATCGCCGCCGCCACCAGCGGAAACAACGGGATCAACCATTGTTGTTTAACCAATTCGTTCATCTCTCTTCAATCGTGGCCCCGGAAGTTGGCTGTTCGACCTTCACCACGTTCCCCTAGCCCTTCAAACTTGTGATCTCATCCACGTCCACGGACTTGTACTGCCGATAAATCGCAATCACGAGCGCCAATCCAATCGCCGACTCGGCCGCGGCGATGGCGATCGCGAAAATCGCAAATAGTTGCGCGCTCGGCGTGGCAAACAGCTTGTAGCGCCAAAAGGCGACCAGGTTCAGGATGCCCGCGTTGAACATGATCTCGATGCCCATCAGCACGAGGATGGCGTTCTTGCGCGACAGCGCGCCGCACAGGCCAATCGCAAACAGAAAGGCCGACAACATCAGGTAATAACTCAGGGGGACGTTCATCGGCGGCGAATGAATTCCTCCAGGGCGATGACCACTGCTCCAATCAACGCCGCCGTCAGGAGCACCCCCATGGCCTCAAACGGCACCACCCATCTTGTCACCAGGACTTGCCCGATCTCCGCCACCGACGTTTTGGCGGCGCCGGTAGGCAACAGCGCGGCCAGTTGATCGCGCCGAATCACCGCCCACAAGAGACCCGCAATGATGACGGCCGTGCCCATGCCGGCCCACCATTTGCCCCCCAACACCTCGCGTTGTCCCTCCGTTCCCGTAACGTGTCGCGTCAGCATGATCGCAAACAGAATCAGCACCGCCACCGCGCCCACGTAAAGCAGGATCTGCACGGCGCCCAGGAAATCCGCATGCAGGAGGAAGTAATGCGCGGCGATCCCAAAGAAAAACAGAACCAGGGCCAACACGCAGTGCACCAGGTTGCGCAGCGTCATCGCCAGCACCGCGCCAATGACCGTCACCGCTGAAATGATCCAGAAGGCCGTGTCCATGGGTCAGGTGACGTACCGGTACTTGCGCTTCTCAATTCGTTCCGAGGCCGTCAGCTTCGACAGCAGGATGAACCATCCCACCAGCCATACCGCCGTGACGACCCACGCCAGCGGCTTCGACGCCATATAATGCCAGAGCGCCACCGCCACGATGTTGATCAACGACATCGGCAACAATACCTTCCACGCGAACGCCATCAACTGGTCCACCCGCACGCGGGGCCAGGTCCCGCGAATCCAAATGTTGAGCGCAATCATGCTGGCCAGCTTGACGAAGAACCACAACGCTCCGAGCAGGCCGCCCAACAGTCCCGGCCCGCTCCCCGGACCGTTGTACCCGCCCAGAAACATGGTCACGGTGATCCCCGCCATGGCAATCGATGCGAGATACTCCCCCATCTGGAACAGCGCGAACTTGAAGCCACTGTACTCGGTGTGATAGCCGGCAATGATTTCCGATTCGGCTTCGGGAATGTCAAACGGCGTGCGCGCCGACTCCGCCATCGCGCCAATGGTGAACAGGATGAACCCCACAAATCCCCACGGTCGGAACACCAACCAGTTGGTGACGTTGAGCAATCCCCCGCTTTGCGCCCGCGCGATCGCCACGGTCGATAGCGACCCGACGGCCATCACCACCGCCACCGCCGCCAGCACCATCGGCACTTCATACGAAACGACCTGCGCCACGGCACGCATCGCGCCCAGCAGCGAGAACTTGTTGCGCGACGCCCAACCGCCCATGAACAACGCCAGCACGCTCGCCGTGCTGATCGCAAACGCGAACAGGATGCCAATGTTGAGATCGACGGGCACCAACTCCGGGCCGATCGGTACCACTGCAAACAACAGCAGCGCCGGGATCACCGCGACCACCGGCGCGAGGAAATGCACGGCCTTGTCGGCGTTGCGCGGGACGATGTCCTCCTTGATGAGCAACTTCACGCCGTCGGCAATCGGTTGCAGGATGCCCCAGCGGCCCACCCGATTCGGCCCGTAACGGTTCTGGACGCGCCCGAGCGCTTTGCGTTCCACCAGCGTGGTGTACGCAAAAATCAGCGGGTAAACCGCCAGCACGAACACGATGGGCCCGGCAATGGAAATCGCCACGAGCACGCCGTCGGGCGCGTTCGCGAAGGCACTGCGCAGCTGTTGATACATGAACTCCATCGTCGAACCGACTTGGTACAACCCGCTTCTTATAGGGTGTAGCGGTGCTTCTGTGAAGCGCGGAGTTTTGTCGCCGCGAGCCTGCCCGCGGAGCCAACAGTTCCCAACCGCGAGCAGGCTCGCGGCGACAATTGATCCTTCAGGCTTTAGCCCGCCTCCTTCAGCAGTTTCTCGAGCGCAGTCTGTGTCTCCGCCTCACCGGGCAGGCACAGTGACAAATCTTTCTCCGTGCCGGCCGCAATCGCGTCGGCATAACCGCGGCAATCGTAGCCGCAGGCATGGCAATCCGTTTGCGCCATCGCGGCCATCAGCTTGTCGGCCAGCGGCTTGCTCTTGGCCATGTCCAGCCGCTGCGGCAACCCCAGCCCGGGATCATGCCAGGGCCAATCAGCCGTCGGTACCGCCGTTGGAGCAACGATTGTTGCCAATGCCTCCGGGGTTGCCACGGCCGGTCGAGTTCCCACCGAAATCGTCGCCAGAAACCTGCTCAACCACTCCCGCTGCTCCGGCGTGAACGGCGCATCGTCGGGAATCTTGATCTTTGCTGGCGAGGCAGTGGTAGGGCCGCGCTGCGCCGCGGCCACCGAAGCTGACGTTTCGGCTACAGCCTTGGTCGCCGGAGCTGCCGGTTTTGCCGGCGCAGCCTTCTTGGCCTTCTTTTCTGCGTCGGCCTTCAGCTTCGCGTCCACCGCGGTGGCCTCGGTCGGCTTGATCTTGTGGTAATACGCGTTCGATTTCAGCAAATCGGGCAAATGTTCGACGAGTTCGTTGAACCGGCCGTATTGGGATTTCTCGTAGTCGTTGTCCATCTTGATCGCTTCGAACGGGCACACCTCGACGCAGATCTGGCACTGCATGCAGACGCTGATGTCGATATCGAACACCTTCGGACGTTGCTGCGGTTTGCCTTTCTCGTCGCGATCCATCACGATGTAAATGCATTGGGGCGGACATTCGACCTCGCAAATCTTGCACGCCACACACCGCATCGTGCCGACGCGGTCCTTGTCGTCGTCGTACACGAGGAACGGGAACGTGCGCGAGTTCTCGGGGACTTGAACGCGTTCTTCGGGATACTGCACCGTCACCAGCCGCTCCTTGTCGAAATAGCTGCCGACGAAGTTGCGGGCCGTGACCGCCATGCCTTCGAGCAACCCTTTGCCGAAGAAACTCATTCGCCTTCTGCCTCTATCCCTGTAGCCACGCCGCTCTGCCGGCGTGTCCAGACGCGGCGACAGAGCGCCGCGGCTACAGCGTTTGGAATTGTCGCTGTGCAGTTGTTCACCGATCCACTTCCCCCAATACAATATCCACGCTGCCCAGAATGATCACGACATCGGCGACCTTGTGACCGAGGCACATGTCTTCGAGGATTGTGAGGTTGATGAAACTCGGCGGGCGCACGTGGTACCGATACGGCATCTTCCCGCCTTCGTCCGACACGAGATAAAACCCGAGTTCACCCTTCGGGGCTTCGACCCTTCCGTAACCATCGCCCGGCGGAATCTTGAAATTGCGCAGCTTCACTTCGGGCGCAACGTGTGGGCCCTGTGGAATATCGCGCAACGCCTGCTCCAGGATCTTCACGCTCTGCCGCATCTCCAGTACGCGGACGTAGTAGCGATCATAGACGTCACCGAGCTCGCCCACCGGCACCTGGAAATCGAAGTGGCCGTATACGCCGTAGCTGTCCACCTTGCGGATGTCGTACTCGACCCCGCTGGCGCGCGCCATCGGGCCGCTGATGCTGGCGTTGATGGCAAGTTCCTTCGGCAGGATGCCGACCTTCTGGCACCGGCCGAGCAACACCTCGTTGGTCGTCAGCAGTTTTTCGAACTCATCGAGGAACTTCGGAAACCGCGCCGTGATGTCGCGCGCCATGGCCAACATCGGCTCGTTGAAATCCACGCGGACGCCGCCGAACCGGAAATAATTGCACATCATCCGCGAACCGCTCACGGCTTCGAACACATCGAGAATCTTCTCGCGCTCGCGGAACGCGTACAACAACGGCGTGCCCCAAGCGCCCAGGTCCTGCAACATGAACCCGATCACCGAGGCGTGGTTCTGGAGCCGCGACAACTCGCCGACGATTACGCGGATGTACTCGGCGCGCTCCGGCACCTTGATCCCCGCCAGCTTCTCCACCGCCAGAGCGTACGCCCAGTTGTTGGTCATCGAGTTGAAATAATCCAGGCGGTCCGTGTACGGCATCGAACCGAGCCACGCCATCCGCTCCGCCAGTTGCTCGTGATTGCGATGGAGATAGCCCATCACCGGCTTGAGCGCCACCACCGTCTCGCCGTCCAATACGCAGTCCATCCGAAACACGCCATGCGTACTCGGGTGCTGCGGCCCGATCGAGACCTCCAACGTCTGCGTCTCGATCAAGCCTTCCGCCCCCGGCGTCAGCGAGTATCGCTTTTCGTCTGTCAGCGGCTGGATCATTTCTTCTTGGTTTTCTCCAACTCCGCCGCCGCGCTCGGCGGCATGATGCCGTGGGCCTGCCCGGCGCGCTGCAACGTGTTGTCGTGCGGTGTCGGCTCCCATTCGTAATCCGCCGGCGGCACGTAATCCTTGCGCATCGGGTGATCGGTAAACTCGTCCCACATCAGGATCCGCCGCAAATCGGGATGACCGTCGAACTTCACGCCATACAAATCGTACGCCTCGCGTTCCTGAAACTCGCAGCCGCGCCACACGGGGGTGAGCGACGGGACGCGGCACTGCTCGAGTTCGCGTGGCGCCCGGATCTTCAACACGACCGGCCCCTGTTTCTGGGCCACGGAGTACAAATGGTAAACCACCTCGATGCAGCCCGGCTTGTCTCCCTTCGGCAGGTAATCGACGGCCGTCACGCACGAACAGAAATCCATCTCGAACCGCGGGTCCTCTTTGAGAAACTTTGCCACCGCAGAAATATGCTCGCGATCCACCAACAGCGCCGGTTGCTGGGCCGCCGGCGTCGAGTTCACGATCTCGATCTGCGCGCCCGCCACGGCCTGCAACACGATCTCTTTGATTTTTTCGATCGCTTCCATGGCTAGTCGTTGTCACCCCGAGCTCGTCGAGGGGTCTCCCTCGTTGGCAATACGCATCCTCCACGCGAGAGATTCTTCGCGGAGTTTACACTGAGCCAAGCCGAAGTGCTCAAAATGACAAATTGGTGGCAGTTCATGCCGGCTTGACTTCCTCCAACGTCACGTCGCGGTAGTTGCGGGGCGGCCGCCAGACCTCACGGTTCGCCGCCGGCACCAGATCGCGTTCGCCGTACGACGGAATGGTGAACTCAGACGTCGCCTGATCGTCGTACCACCGCGGACGCCGCCCCTTCTCCAAGTCCTGTCCGGCAATCTTTCGTTGCAGGGTCATGATCGCGTGAATCAATGCTTCGGGACGCGGCGGACAGCCGGGAATGTGGACATCCACAGGAATGTAACGATCGATGCCTTTCAACACGTTGTAGCCGTCCTTGAACGGCCCACCGGAAATTGCGCACGCGCCCATCGCGATGCAATACTTCGGCTCCGGCATTTGGTTGTAGAGCCGCACGACCTGTGGGGCCATCTTCTTGGTCACGGTGCCCGCGACGATCATCAGGTCGGCCTGACGCGGCGTGGCCCGGAACACTTCAGCGCCGAACCGGGCCAGATCGTAGCGCGACGCCGCCGTGGCAATCATCTCGATCGCACAACAAGCGAGACCGAATTGCAGCGGCCAGATCGAGGATTTCCGTCCCCAATTATAGAGCTGCTCGATCGGCAGCACGAAGATGCCGTGCTTCTGCAGTTCGCTTTTCAGTCCTTCGTCGTATGGCATAACCGGAAAAGCCATTGGGGTGTTGGAGTCTTGGAAACTTGGAGTACTGGAACACCACAAAATCGGCCCGGTAATCCGTTCCTCCGTCGTTGCATCACTCCACCACTCCCATACTCCATTCCCCCCCTTTTCATCATTTCCAATCCAGCGCGCCTTTGGCCCAGGCGTACACCAGTCCCTCGACCAGCAACAACACAAAGATCATCATCGCGACGAACGCGCCGAAGCTCAGACCCCCGAACGCCACCGCCCACGGATATAGGAAGACGGTCTCGACTGCGAAAATCACATACATAAGCGCGTAAATGTAGTAGCCGACACGGAACTGCACCCACGCGTCGCCTTTGGAAGTCAGGCCGCATTCATAGGTGTCTTGCTTGGTCAGGGTCGGTTTCCGTGGCGCCAGAAGACGCGCGATCAACAGCGGTGCCAGCGGAAACGCGACCGCGACCGCCAGAAACACAACCACGAACAGATATTGAGATGTGTATAAATCCTTCACACAAATACCGACTTCAGACCTTCACGCTGCGACCCGCGCTGAATGAATCGTTCGCCGACCAAGGTGGATACATCATCCGTACAACTTTCACAATTTACGTAACAGGATTGGCGGGCCTTGTCAAGGGAACGGCCACCGCTCGACGTCCTGATAATGCCGTCGGGGACGCGTTGTATCGCGTCCGTGGTTGTAGCCGGAATCAGCGCAGTGCATGAACCACCCGACTGCGACAGTCAACGCCAACTAGTCCAGAGTACTGAGCTGACCCCGGGGCCTGTTGGGGACACTGCTGTCCAAAATAATCTGATTTTGGACAGATAGCGGCTGTATTTCGGCCTGTTTTCATTGGTCTGAGGCCTGCCTCAGGATGAGGTTGTCTGTCGTTGTGGCTGGATGCTGTCCAACATCAGCCAGGTCTGGAGAG
>DATJBF010000015.1:0-20349 GCA_035515475.1 Verrucomicrobiia bacterium
CTCTCCAGACCTGGCTGATGTTGGACAGCATCCAGCCACAACGACAGACAACCTCATCCTGAGGCAGGCCTCAGACCAATGAAAACAGGCCGAAATACAGCCGCTATCTGTCCAAAATCAGATTATTTTGGACAGCAGTGAAAAGGGGTGCAAAGGGGGTCAACTCTAGCATCTTGCTTGACGCGCCGTAGCGCAGATGGTTTCCTGAGGATCAATGGCTCGCCCCATCCGAGTCGAGTTTGAAGATGCCGTTTATCATGTCATGGCTCGTGGCAACGAACGGCGAGCCATTTTCCGCGATGACGGGGATCGTGACGTCTGGCTGAAAACGCTCTCTGAAACCGTCGACCGTTTCGGCGTGCGCATGCACGCCTACTGTCTGATGCCCAATCATTACCACCTCCTGCTGGAAACGCCGCACGCCAATCTCACCCAGGCCGCCGGCTGGCTTCAGGTCACCTACACGATCCGCTTTAACCGTCGTCATCGTCGCAGCGGTCACCTCTTTCAAGGTCGCTTCAAAGCTCAACTCGTGGATGCCGATGCCTATGCTGTCAGCCTCGTCCGCTACCTGCACCTCAATCCCGTTCGCCCCCGTCGCCGCTCTGATCGCCTGCCGTCCGAACGCTTCCCCGAGTTCAGCCGGTATCCTTGGAGCAGCCATCAGGACTACGCCGGCCTGCGTCGCCCACCCGATTGGCTCTCGCTGGACTGGCTGCGCTACTGGGGCGCCACAGTGACCCACGCCCGCCGTGCCTACCAACAAGACATTCGCCGCGCTTTCGGTCAACTCGTCACCAGTCCTTGGGTAAACCTCCGGGGCGGCCTCGTCCTCGGCTCCGAAGCTCTCTGGCAGAAAGTGCTGACTGCCGTCGGCCACAAACCTGGTCAGGAAGAAATCCGCTGGTTCACGCACCACGACACCGCACAACGTCGCCACCAACTCGACGAACTCATCCGGCACGAGCCCGACCGCCAGCTCCAGCTTTGGATGTCCGTTGTGCTGGGTGGCCAACGCTACGCCCACGCCGCGCGCGAGTTCGGCTACCACTACGGCAGCACCGCACTGCGCATCGTCACCCGCATCAACCAACAGGCCAAAGGGAATCAGGAACTTTCCCGCAGACTTCAATCACTCCGTGAGACGTTCGCCACAGCTTGACTTTCACTGCAGACTTCGCGGGGAATCATAACCGTCCGTGCTTGGATTGTCTTCACCCCGGGGGAAGCCCGGCAACTTGCTAGAGTTGACCCCTCGCTCGGGCTTGCTACAGAATCACGTTGTCGATCAGGCGGGTCTTGCCGACGTAGGCGGCGACCAGCACGACATCCCCGTGTTTGGCTTCGTGCACGGGTTCGAGGGTCTCGGCGTCGGCCACGGCCGCATAATCCAACCGGGCCACGGGCGCCAACGAGATCGTCCGCGTGACGGCCGCCTCCAGCCGGTGCGGGCTGTGTTCCCCGTGGTTGAACAGATCGCGCACAACACCGAGCGATTTCCAGAGCACGGTCGCTTGGGCCCGGTCGGCGGAGGTCAGGTACTGATTGCGGCTGCTCGCCGCGAGGCCGTCGGGTTCGCGAACCGTGGGAACCGACACAATCTCCACCGGATACCGGAGGTCCCGCACCATCCGCTCGACGATTTTCAACTGTTGGTAGTCCTTCTTGCCGAACGTGGCGATGTCGGGCTGCACGACATTGAAGAGCTTGGCGACAATGGTACACACGCCGCAAAAATGTCCGGGCCGTTTCTCGCCTTCGAATCGTTTCGCCAGTTTCGTCTCTTCAATCCACGTGGTCACGCTCCCGCCGGGATACATCTCCTCGTCGGAAGGCGCAAACACGACGTTGACGTTCTCCCGCTCGCAGATGCGGCAATCGGCCTCCAAATCGCGCGGGTAATGTTTGAAGTCCTCGTCGGGGCCGAACTGGGTGGGGTTGACGTAAATGCTAACGGCGACCAACGCATCCTGCTCGCGCGCCGCGCGCACCAACGCGAGGTGTCCCTCGTGCAACGCGCCCATCGTTGGTACCAACGCCATACGACGGCCGGAACGTTTGGCTTCGGTCGAGGCGGCCTGCATCTCCTTTGCGGCGCGGATGACCTTCACGCATCCAGAATACCGCCTCGCCGACGCGGCGTCACGAAGAAAATGCGCGCCGTTACCGTTATCTCCGTCCGCTCCACGCTTGACGCTCCTTGGCCTTTCGTGTCTATTCGGCACGACCATGACCGACCCGTACATTCAGCAACTTTTCGCCGAGCGCATCGGTGGCCGGAAATTCGGCAAGGACACGGCCATCTACAAGTTCGAAAAGATCAAACGCGCCAAACGAGCCGCGCTGGCGGCCCATCCGCACGTCGAATTGATCGACCTCGGCGTGGGCGAACCCGACGAGATGGCATTCCCACTGAGCGTGCGGGCGCTCGCCGAAGAAGCGCAGAAACCCGAGAACCGCGGCTACGCCGACAACGGCGGCCCTGAATTTCGTCGGGCCGCCGCGCAATGGATGGAACGGGCGTTTGGCGTGACCGGACTCGATCCGGAACGGGAAATCATCCACAGCATCGGGAGCAAAGCGGCGCTGTCGCTGTTGCCCGCGACGCTGATCAATCCCGGCGACGTGACCATCATGACCGTGCCCGGCTATCCCGTGTTCGGCACCCACGCCCACTGGTACGGCGGCGAAGTTCACAACCTGAAACTGACCGCAGCCAATCATTTCCTGCCCGATCTCGATTCGATTCCGGGCGAGGTGCTGAAACGCGCCAAAGCGATCGTGCTCAATTATCCGAACAATCCGACCGGTGCCAGCGCCACGGCGGAGTTCTTCGCGCATGCCGTCGACTTCGCCCGCAAACACAAGCTGGTGATCGTGTCCGACGCCGCGTACGCGGCCCTGGTGTTCGACGGGAAACCGCTGTCGATCCTGTCCGTGCCCGGCGCAAAAGACGTGGCGGTCGAGCTCCACTCGATGAGCAAGGCGTTCAATATGACGGGCTGGCGGCTCGGCTTCGTGTGCGGCAATCCCCTGCTCGTTTCCGCTTACGGCAACGTGAAAGACAACAGCGACAGCGGCCAGTTTCTCGCCATCCAGAAGGCGTGCGCGGCAACGCTGGCGCATCCCGAAATCACCACCAAGATCGCAGCGAAATACTCGCGACGCATGGACCTATTGGTCGCCTGCCTGCGCAAGTTCGGGTTCAACGCGGACAAACCCCGCGGCTCGTTCTTCCTCTACGTCGCCGCGCCCAAATCGGTTGTGGACGCCGATGGCCATCGCGTCGGCTTCAAATCCGCCGAGGACGTGTCGCAATGGTTGATCACGGAGAATCTGATTTCGACCGTCCCGTGGGACGACGCCGGACCGTTCCTGCGGTTCTCGGTGACGTTCGTGGCCAAAGGCGAAGCAGACGAGCGGCGCGTCGTGGGCGAAATCGAAAAACGGTTTGCGGGACTCAAGTTCGAGTTCTAGCGGTCGGTGGCACAGGCGTCTCTGCCTGTGAAATAACGGAACATCGCAGCCGGGGACGCCTGCGCCGCCAGAAAGACCGGGAGATCAAGCCACTCCTAATTTTTCATCGCCGCAGCCACGGCCGTCTTGATTTCGTCTCCCCCCAAATCCTTGGCGATCACCTTGCCGTCCGGGCCAATCAGCCAAATCGATGGAATCCCCCGCACGCCATAGAGGTTCAGCACCGTTTGGTTCTTCGCCCGCTCTCCCAAAAACCCCTGCACCCATTTGATGCTGTTGGATTGGACATATTTCTTCGGCGAATCCATCGCTTCGTCCATGCTCAGGCCGACCATCACAAACCGTTCCCTCTGGCCAAAGGCGTCGTAGACGGACTTCAGATGCGGCGTTTCCCCGCGGCAGGGACCGCACCAGGTGGCCCAAAAGTCCAGCAGGATGTACTTACCCTTGAAGTCCGCCAGTTTCACTTCTTTCCCATCGAGCGTCTTGAACGCAAACGCCGGCGCCACGTCGCCAACCTTCACCTGGTTGACCCGCGCCGCCGTCAGCGTTGCCAGATCCAACGGCTCATCGCTGACGCCGCCCGGTATCGGGGGCATTGTGAACTCGTGAGTCACCGCAGCGATCTCATCCCTCGGGCCGCACTGCCGGCCTTTTGGCAAATCAGTGAGCGTGATGTTTAAGGTGTACGTGCCGGCGGGAATGTCGTCTGCGCGGAAACGACCGTCCTCCTCGACGCGCACCGCAAACTCCTTTATCTGTTTAATGGCCCTGTCTTGTTCCTCCAAAAACGCTTTGCCTTCCGGGGATTCCTTCCACTTCTCATACCACGCCTTCTGCTCTTCCATCGTCATTTTCTCGACTTCGTCAGGCACCTCCAACTTCGGCATCCTTACGTTGGTTCTCACGCTCGCGCCCCCGACCGTCCAGTAGCCTTTCTTCAGGTCCGCCGGTAAAGCGATCCGTCCCACCACCGGCCGCCCATAACCGCCAACGGTTACCTCGACCGCTCGCCCGGGCTCCACCACCACGTTGGTCTTGACCGAATAGACGGTGTCCTCGCCGTTGACCTTGACCACCCCGCACACCGACACTTTGCCGGGGATCACGCGCTCAATCCGAAACCGCCCGTTCTCATCCGCCGTCACGTTGTGATAGGCAAAGACTCGCGGTTTCTTCGGGTCGGATCCAACGAGGTCTTTGTACCTCAAATACAAAGCCTCATTTGGGGCCGGCTTGGTTCCCGATTTGACGATGCCCTGAACCGTGCCCCAAGCCGTCAATCTGACCTGCGAGTTGGTCTTGAACTCCGCATCCACTGCCACTGCCAGGCCAGTGTCGCTGATCGCCACCAACAAGAACGCATCCGTCTGCGGGAAGAAGCTGAACGAGCCATCGGTGCCACTCACCGTGTGCAACGTACCTCTGAGAATAAATTCCGGCACCCGTCCGTTCTGAATCTGCACGTGGCTCGACGGCGTCGCCATCAGGACCTCGACTCCCGCCGCCGGCTTGCTATCGGTCCCCAGCACAACGCCTTTGATCTCCTCGCCTCGAACCAGTTTGAACGACAGGTTCTTTTCCTTGCCGTCCGGCAGAAACGGCTCGGAGTTCACGGGCAGATAACCATCGGCTTCGATTCGGACCGCGTATTTCGGATAAGGAAACGTATACCTCAACTCAAACTTCCCTTCTTTCCCTTGGACCGGCCTATCCGCGACTCCCACATCCCGTATCCAGTCGACCGGTCTGGCATCGTCCCAGCCGATCCCGGTCAGAATCCGAAACTCTGGCACCGGCTGCCCGGTCTTGGCATCCACGACTGTCCCATTCACCACCGTCGGGCCATGCAGGACAACTTCATTCTTGCCGCCGGCACTGATCGCCACATCGCGGTTATCAGCGTATCCTGCCTTGCAGACGTCGACATAGATCGTGTCCGCTGGCGCGTCTTCCCACGTAAAGCGCCCGTCAGCATCGCTCGTCACCTGCCAAGTGTTCATGAAAATGACGGCCCCTTCAATCGGCTTGCCTTGCTGATCGATCACCCGTCCCGTCAGCGCCCGCCCGGGCCGAAGATCAAAGACCACCACGTCTGGCGAGCGGGTCACGATGAACTCTTTCGTTTCCGGTGCATACCCTGGTGCCTTGACCGTGATCATCGCTGTATCGCCCACATGGGCGCCGCAGGCAAAGCGTCCATCGGCATCCGTGTCCTGTTCCGGTATCACGTTGGAGCAAGTGCGATCCTTGCCGTACCCGACTTTGGCCCCGGCAACCGGCTTGCCACCGCGGCCACGGACCACGCCGTCAATCAGCACGCCGCGTTCGAGCTTGAGCGTGGCCGTGCCGTCGCGCAACGCCGAAACCGGCTGGAAGTTCCCGATCGGATAATATCCCTCCCCGTTCTGTGTGCTGGCATAGCGAGGATGAAAGACACCGACCTCGATACCGTCGAACTCGGCCGGTACCAAGCCGTACGACCAGCGGCCGGTCTGATCTGTCTTCACAAACTCATCGTCCACGTTTACCCGCTGTCTGGATCCCGGGTACCTCTTGTGAACCCAGAGCACTACAGTTGCCCCTGCCACCGGCTGACCGGCGTCATCAATCACCCGCCCGCCAATCGTCGTCGCCCGCTCCATCTGGATGGCGATCTTTTCTGGCGGCCGATCACTTGGTTCGCGCTTGTCCCAATACACCACCATCGGCACCCAGCCGTCCAGTGACGTGTTTAGCCACAGATTCTGCAGTTTGTCGGCGGGCAGATTGAGATTGGCCCGGCCGTCGTTTCCGGTCGTCTGCCTGGCAAACTCCTCATCCCAGTTTCTCCCAACGGTCACCGTGACCCCAGCGACGGGCTTTCCGGTGTCCTTCACCTTCAGTTCCACGGTAAGTTGCGGCGCGCGGGCTGTCTCCGCGCTGGCCGCGAGTCCCCAAAGGCTGCATGCCAACAGGATTGCGGTGATCAGGGCGACGGATACGAGTTGAGTTGGATCCGACTTGAGCTCCGGCTCTCCTTCGGCGGATGGTTCCCGAGGTTCGCGCACCGGACAACGAAGTGCATTCATAGGCTTGCCTCCTGAGCGCGCCAAACTGAGGATTGTGAAAGTAGCGCGTCTCCTCTACCGGTTGCCGCGCTCCTGATTCTACATTACCACGCGGCGGGCAATCCGCCAATCCCGAAGTGGCTGTCGCCTGCCGGCTGTGACGAAACGCCAGGAAAGTTTTTCCCGTGCGGGAGGCTTATTTTCCCACCAGCCTGTCGACCGCCTGCTCGACCCAGTCGCCGTTCTCCTCAACGAGCAGTCTAATGTCAATAGGTGAGCCATTGCAGCTGGCAGACGATGCCGGGTAGACCAACAGTTCGAAGCCGGCCACGTCGTGTTCCGGGCCCAAAACAAAATCCGGGAAGCCGTTACCGTCCTCGTCGGCGTAAAGAACGTCACCGGGTCCGTCGAAGTCGCCATCGCCGGTGGCGTCGATGGCCAGAAGTTTGTCGGTGGCCGTGTCCAGAATTTCAATGCGGCACAGCCCGCTGGTCTTGACCCGAAAATTACGAACCTCCTGGCGAGCACCCCGGAAATACATCTCGTGGTAGAACGGCACGGCGTAGAACGGGTTGTCCGCCGCCAAGCCGGAATTCACGATGGCCACGGTGCGGGTATCAGGGCTAGCTGCGAATTCCCAAAGACCGGTAGCGACGGATTCGCCTTCCCACGTGATGGAGAGGCGATTCGTCGCGCCCGAGGACGCTGGGACCGCTTCGAAGTAGAGCGCCGAGGCCGTGCCCGGCGGGATGGTGAGGTCCTTCGTGGTGTCCATCGTCTCGACGGCTCCGTGTCCCAACTCCACATTCCATCCCTGGCCGGTCGGCGTCCATTCGAACTGCGTGACGGCGGAGACAAGTCTGACACGGCCCCGCGCGGCGCGGGTGGACGGATTGAATATGCCGAACCGGGCGTGCGCCAACTCGCCCGTGGAGACCTGACTGATCATCATCACGGGCTGGAGATCCACCGCGGGCTCTGATTGCGTCTCGATCGTGCTGACGGCCAGCCGCGTGCCCACATCATACGCAGTGAAGTCGCGGGCCTGGTAGGGCGTGAGGTGGGAATTTTTCACGAACGCCAGTGTGTCGTTGTACGCCGCGCGCAAGCCTGGTTGATCGTCCTGAAACTTCAGATAATCCATCCGCGCCAGCCGGAGACGAAGTTGCGTGGGCCCGGGCAAATCCTGGTGAGCGCTCACGAAGCGGCCGATGCGCTCCCACACCCGCGCCAGTTCGGTTTTGTTTCCCAAACGCAGTTGCAGCTCGGCCATCCCCAGCAACATGTGCAGCGAACGAAAATGCAGGCGCAGGGCTTCGCACAACTGGTAGGCGTCCTCCCATGTCTGGACCGCCTCGGCGTAGCGTTCCTGGGTCACCAGCCACCGGGCGTAGAGCTCGTACAATTCCACTTCTTCGACCTTGTTTCCCAAGGTGCGGTACAATTTCAGTGATTCCTTGAGGTCGGTGCCCACCAACAATGTATCACCGGTCGCCAGCTTGTGTTTGGCGCGGGATTCCAGAGCCTGCGCCAGCAACTCGGTATGCTGGTTCGTACGGGCAGAGTCGACGACGCTGTCGAGCAACGCGATGGCCGCCTTGGCCTGTCCGTCTTGCGCCAACAAGTCGGCCTTGGTGATCCGGGCTTGCATCCAGGCCCCATAGTACTGGACCGAGTTCTCAAAATGATCGAGCGCATCGTTCAACAGATCCCAGACGCGCGGGCTGACGCCGTCGCGCTGTGCCAACCAGAAGGCACAGTCAACCATCTGCGACCACCGCGTCTCCAAATGACGGTGCTCGACAGGAACGGCCTGCATTTGTTCGCCAATTGCAACGGCCTCATCGAGCCGCTCCAAAAAAGCGGCTTGCCTGCCCAATTCCCACCAGAGGTTTCCCAAATCTTGGTCCTGCCAGGGGATGGTCCCCTCAGTCTCAAGGCTAACCGCCGGCGGATATCCATGGAACGCGGCCAGACGTTCCTGCCATTGCTCTTCGATTTCAGTCGCCAAGGCTTGGAGGTCTTGCTCGGCCTCGCCGAACTGGCCGGTTCGCTGACGCCCGCGAGCGCGCTCGACCATGGCGAAGGTGAGGGATCGCATGGTGTACAGAGTAAACGGATCCAACACGAAACGGCGGTAGTCGGCGCCGTTCCTGGCTTTCCTCTCTTGGATGCGAGTCCAAAAGAGGTTCCAAAGCCTGTCCAATTCCCCGTTCGTCTCGAGAGCACAGCCCAGCTTGCCCTCCTTCTCGCACACTCTCGCGAGGCTCGAGAATACTCCCAATTCCGTGTCCTCCGCGCGGACGGAATCGCGCGGCGGCACCCGGTGAAGGAAGATCAACGTGTTTTCGTAATGCTCGTGCGCAGCGGCGAGATCGCCGAGTCGCTCCTGAATCACCCCCATGTTCCATTCGGCTGTCACCGCATCAACCCAGTTTGTTTCCTCAGACGCTCTGCGCAAGACCTGGCCGTACACCCTGTAAGCGTCCGGCAAATCGTTCCGACGATAGAGCGTGCCCGCTTCACGGATCATCGGTGCGGTCGGCAGTTGGTTGGTAGTCGCCTCGCCCAGCCCTGAGTGGCCGACCACACAGAACGCAATGCACCCGAGCATCGCCCTAACGAAAGCTTTGCGCTTCACCGGGGAATTCCCCCGACTCAACCTCACGCTTGTACGCGGCGAACGCCTGGCGCATTTCTTCGGCGAGATTCGCGTAGCGCTTCACGTGTTTGGGGATGAATCGCGTGAACTGTCCGAGCATGTCGTTGTTCACCAGGATCTGCCCGTCGCAGCCCGGGCCGGCGCCGATGCCGATGGTCGGCACCCGGGCCGACTGGGTGATTCGCTTCCCGACGTCGGCCACCACGCACTCGATGAGGATGGCGAACGCGCCCGCTTCTTCCAACAGCTTGGCGTCGCGCAGCAGCCGTTCGGCCGACTCGGCCGTTCGGCCCTGGACTTTGTAGCCGCCGGTTTCGAGAATGGATTGCGGCAGCAACCCGATGTGTCCGAGCACGGGAACGCCCGCCGCGATGACCGCCCGCACCTGCTCGATCACCGGTTCGCCCCCTTCGATCTTCACCGCTTCCGCCCCCGCCTGGATGAACCGGCCCGCGTTTTCGACCGCCTGGCGGACTGTCGAATAGCTCATGAACGGCATGTCCCCCACCAGCAACGCGTTCGGTTTCGCCCGCGCCACCGCCTTGGTGTGATGGATCATATCCTCCATCGTCACCGGCAACGTGTTCTCGTAGCCCAGCACCGCCATCCCGAGCGAATCGCCGACGAGAATGAGTTCCACGCCGACTTCGTCCATGATCTTGGCCGTGAAAAAATCGTAAGCGGTCAGCGCCGCGATTCTCTTGCCGCGCTGTTTCATCGCCCGCAACGTGTGGATCGTTATCTTTCGGTCGTCCATCTTCCTCACTCCAAGCTCCTACTCATGCTCTTGCTCTTGCCTCCAATCCAATCCTGCCCTCGGCTGAGTAAGAGCAAGAGTAAGATTATGATTAAGACCCCGGTCCCCCCTACCATTCCTGCTGCACGAATCTAATCTCCCCCTCCCGCATTGGCAACTCGCGCAACAGCATCCGCACCGTCTTGCCCGTACCCTTCACAATCATGTCGGGCCGAATCGTCGACAGCGGCAACAGCACGAACCGCCGCTCCGCCATCCGCGGATGCGGCACCACCAGGTCCTTCTCCAAAATCTCCTTCTCGCCGAAATACAAAATGTCGAGGTCGATCGTGCGCGCGGCGTTCTTCGGCAACTCCCGGTCGCGTCCGTGCGCCACTTCATACGCCACGATCTTCTTCAGCAACGCCCTCGGCGCACCGCCGAATTCGATTTCCAACACCGCGTTCAGAAACTTCGGCGAATTGGGCGGACAGCCGACCGGGTCCGTCTCGTACACGGGCGACGCCACGTGCCAGCCTTCGCGCGACAAACTCAGCAGATACGCCTTCGCCTGCTGCAATTGCCGAAGTCGGTCGCCCAGATTCGACCCAAACGCGAGGCCGACTTTCATTACGGCGTAGCCGGCGCCGGCGGACCGGGCTTGATCACAATCACCCGCCCGGTAATCGTCCATTTCAGATTGGCCTGGCGACAAATCTCGTCCAACAAACGTTTCGCGGTGATGTTCTTGCGGCGCACCGTCACCTTCGGCGCCTTGGGCACCGATGCCGACGCTCCCGTCGTCCCCTGCGTAAACGTCACCGGATACGCCACGACGTGCTGGAACTTGAAGTGTTGCGGATGATACGTGCGGCTCAGTTCCGACCAGACATTCAGCGCCTCGACCGCGCTCACGGACTCGAGGTCGACTTCGGGAATCACCGTCTGGTTCAGCGCCCGGTGAATTCGATCCGCCAGCGGACTCGACGACCGTCCTTCGTTCCGTCCCAGGTCCGAACAGGACGAACCGAGGACCACCGCCAGGCACCCGATGATCAGCTTCCGGTTCATGGATGATTCGTTAACGGAGGCCCAACACATCCTGCATGTCGTACAACCCGGGCCGCTGCGCCACGGCCCACTTCGCCGCCCGCAACGCCCCTCGGGCAAGCGTCTCGCGGCTGCCGGCCCGGTGCGTCAACTCGAGCCGTTCGCCCGCCGTGCCAAACGTCACCGTGTGATCGCCGACCACGTCGCCCACGCGCAACGCGTGCGCCGGCACGTCCCGGCCCCGCGCTTTCTTGAGAATCGCCTGCAACGTCTTGGCCGTGCCGCTCGGCGCGTCTTTCTTGGCCGTGTGATGCGTCTCGGAAATTTCCGCGTCCCATTTCGGCCCCACGATCTCCGCCAGCTTGCCGGTCATCCAAAACAACACGTTCACGCCCGTGCTGAAGTTGGACGTCCAGACGCACGGGATCGACTTGACGGCGTCGCATACGGCCTGCCGCTCTGCATCCGTGTGCCCCGTAGTACCAATGACCAGCGCTTTCCGGTGCTGTGCGGCCAGCCGGGCAATCGCCGCCGTCGCGTCATGCACGGAAAAATCCACAACCGCGTCGGCCCCGGCAACGACCTTTGACAAATCATCGCCCTGATCGATCTCGCCGGCGAGTTGCAGTTCGGGGTCGGCCCTGACACAGGCGATGAGCGTCTGCCCCATGCGGCCCTTCGACCCGCAGATGATGATTTTGACCGGTGTCACGCCTTCACCAAGCCGAGCGCTTGAAGCGTCTTCCTTAACTGGGCGCGATTGCCATCGCTCATCGGGACCAACGGCAACCGATAGGCCTCGTCGATAACGCCCATCATCGCCAGCGCGGCTTTCACTGGAATCGGGTTGGTCTCGATAAACAAATCTTTGAAGACCGGAAACAGTTTCGCGTGAATCCGGCCCGCCCGCTCGAAATCGCCCTTGAGCGCCGCGTGCGTGAGTTCCGTCACTTCGCGCGGCACGACGTTCGAGGCGACGCTGATGACGCCGACCGCGCCGACGCTCATCATCGGCAGCGTGAGCGAATCGTCGCCCGACACGATGCAGAAATCGCGGTCGACCAGCCCCCGCAACTGGCTGACGCGGTCCACGTTGCCCGTGGCCTCTTTGAGCCCGACGATTTTTCCTGGCAGATCGCGGCGCAATCTCGCCATTGTCTCGTTGGCGATATCGACGCCGCAGCGGCCGGGAATGTTGTAGAGGACGACCGGCAATCCGCCGTCCTCGGCGATCTTCCGGAAATGAGCGTACAACCCCGCCTGGGTGGGTTTGTTGTAATACGGCGCCACCTGCAAGGTCGCGTCCGCCCCGACCTTCTTCGCATGCTGCGTCATGAAGATCGCCTCGTCGGTCGAATTCGAACCCGTTCCGGCGATGACTTTGCAGCGGCCGGCGGCGAACTTCACGACCAATTCGATCACGTGGTTGTGTTCCTCGTGCGACAACGTCGGCGATTCGCCCGTTGTCCCGCACGGAACGAGACCGTCGATGCCCGCCGCGACCTGCTGTTCCACGAGATCGCGCAGTCGCGGTTCGTCGACTTGGCCGCCTTTTTTTGTGAACGGCGTGACCAAAGCTGTGTATGCGCCCGTAAACATAACCCGCAAATCATAGGTTCGATGAGACGTTTTGCAAGCCGGAAGCAGTTTACGCACAGCCAGCCCGGCGAACCGATAGGGCCGCGCTACTGCGCGGCCTGGACACGCCGGAGCGTGTCCCTACCAACGACCGCTGGACGCGGGGGACCGCTACCTGTTGGCAGCCTGCGCCGTCTCGCGCAGCTTCTGAAACGCCGCGCACAGCCCGGGGTCGCTGCGCACGATCAGAAACGAACGGGCCATGATTCCGTAAACTTCGCCCCTGGAAATTTGCACCCGCTTCTGCGGATCGAGCGGATTGGCCGTGCGCAACCGCGCGATGGTCTTCAAGCCGATCCAAATCGGCCAGATACAGGCCAGCCGCAACCGCCACAACTTCGCCGGGATTTTTATCGTGTATTGCCAGCCCGCGTCCAGATGTTCCACCGCGCGGCCGAGCCACTTGTTGTAGTCGGTACGGACCGAGTCGTAGTTGGCAGGATCAAGCAATGTTCGCGGATCTTTCACGGGCAAATAGCAGCGCCCGACTCGCAAATCTTTCGGCATGTCGCGCAACACGTTCACGAGCTGCAGCCCCTTCCCGAACCGCACGCCCAACTCCTCCATCACTCCAGTATCCCAACGCTCCAGCTCCTTCAGATGCGTCACACACATCCGGGTCCAGAATCTGCCGACGCAGCCCGCGACCATGTAGGTGTACCGGTCGAGTTCGTCGTCGGTCGCCAGCGCCACGAGTTCCTGCTCCGTCTCGCCCGGGAATCGTTCGAGATCGAAGATCTGGCCACTGATGATCACCTGCAGCAACTCCTGAATGCGGAGGCAATCAGCCTCATCGAATCTGTCGAGTGCCTCGAAGCATTCGCCGAGTCGTTCCAGCAACTGCTTCTCCGCGGGCAAGCTTTGGCGCTCGGCCAATCCGCCCAACTCCGGCACGCGCGACAAGGTCTGCATTTCACGCAGCACCGCCACGCGTTTGGCCCGGGGCACGACCTTGGTATCGGCAATCGTGTCGCTGGCCCGGGCCAGCAGGTAGGCCAGCGAGATTTGCGGACGGATCTCCCCGGGCAGGACGCGCAGCGTCAGATAAAACGACCGCGACACATCGCGGAGCAGATCTTCGTGGAGGAATCGCCGTTCTTTCCGGGAAGACGTCGGCAAACACGGTTTGTCGGGGTTAACACCTAATGGTTCGCGGCTCACGGCTGGCCACTGTAGTCGTCTGCCTGCGCCGCACGCAATTCCGAAAATAACCGTTGTCTTTCACGAGAATTGCTGTAGGGTCGCGCGATGCACGGCTGGTTCTGGCAGACAATCGGGTTCGTCGGTGGCATCATCTACTGCAGTTTCTTCGAGTGGATGCTTCATAAACATGTGATGCATCGTCCCGTGCCGTTCTTCCGCTATCCGTTCCAGGCACACGCGCTCACGCACCACGGCAAGTTCAAGGCCGACGACACCTATCACCTCCAGAACGAGGCCGACAAGAAAACCGTGCCGATGGCGTGGTGGAACGCACCCGCGCTGTGGGCGATCCACGTCGGTCCCGTGCTCGGGCTGGAATGGCTGATCGGCAAACCGTTCGCGTGGGGCACGTTCGCCGCCATGGTGAGTTACTACGCCGCCTACGAGTATCTGCACTGGTGCATGCACATCCCGCGCAAACGCAACATCGAGCGCTCGGGCATTTTCTTCCGCCTCAACGGCCATCACCTGCTTCATCACCGGTACATGGGCAAAAACCTCAACGTCGTCCTGCCCATTTTCGATTTCGCCTTCGGCACACTACTGCTTCGCTCGCCCATGAAATTTGCGCAGGCGACAGGTCCATCTGTGCCGAATGTTCAACCACGCGAGGTTCCGACTGTAGCCGTGGCGTAGGCTGCGGCGCTGGAACCGAAGCTTACGCTTCGGCTACAAGTAGTGTTAGAGATCCCTAATCCCGGCGATAGGTCCCGACCAATTCCGTCTCCGCGACGATGTGGCCTTTCATCGCCGCTTCCAGTTGCCGACGCGATACGCGGGCGCTGAGATTCAGCTCCGTGTCGAGCGCGTACAATCGGAAATGGTAATGATGCACGCCGTGGCCGCGCGGCGGGCACGGTCCGCCGTAGCCCAGCCTACCGAAATCGGTCATGCCCTGTTTCGCGTTGCCGAGCGCGGCAACGGTATCCGTCTTGGCAACGTTTTCGGGCAACTCGGTCGTGCTGGCGGGGATGGCGTAAATGACCCAGTGCACCCACGAACCGCCCGGCGCGTCGGGGTCGTCACAGATCAACGCGTAACTCTTCGTCGACGCCGGCGCGCCCTCCCATTTCAACGCGGGCGATGCGTCGGCTCCCTCGCATGAATGTTTGGCGGGCATCGGTTGGTCGTTGCGGAAACTCGGACTGGTCAAAGTGAATTGCGCCATGGCGGCCTCCTGTTCTGCGGCGGTGACGGCGATGGAGATTCCGAGCGCCGCGACCGTTGCACAGATGATGGTCTTCATCGTCTGACTCCTCCTTACTTATGATGCGCCCGTCAGCGGCCCGAGACAAGAGTTTGATTCATTTCTGGCGGTCGGAGGCCGACGGCACCCCTCACCTTGATCCTCTCCCTCAAGGGGCGAGGAGATTCCGCACGCGCCCGCCTCGCCCCACAGGGGAGAGGCCGGCCCCGCTGTAGTTTGCGGGGACGGGTGAGGGGAACGTGTTCGGAGATCACGTTCTTTAACCACCCGCCGAACTTCCACTTGCATTCACCGCCGGGATGACTATACTTCCCCCCGCATCAGGAATTCCTCCCGCGCGTGCGGGAGGGTGCCAACCGAGGCGGGAGCGCCTACGGTGGCTTCTCCGAAAGCTTTCGGAGGATGTGCGGGCAGAAGTCCCGAACAAAACGCTCCACGCGATAGACCGCGATTCGCTGATGCGAACGCGGTTTTTTGTTTCTCCGGATGCGGGAATTGTTAAGCTACGGAAAGATTACGATGGCCAACGTCAACGACAGGACCAGATTGCTGTACGAAGTGTTGGATCAACGCATCGCCGTGCTCGACGGCGCGATGGGCACGATGATCCAGCAACGCAACCTGTCGGCCACCGATTTCGGCGGCCCGGCCATCGAAGGCTGCAACGAGAACCTCGTGCTTACCAGGTCCGACGTCATCCTCGATATTCATCGTCAGTACTACGAGGCCGGCGCGGACATTGTTGAGACCGACACGTTCGGCGGCACGCCGCTCGTGCTGGCCGAGTATGGCTTGGCGGACAAATGCCGCGAGATCAACGCGGCCGCCACGAAACTGGCGCGGAAAGCGGCGGCGGAATTTTCCACGCCGACCAAACCCCGGTTCGTGGCCGCGTCGATTGGTCCGACCACCAAAGCCATTACCGTCACGGGCGGCGTCACGTTTGACCAACTGATCGAGCATTTCTACCAGCAGGTTCTCGGATTGATCGAAGGCGGCGCCGACATCCTGCTGGTCGAGACGTGCCAGGACACGCGCAACATCAAAGCCGCCCTTATCGGGATTCATCAAGCGTTCGACAAACTGGGCGTCAAACTGCCGATCATGGTTTCCGGCACGATCGAACCGATGGGCACGATGCTCGCGGGACAGGCCGCCGATGCGCTCGTCGCATCGCTGCAACACGTCGATTTGCTCAGCATCGGCCTGAACTGCGCGACCGGTCCCGAGTTCATGACCGATCACATTCGCACCATTCATCAGATGGCGACGACCCGGGTGCATTGTTATCCGAACGCGGGTTTGCCGAACGAGGAAGGGCTTTACCTGGAAACGCCGACCTCGCTCGCGTCGTCGTTGGAGCGGTTCGTCAAGAACGGCTGGCTGAACATCGTCGGCGGCTGCTGCGGGACGACGCCCGCTCACATCAAAGCCATCGCGCAGATGGTCGACGGGCGTGAGCCACGCAAACAACGGGCGGCGCGCCGGAGCTATTACACCGGCATCGAGTTGGTCGAGGCAACCGACGACAATCGTCCCCTGCTCGTCGGAGAACGGACGAACGAGGTCGGCTCCCGCGCATTCAAGAAGCTGATCACGGAAGAGAAATTCGAGGAAGCGACCGAGATCGCCCGGGCCCAGGTCAAGAGCGGCGCACAGATCGTCGATGTCAACCTCGAAAACCCTGACCGGGACGAACTGGCCGATATCGACCGCTTTTACGAGAAGCTGATTCACAAGATCAAAGCGCCGATCATGATCGACACGACGAACGCGAAAGCGGTCGAGCGGGTGCTGACGTATTGCCAGGGCAAGAGCATCGTCAATTCGATCAATTTCGAGGACGGCGAGGAGAAATTCCACAAGGTGCTGCCGTTGCTGAAGAAATTTGGCGGCGCGGTGGTGATCGGGTCGATCGACGAGGACAAGACGCAAGCGCAAGCCATCACGCGGGAGCGGAAACTGGCCATTGCCCAGCGGGCACACAAGTACTGCACCGAGCACGGCATTGCCGAGGAAGATCTGATCTTCGACGCGCTGGTGTTCCCGTGCGCCACCGGCGACGAGAACTACATCGGCAGCGCGGTCGAGACCATCGAAGGCGTGCGACTGATCAAGGAGAAGCTGCCGAAGTGCAAGACCGTGCTCGGTATCAGCAACGTGAGTTTCGGTCTGCCGGCGGCGGCCCGGGAAGTCATCAACTCCGTGTTCCTCTATCACTGCACGAAGGCCGGGCTCGATCTGGCAATCGTCAACGCCGAGAAACTGGAACGGTACGCCACGATTCCCGAGGAAGAACGTCGCCTTGCCGAAGACTTGTTGTTCAATCATCCCGTAGGACGAGCTTCCAGCTTGTCTCCCCAGGACGTAGGACGAGCTTCCAGCTCGGCCAAGAGTGATGCTGGACAACCAAGATGGTCATCCTACGATTACCGTCAGCAGACGAAAGAACAGCGGGCGGCGATCAACCAGCATCACATCGCCGCAATCAACGACCATTTCCGGGCTGCCGAAAGCCGGGTGAAGAAGAAGGCGAGCGATCTGCCTCTCGACGGACGGCTCGCCAATTACATTTTGGAGGGCACGAAGGAAGGCCTGATCGCCGACTTGAACCGCAAGCTCAAGGAAGCCGCGCCGCTCGACATCATCAACGGCCCGCTCATGGACGGGATGAAAGAGGTCGGCCGGCTGTTCAACGCCAACGAGCTGATCGTCGCCGAAGTGTTGCAGAGCGCCGAAGCGATGAAAACCGCCGTCGCGCACCTCGAGCAGTTCATGGAGAAGAAGGCTGACTCGACGAAGGGAAAAGTCATCCTTGCCACCGTCAAAGGCGACGTGCACGACATCGGCAAGAACCTGGTCGAGATCATTCTGTCGAACAACGGCTACAAGATCATCAATCTGGGCATCAAAGTGCCACCGGAGGATTTGATCAAGGCGTATCGGGAACACAAACCCGACGCGATTGGCTTGAGCGGGCTGCTCGTCAAGAGCGCGCAGCAAATGGTCATTACGGCGGGCGACTTGAAACAAGCGGGCATTACCGTGCCGTTGCTGGTCGGCGGCGCGGCCTTGAGCGACAAGTTTACCCGGACCCGGATCGCACCGAGTTATGGTGGGACAGGCGTCCCGCCTGTCCCACCGATTACCATCTATTGCAAAGACGCCATGACCGGCCTCTCGATTATGAACAAGTTGATGGACCCGGCAGAACGGGTCAAAGTGGAGCGGGAATGTGGGAGCGGCCTCAGTGCCGCGACTCCTACTGCCGTGGTGTCTTCCGACTTTCCCGAAACCACGCAGCGCAGTTCGCGTGTCCGCATCGATATTCCGCCGTTACCGGTCCCCTACCCCGACCGGAAGGTGCGAGACGTTCCGCAGCTTCGGGAGATTTGGGAATACATCAACCCGCAGATGCTCTATGTCCGGCATCTCGGATTCAAATCCAACTTCGAGAAGGCATTGGCCGCGCGCGACCCGAAAGCGCTGGAATTGGCGGCGGCGGTTGATGAGTTGAAAAGTGAAGCGTTAGCATTCATGAAGGTGAAAGCGGTGTGGCAGTATTTTGCCGCGGAAGCGGATGGGAATAGTATTCGACTCTTTTTCCCCGGTTGTCATTCTGAGCGAAGCGAAGAATCTCACAACGTGAGTGAGACCCTTCCCTTCGACTCCGCTCAGGGCAAGCTAGCTCAGGGTGACACCTCGAAGCAACCAGCGCACACCTTCACCTTCCCGCGCCAGCGCAAGCCGGACGGCCTGTGCCTTGCCGACTACGTCCTGCCGCCTCAACCCATCAACTCTTCAACCACTCAACCTGCCAACTCATCAACTCATCAACCTCTCAAGTCTTTTGATTCCATCGCCCTCTTCGTCGTCACTGCCGGTGCTGGCATCCGCGACCGCTCCGAGGCATACAAAGCGAAGGGCGAATACCTGAAATCGCACGCGCTGCAAGCGTTGGCCATTGAGACGGCGGAAGCTGCGGCTGAATGGTTGCACCGCCGGATTCGGGAGGACTGGGGTTTCCCCGATCCCGCCGACATGACGATGATCGACCGATTCACTACCAAATACCGTGGTCGCCGCTACAGCTTCGGCTACCCGGCCTGTCCGGCGTTGGAGGACCAAACGGGGATATGGAAACTGCTAAAGCCCGATGAGATCGGGGTTCAACTCACTGATGGCTTTATGATGGACCCGGAGGCGAGTGTCTCAGCACTTGTTTTTCACCACCCGGATTGTGCCTACTTTGGAGTTGGAGAGACGGCAGAATAGTCTCACCACGAAAAACACGAAGTTTACCCGCCCTGGCGGGACCACGAAGTCTCAGAGGGTCGTGCTCCGTCACGACTCGAAGACGGAACGCGGCAGCTGCGACTGGCGGATGATTGAGGAGAGAGTCCCGGCAGCCAGTTCGCGGTGACTGGGTACTGGCACGGTGATGGTTGAGTTGGCGATACGCTTCTGCATGATGATGTGGCTGCCGCGTTGACGCACCTTCGCGAAGCCGTGGTCGGCCAGAATACTGCAGACCTGTTTGCCTGATAGGACGCGCCGTTTACCCAACGGCGACCTCCACTTGGGTTACATACGTGGTCTTGTGCAGACGCTCGCGGACTTCAGCCGCCGAGGCTTCTTCCAAGAACAGCTCGACTGCTTCCGTCAGATTCTGCCGCGCTTCCTCGACCGTCTTCCCCTGACTACCCACATCCAACTCCGGACAAAGCGCCACAAACCATTTGCCTTCCTGTTGGATGATCGCCGTGAATTGCTTGCTGGTCTTCATGTGCCGTCAGTATGCCCGACCCGGGGCCAAAACGCAACTCACCCCGAACTCCGAAGGTATTCTCGAGCAAGGAGACCCGCCCCGCATTCCGTTCGGGAGCCCGTCCTGCCCGCCCTGAGTTTGTCGAAGGGAGCGAAGTCGAAGGATATTTCACAATCCAGATTGTACGTACTTCGGTGTCGGGGATGTGACGGAATGAGCAGATGGTCGCAAACTGCGACCACGGCGCCGAGACTTATGACATAGGAGACGTGACCCTGTATGACCCTCGCGTCAGCGCAAGCCGGACGGCCTGTGCCTTGCCGACTACGTCCTGCCGGCTCAACCCATCAACTCTTCAACCACTCAACCTACCAACTCATCAACTCATCAACCTCTCAAGAGAACGACATAGGGTCACCCATTAAAGGTTCCGATCAAGACAAAAGTTCCGTGTACTGGCTTTGCCAGCCCTCATTGTTTCTTCTTCGGTTTACCCCGAATTCTTTTCGGGGTTGAACCTTCCACCGCGACCCGAGTCCGCTGTCCGCGCCTGGGTTG
>DATJBF010000016.1:0-61607 GCA_035515475.1 Verrucomicrobiia bacterium
GATATCGCTAAAAATGTTGTTCACCTGCCATGTTCCAGCTTGCACGGTCATCTGGCCCGTGCCGTTGTTGCCGATGAACGTGGGGCCGGGCGTGGTGTCCAAGGTGCCGGTGTTCAGCACAATGACGCCGTCGTCGCTGACACCGCCTCCTCCCGTGTACAGGTACGAGTTGGTGATCGAGACGATGCCGTGGCTCGTGATGGTGAGCGCGTTCCGAATGGTGAGGCCCTCGTTGCCCGGTGTGCTGCTGGCGTTGGTGTTGAGGAAGAGCGTATTGGGCGACGAACTGGTGCCGCCGATCGTCAGATTGCTGATGGTCAGGCACCCATCGATCACATTGCTGGAAACCGCGGCCGCATCGACCGTGATCACTCTCGAGCCGACCGGAACGACAATTGTGATGGCATCCAGCGCGTCCACCGCCGACGGCAGGCCGTGGTCCCAGTCGGCGCCGGTTACCCATGTCCCGCTGGCATGGTTCCAACTGTTTGTCGTCAGCGCGGCGCGCACATTGGCCGTCGTGAGGACCAGTGTGGCGATTGCATAAAGATGGCGAAGTCTCATGTTCATATCCTCCTATGGAACCAGCCGGACACGGTAGAAGCGGGATGGGGAATTAGTGGTCGCGCCGACGTCGAGGTAGTTGGTGACAGTACCGGTCGTGTTGGTGACGGTGAAGATGTCGGCCAAGCCGTTCGTCGCGTAGTTGCCGATCGTCGTTGCTTGGAGCGCGTTCGTCTTGCCGCCGCCGGTCATCCACGTGATGCGCAGATCATTGTTCGTACGGTTGATTGAGGTGATGCGAAACGCCGAGGTGCTGTCGTTGGGATCGGTGCCCGCCTCGTATTCCTGCAGGTTCGACATGCCGTCGCCATCATTATCCGCGGCGGCATCCGCCGGATCGAGCGGATCGAGTCCGTGGGCTTGCTCGTAGCCGTTCGGAATGCCGTCGCCATCGGCATCGCCGTTGGGGTCGAGCATAACCGTGCCATACATCAGAGTGCCGCCGGTGCGGACGAAATGAGCGCACGGATTGGTGAGAATCATCTTATCCACCACCACGCTGCCGCCGCTCAGATTGAATGTGCCATTCTCGATATCGAGCGTGGCATTACCGGCGGCGTTGGTCACGAACAGCCCTCCGCCAGTGACGACGAGTGTGCCGGTGGCGCTGCAATCGGAGAGTCCCACGACGAGGTTGGTCGCGGTCGTTGTTCCACCCGCAATCGTGAACACGCCTTGCGCGCCGGTGAATTGCGGGATCCGCACGTTTTCGGTCATGAACAGCCCGTTGGAAACCGTGAATTGCCCGAAGCCGAATCGGCCGATGATCGTGATCGCGTCCGTAGACAGGTCCTTATTTGTCGCCAACACCTGTCCGCCCGTCACCCAGACCGTACCCGTCCCGCCGACGGAATTGCCGAGAGCGAAAATGTTCAATGACACCGTGCCGCCAGCCACGGTGATCGTGCCGCTTCCACCAGCGGCGTTACCCATGGAGGTGGAATTGAATTGCACGGCGCCATTGGAAACCGTCATCTGCGCGCTGCCGGTATCGGCAAGGTCGATCGAGCCGACGCCGTTGGTCACCAACAATTGGCCGCCGGTCACCCAGATCGAGCCGGCGGTGGCATACGCATGGGCGATGGTCATGCCGCCTTCATCCACGATCATCGTGCCGCCCGCCAACGTGAGTGTGCCGGCGCTCGAGGGGTTCGGCCCGATCTGAAAAGCCAACGCGCTCACCAACCCATTGGACACGGTCATTTGCCCGACGCCCACATCGCCGACAATGAGGCTGGTGTTGAAGACAGGTCGAACGTAGAGATAACCGCCCGTCACCCAGACCGCGCCGGTGGCGTTGCTCTGAAAGCCGACCAATAGCGAGTGGTCAACCTCGTTGGTGCCGCCGTTCAGCGTCAACGTGCCTTGCGAACCGGCCAGATTGCCAACAACCAAAGTATTGAACAGCGTCGAGCCGCCCAACTCTGTGAAGCTGCCGCTACCGACATTGCCAACAACGGTGGTGGCGTTGCTGGCCGTGATACTGCCGCCATTCGTAACGGTTGCACTTCCGTCAATGACAAATCCGCTGCCGGAACCGACGCTTGTCGGATCATTCGTGACTACCAACTGGCCGCCGGTGATCTGGACGATTCCGGTGCTTCCCGAACCGCCGACAGTGAGCACGCCGCTTAGCGCCAGTGTGCCGCCAGCCACTGATAGGGTGCCGCGCGAACCGGGCAGGCTGCCGACGTCGAAATCCTTGAACGTTGCCACGCCACCCTGGTTGCTCAAGATTCCCGAGCCGTGGTAGCCGACGAATGTGAAACTATTCGTGGCGAGAAGCGTGCCCCCATTCGTCACCACCAAAGTGCCGTCGACGATGAAATCGCCGCTGCCGAGCCCCACGTTCTGCGGCTGGTTGGTGATCACAAAGTCCCCGCCCGTGACCAGCACTGTCCCCGTGCCGTATCCAGAGCTCGAGGGTCCGCCCGCGATGTTGAACGGCCCGACCATCGCCGCCGTGCCACCCGCGACCGTCAATGTACCTTGCGCGCCGGCAGTGAATCCCACAATGACATCCCGCGCCAGCCACGTGCCGTTGGAGAGCGTGTATTGCCCGATGCCGTTGTTCCCGATGCGCGTCAGCGCGTTGGTGACAACCGTGAGTCCGCCCGTTTGCCAGACGGTGCCGGTCGAGCCACCGGCGTAGCCCACGAACATGTAGCCGTCGGACACATTGGTGCCGCCGCCCATGTTAATGGTTCCCTGCGCGCCCGGATTCTCGCCAATTTCCAACGCGCCCGAAAGGACCATCCCATTCGAGACGGCCAACGTCCCCTGCCCGTTCACACCCAATTCCCCGATCTTGTTGCTCCAAATGAGTGAACCGGTGTTGAGATTGATCGTGCCGTCGTTGTACAGCACGACGATGCTGCCCGCGCCATCGAGGCGCATCGTGGAATTGCTGACGGCAATCACCCCGCCATTACTGAGAGTGAGCGTGCTGAGGATGCGGAACGGCGTCGGCGCAGTATCCTGGATCAGCAAGTCGTTGAGACCTTGGTGGGTCTGCGTGACAATCGTAACCTTCGGCGCCGAAACGCTCAGGTTACTGATGGTCATCGAGCCGGGTGAACCGCTGGCGGTCGTCCCATCGATCGTGATCGATTTGGACAAAACCAATGGCGCGAAACCGTTCGTAATCCCCACGGCGGCGTTGTTGAGCGACGGTGTTCCCGACGACCAATCCGTCGCTGTCTCCCATTTGTCGCCATCAGAGTTGGTCCATTCATTCGTGGTGAGGGCGCCTCGAGCGGAGGGCACAGCGAACACCGCGATCGCCACGAGCAGCCAGAACGCGGGCGTGAACGGTGGATCCACAGTAAACCGTCGTTCTCCAACTGCCGACGTCCAAAGGACGATCCACGACATTCGCGCAAACAATTTCATTCTCATCGTTTCACCCATAATTCTTCTGCGTCCGTTTCACGGCACCAGCCGCACGCGGTAGAACGGCTGTCATTGGCTTTGATCTGGGCGGTTTGGAAATGCATCGCGGGCTCATGATGAACCAGGAGAGGTGTGACCGGGAGCAAGGTGGGTGATGTGCCAGCGCCGGGCCGGTCTGCCCGATGCGCTGTCCAGTGGAGACGAACTTGATTCCCGCCGGAGGGCGGGCCGCGCTCGGTCTCGGGCCTCAGGACGGTGGCATCCATCATGGCCAACGCCTCATGGACAATTCCACCTTCGGAAATCATTGGGATGCGGAAACCGCCCGAAAGATCGAGCGCGCTCAGAAAGTCGCTTTGGGACGAGTCGTCAGCCCGAGAGCGCGTGCCACCGGAGCCGGTTGGGTAAGGCGAACGAGAGAATACCGGCGGCTTGGTAAACCGGCCGAGACTTGGGCCTCTGTTGACTTCCACTTGCAGAATAGCCGCGAACAACACGACCGCTGCAATCGCAAGCCACGCGAGAAGAGTCAGCGGAAAATCGATGTCAAAGCCCCATTCCGCGACCGCTGATACCAGGAATACAATCCACGAGACCCACGCGAACAGTTTCCTTTGCATAGTCCACCTCGGCGACGAATCTGATCGGAGGTCGGTGCGACCCGGGTTTCTCCGCGGGGGAAAGAAGCATATGCGCGCTGGAAAGTCCAGTGAATTTGCCGCGTGCGGACGCGCCCCCGGTGGTCCCGCGCCCGCTAGGGGACGAGCCGGACGCGGTAGAAGCGCGACGGGAAATTTGTCGCCGCCCCGACATCGAGGTGGTTGGTCGTGGTGCCAACTGTGTTGGTAGCAGTGAAGATATCCGCAAAGTTGTTCGTGCTGAAGTTGCCGCCGACATCGCCTGCTGTCGCTTGCAGAGCGTTGGTCTGGCCCGGACTCGTCGACCAAGTCACCCTGACATCATTGCCCGTGCTCACAATGCTGGTGATTTGGAACACCGAAACGCTGTTGCTCGGCGCGGCGAACGGTGCCGCCAGCCATTCGCTGGCGTTGAGAATCCAGATGTGCTGGACGCCCCCCGCATCGGTTGTGTAGCCATCGTAGAGCGACGTGTCGTTGGGATCGCCCGTGCCGTCGTCGATGCACGAGCTGTCGCCGCAGACCACCACGCGCCCGTTGCCATACTGGAGGCTGGCGAGTCCGCAGTAGTTGTTGGAATCGCTCGACGCACCGAACCACATGTGGCTGATCACCGTCGGGTTCCTGATGTTGTCGATCTGGAACTCGTTGCCGTTGAAATAGGCGATGTTGGTGGCAACGCCGACCGGGCCGTTCAAGATGGGGTTGTTGACGATGCTGCGATCGAACGCGTTGTTGCCGCTTTCATTGCTGCCCGTCCCCGAGGTTCGGAAAATGATGCCGAACGGGTTGTTCGTCAGCCCGTTGTTGGTGAGGAAATCGTTCCAAATGGCAGGGGAATCATAACCGTCGCTGTTGCGGTCGGAACCCGTGTGATCGGAGATCATGAACAGGCTGCCGCCGTTGGAGACGAAACTCAACAGGGCTTGTTTCTCGCTCGTCGCAAACAGGACATTGGGCTCGTCGATGACGACCACGCTGTAATTCGTCAGGTCTTGCGCATTGGCCGTGCTGTAGGTCAGCGTCGTGCCCGCGGGGAGAGTCTCGACCGAATGCCCACGCTTGACGAGGTCGACGGCCCACGCGGAGATCGCACCGTTCCAGTAGGTCTCGGACGTGTTCGAGGTGATCCCACTCGCGGCGGGAGTCGGGATGCGCTGCGCATTGGATTCGTTGCCGCTGGAGGTCGTAAACGTGCCCGCCGAGGTCCAGCTCAGGTTGTGCAGGTCCGCGTCGATCACCCAATCGGCATTGCCCGCGCTTTCGCCGTGATCGGCATCGAAAAGAAAACGTGCCGCCTCCACGTTGGCGACGACACAAAGGAACATTGCAATGGCAACCCGCTTCACCCCATGCTTCCCAGTTTTCGTAATCACAACAGTAGCACAACTCCGCCGCCAGCAAAGCGGCGGCTCCGCAAATCCGTGCCGCGAACCAGAGCCGGGCGCGCGGCCCGGGCAAGTGCGCAGTTGACGGGCGGGGTTGTTGGTTTTAGTCTTTTGGCTCGCACCATGAGCAAGCGAGTCACCATCTACGATACGACGCTGCGCGATGGCGCGCAGGGCGAAGGCATCTCGTTCTCGAGCGCCGACAAGATTCGGATCGCCGAGCGGCTGGACACGTTCGGCATCCACTACATCGAGGGCGGCTGGCCGGGGTCGAACCCCAAGGACATGGATTTCTTCACGGAAGCGGCCAAACGCGAGTTCAAGCACGCGCGGATCGCGGCGTTCGGCAGCACGCGCCGCGCGCACACCAAATGCAAGGACGATCCGCAGATCGACATGCTCGTGAAAGCCAACACGCCCGTGGTCACGCTCGTCGGCAAGACGTGGTCGTTGCACGTTGCCGAGGTCATCCGCACGACGCCCGAGGAAAACCTCGCGATGATCGGCGACTCGGTGCGTTTTTTCAAAGAGCACGGCAAGGAAGTCGTTTACGATGCCGAACATTTCTTCGACGGCTACAAGGACGATCCGCGGTATGCCCTGGCCACACTCCAGGCCGCGAAAGATTCAGGAGTCGACATCGTCGTGCTCTGCGATACCAACGGCGGCACGATGCCCAGCGAAGTCGGCCGGATTACGGCGGAAGTCATCAAACAGATGAAATGCCCCGTCGGCATCCACACGCACAACGACAGCGGCGTCGGCGTCGCCAACGCGCTGGCCGCCGTCGAAGCCGGCGCAGTGCAGGTGCAGGGAACCATCAACGGCTACGGCGAACGGACCGGCAACTGCAACATGACCAGCGTGATTCCCTGTCTCGTTCTGAAGATGGGCTACGAGTGCATCTCGCGGGAAAACATCCGCCGGCTCCACGACCTGTCGATGTTCGTGGACGATCTGGCCAACGTCCGGCACGACATCCGACAACCGTTCGTCGGCGCCACGGCGTTTGCCCACAAGGGCGGCATCCACGTCAACGCGATCGAAAAGGTCGCCCGCAGCTACGAACACATCGAGCCGGAGACGGTCGGCAATCGTCGCCGCGTGTTGGTGAGCGAACTCAGCGGACGCAGCAACATCTTGATGAAGGCCCACGAGTTGGGCATGGACCTCGACAAGGACACGCCCGAGGTGCGCGAGATCCTGCAGCAGCTCAAGCAACTCGAACACGCCGGCTATGAGTACGAGGCCGCCGACGCCAGTTTCCACATCCTCGTCCAGAAGCTGCTCCAGCGTCACAAATCGTTTTTCAAGCTGCTCGCCTACCGCGTCATCATGGACAAACAAGGCGAGGACGGCCACCAAATCGTCGAAGCCAGCGTCAAACTCGAAGTCGACGGCAAGGTGGTCCACACCGTGGCCGAGGGCGATGGGCCCGTCAACGCGCTGGACAAGGCCCTGCGCGCCGCGCTTACGGGTTTCTATCCGGCGATCGCCAGGGTGCAACTCATCGACTACAAAGTGCGGATTCTCGACACCCAGAGCGGCACCGCGGCCAAGACCCGGGTCATCATCGAAAGCACCGACGGCAAGGACACCTGGGGCACGGTCGGCGTCCACGACAACATCATCGAAGCCAGTTGGGAAGCGCTGGTCGATTCCGTCGAATACAAGCTGTTCAAGGACGAAACGAGAAAGTGACACCGCTTTAGCGGTGTCATCCCGAGCGTAGCGAAGGATCTCGCTTACATGGATTCACCTGGTCTCCTTGATCTCGTTCGCACCAGCCCGAAGGACAGGGGCGTGCTCAAGCTCATCGTCTTGCGGCTGCCGGGCGAACAACGCCGCACGCCCGCTCAAGCCGCTCTCGATTCGGAACGGGGCGTCGAGGGCGACCGCTGGAACCTGAAGCCGGATGCGAACCCGCTGTCACAAGTCTCGGTGATCAATGCCCGGTTCCTCGAGGCGATTGCCGGTGACGCCGGACGCATGAACCTGGCCGGCGATAATCTGGTCATCGACCTCGATCTCAGCGAGGCGAATCTGCCCGCCGGCACGCGGTTGCGGATCGGTCCGGCGGTCATCGAGGTGACGAGCCAGCCGCACACGGGCTGCCAAAAGTTCCACGGGCGCTACGGCAAGGCGGCATTCGTCCTGGTGAACGCGCCCGAAGGCCGCGCGCTTCGCCTGCGCGGTCTGTACGCCCGCGTCATTCGCGGGGGGAAGGTTCACGTTGGAGATCCCGTCAGCAAAGAAGCGGCCCACGCTTGAGACCCAACGGCTGATGCTGCGCCCGTTCGAATTGAGCGACGCGCCGCGCGTGAAATTGCTGGCGGGCGACCGCGAGATCGCGGCCACCACCGCCCGCATTCCCCACCCGTATGAGCCCGGCATGGCCGAGGCGTGGATCGGAACCCACCAGGAGGATTTTGAGAAGGGCACCGCCGTCAACTTCGCCATCACGCTCAAGGACACTTCGGAACTTATGGGCGCGATCGGCCTCATCGTCAACCGCGACCACGAGAACGCCGAGATGGGCTACTGGATCGGCAAACCGTATTGGAACCGCGGCTATTGCACGGAAGCGGCCCGCGCCGTCTTGCAGTACGCTTTCGACGAACTGCGGCTGAACCGCGTGTTCGCGCACCATTTCAGCCACAATATCGCCTCGGGACGCGTCATGCAAAAATTGGGGATGCGCCACGAGGGCCGACGGCGTCAGCACGTGAAGAAGTGGGGACAGTTTATCGACTCAGAGATGTACGGCATCCTGAGGAACGAATTCGACAGCGCTGGACGGCCCGGCAGCTAGGGCGCCCCGACTACATCCCACCGGCCTGCTGCAACATCCGCCGCAGTTCGGTGCTGAACTCCTGCATGTCCGACTGCGTCGGCTTGGCCGAGCCGAGTTCGGGTTCGATGCCGAGCCGGCCCATTTCGTCGAGAAACCAATGGGCCTTCGCCCCCGTGGAGAACCGCGCGTACCCGCTGAGCATTGCGCCGGGCGCCGGCACCTGGTCGACGCTGATCGACAACCTGCCGCCAGCCGATTCCGTTCCTTTACCTGCCGGCCGGCTTCCGGGCTTCGCGGTGCCCGGACCGGGGCCGGCGGCGGGCCTCGGAGGCGTCGGCGTTCTCAGCAGCTCTTTCTCCGGCAACTTCGCGTCGGGCATCTCGGAAAGCAGCAGCCGCAGCTCCATGTAGGTGATCGAGTCGCCCGTTTCCTTGTGCAGGTAATCGAGAATCTGCGAGAGCGTCTGGCCTTCCTTGAGCAGTCGCGCGACAATCGGTTTGCGTTCCTCGTTGGTCATGCCGGCGCAGAGAGTACACGCAACTTTTTGGTAGCGCAAGCGGCCAAGCTTACGCCATATTTCGCCCGCTATGCCGGCAACCGAAATCCCCAAAGCCTACGAGCCGAAACGGGTCGAGGACAAGTGGTACGCGGATTGGCTGAAGAAAGGCCATTTCACCGCCAATCCCGCATCCACGAAACCGCCCTACTCCATCGTTATCCCGCCGCCAAACGTGACCGGGGTGTTGACGATGGGACACGTGCTCAACAACACGCTGCAGGACATCCTCGCCCGCCGCAAACGCATGCAAGGCTACGAAGTGCTCTGGTTGCCGGGGACCGACCACGCCGGCATCGCGACCCAGGCGGTCGTCGAGAAAGCCCTCAAGAAACAGGGCGTGATGAAGCACCGCAACGATCTCGGCCGCGAGAAGTTCCTCGAGAAGGTTTGGGAATGGAAAGAGAAACACGGCGGCATCATCATCCAACAGCTCAAGAAGCTCGGGTGCTCGTGCGACTGGACCCGCGAGCGCTTCACCATGGATGACCAGTACTCCCGCTGCGTCCTGCAGGTCTTCGTCGATCTCTACCAGAAAGGCCTCATTTACCGCGGCAGGCGCATGGTCAACTGGGATCCGGCCGGTCGCACCGCGCTCAGCGACGAAGAAGTCATCATGACCGAGACGCAAGGCCACCTGTGGCACATCAAATACCCGTTCGTTGGCTCGGATCAATTCATGGCGGTCGCCACCACGCGCCCCGAAACAATGCTCGGGGACGAAGCCGTCGCCGTGCATCCAGAGGACCCGCGCTACCGGCATCTGGTCGGCAAGAAACTGCTGTTGCCGCTCCGCAACAAGGAAATCCCCGTCATCGCCGACGCCGCGGTGGATCCGAAGTTCGGCACCGGTTGCGTCAAGGTCACGCCCGCCCACGACGTGGCCGACTACGAAATGGCGTTGCGCCACCAACTGCCGTTCCCCGTCGTCATCGCCCCCGACGGCACGATGACCGAGGAAGCGGGCGAAGAATTCGAAGGTCTCGATCGATTCGAGTGCCGCGAGGCCGTCGTCGAACAACTCACCGAGCAGGGACTGCTGCTCAAGGTCGAAGATCACACGCACAACGTCGGCTACAGCGAACGCACCAACGTGCCCATCGAACCGTATCTCAGCGAACAATGGTTCTTGCGCTATCCGCAAGTCCCCCGCTCCACCGACGCCGTCGAGCAGGGCGCAATCAACTTCTATCCCGAACGCTGGACCAAGACCTACACGCATTGGATGCGCAACCTGCGCGATTGGTGCATCTCCCGCCAACTCTGGTGGGGGCACCGGATTCCGGTGTGGTACCGAAAGCTCGAAATCCGAAATCCGAAATCCGAAACCCGTCCCGAGGATGTCTACGTCGGGCTCACGCCGCCCCCCGATCCGGAAAACTGGGAACAAGACCCGGACGTGCTCGACACGTGGTTTAGCTCGTGGCTGTGGCCGTTCGCGACGATGGAGTGGAACATTGAAATGACACAGGCAGGGACGCCTGTGCCACCAATTCTAAAAAAGTTCTATCCGACCGCCGACCTGGTCACCGGTCCCGACATCATTTTCTTCTGGGTCGCACGGATGATCATGGCGGGCTACGAGTTCAGGGACGAGAAACCATTCTCGAACGTGTACTTCACCGGGATCATCCGCGACTCCGTCGGCCGGAAGATGAGCAAGTCGCTCGGCAACTCGCCCGACCCGCTCGATCTCATCTCGAAATACGGCGCCGACGGCTTGCGGTTCGGCCTGATGCTCATCGCGCCGCAGGGACAGGACATCCTGTTCGACGAGAAACGCTGCGAAGTCGGCCGCAACTTCATGAACAAACTCTGGAACGCCGCGCGGTTCATCCAGATGCAACGGCAGAACCAACTGGCGCAGGCGTCCCTGCCTGCGAATCCAACGGCACCACAGGCGCGGAAGCCTGTGCCACCGACCGAGTACAATGCCCACGACCTGAAGATTCTCTTCGAGATGAACGAGGCCATCACGAAAGTCAGCGCCGCCCTCGACAACTACAAGTTCAATGAAGCGGCCAAAGAACTCTACGACTTCGTCTGGGGCGACTTCTGCGATTGGTACATCGAAGCCAGTAAGGTGTTGCCGAACATCGCCGTGCTCGACGAAGCGTTCAACACGATCCTGCGTCTGCTCCATCCGTTCGCCCCGTTCATTACCGAGGAACTCTGGGCGGACACCGGCGGGAGCGGTACGATTCAATTCGCCGCGTGGCCGCAGCCCCGCACAATCGAGGGCGCAACCGCCGAGCACGCGGCGAAGGTCGACGAGTTGTACGAGATTATCAGCGCCGCTCGACAACTGCGCAACGAATACGCGATCCCTCCGAAACAACACGTGGAGTTCGTCGTCGTGACCGAACGCTTTACGGCCGAAGATTGCCACACAATGATGCGGCTGATTGGCAACTGCGGCGTTCGCGTCACCCCCAATTACGTACCACACGGTGTCACCCCGAGCCTCGTTACAAAGACCGCCACCGTCTTCATGGTCGGGGCCGTGGACGCGGAGGCCGAGCGCAAACGTCTGACGAAGCAATTGACCGACATCGAGAAGCAATTGGCGGCGACGGATGCCAAGCTGGCGAATGACAACTTTGTGTCGAAAGCCGCGCCGATCGCTGTGCAGCGCGAACGCGACAAACAGCAGCAGCTACGAGAGCAGCGGGAGAAACTGCAGGCGCTGCTGAGGCAAATGGAAAATGGTTGATGGTTCATGGACGTTCAACCATGAACCATTTCCTCATTCCCGGTCGAACTTGTCCAGGTAATCGCTGATCGGGCTGTGGCGTTCGTTCTCCAGCTTCTGGAACTGGTCCAGCGTGCGGAAGGAACCGGCGAAAACGCTGGAGAACTCCTCGGGAGCGTAGACGCGCTCGGCCTGATCGATGTACGCGGCGATCGCGCTGGATCGTTCCTCCGCCGCAAGCCGTTCGGCCTCCGCCCTCCGGACCGCCCGCCGAAAGCGCACCGTGCTCTTGCGCATCAGCCAACTCAGGGCGTCGACATAGTCATCGATCGCGCGCCGATAAAGCGGGTGCGCCCGGCCGCGCAGTTCGCCGAGCCGATCCAACTTCATCGTGAGCACGTCCAGCAACCACGGCTGTTCGTCATAACGCCACAGCTGGGTGATTGGCACTTCTCGTTCGCCGGGCACGCCCGGCCGGCTGTTCGTGAGATCGAGCTCCGTCGGCAGGATCTCGTCCAGCCGCTGCGCCGTCTCCCGCGCCGAGAGGTTTTCTGCCACCACGACGGACGTGCGGCTGACCTGTTGGAGGCTCCACCATTTCTCCAGCGCGATGTCCCGGGGAAAATCTCCGTGGTACACCGCCCAGAACGCGTTGCTGGCCACTTTCTGCGCGCCCAACTCCGTGAGAAATCTCTGCAGCTTCCGCGCGCCATTGGGAAGAGCCAGCAAGCTCTCGGTGAACATCCATGCGTTGGCCTGGACGAGGCCACGCTCGGCGGGGTCGGATGGAAGCAGCTTGATTCTCAACAAGTCGCCGGCGCCTTGGGGCCGGCCCGCGACGACCGACCGCCGTGCCACAGCCAGCAAGAGATCGCCACGACCCTGAATGGATGCGGCAATGCCCTGGACCAGCCACAACGGCATCCGCGGCGTAACATAGCCCCGACCCCGAACGGTCGGCTGATCGCGATTCGCCCACTCCGCACACAACGCCTCGACCACCGTCGTCAGCAGCGCCGGTTCGTCGAGCGGCGTCAGGCAATCAACCTGATACTTGAGATGCTCGTCGGTCTGAAACGTCTCCAGCGAAACCGCCGGCGCCTGGGCCAGTGACGGTTCGCGGGGACGCACCACGATCAGAATCGGATCGCGCCACTGGCCGGACGCGTCCAACAACCACAGCCACTCACGTTTCACCTGCTCGGCGTAAGCGCACAGGGCCGAAGGCAGAAGCCGGTCGTTGGCGTACGCCACGAACTGCCGCGAGGGGCTGAGGGTGCAGACCAGTGCGTTGGTGGATGAAGCCGCGGAGCCGCTGCGGGGAACGGCGATCTGCGTCAGGGCGAGGGACGCGGTGAGGGCGGCAAACAATCCCCTCGGGCGTCGCGCGTTCATGGCCGGCGCGAACCGCTCGCTAGTGGGTGGCCGCCGGCGGCTCGTAGCTCAACTCGACCTGCTGCGGCGTGACGGAAATCGACTTGAGCGAGTTGAGCACCTGCTGTTCCCGGCTGAGATTGGCGAACAGCTTTCCGAAGCACTGGTCGAAGATCCCGGTCGCCTCCATCAGCGGCTGAGGAATCGGCAGCGAGCCAATCGCTCCGCTCACGGGCTGGAACACAAACTGGCCGTCTTCGATCGTCGGTTTGCCAACGTAGCTGAGGTACACTCTCTTGCTGAAGGCGCTCCCGACCGACAGTTTGCCGACGAAGATCGCCGTCACCACGCCGTTGCCGAGCTCGAGTTGCACGGTGACCGGCGTCAGCGCGGCCCCTTTGTTCTCACCTTTCGCGAAGCCAAGCGAGCTGATAAAGGCGTTCAGTTCGGCCTCGGTAATCGAGATCACCTGGGGCCGATTCAACGCGGCCAGTTGGTCCAAATCGAAACGCTTCTTGTCGGCCGAGATCAAGTCTTGGTTGGTCGTGCTGATGGGGCGGATGTGCGGCACCTGAGCGGCGAGACAGACGATCGCAATAACGGCCAAGAGTATCAACCCACCCAGCAGGCGCCAGACGAGCCGGCCGGTACCGCCGCCGCTCTTCTTCAACTTCGCGCCACCCTGGCTGGGTGATTTGATTTCACTCAAATCAAGTTTGGCGCCGCAGGAATGACAGAATATGCGGCCCAATTCGTTGTCGTATCCGCACTTCGAACAGGTCAACATGGTCTAATCCTTCTTCGTCGATGGTTTTGAGACGCCGGGTTTCGCCGCGCCCGATTTCGAATCGACGGTCGTCCCCGCGGCGGCGCTGCTTTCCTTCTTGGCAGTTTCACGATAGCCCGGCTTCCGATAATCGGTGATGTAAAACCCTGATCCTTTGAAAATCAAGCCCGCTCCGGTGCCGAATAATCGCTTCACCCGCCCGCGGCATTTCGGGCAGGTCTTCACCGGTTCATCCTTGATCGACTGGAACAACTCGAACCGATGATGGCACTTCTGGCATTCGTATTCGTAAGTGGGCATCGGAGGAACCACTTTCTATTTAAGCAATTCGCCAGCCAAGTCAACCCGATTCTACCCCCATTCGGTTTCGCCCAAAACTTTCGCTTGAAATGCCGCCTCACCATCCTACCATACAGGTCCAACCGAGGACATGGAGTGAAAACCGAGGCTAGGTTCGATCTCGACCGCTATCTTCGTCGCATGAGTGAGCGCGTGGACGGCGCGCTTGAGAAATTTCTCCCGGCGGAATCAGCCGAGCCGGTTACCATTCACCAGGCCATGCGATACTCCATCTTCGCCGGCGGCAAACGTCTGCGCCCGATTCTCTGCCTGGCCGCCAGCCAATCCGTCGCCCCAGCACGGGCCGGCCGGGACGCCCTGCCCCTGGCCTGCGCGGTCGAATGCATTCACACCTACTCGCTCATCCACGATGACCTGCCGTGCATGGACGACGACGACCTGCGCCGCGGCAAACCGACCAATCACAAGGTCTTCGGCGAGGGCATCGCGGTGCTCGCCGGCGACGCGTTGCTCACCGAAGCGTTCGCGCTCGTCGCCAAAGCTCGTCCGCCCCGACGGTACCCGATCGGCCTGCTCGTGCGCGAACTCGCGTTCGCCGCTGGCAGCCAGCGCCTCATCGCCGGCCAAGTGCAAGACCTCGAAGGCGAGAACAACCACCTCAGCCTCGAAGAAATCAAATGCACGCACCTCAACAAGACCGCCGCGCTCATCACCGCTTCGATCCGGCTCGGCGCAATGGCCGGTAACGCGACCCCCGTCCAACTGAAACGGCTCACCCGGTACGGCCAGGACCTCGGCCTTGCGTTCCAGGTGATCGACGACGTCCTCGACGCCACCAGCACGAAGGAAGTCATGGGCAAGAGCGTTCGCGCCGACACCAAGAACCACAAGTCCACGTTCCCCACCGTGCTCGGCGTCGACCAGTCCCGCCGATTTGCCGCCGACCTCATTGCCGACGCGCAAGCCCAACTCCGCGGCTTCCCCAGGTCCGCCGAACCGCTGCGGGCCATTGCCGGTTTCTTCCTCACTCGACAACATTGATTCAGTCGAGATGAGACGGATCCCCGAGCCGGAACTGATGCTCGACCAGGAGCAGGCCCGGGCCTACGCCGCGGCCGATTTCGAGTCCGCCCACAGCCTCTACCCGAAATTGTTCGACGCACTTTTCCCGGACCGGCCCCGCCGCGCCCTGGTCCTCGACATCGGCTGCGGACCGTGCGACGTTACCCGGCGCTTCGCCCGCGCAAACCCCGGCTACCGGTTTCACGCCGTCGATGGCTCGGCAGCGATGCTGGACGAAGCGCGCCAGACCCTGCGACGCCGCAAACTCGCGACCCGCGTGAAACTCATCGAGGGCCTCGTGCCGGACGTCGCGCTGCCGGCCACGACCTACGACGTTATCCTCAGCAGCAGCCTGCTCCATCATCTGCGACACCCGCAGGTGTTGTGGCAAACCGTTCGCCGATATTCCCAACCGGGCACCCTCGTGTTCGTCGTCGATTTGCGCCGCCCGCCCACCCGAGAAGCCGCGCGGGCGTTGGTGACGAAATACTCGGGCGGCGAGCCGAACGTGCTGAAACGCGATTTCTTGAATTCACTGCTCGCGGCGTTCACCCCGGCCGAGGTTCGTCAGCAGCTACGAGAGGCCCGGTTGGACTGGCTGCGGGTAAGAGCACTCACGGACCGCCACCTGATGGTCGGCGGCCAACGCCCGGCCTGAGTTCGTGGCACCACTCACTGGTTGCGAGCGCGCGCAATTGGGAATGCACTCCCCCATCACGAAGCACACAGAGATCACAAAGACTTCGTGTCTTTCGCGCTCTTCGCGGTGAGAAGATCCAGTATCACCCGCGCGGCGCGATCGCTGGCGCCGGGGCCGCCCAACGGGCCCACAACCGCGGCGAGATCCCGTTGCATCGCTTCGCGCTTCGCCGAATTCTCCAAGAGCTGTCGGGCAGCCCCGGCGATCCGGCCCGGCCTCGCGTCGTACTGGATAAACTCGGGAACGATTTCCCGGCCGGCGATGACGTTGGGCATCGCCAGCCAGTTGACGGTTACGACCATTCGGCCCACGAGGTAGGTCAGTCCGGCCACTTTGTAGACGACGATCATCGGACACCCGTGGAACGCGCATTCCATCGTCGCCGTCCCGCTGGCGGTGATCGCCAGCGCGGCCCGCCGCATCCACGCCTGTGCCATGCCGACTTCGACCCGGACCCGCGGATGGCGCATCATCGCCGCAGTTTGTTCGTTCACCGCCGCGGCGACGAACTCCACATTGCCGGGCATCTCGTCAACGACTTTCGCCAGGATCGGCCAGATCTTCGCCACCTCCCGCTCGCGGGATCCGGGCAGGAGCAAGACCAGATTGTCCTCCCTCTTGTCATTGTGAGCGGAGCGAAGAATCTCCGGTGTCTTGGACAGAGACCCTTCGCTTCGCTCAGGGTGACAGCCTGAGAGATCGGTGGCTTCCCTCAATTGGTCTATCATCGGATGCCCGACGAATTCGACCCGCAACTTCGGCGCATGCCGGGCATACCAATCCTTCTCAAACGGGAAAATGGTCACCATCAGATCGATGTCGCGCTCGATCTGCTTGGCGCGGCTGCCATGCCAGGCCCAGAGTTGCGGTGAAATGTAATAGATGACCTTCGTCTGCGGGTGGCGCTGCTTCACCGCCGTCGCCAACCGCAAATTAAACCCGGGGAAATCCACCAGGACCACCGCACCGGGCCGGCGGCGGGCGACCTCGGCCAACAGGTCGTTGAAGATGCGCCTGAACTTGCGATAGCTCTTGAGCACCTCCACCAGCCCGACCACCGCGTGCTCGGTGAGATCCAGCCGCAATTCCATCCCGGCGTCGCGCATCTTCGGTCCGCCGGCGCCGAAGAGTTGGACGTCGGGCGATTGCCGGCGCAGCTCGCGAATCAAGACTGCCGCGTGCGCGTCCGCCGACGCTTCGCCGACGACGAACATGATTGTCTGGGTTGTCATTCTGAGCGCAGCGAAGAATCTCCCGTTCGCGTGTGAGACCCTTCGCTTCACTCCGGGTGACACGGCAACGGCTCAGCCCGCATTCCGCACCTGCTCGGTGATTTCCATCGCGACTTCGAGGGCCTGCTTGGCGGCTTCGCCCGTGACCAGTGGTTCGCGGTGTTGGCTCACCGAGTCGAGAAAGTGCTGGAGTTCGAGCTTGAGCGGTTCGTCGCGTTCGATCGGCAGCGGTTCGCGGACGATCTTCCGGCCCGCGAATTCACTGACGATGCTGGCGTGTTTGCCGGCCAACAGCTTCTTGAGCAGGCCCGATTCCTGCGCGTCCTCGCTGGCCACCCGGTACAACTCGCCGACCTGGTTCATGTAATCGAGCGAGATGTACGCCGCGCCGTGGCCGGTCCGGCCGAAAATCCGAATCTTGCGCATCCGTTCGGCCGACACGCGGCTGGCGGTGATGTTGGCAACGCAGCCGTTGGCGAACTTGAGCCGCGCGTTGGCGATGTCCTCGCTCTCGCTGAGCACGGGAATGCCGACGGCGTCCACTTTGGCGAGTTTCGATTTGACCAGCGACAGCACGACGTCGAGATCGTGGATCATCAGGTCGAGCACGACGCCGATGTCGGTCGACCGGCCCGGGTACGGCGAGAGGCGATGCACCTCAATGAACCGCGCTTCCTCCAAGACCTCGTTGAGGTAGCGCATCACGGGATTGAATCGCTCGACGTGGCCGACCTGCAGCACGCACTTGTTCTGGCGGGCCAACGTCACCAGTTCCCCGGCCTCGCGAAGACTGTCGGCAATCGGCTTTTCGATGAGGACATGTTTGCCGCGCTCCAGAAACATCCGCGCCACCTCGTAATGCGTGTCGGTAGGCGTGGCCACGCTCACCGCATCCACAAACCTCGTCATCTCCTGCACGCTCTCGAACGTGCCCCCGCCATATTTCTCGGCCATGGCGCGCACCTTGATGTTGTCCGTATCATGGATGCCGACGAATTGGTACTGGCCGGCGTTTCGCTTGGCCAATTCCGAGTAAATCCGGGCGTGGTGCGAGCCGAGGGACCCGACACCCACCACCCCCACGCGGATGAGATTGCTCATGGTGCCACCGCCGTGATGCACAGGCCGCGTTTGTCGGCTGCCTCCACCAAGGCGCCCCGGTTCAGGAGCAGCGCGCGGCCGGCCTCGATCGCCAGCACGGCAACGTGGCCCGCGAGACACGATTCGATCGTCTGCTGGCCAACGCACGGGATGTCGAAGCGAAAATCCTGGTTGGGTTTGCTCACCTTCACGACCACGGCGCCACCCGCCTCGCCTGCCAGCGCACCGCCGCGGCGTATCGATTCGTCCGTACCCTCAAACCCCTCGACCGCGAGCACCGTGCCATTCTTCACCACGACGGTTTGACCGATGTCGAGCGCGCTCACGGCCTTGGCGATTTTCAATCCGAACGCGACGTCCTCCTGCTGCTCCGTGCTCGGTTGGCGACGCGTGAGCGGGCCCGGTTCCGGCACCGCGTCGCCGAGAAACGGCCGGGGATCGAGCAGTTCCACTCCGTCCTTCGCCATCTCGGAGGCAATGGCGCCAAAAATGGTTTCGGCGTTGCGTTGCTTGAGCCGCAGGGCGACGGCGGTCATCCGCAAGTCGAGACGCAGGTTCTTGAACAGGTTCGCCGGCGCAATACCGCCCGCCATGACCGCCTGTTTCACGCCGCGCGACGTGAACACGTCGATCAGTTTGCCGAGTTGGCCGAGCTTGACCCACTCGATCTCGTCCACGACGTCGCCGACCTCGGGTCTCGTTTCGCCGTCAAACCCCGCGGCGACGAGACGGCCGACGCCCTGCTGCCGGGCCGCGCGGGCCAAGACCAGAGGGAACTCGCCGTTGCCTGCAATGATGCCGAGCGGTTCCATCGCTATTCCTCACCGGGCACCCAGCATGGCAACGGAGCGGCCAACTGGCAAGCAATTAGAGTGCGCCGAAAACTGCGGACGACGCAAACCCGGTTCGCGTCACGCCCCGGCGGGCAGCAATTCGGGCGGGGTGGATTGCCGCAGCGCCCGCCAGGAGCTTTGCAGCAGCGACATGAGGGCGACGTACAGGAAGCCGCCCTGGAACACCATCACGAACGGAGCCAGGCTCCACTGCCTTTGGTCGATCGCCAGGACGAGGACATAGCTGAAGTAGACGCCAAACCCCAACTCGATATAGGGAATCAGGCCGCGCAACGCCCGGTACTTGTTGCCCGACAGGAATTCGTGGCCGCGCGCCACGCCGTATTTCGGGGTGCGGATAAACTCGCTGTGATGGTTGAAGACCGCTTCGAGCACGGCCCGCGCATTGTTGATTGACAAACCCACCCCCACCGCCATCAACACGGGCAGATACAGCAACCGTTTCCACCACTGGGCATGAAGCTCGCGTTGGGCGCAGAAGTAAAACAGGCTGATCGAGACCGACGCCGCGACGAACAGCGGCGCATCCACCAGCAGCAGTTTTGTCCACGGATTACCGCCCGAGGCCTGATACGTGCCGGCCGAGGCGGACGAGTGGAAACAGGCGCACAACACCAGCAACATGACGTAACCGAAATTGCTCGTGAGATGCACCGTACCTTCGAACTTGATTTTGAGCGGCAGGTCACTGCGCCACAGCGATGGCAACATCTTCTTGCACGTCTGGATCGAGCCTTTTGCCCAGCGGTGTTGCTGCGACTTGAAGGCGTTCATCTCCACGGGCAACTCCGCCGGCGTCACAATCTCCGGCAAGAACAGGAACCGCCAGCCCTTGATCTGCGCGCGGTAGCTCAGGTCGAGGTCCTCGGCCAAGGTGTCGTGATGCCAACCGCCCGCGGCTTCGATGCAACTGCGGCGCCAGATGCCCGCCGTACCGTTGAAATTGAAAAACCGACCCGAGCGGGCGCGCGCCGTCTGCTCGATCAGGAAATGACCATCCAACAACATTGACTGAATCTTGGTCAGCAACGAATACTGCTCATTCAGATGGCCCCACCGGGTTTGAATCATGCCGATGTTCGGGTCGGCAAAGAAATGGATGGTCTTCTGCAGCAAGTCGGCCTGCGGAACGAAGTCGGCATCGAAAATCGCAATAAACTCACCAGCGGCCTGATGCAGGCCGTTCTCCAACGCGCCCGCCTTGTAACCGAACCGATTGGCCCGGTGGATGTGATGGACCGCAAAACCGAGTTGGCGCAAGGCCGCGGCCTTCCGCGCCACAATCTGCGTCGTCTCGTCCGTCGAATCGTCCAGGACCTGTACCTCCAGCTTGTCCTTGGGATAGTCCAGCGCCGCCACCGCGTCGAGCAAACGGTCGGCCACGTACATCTCGTTGTACAGCGGCAACTGCACCGTTACCTTGGGAAGCTCGGGGAGACAGCGCGCCGGTTTCAAAACCTCCTTCCGGTGCCGCAAATAAAGGTAAATCATCCAGTAACGATGAACACCGTAACAGGACAAGGCCACCAGCATCGTGAAATAGAGTCCAGCGCCAATCCAGTGAAGCGTCTCCATAACCTCCTGATCGTATCAATCCGACCGCGAACATCGCCGCCACCCCTTGGTCCGAGGCGGCCCCGCCGTCTTAGAAATCTACCTTGACCGACCTTCTGCCGTGAGTCATGCTCCCTCAAGTCAAATGATGGCATAGCGCAACGCGGAAGCAAGCTAAAAACCGAATGCCGAAATCCGCTCCCTCCAAGGTGTTAACACTGAAACAAGCCGCCCGCTGGGCGGCGGCGACGCGTCGGGCTGGCCAACGCATCGTCGCCACCAACGGATGCTTCGATCTCCTTCATTTTGGTCACGTCAGCTACCTCCAGCGCGCCAAGAAACTCGGTGACCTCTTGATCGTCGGTCTCAACGGCGACCAGTCCGTCCGCCAACTCAAAGGTCCGCACCGTCCACTGGCTCCGCAACAGCAACGCGCGGCGGTGCTGGCGGCCCTGGCTTGCGTGGACGCAGTCGTCATTTTCCCCCAAGTCCGCGCTCATCGATTTCTGGCCGCCGTGCGGCCCGATGTCTACGTCAAGGGAGGCGACTACCGGCCGGAAACCTTGGTGGGACGCGAGCGCGCCGTGCTCACCGCCGTCGGCTCCAAAATTCGGATCCTGCCATTCGTGAAAGGGTTCTCCACGACGCGGCTCATTCAAAAGATCCGCCAAACCGGGTACTGACGTGTCGGGCCGATCCGCAGGGTTGGCAACGCTGCTCCTCATCGCCGCTTGCGCGTCGCCCCGCGAGAGGGCATTCCAGGCCGCGCTGAAGGATTACAACCGAATGAACCGAGCCGCGGTTGAGTTTGCCCGTGACGAGGTCAAACAACTCGTCGCCGCCACGCAGGCGTTTCAGGCAACCGACGAACGCTGGCCGCAAACGTTCGAGGAACTGGCCCAGTTTGCGTTCTCGAACAAGCTCGCGCTCGATCCGGCCGCGTTCAACGATGTCGCGTTCGCCGCGCTTCCAAACAACACCGTGCAAGTGCATTACGATGTCAACTGCGCCCGCTTCAACACGCCCCAATGCAAGTTCACCCAATCCGGTTCCGTGAACGTGAAAGCGAAGTGATGGCGCGCGCACTTTTTGTGCGCGGGTCTTCCGACCGCGCCAGCCTCCGCGGCGAGGTCGGGAGACCTCCGCCGAACCCAGCAATCGTCAGATTTGCATTCCGACGAGAATTCGGTAGATTCCGGCGCGCCATGATACGAATCCTGGCCATCGCCTTTGCCGCTGCGCTGGTGGTCGGCTGTGCGACGCCTCCCCGGCCGGTTCCGCTGACCCAGGCGGACATCATCTCGATGGTCAAGGTGGGGGTGCCGGACGAGGAGATCATGCGCCGCATTGACGCTACGGGCACGGTGTTCCGGCTCAGTTCCGACGATGTCATCCGCCTCCGTAACGAAGGCGTCTCCGACCGCGTCGTCAACTACATGCTCGACACCTACACCCGGGCCGTGGCCGCCGAACAACGCCGGCAAGATGCGTCCTTCTACGATTTCCACTACGGGTTCTATTACGGCCGCCCGTGGCACCGGTGGTAGCGGTCCGATCGCCGGCGACTAGGTAACCAACTCGGCCGACGGTTCCGGCGCGCTCTGCCGTTCGACCTCGATGATGTAGCGCCGCGTGGCCGCGGGCAATTCGTGCCAAATCATCAGGGCAATCGCCCCGCCCAGAATCGCGAACGGCATCAGGAACACCGGCCACCACAGCCAATTCCGCGTCGTGATATAGCCGAGGCAAACGGATTGCAGTCCGCTGCCCAAATACGCAAACGCGTCCACAATTCCCGAACACGTCGCGGTCGCCTTCCGCCCGCCGAAATCCGTCGCCGCCGTGCCCGACATCAGGGAGGTGATCCCGATCGCCGCCATGACAATGAACAGCCCGGCCGTGCCGGCAATCCACGGCGCCGAGAAAAGAAACGCTGCCATCAGCCCCGCCATCAACAACACCACGCCACACAACAGCGCCGCCGGCGGGCCGCGGCGTGACTGGAACATCTTGTCCGAGATCAGTCCACCCACAAACCCTCCGACGATTCCGAACACGCAAATCAGCAGGCCCCAATGACTCAGGAAGAAGCCCGCGCCGGGTTGTTTGACTTCGTGGGCGAAAATGAAATACCACTGCGTAATCCCATTGCGAAACACGCCCGAGGTCAATTCCACGACTGCGATCAACAGCATCAGGGGACTTGTGAAAACCTTCCTGAGCAGGTCCATCGTGGTAAAGTTCACGTGCATCTGGCCCGAGGACGCGTCGCACGTGTCAAACGGCGCGAACCCGGCCTCTTCCGGCGTATCCTTGATCAACCACCAATCGATCAGCGCCCAGACCACCACGATGGCCGCCGGTATGAAGAAGACCGCCCAGGTGGCGTCCACCGGTTTTGTCTCCAGCGCAAACATCCGTTGGATGAACCCTTGGAACCAACCCAACTGGCCGTGCGGGTTGGCCCGGGTCATGTCAACGATGGCCTGTCCCCAGTCAAACGCGAAATAGGCGCCGACCGAAATGAAGGTGCCAAAAATCGCTCCAAAGATGCCCCGTTCGCGGACGTGGAACCAATACGCCTTGACCTTGATGATGGAGACCGCACCGTAACTTTGGAAATACATGTTCAGCGAGTAGATCGCCGAAAACGCCACGACCAGATTGAGCTTCAGCCGGCCCGTCACCAGAAAAAAGGTCAACACACCCAACAGAACGTTGGCGCAGGCGGACCCGAACGCGGCGATGATGATCCCTTTCTTGCCGCCGATCTTGTCGACCAGCGGGCCGTTGACCAGAAACGACAGCGCATACGTCACGGTGCCGGCGGCAAAGATCAGTCCGAAATCCTCCTTGGACATCATGGCGCCCAGCGCGTTCTTGGCGACGTTCAGGTTGTAACGTCCCATGTACAGGAATGCGTAGGTCAGGGCGAGGGGGAACCAGTTGACGAACCGCCGCAGCATGTACCACCGGCTGTGGTTCAGCGGATTGTTGCGAAAGTACAAGCCGACAACCGCCGCCAGGCAAACGCCGACTAGAAGAATGGGAACCATAGACCTCTGTTGCCGCCAACCCGCCCCGGCGGCTCGCACGCCTCCCACACGAACCAATACGAATACAAGCTAAGAATTGCCCGTGTCAATCGCGTTACGGTCATGTGACGAATTCATGACAAGAGCACGCCGTCAAGGGGTTGCTCTGCGCGCTTGTGTTTTAGCAGGGGTTCGTTTAGAAACGCCCCGTGACTAGCAGTGATTTTCGCATCGGAGTCCTCGGTTCGGGAACCGGCTCCAATTGCGAAGCGATCCTGCAGGCGTGCGCCAGCGGGAGAATTCCCGGCGAGGTCGCCGTGGTCCTGAGCGACGTGGCGGACGCTCTCGTTTTGAACCGGGCCCGCCAGCACGGCGTCAAAGCCGAATTCATCGGGCCGAGCCGGTTCAAAACGAAGTTGGAACCGGAATTGGAAGAGCGGATGGTCCACGCGCTTCTCGATGCGGACGTGCAGTTTGTGGCACTGGCAGGTTACATGCGGGTGGTGAAATCGCCGATGCTGCGCGCGTTTGCGGGCCGCATGATGAACGTCCATCCGTCGTTGTTGCCCGCGTTTCCCGGTCTCCGGGCCTGGGAACAGGCGTTACGGCACGGCGTGAAGGTCACCGGCTGCACGGTGCATTTCGTGGATGAAGGCGTCGATGCCGGGCCGATTGTCATGCAACAGCCGGTGCCGGTGTTCGCCAACGATACGCCGGCGTCGTTGCACCAGCGGATTCAGTTGGCCGAACATCAGATCTATCCGGAGGCGATCCGGCTGTTCGCCCAGGGCAAGCTGAAGATCGAGGGGCGGACGGTCAGGACCTGGGAGTGACGACGCATTGAGATGGACGCGAACCGGCGGCGGTGAGAGCCGGGCGCCGATGGGTCATCCGGCCCGTCGAGCGCGTCGTCGACAGCAAACGAACCGACTCGCGCAAGCGAGCGAACGAGCAATTGAGATATGAGTGACAAGACAGCCAAACGAGTGTTGCGATTCGGATTGCCCAAGGGCAGCCTCCAGGAATCGACCTTCGCCCTAATGGCGAAGGCGGGCTGGAAAGTGTCCACCAGCAGCCGCAGTTACGTGCCGCGGACGGAGGACGCCGAGCTGGAGTTGCGGCTCATCCGCGCCCAGGAGATCAGCCGGTACGTCGAGCACGGCTTTCTCGACGCGGGGTTGACCGGCGCCGACTGGATCGCCGAGAACGACAGCGACGTGCAGGTGGTGGGCGAGATCGCCTACAGCAAACAGACGACCAACCCCGCGCGCTGGGTCCTGGCTGTGCCGAACGATTCTTCCATCCACTCGGTGAAGGATTTGCAGGGCAAACGCATCGCGACCGAGTTGGTCGAAATGACGCGGCGCTGGTTGACCAAGAACGGCGTGACGGCCGACGTCGAGTTTTCCTGGGGGGCGACGGAAGTGAAAGCCCCCGAGTTGGTGGACGCGATCGTCGAGTTGACGGAGACCGGGTCGTCGCTGAAGGCGAACAACCTGCGGATCGTCGAGACCATCGTGTCGAGCTACCCGCAGTTGGTCGCCAACAAGACGGCGTGGGCCGACAAGTGGAAACGCAAGAAGATCGAAACGATCGCGCTGATGTTGCGCGGCGCGCTCGCCGCCGAGGAGAAGGTCGGACTGAAGATGAACGTGCCCCGGGCGAAACTGGCCGCGCTGTTGAAGGAATTGCCCGCCCTGCGCAACCCGACGGTGTCGGCGCTCTCGCGTGAGGATTGGGTGGCGGTGGAAACGATCATCGATGAGAAGGTCGTGCGCGAGATCATCCCGCAGTTGAAAGACGCCGGCGCCGAGGGTATTATCGAGTACCCGTTGAACAAGGTCATCTACTGAATTTGACCAACAATTGATGCCGGAACCAACAAGGAGACCCGCATGGGCTCGCTGAAGAAACGACGCAAGCAGAAGATCAACAGGCACAAGCGCCGCAAGCGCTTGAAAGCGATGCGTCACAAGAAGCGGAATCGCTAGGAGTCGTCGCAAGGGGCATGTCACACCGAAGGGTAATTGGGTGCAACCCCGCGGTTGCGCTGGCGACCGTCGTGTTTTCTGCGGTGCTGGCCGCCGGCTGCGCCGGAACGCGCGCCGGGAGTGCCTACCGTTCCACGCCTCCGTCCGCAACCACCTCGTGGGACCTCTCACCCGCGCAGGAACGACAGGCGGAAGCGCTCGCCGAATACGCGACCGGCGTATCCGAGGAATTCCGCGGCGATCTCGACGCCGCGCTCGTTCGCTACCAGCGCGCGCTCCAACTGGATCCGCGAGACTCTCGGCTGGCCATCCGGCTCGGACAGATATACCTGAGCAAACACGACCTCACCAACGCCGTCAGCGTCATCGAGACCTCCGTCAAGGCCAACCCCAACGAGGCCGATCTCCTGTACTGGCTCGGCCTCGTGTACCGGACCGACAATCAGACCGACAAAGCCGTCACCGTGTTCCGCAAAGCATTGAAGAGCGATCCGACCAACGTCAACGCGCTCGGAAGCCTTCTCGACATCTATGCCCAGCAGGACGCGCTGGCCAAAGGGATCGCCCTCCTCGATCACGCATTCCGCCAAAAGACCGACGCAAGCGATTACTGGATGCGCCTCGGCGACTTCTACGCCCTCATCTTCAAACAGAAACCCACCTGGACGACGAAGATTGACCGCAAACGGGTCCAGACCTGCTACGAAAAGGCGTTGGCGCTGGCCCCCGACGACCCCGACGTTCTGATGCGCCTGGGCGAAGTGTATGCCGACCAGGGCGACTTCCAACAGGCGGCGGATATCGATGCCCGGTTGCTCGCAAAACGACCGGACACGCCCCAGGTCCGCGAACAGCTCGCCTTGAACTATCTGCGGGCTGACGAAAAAGAGAAGGCGGCAGCCGTCCTCGAGGACATCATCAAGCGGGAACCGCTGCACTATGGAATCTACAACTACCTCGGCGAACTGTACGAAAACCTCGACAAAGATGAAAAGGCCATCTCGAATTATCAACAGTCGATCGTCATCAATCCCAACCAGCTTCTGCCGTATCTGCGCGCCGCCCTGCTCCAAATCAAACTGAAGCAGTTCGACGCGGCGGCCGAAACGCTGAAGGCCGCCCAGCAGAAGTTCCCGGCCGCCTATCAGGTGCCGTATTACTCCGGCCTGCTCTTCAGCGAGAAAAAAGAGTACGACAAGGCGATCGCTTCGTTCGCCGACGCCGAGACGCTCGCCGCCGAGATGCCGGAGGGAGCCAAGCTCGATGGCCGGTTCTACTTCTATTACGGCGCGGCATGCGAACGCGCCGGAAACCTGGACAAGGCGGCCACACTTTTCCAGAAAAGCATCCAACTCGACCCCGAAGATCCAGCGGCCCCCAATTACCTCGGATTCATGTGGGCCGACAAAGGCGTCCATCTGGAGGAAGCGCTCGACCTGATTCAGAAAGCGGTGAAACTGGAGCCTGACAACGGCGCGTACGTGGACAGCCTCGGTTGGGTGTTCTTTCGGCTGGGCCGCACCGAGGAGGCGCTGGCCCAACTGCGCCATGCGGCCGAGTTGATGAAGGACGACCCGACCGTACTCGGCCATCTGGCGGACGTGCTTATCAAGCTGGGCCGGTCCGGCGAAGCGCTCACCGTCCTGCGCCGGGCGAAGGAACTCGACCCCGATAACAAAGACATCTCCGAGAAGCTGCAGAAGCTCAAGGACGACCAGTCCGCCGCCCACTAGCGGTCAAAGCGCATAGCCTACAGATTCAACGAAACCAGCGGCGGCGGCGCGGGACGTACACAGCCTCCAGAGTGCGCTCGCCGTGCAAGCCGCTTACGGCGGTCTGCCATGCTGCCTCCGCGGTGACGAGCAATGCGTCCAGATACGGGAGCAGCCGAATCTCGTGGCGTTGAACCTGATCGTCCCGCCGCCGGAGGTGTTCGGCCTCGGTGGCTCGAAGCCGTTCCTGGTATCGCGCCCGGGCTTCGTCCTTGTGCTGCCGCCCCATGCGGCCGGCCAGTTCCTGATGGTAGGCGTCGAAATAATCGTCAATGCGCCGCAACTCGCGTTCGAGGTAATGTTCCTGGCGTTTGCGGATCGAGGCCAGGTCGTCACACAGATCCTCCAGCACGTGACGGTTCAGCCAGTCCTTCCACGGCACGCTCTCCAGACCCATCCAGGGAACCGGCCCGCCCGGATACGGGACAAAAGCGAAGCCATCCAGTTGTTGCTCCAGTTGCACGTCCCGCTGCCCGTCGGACATGGCCATGGCTACCCGATGGGTTGTCCAGTGCTGGTCAACGCTTTGGATGGCCACGCGCACCACTGCAATCAAAGTGAAGTGCCAGACACGGCGCCAATCATCAGGGTTCATCCGCGCTCGTTGTCCAAACTGGTTCTGCCAGACCTTTTGCGCGACGGCTGTCGTCGGCGGGGAATTGGTTTCCAGGCCGGGCTGCAAACAGGCGCGAAACAACGGTGGTCGCTGCCGCCACAACGCTTCTACCAATCGAAAGGTCAGCGGACACCCGGGAAACACTTGCACGGCTGCATCGCGGGCTCCTGGCTCCGTAGGTTCCGGGAAATGCAACGTGGTTGCGTGCAACTGCCCGTCGTTTCGCCACAGCGAGGCTGCTTCGCCCTCGGCCACCACGTCCAAACGATCGTACCAGGTGCGCTCGCACACGGCTCCGAGTTCGCCGAGCGTCTGCTCGAAGAACTCGACCAGCCGTGCGGGATGTGGCGGCTGCTTAGCCAGCTTCATAATCGTTCCTGAACAGCACTTCGTCGAGCCGTTTGACTTCATCGAATTCGGCGCGAGCAGCCTGCAGTTCTTCGCCCAACGCGGCCATGGCCTGTTGGACTTTGCCCTGACTGTCGCGCCACCGGCGAAACACTTCCTCGGCGAAATCATCACTGCCGAATTTTTCCCCGAGTACCAACCCGGTCTCGCCTACCACCAGTTCAAACAGATTCAACTTGTCCTGCAACACCTCCAGCAAATGTTCCTGGAGCGAGCCGGCCTGAACGAGGTTGTAGATTTCCACGGGCCGCTGCTGGCCCAAGCGGTGAAGCCGTCCGATGCGTTGCTCGAGTTCCATCGGATCCCACGGCAGATCGAAGTTGACAATGCGATGAGAGAATTGCAGGTTGCGTCCCTCGGTGCCGCTGTGGGTCAGCAACAGCGCCCCACCCTCGTCGCGGAACCGGTCGGTGATCTCCTGACGTTGAGAGGCCGGCGTCTGGCCGTTGATAACCCAGGTTTTCACGCCCGAGTGGTTCAGCGCCTCGGCCAGCGCGGCCTGCGTCCGGAGAAACTGAGTGAACACCACCAAGCCGCCGTCTCCGGCAGCCAGTCGCGGCAGCGGTGCCAGTTTCCTCTCCCAACTCTCCTGCGGAGGCAGAGACTGCCGCCAGCGGGCTGCCTGCTCGCCATTCGGAAACGACATGAGCGCCTCCAGCCATGCTTGGGGGCTGCTGCCGGCGGCCTGGAGCAACAGCCGTCCCCACAAGCTGGCCTGGCTCGGCGTCAACGCTTTAAGGGCTTCGCGCAGTTCGGCTTCCCATGTTTGCCAGAATGCCTGCTCGGCCGGCGTCGGCTCGAACAGTACGGTCTCGGCACGACGGGGCGGCAGCCGAATGCCCGCACTGGACCGGGTGTTGCGAATCATCACCTGACCGAGCAACCCGCGCAACTGATCGGGATCACGTGGCCGGGTGGGACGATCCGCATCGAGAAATCGTTGCCGGAATTCTCTGGGAGTCGGCAACTGACCGGGTTTGAGCAACGTGACGAGGTTGTAGATTTCCTCGATGGAACCGTGAACGGGTGTCGCGGTCAACAGGAGCAGGAACTGCCGGGGCAACACGCTGACTGCCTGCCACGCTTTGGAGGCGCGGTTGCGCAGATAGTGCGCTTCGTCCACGATCAGCATGTCCCAGCCAATCTGCTGCGCCTGCGACAGATGGGCGTCCTGCTTCAACGTGTGCACGGAAGCAACGATGCACGGATTGGTCCGCCAGAATTCCGCCGGGTCGGATCGAAACGCGGATTGGTTCGTGCCGACGGTCGGAAGGGCGAACTTCGATTCCAGTTCCTCCTGCCATTGATCGATCAGCGAGGGCAGCGTCAGCACCAGAAACCGTTTGACCATCCCCCGCATCATATACTCTTTCAAGACCAGTCCCGCCTCGATCGTTTTGCCCAGGCCAACTTCATCAGATAACAAGGCCCGTCCCTGCAACGGCCCGATCACACGCAGCGCCGTGCGGAGTTGGTAGTCGAGATGTTCGATGGCACAGTAGGGAAGCGCCAGCAAATCGTCGGACTGGTTCGATACCCACCACACTGAAGCATTCTCCAGTAATAGGAACGGCCGTGGATCAGCCAGCAATCCATCGCCGAGGCCCGTCAGTCCCGCCTGCCCTTGGACCTGGATCGGCTCGACGCGCATGGGTACCGACGGTACAGGCCTCAGCGGTTTGGCCGGGATCGTCGCCGCGCCCTGGTTGCTGGAATCCGGCTTCACAGTTTGTTTTCGGCGCGCGGCCCGCTCAGCCCGCTGCCGTTGTGCCTCCGCCATGCACTGGTGCAACCTCCGCCGCGCGTCCCGCTCTTTCTCCTCGCGCCGGCGCTGGCGTCCGAGAGCCCGAACCATTTCGGGATCGGCTTCTTCCAAAGCTCGGGCAAGCGGACTGAAGTCGACCTGAAGGGCGCATCCCATATCCAACAGCATCATGCCCAGGGCCCGCCAAGCCAATCCTCCTGGAGCGTTCAGGGCCTCCAAATGCGTCCGCCGATTGGACGGATCGTCAGGCAGGCGACGTTGAAACCGGATGGCCTCGGCGGGAACAGGAAATCGCTTCTGCCATCGACGAAGCGCAGCGTGGATGCTGCTGCCGTGGAGCTTCGTACGAGATTCTTCCGTCGCGCCCCGATACCGGAGCAGCCATTTCAGCCCCCGGGGCTCGGGCGTGATCACCAATTCGGCCAGCAAGCGTGTCTCTTCCTGCCAGTGTAGAACGGTGCAGCCGTGCGCGTAATCGAAAGTGACGCACAACGCAAGGGCCGTCTGCGGTCGCTCGAATAGTTCCTGCGTCATCGCGACGGGATTCTACCATGCCGCTGTAGAAAGGGTCATCATTGACTGATTGGATTCATCGAGCGCGTTCGGTGATGAGACGGTTGATAAGGCGTCGCACCGTGACGAAGCCTACCGCGCCAACCGCTCCAGCCACCCCATTTGCAGCGGCTTGTTTGTAACGCTTCTTCTTTGCTTCGTCGATGGCTGCGAATGTTCCACCGATGGCAATCAGGGCACAGAAAACGACCAACCCGAGTAACGCATATTTGGCGAACACAGACAGCACGCCGCCCCACGCTGTCCGGTTGGCTTTGAATGCACGCACAGTCGACGCACCAAAGAGGGCGGCGCTCACTAATAACGCTGGCCAGCCTACAACTGGGCTGATTCCAAACGCGATGCCGGAAGGCACCAACGAAATAAGGCTGATACAGGTGATGTTAAGACCTGCTCGGCTATCGTATACAACGATCTTGCGCTGACACCCCAGGACCGAACCGCAAATCGCCAGAATCAGACCGGTCACTGTCGACAGACCGAGGAAACCGCCTAGAAGGGCACCGGAATCGCTTACCGGCTGATTCACTGTTCAGCAGTACTCCCTCTACGTGCGTTTGCGATGGCACTTAGTATGGGGGCGAGCTGCTTCAATATCTCTTCCACTGGGTTCTTAAGGGCTAGAGTTTCTTCCGAGACCCACCCCACGGTGTAATCCTCGAAGGGCATTGTGTTCTTGCATGACCCATGGAAAGCCGCTTGCACTGGTGCTGGCCATATGTTGTTAACACCAAAACACAGAGGAATGCCTTTCTTTTTCCAAAATCGTGTCGACATTCCGAAAAAGAAGACGTCTTGGCGTTGTTCGTCTTCGAAGGTGTATATATATTCGTCCGGCCAGAGTGTATTTTCGCGACTCCTCGAAACCCGGAAAGTGCCATTCTTCGCGCAGACCTCATCAATCAATTTGCCAAGCTTGTTTATTGCTTCAATGAATGTTGGGGCTTCGGTCGGGAAAAGCATGATCCGCTCCTTTTCTGAGAAGTCAATCGGCGTCGATCCATACCATGCTATCAGCAATCGGTAAAACTCACCAAAGAACGGATTTAGGTCTTGTAGGTTGTTGCTTTTAATGATTTCGAGAACATCCTCCCAATACACCGGTGTTTTGCGCACGTTGATAGTGTAGTCTTGCGCATAAGATTCGAGTTCTTCACGAAGGGCCTGCTCATAGTCCCACCCTTTGGGAATTAAGAAGGCAAGCCATCCCTTCCGGCTATGCTTCTTGTCACGCAAGGCATTGAGGTAACCGGCTGGCTGGCTGTCGGTTGGAGGACACCACTTTTTAACCTTTATTTCGAGGATCGCGAAGATTTCGTCATTGTCCACAACAATGTCGGGACGGCCGAATTTGCCCAAACTCCTTTGTGTTTCAATATTGGCAAATTCAATCTTCTCTGCGCATTCATTCGAAAATAAGAGGGTAAGCAAAGGTCGTCGAAAAGCACCAAACCACATCAGGTTGCGAAGTAACTCAGTGGCAGAGTTTTCGTTATAGACGAGCCCGTCAAAAATGTTTGGATCGGGAGACACGGCTACTTCGCTCTCCGTCCTTGCTCGCGGCAATTGCGGTCGTAGGTCACAATCCACGGCCCTTCTTGTGTCGTGAAAGTACGGCCAGACGCGGAGCGAACTGACTTGTTTGCGCCTGACATGCGCTTGATCTCACGGCAGTTCTCGTCGTACGTGACAACCCACGGGCCTTCGACGAGGACAAAGAAGTCGCTGGAAAATCCTACGAGTGTCTTGTTCGCCCCGCCCATTCGCTTTAGTTCCTTTCCGCGTTCATCATAAACGATGATCCACGCTCCGTCGTGGCTCACCTCTGCAATTGGCATGTGGGTATTCTTTCCTTAAGTCTTTAATGGTTTGGTCGCCGACACCGCCTACTTCTCTCTGGCCGCCAGTTTATCGCGCCTGACGAAGCGATCAAGTCCTATCGCATCACGCCACGTCTCCCATGTACGCGCATCTCAGGTCGGAAACACCGGCAAGTAAAACGTCAGCGAGTCCAGTTGGGTACAGTGTGTAATCCGAAAGTTTATTTACCGGAACCCAAACCATGCCGGTTTGGTGCGTGTCGGGTCGCATTCCGTTGGCTGTGTTGGCTACTTCCCCTCGCTCAGTTTCCGCGCAGGTGTCCAGCCACGGGACAAACCGATATGTCAGAAACCCCGCCTCGTATCCCAATGAGGATTTCGGATTGACGATTTCCTCCAGCAGAAGTCCTAGGTTCTGAGTTCCGCCGGGGCCGTTGTATCCTATCTGAATGGCGCGAATGGTGTAAACATAGCCAGCAATCGGCAGGGATGTACACCAGTCAGCCACTGCGGGAGGAAACGAGTCATTGATGCAGACGACCTTCTGTCCAATATCCCACCCATTCATTTTGCACCTTTGCCATCCTTTCGATGCGCCTGCCGCCGACGGAACTTCTCCTCCATGATGGACAGGTAGAATCTCCAGTTCGTAATCGATCCCGAACTATTGATGAGATCCACGATGTAGGCCTCGCCACCGATTAATTCCAGCTTGCCCTGTTCTTTTAGCTTTTGCGTCAGCATAATCGCGTCAAGGGCCAAGCCTTCCTTCCGCATGACCATCATGGCTTCAAAGACAGTCAAGTGTCGCGGCTCATAGAAAAATCTCTTCGCCAGCTTCTCACGCGATACCGTATCAAGTACCTCCTCCGCGATATCAGGTACTAAAATCATGGAACCGAGCAAGCCCATTTCGGCTTTGATGCAGTGTGGCGGCTCAGAGTTGTCTTGCTGTCCATTTGCCACCGAGACCTCAGTTTCGATTGGCTGATCATGGATGCATCTGGACGATGCATCAAAGGAACAGATTGTCCCCAAAGATTGTCCCAGCGCGAGCTACTTGAATTCCGCCCGTAGGCGGCTGATGCGCTTGGGACTGGTTTCCGTCACCCAGCCAAGACCGGCACACAGGAACTCATGTTTCTTTGCGCCCTTCAACCCCCGCCGTTGAGCTTCCTTGTCCAAACGACGGAGTTTCTTGGCGTCCTTCATCCGTTGTGCGAAACCTTCGGCCAAAACCGCCCCTTGACGCCCGGGGACGCGGGCGCGGTGCAGCTTGGCAATCTCAGCCCAGCGGATGTCGCGCTTCGGATCGAACGACCAATAGGCGGGAATATGAATCATGGTGCCATAAGGTGTAACGTTGACGGTGAGTTTGAGCAGGAGTGGATGTTCGTGCCGCATGCCGTACAAGTTCCAACGGAGGCAGAATGCATCGAACGTTGCTTGAAAAATATCTTCCCGGCGGCGCAGGTTGACGGAGAACAACGGGCGCAGGTTGCGTTCTACACTCATCGTTCGGCGGATCACTCCTTTGTGATCGCGGTAGGCTTCGACGTTAAATATCGCTTTGATGCGTGCCCATTGGCGGCGAAGCTTTGAATTGGTGCTGATGGCAAGTTCGTTCTGGGAATACTTGGCTTGGGTTCTGACAACATTCTCGTAGCTGCCCTTATGGACATGGTGCTCGTGATCAGCCACGGCAGCGCAGATCGTATCGTCAGGCGGCTCCGGTAACAGGTCAATGAGTAGGGACTGTTGCCGATTCAGGCGGCTTCTTTTTTTTAGTGTATCGAGGCAATCCGCTAGTGCATCTTGAATATTGAATGGCCACAGCGTTGGCGGGACGAACATCCAATTATAGAGCGGTCGCAGTTGCTGAACAGCCTCGGCATCAAGCTTCGTGATGACAGCATGGTAACAGCGGAGAACTTCCTCGGCCCAGTCACTTCTGTGAAAAGCGCGAGCTTCGAGTTTCTTGAGATCAACATCGAGGTCTTTTTTCATGGACTACTCCCGAGTCCCGAGTTGTCACACCGCTTCCGAAAACGGAGAAAGCTTCTCTGTCGCAATGAAAAATGGTGCTACTCATGGGCAGACTCTAACAGCGCAATTGCGACCCGGCAACGCGAAGGAATCAAGGACTGCTGCGGGGACACCTCAACCGCCCGCGCTTACGACCCGAACTCCGGTTTCGCCTCGCGCCCCATGAGATCGTGCACGGCCTGCCGGGGCGGTTTGCCCTCGTAGATGATTGCATACACCTCCCGCGTGATCGGCACGTCCACCCCGTGATGCTGGCCAAGTTGCCACGCCGCGCGCGCCGTCTTCACGCCTTCCGCCACCATCTGCATGCTCGCGGCGATTTGCTGCGCGGTCTCGCCCTTGCCCAAGCGTTCGCCAAACCCGCGGTTGCGACTGTGATGACTGAACGCGGTCACAATCAGGTCGCCCATCCCGCTCAAGCCAAAAAAAGTCTCGCGCCGGGCACCCAGCGCCACGCCCAACCGCGTCATCTCCGCCAGCCCGCGCGTGCAGAGCGCCGCTTTCGTGTTGTCGCCGAACCCGATCCCGTCGCACGCACCCGCGGCTACCGCAATCACGTTTTTCAGCGCGCCGCCCAGTTCGACGCCCACCACGTCGTCGTGGGTGTAAACACGGAACCGCTCGTTCATGAATGCCCGTTGTACGGCCACGGCGAGCGGCGTCTGGTGCGACGCGACCACCACGGCCGTCGGGATTCCCCGCGCGGCTTCTTCGGCATGACTTGGACCGGAGAGGACGACGATCTGATCCGTCCCCAGCACTTCGGTCATCACTTCGCTCATCCGCGCCCCGGTTTCGTTTTCGATTCCTTTCGCGACGCTGACCACCGGCACGCCCCGGGGGAGGAACGCGCGCAGCTTCTCGCAAATCGGTCGCATCCCATGCGAGGGAACCGCGACGGCGACAAGCTCGGCCCCGCGCAACGCCGACTTCGCGTCGAGTGTGACGGCGATCTGCCGTGGGATCTTCACGCCGGGCAGGAACGCCTCGTTCTCGCCCGCGGCGATGATCGGTTCAACCTCTTCCTTCAGCCGGCCCCACAGCGTGACCTTGTGGCCGTTGCCGTGCAACAGCACCGCCAGCGCCGTGCCCCACCCGCCCGTGCCGATGACGGTGACGTTCACGCCGTCTTGCCCTCCGTCGCGCGATCCGGCGGCGGCGTCCGGCCGACGCGATTTTCGGTGCCCGCCAACAAACGCCGGATGTTCGATCTGTGCTTGTAGATCGCCACTGCGGCGAGGACCGCCGTAAACGTGACCAGCGTCGCGTCCCTGTCAATCAACCACGTCGCGATGGGAAGCGCGACCGCGGCGCCGATCGAGGCCAGCGATACATACCGGCCCAGGGCGAACACCACCAGCCAAACACCCAGCGCACACAGCAGCGGCCCGGGAAGGAACGCGAGCAACGCACCGGCGCTCGTGGCCACGCCCTTGCCGCCCTTGAACTTCAGCCAGCACGTCCAGTTGTGGCCCGCAATGACGGCGATGCAACAAACAATCTGCAAGACAGAGCGATCAACCGCGGGGAAGATTCGCGGGGCAAAGAATACCGGCAGAAACCCTTTCGCGGCGTCGATCACCAATACCGCAATGCCCGGTCCCTTGCCGACGACCCGCATCACATTGGTCGCGCCAATGTTGCCGCTTCCAACCTGACGGATGTCAATCCCCCGCGCCCGCGCCCACAGAAACCCCGTCGGAACCGACCCGAGAAGGTACGAAATGATTGCGCTTCCGAACAGTATGGCCGCCGTCATTTCACCAGAGTATGAGATTCCAGAAGTTTGGTGTCTTCTTCACGAGTGACGGTACTGCCCTGGCCGGTGGCATACACCGTCGTTTTCAACTGGCTTTCCTTGACGATCCCAATGCCTTTGGCAAACCAAACGATGTCCCGCGCATTCCCATCTTGCACGAGCAGCTTGCCGTTCGGCGTGTCCACAACTCCCGACATCTTCCAGGTCACGTAGCTGACCTTCACGCAGTTGGAAAACGTCCCGGCAGGAACCGTGACAGTCTCCAACCCGTCCATCGTCGCCAACGTCGGCATCCTGACTCCCATGATCCGCTGCGTCCCCACCGTCCAGCTTTCATCCACCCGGGCCGCACCCTTGAGATACAGGAACGGCGGGTCGTACAGGTTCATGTCCTCACTGTAGGAACCCTCGATCCATACGCGAATGCCGTGAAGGTACAGATCGCTTCCGTGCCATTCCAGCAACTGTACGAACCCACCCGAGGAAACGTCCTCGGGCTTGCCGGACTCGCTCTGCCGCTTGAACGTCGACCGCAATAGAACCACGTTCGCATTGTCACGGTATTGGGGCGGCGCCCGGAAGATCTCCTCGTTTACGGTCCCCGTGACGTACGTGACATTGGTTCTCTGCCCCTGGATCTGCTCGACCTTCTGGGTGTCCTCATAACTCCACCGGAGCCCCGGGTCCAACGGAAACAACGGTTTGCCCGGTGTTTCGTCAGCAGCCCGTGTGGCCCCGGCGACGGTCCAGACGATCAGCAACAGCCATCGAAATTGCCTGCCCATAGCTCGCATACCTCCACCTGTTCATGCTAACCCCGCCCGCGTAGTCCGACAAGAATCAACTTGCGCAATCCACCGGCTGCAACCACGCCAACAACCGCCGCGCAAACACCCACGGCCCAATCGCCATGTTCGGCGTAAACCGTCAGCCCCGACGCTCGCGATATTGACAGTTCGCCCACCAGCAGGCCCTGGGTGAACGGCGCCAGCCGCGCATTGGGACCGACGCTCCCATACTCGTTGACGACGCAGGTCATCCCGTTGTTCGTGGCGCGCACAAGCGGACGACGGTTCTCCACCGCGCGGAAGACGGCGTTGGCCAGATGCATCTCCGCCGCCGGCGAGGTCTTGAACCAGGCGTCGTTGGTGAGGTTGACCATGAAATCCACCTGGCGTTGAACGAACCGACGAACCAGATCCGGCACCGTGTCCTCAAAACAAATCACGGCGCCAAACCGCAGGTCGTCAGCCCGGAAGACCGTGAACTCGCGGCCGCGCTCGAAGCTGTCCGTGATCGGCGTGAGCCATTTCAGGAACGGAAACACCTTGCGCAACGGCACGTACTCGCCAAAGGGCACCAGATGCAACTTGTGATAGATCCCCCGCAAAACCCCATCGGGACCGACCAGTATCGCGGCGTTGAACGCTTCGACCGGCGACGAATTCGGCGTCATGTCAATCGTGCCCGTGAGCAGGTACGCCCCCGATCTCACCGCGAGATTCGTCACCAACTCGAATGAGTCCGGGTCGTACCGCAACGCATCCGGCGTCGCCGTCTCCGGCCAGATGATCAACTCCGGGTGCGCCGCCATCGCCGTTTCCGTCAACGTGCGATACCGCTCCAGAATCATCGGCGTCTGTTCCGGCTCGAACTTCAGCGTCTGCGGTATGTCCCCTTGCACGAGCGCCAGACGCACCGTCCGCGACGCGTTCGGCTGTTTCGCGAACATCTCCCGCATTCCGTGCAGCAGCGCGAGGCAGATCAAGCCCATCGCCAGGTAAAGCTCCCAACTCAGGCTGCGCTTCGTTCCACCCGCGCGGTACAGCCGGATAAACCGGCGGATCGTGAAATAGAACGCGCAGTTGACAAGGCACATCAGGGCCGACACGCCGTACACACCCGTGACGCTGGCAAACTGAATGAGCGGCCCCGCCCGCCATTGACTCACCCCCAGAAAGTTCCAGGGGAATCCCCCGAAGAGCAGCTTCCCGCGCAACCATTCCAACGTGACCCACCCCGCCGACGCCACGACCGACACGACAATGTTCCGCGCCGCTGAATCAGCCGTGGGGGCTCCAAATCCTGTTTGGGATTCGTCCGCGCCGGGCAGGAGCTTTGCCGCCGCCGCAAACCACACCCCGGCGGCGCCAATGTACAAGGCGAGAAAGGCAATCAATCCCACGGTGCCGGGGACGGTCACATGCACGATCCACCAGATCGTCGCGGCAAAGAACACCAAGCCGGCCACGTAACCCCGACGGAAGGCCTCGCCCACCCGACACCCCTCCAGCGAGAACAACAACGGCACCAGACAGAGCCAGCCCAGTTGACCGATGTTGAACGGGGGATAGGCCAGCGCCATCAGGACGCCGGTCGCCACAGGCAACAGCCAGCGAAACGTCAACGCCGTCAACTCCGGACGTCCGCCGTCCAGCGTCTCGCCCGCGGCACTGGTGGTCTCGTTCAAAGTTCAGCGTTCAACGTTCAGGCGTTCCGGCCACAGCAGTTCTTGTATTTCTTGCCGCTGCCGCACGGACAGGGCTGGTTCCGACCGACCTTGGGGACGTCCCGCCGAACCGGGGCCGTCGCCTGCTCGATGGCTTCTTCCACCATTTCTCCACCGCCGGCAGCGGCCACCGGCGCCGGCCGCTGTTGCGCCCGCGCGGGCGCCGCGCCCTGCGCAAAGGCGTTCCCGCTGCCCAGTTCGGGCGCGCTGAATTGAATCGGCAGCGCCCGCAGGAAATTCTCGAAGGCGGCGAGCGAACTGGCCGAGCGGAAGACGTTGCTGGCGATCTCGTTCTTCACGTTGTCCATCATCTCCTCGAACATGGCGTACGCCTCGGACTTGTATTCCACCAACGGGTCGCGCTGGCCGTAGGCGCGCAGGCCGATGCCGTTGCGGAGTTGGTCCATGTTGTAGAGATGTTCCTGCCAGAGCCGGTCGAGCGCATTGAGCACGATGAGCCGCTCGATGGCCTTGAGCGTGTCGGGATTCTCATGGGCCGCTTTCGCGTCGTACGCCAGCTTCACCTTGTCGAAAATGATCTGGCGCATTTCCTCGGCGGTCTTGTCCGCGACGTGCTCCCGGCGCAGCCCGATGGGAAACGCGAGATTGACCCACCGCAGCAACCCGTCCAACTCCCATTCCTCGCTCGTCTTGTCCTGGGGACAATATTCGATCACCCGCGATTCCACGACCTCGTCGATGATGTCGAAGATCGCTTCGCGCGGGTTCTCGCCGCGGATGATGTCGTTGCGGAACCGGTACAACACTTCGCGCTGCTTGTTCATCACGTCGTCGTACTCGAGCGTGCGCTTGCGGATGGAGAAGTGATGCTCTTCGACCCGGCGCTGGGCGGTCTCAATCGACCGATTCAGCAGCGGATGCTGCAACTCCTCGCCTTCCTTCATGCCCAGCTTTTCCATGACGTTGGCAATCCGACCACTGCCGAACAACCGCATCAGATCGTCTTCCAGCGAAATGTAGAACCGCGAACTGCCGGGGTCGCCCTGGCGCGCGCACCGCCCACGAAGCTGACGGTCGATGCGCCGCGCTTCGTGGCGCTCGCTGCCGATGACGTGCAGACCGCCGACGTCGGGCACGCCCGCACCGAGTTTGATGTCGGTGCCGCGGCCCGCCATGTTCGTGGCAATGGTGACCGCGCTGCGTTGGCCCGCCCGGGCGATGATTTCAGCCTCGCGCTGGTGATACTTCGCGTTGAGAACGTTGTGCGGAATCTTCTGGCGACCCAACATGCGCGACAACACTTCGCTCGCATCGACGCTCACCGTGCCGACGAGTACGGGCTGGCCTTTACGATGGCATTCCGTAATCTCGTCGATGATCGCGTTGTATTTCTCGCGGCGGGTCTTGTACACGACGTCGTTTTCATCCTTGCGGACGCAGGGTTTGTTGGTCGGCACCACAATCACGCCGAGCTTGTAAATGTTCTCGAACTCCGTCGCCTCGGTCTCCGCCGTGCCGGTCATGCCGGCCAGTTTCTGGTACAACCGGAAATAGTTCTGGATCGTGATGGTGGCCAGCGTCTGCGTCTCGCGTTCGATGGCCACGCCTTCCTTGGCCTCCACCGCTCCGTGCAACCCGTCGCTCCAGCGGCGCCCCGGCATCAGCCGTCCCGTGAACTCGTCGACGATGATGACCTTGTTGTCCTGAACGACGTACTCGACGTCTTTCTCGTACAGACAGTAGGCCCGGAGCAATTGCGAGATGTTGTGAATCTTCTCGCTCCGCTCGTCGAACGCCTGCTGGATCTCCTGTTTTTTCCGTTCCTTCTCGCCGTCGGCGGACGGCTGCGCGTCAATTTCCTGCAACGCCGTCACCAGATCGGGAATCACGAACGCATCCGGGTCGCTCGGATTCAGGAACTTGCGGCCCTTCTCGGTCAGGTCGGAATCGTGCTGCTTTTCGTCGATGGTGAAGAATAACTCCTCCTTGAGGTCGAGCATCTCTTTCTTGCTCGAGTCCTTGAGCACCTCGAGTTCGGCTTGGTCCACCAGTTTCCGGACCTCCGGTTCCTCCATCAATTTCAGCAACTGCTTGTTCTTCGGCATGCCGAGCTTGACCTGATACAGCAGCCGGCCCGCCTTGTCTTCGCGGTCGAGATCGTCGTTGGTATTCTTGCTGGCACTGCGGCCTTCGAGGAGTTGTTTGCCGTCGTTGACGAACCGGTTGCACAACATCGTTTGCGCGCGCACCAAGTCCGCGACCTGCGGCTTGTACTTGTCGAACGCGTGCGTCGTGACCGTCGACGGGCCGCTGATGATGAGCGGTGTGCGCGCTTCGTCGATCAGGATCGAGTCCACCTCGTCCACGATGGCGTAAAAATGGCCCCGCTGCACCTGCGTGTCCGCGCTGGTGGCCATGCCGTTGTCGCGCAGGTAATCAAAGCCGAACTCGGCGTTGGTGCCGTAGGTGATGTCGCACTCGTACTGCGCCCGGCGCACCGGGGGCGGCTGGTCGTGCTGGATGCAGCCGACCGTCAGCCCGAGAAACTTGTACACCTCGCCCATCCATTCGGCGTCGCGCGCCGCCAGATAATCGTTGACGGTCACCAGGTGAACGTTGTTCGCGAGCGCGTTCAGGTACAGCGGCATGGTGGCCACCAGCGTCTTGCCTTCGCCCGTGGCCATCTCGGCAATTCGTCCCTGGTGCAACACGATGCCCCCGAGAACCTGAACGTCGAACGGCACCATGTCCCACTTGTACGGCTGGCCGCGAACCACCCACTCCTTGCCCAACAGCCGCCGACACGCATTCTTCACCGCCGCGAACGCCTCGAGCATCAGATCGTCCAACGGCGCGCCACCGGCCAGCCGCTGGCGGAACTCCTGCGTCTTGGCCTGCAATTGCTCGTCGCTGAGTTTCTGGTACTCGGCCTCGAATTCATTGACGCGCGGGACCAGCGGCCACAGCCGCTTCACCTCGCGCTGGTTCTTCGAACCCACCATCTTCTTTAGTATCCAATTGACCATGTCAACTTCCCGGCTTCACCAACGGCGCACCGGCCTGACAGAGGCGACACGCCGCAGGCTCAAACGTCTCAATCTCCAATTTTAGCAGACTTTCCTGTCGCACGCCAAAGTTCACCTGGCCGCCCGAGCGATCGACCAACGCGCCCACGCCGACGACTTCGCCGCCGAGCGCGCGGACGATCTCCATGGTCTCGTGTACCCGGCCGCCTTTCGTAATCACGTCCTCGACGACGACGAACCGTTCTCGGGGCGCAAGGCGAAAGCTGCGGCGCAATTCCAGTTTGCCCGCGGCGTTCTTCTCGACAAAGATGTGGCGGACGTTCCAGGCGCGGGCAACCTCGTGTCCGATGAACAGCCCACCCAGGGCGGGCGAAATCACCGTCTCCGCGTCCGCGTCGCTCAGCTTGGCGGCCAATTCACCGCACAATCGCTCGGCGATCCGCGGAAATTGCAGCACCAGCGCGCACTGGAAATACTGGCGACTGTGCCGCCCCGAGCGCAACAGAAAATGTCCGTCAAGCAGCGCCCCGGTCTCGCGGAAGATTTCAAGGACGTCCGTGTCCGTCATACCAGTTTTTCTACGTCTCTCACCTCGATCCTCTCCCCGCGAGCGGGGCGAGGAAACTGGATTTTGTCCCCTCTTCCTTTCCCAGGGAGAGGGTCAGGGTGAGGGTTCTGCTCACGCGCTCACCACCCACTTCGGGTTCGGCTTGCTGGCCTGGTCGACTTCCTTCCGCTTGGCGTCGTAGCCTCTCCGGCCCATCAGCCCGTAGGTGAAATTCTTGCCCAACTCGACGCCGGGCTGGTCGAACGCGTTGATGCCGTACAACTCGCCCGCATAGGCGGTCTGCAGTTCCAGCAGGAACAACAGCGCCCCCACCGTCTCCTCGTCGACGCGCTTCAACCGGATCGCACAGTTCGGTTTGCCGCTCTGCGTCAACGCCAATTCCGTGGCGCGTTGCTCGGCGGTGATCAACTTGTTCAGCGTGTGTCCGCCGAGATACTTCACGGCCTCAAAATCCGGGAACGCCGACGGAATCGTCACCGTCCCACGGAATTCGTCCACGGTCAGGAACGTCACCACCTTGTCGAATGGTCCCTCGATGTAGAGCTGCATCACCGAGTGCTGGTCGGTCACGCCGAGGGCTTTCTCAGGCGTCTGGCCCGTGTGCACCTTCTTGCCGGCCCGATCCACGCGTTTGCCGAGGCTCTCGGCCCAAAGCTGGCGGAACCAATCGGCCACGTCGCGCAACGCGTGCGAGTACGGCATCATTACCTGGATGTTCTTGCCCTTCGCCTTGTCCATCAAATAGTGCAGCGCCGCCCCGGTCAGCGCGGGATTCTCCCACAGTTTCCGGGACGTCCGGCACTGCGCATCCATCTCGCCCGCTCCCTGCAATAACTTGTGAATGTCGATCCCCGTCACCGCCGCGCTCAGCAGGCCGACCGCGCTCAGCACCGAGTACCGACCGCCCACGTCCGGCGGAATCGGCAGCGACGTGTAGCCGAACCGCTTTACGATCTCGCGCAATTCGCCCTTCTCGGGATCGGTCGTGATGACCACGTGCTCGACGTGCCGCTCCGGCCCGAGCTTCCGGATCAGCGCGTCGCGGAACACCAGAAACTCGCTCATCGTTTCGGCCGTGCCGCCCGATTTCGTAATCACATTGAACACCGTGTCGTCGAGATCCACCGCGTCGAGCAACGCCGCGATGCGGTCGGGGTCGACGTTGTCAGGCACGAACAAGCGCGGGCCGCGCCGCGGCGGCCGGATGAGATGATTGTACTCGGGGTGATTGAGCGCGCTGTGCAGGGCGATGGCGCCCAGCGCCGAGCCGCCGATGCCGACCACGACAAAATTGTCGCAGCGCTCTTGAATCCCGCTGGCCAGCGTGGCGATTTCGTCGGCCAGCTTCGTGTTGTACGGCAGCTTGCGAAAGCCCAGCGGCGCCTGCTCGATCGCCACCGCGGCGGCTTCGAGCTTCGGACCGAGCGCTTTCAGTTCGGCGTCGGCAATGCCGTGCTCGCCGACGCGCTCGGCCATCAAATTGTTGAAGTCATAACGTAAGTTCAGCAAAACGCAGACCCCCAAGCAGATTGTTTTATCGCAGATTCAACCGGGTGCGGCAATACATTTGATGATCCCCTTGTCGGTCTCCCGCGCCCACGGCAATGAACACCATCAGGGACCGGCCAGCAGTTGCTCGTAGAGTTCCCGCGTGCGCCGGGTCGCGTGACGGTAGGTCCCCAGAAACGCGGCCACATCGGGGAACCCCAGCCGTTTGGCCAGGCGCACTTGCTCGCGCTCGTCGAGCGGGAGCTTCGAGACACTCGTGTTCTCCACCCGGCGCAGCGTCGATTCGATGCGGCGGAGCAACACGTAATGCGCGCGCAGTTCCACGCTCGGTTCTTCCTCGATGAGACCCAGCGCCGTCAGGCGATTCAGCGCCGCCAGCGTGTGGACGGTGCGCAGTTGCGCCCGTTCGTGGCCGTGACGGAGTTGCAGGGCTTGGACGAGGAATTCCACGTCGACCAGGCCACCCGGGCCGGTCTTGAACTCCAGGTCGACGCGTTTCTGGTCGCCCCGTTCCGTCTCGATCCGGTGGCGCATGTCCCTGATCTCTTTCAATTGCTCTGGGGTCAGCGCCTGGCCGTACACGATCCCCCGCACCATGTCGACGAACTCCTTGCCCAGCTTCGCGTCGCCTGCGACGTATCGGGCCTTGATCAACGCCTGCCGCTCCCAGAGTTGCGCCCGCTTCAGATAATATTCGCGGTGCGCTTCCAACGAACTCGCCAGCGTCCCTTTCGCGCCGTCGGGGCGCAGCCGCGCGTCCACCGAAAACAGCGCCCCCGCGCTCGTTTGCCGCCCCATGAAGTCGATCACGCTCGACGCCAGCTTGCTGGCCTGGGCCTGGTCGTTCGCCCCGGTCCCCCCGACGAACAATACGTCGAGGTCGGCACCGTAACCCAACTCCCGGCCGCCGAACTTGCCCATCCCAATCACGGCGAACGGCAGCTTGTTCAGGGCGAGTTGTTCTTGCGTCTCCTCGAGCGCGTACCGCAAACATGCCTCCGCCAGCGCCGTGATCTCGGTGTGCGTCTGCTCGATGTCCACCAACCCCATCACGTCCTCAATCCCGATGCGGACCATCTCCGCCTGTTTCCAGCGTCGTACCACCTCCATCGGCTCCCGTTCTTCGGCGGGCACCGCCCGCAATTCCTCACACATCCGCTCCAGCGTCTTGGGTTCGCCCAGCGCCGCCCCCCAGCCGATCTCATCGAACAACTCCGGCTGCCGCGCCAGCGCGTCGGACAGATATTTGCTCGCGTCGCCCAACCGCATCAGCATCTCGACCAGCTTCGGGTTGTTGGCGAACAACTCGTACAGCAAACCGCGCGAACCGTACGCGCTCACAAACTTGTCGAACCGCACCAACGCCCCGTCGGGGTCGGCCACCTCCCGCGCGCAATTGAGCAGCGCCGGGAACACCTGCACGAACAATTCTTTCGTCCGCTGCGATACGTGACCGAACCCGGGCCCGTGCCACAGATTTTCAACCACCTTGACCGCCGCCGGCGCGTCGGCGAACCCCACGTGGGCCAACACCTCGGGCAGCTTGTCGGCCGCCAGCAACGTTTCCGCCGTTTCCGCGAGGCCGCCGCCCGCGCCGGCGAGCACCGACTCGTAAATCTTCCGCACGGCTGCGGTCTGCGTTTCCTGCGCTGCCAGAAACTCCTCCACGGTGGCGAAACCGAGACTGCACGCCAGCCGGTGCAACGCGCGTTTCTCGTCGGGAATCGTGTGCGTCTGCAATTCCATCTCCATTTGCAGGCGGTGTTCGACGTTGCGCAGGAAGCGGTACGCGTCGGCCAGCGTCGCCGCTTCCCGCTCGGTCAGCGTCTTCGTTTTGGCCAACGACACCAGCGCCCGCAGCGTGTTCCGTTCGCGCAGTTGCGCCATCCGCGCGCCCCGCAGCACCTGAAACGCTTGCACGATAAACTCGATCTCGCGGATGCCGCCGATGCCGAGCTTCACGTGCCGGGTCAGCCGGTCTTCGTGCACCACCTCGTCCTCGATCCGCTTCTTCAGCGCGGCCATCTGCTGGATGACGTTCGCCCCGGCGTGGCGTGCGTAGACGAACGGCTGGACCATATCGATGAATTCCGCGCCCAGCTTCTCATCGCCCGCCACGGCCCGGGCCTTGATCAAGGCCATCCGCTCCCAGGTTTCACCGAACTCGGCGTAGTAGTTCTCACAACTGTCGACCGACCGCACCAGGGGGCCGGACGCGCCTTCCGGCCGCAGGCGGAGGTCGATGCGGAAGATGTTGCCCTCGGCGCTGGCCGCGCCGACCGCGCGGATGATTTCCTCGGCGAGCTTGGTGTAGAACTGGTGGTTGGTCAACGACGGCGTGAGTTGCCCTTCTTCGCCATAAACGAAAATCACGTCGACGTCGCTCGAGTAATTCAGTTCCTGCCCCCCGAGCTTGCCCATGCCGATGACGGTGAAGCCGCCCGCCGGGGCCGACGCCCGCGCTGGTCCCGCCGTTTTCGCCGTGGGCGGCCGCGGCGGTTCGTTCTTGGATTTGATCTTCAGATCGGCGCAAACTTTCTCCCAGGCAACCTCGAAAACAGCCTGCAGACAGACGTCGGCCAGATTCGACAATTCCAGCGTCGTCTCTTCGACCGGCGCCCGGCCCGTGAGATCGCGGGCCCCGATGCGCAGCGTCTCGCGGCGGCGAAACCGGCGAATCGCATCGTATTTCTGCACGGGCACCCGAATCGGCAACAACAGCCGCGTCAACTCCGCCGCCAGCCACGCTTTCTCGCGCGGCTTCGCCAGCGTTTGCGGCGCAATCAGAAAATGGAAGTGCTCGGCGTTGCGCGTCAGCGTGTCCGCCAACGCCTGCGAGTGCGCAAAGACCTTGACCAGCAGATCCAGCCGATCCGGCGATTCCTCCAGATAGTGGTAGAAAATGTTCGGGTTGGGCAGCGCCGCCACCAGCCGCTCGAAGCTCACCAGGGCGCGGTCGGGATCGGCCGATTTCTCGCAGGCCCGGATCAGACGATTGAAAATCTTCGCCAGGTTCCGCCGCTGGATCTCATCCTCGTGGAGGCGCCGAATCGCACTGAACACGCGCGCCGGGTCGTGGAAGCCGCGGTCGCGCAACAACGTTTGCGCCGCCGGCTTCGACGCCGGCCGCCGGCCGATCAGCTTCGGCAGCAACGACGTTTTGGGCGCAGCCGACCCCCGCGCGGGCGCGGCCTCTACCGAACGTCTCCCCTGGCGTGAACGCAGCATGGCGGATTCACCGCCGCTGCTTCTGCATCAAATCCTTCGCGGATTCAAGAATCTTTCGCTCGTGGCGGGTCAGGCTTTCTATGCCTTCGCGGGCAATCTTGTCCAGAATGGGGTCGACCTGCTCGCGCATGTATTCCTCGGGCGACAGCGCGCGCGGCGGCGGACGCCGACGCGGTTTCAGGCGCGCGCCGACGCCCTGCAGCCACATCAACCATCGCGGTCTCGCGCCGTAGCCCAATTGCTTGACGTACAGATACCCGAGCGCCGCACCGCCGAGGTGCGCCAGATGGGCCACGTTGGACTCCGTCCCTTGCAGCAAGGGAACCACGTCAAGCGCGATCGCCACCAGGGCCAGGTATTTCGCCTTGAGCGTGACCGGCAAAACAAAGAACACCAGCAACGTCACGTCGCGGTCGGGAAACAACGTCGCAAACGCGATCACGCAACCCAGCACCGCCGCCGACGCGCCGAGCACCGGGATCCCCGAATTGAAGTTGAACCCGAGCCACAGCGCGGCGCCGGCGACGCCCGCCCCGAAATACAGCCGCGTGAAATGCTTCGGGCCGATGAAATATTCGACCTCGCGCCCGAAGAACCAGAGGATGAACATATTGATCAGGATGTGCCAGATGCCGGCATGGAGGAACATGTAGGTGATCGGCTGCCACACGAACCCCCGCCGCAACCCGTCGCCGCTCAGCGCGAGCCACCACTCGAACTGCGGGAACCCCACCGCGTTCAGCAGCAATTGCAGGAGGAACACGGCGACGTTGATCCAGATGATCAACTGCACGACCGATCCAACGCGCCCCACCAACTGCTGCAGCGAACCGGAGAAGCGTTCGAACGATCGGTGCACCCTCGGTTGTCTCCACGACCCCAGCATGACGAGGGGAAAATAGAACAGATTGCCCCGACTTACAAATCGAATTGAGAAATTGGTGAGCCGGCTGGGACTCGAACCCAGGACCCACGGCTTAAAAGGCCGTTGCTCTACCAGCTGAGCTACCGGCTCACCGCGTGGGCGCCGCGACTCTGCCACAGCCACAGCGCCACTGTCAAACCGCGAACCATCCGCAAACACGAACTCCCTCTCCCTTCTCGAAGGGAGAGGACCGCGGTGAGGGATCTCCCGATTTCAAATCCTCCGCAACGGCCGCGGCGCGCTTCGTTCGATTCTCGACATGCGCTCCCGCAACTCAGCCGTAACATCGCCGAAGCTGCGCCATTCCCCGGCCGCGGCGGTCGTCAACTGGATTAACTGTTCGAGGTCGCGCACGCTGACGTATTCGGCCCGCGGCCGCCGATTGCTCCCGATATTGTGATAGTTTCCCAACGGCAAGCACAATCCGCCGGCGCGGTAACCGAACGCCGCAAACGCCGTCGCCTCGCACGTGCCGCCGTCCATCAGAGCCCGTTGCGCACGAAAGCCCGAATCGCGCTCGCGACATCGCTCTGCCACGCCCCACAGGAACGCCGACGCCGCCGGGTCGAAAATCGCCGCGCGGTCGCCGACCCGCACGACCGGGCCGTTGCCAATGCGCGCCCAAGGCCGCTGCCGGCTCATCTCGATGGACACCATCAGCGCGTTCTTCGGGATCTTCTTCGAACGCATGAGCGCCAGCGCACCGTGAAATCCGACTTCTTCCGCCCGCGTGAACGCGCACCACAGATGCGCGCGCAACCGCCGCCGCGAGGCCTCCGCCAGCGTCGCCAACGCCACCACCGTTCCCAGCACGTCGTCAATCGCCGCCGCCTGCAGTTTCCCGCCCGTTACCCGAAACGCTGGCACGTCCCACATGCCGGGGGTTCCGGGTTCCGGGTTCACGGTTCCCGGTTTGAATTTCAACGCCAGAAGTTTTCGCTTCGGCCAGGCCGCCGCGTCGAAGCGCGTAACCGTCCCCCGAACAACTCCGTCGTTTCCGTAGAACCGGACACGGGCGTTCTTGAATATGTCTTTCGGCACCCAGCCGAGAAACTCAGCGCGCCGGCCACCGAGCATCTCGAAACCCGGATGATCCATGTGCGCCACCAACACGAGAGGTGCCGGAATGTGGGAGGGGCCTGAGTGCCCCGACCGGTCGCGGCGCCGAGGCCGCTCCCACTTTGCAATGACATTCCCCACGCGGTCTTCTTCGACGCGCACGCCGCGCAGTCCGCGGCAGAAGGCCGTCACGAAATCCTTCACGTGCTGCTCGTGATACGGCGCCGTCGGCAAACGCAACACGCGCTCCGCCAGTCGCAGGAGTTCTCGTCGTTCCATCGCGCCGCACTATAACGATGTGACGCCGAATGGCAAGCGAGGGCGATGATCTTGAGCCCTCACCCTGGCCCTCTCCCATACACGTCATGGGACAGGGGAAATCAAAGTGTGGGGCCGCACAATCCGACATTGACCGCTGCCGGGCCACTGGATAGCCTGAGCTCACCATGAAAACTCTCCGATGGCACGTGCTGGCTTCCGTCTTGTTTGCATCCGTTGCATTCGCTGACATTGCGGGCGCCGGCCAGTGGGAATCATTGTTCAACGGGAAAGATCTGACCGGTTGGGTGGTCATGAACAACGCCGTGTTTACGGTCACGAATGGTGTGATTCACCTCGACAAAAGCACGGGCTGGCTGCGGACGGAGAAAGAATACGCCGATTTCATCCTGGAAGTGGACTGGCGCGGCTTGGAAACCAACTACAACAGCGGCATCTTCATCCGCGCCGGGCTCGAAGGCAAACCGCATCCCACGAACGTCTGGCAGATCAACCTTAAAGAGACCGCGCCCGGACAACTCCTGCGCGGGAAACCGGAAGTCTTGCCTTCCAAGACCACGAAGTTTCCCGTCAACGAATGGGTCAACTTCCGCATCGAAGCTCGGGGTAAGAAGCTGACGTTGGATGTCAACGGCGCGCGCGCCTGGGAGTTCGACGGTCTCGACGCCGACCGCGGCTACATCGGCCTCCAAGCCGAAGGCAAACGTATCGAGTTTCGCCACCTGCGCGTCCAAGAACTCCCGGCGAGCGGTGTCCCCAACGAGAAGTGACCATCATTTTTCTGCCGGTCTCATTTCCGCGGTGTGATTCCGAGCTTGTCGAGGAATCTCGCTAGAGAGGTCTTTCAGCCGGACTAATCTCTCACGACGAATTCGTTGGCAGGAGCTCATCGGAAGGTGGCGTGTTGGTGAGGCAATGCCGAGAGGGTGAATGCGCGGGGTGAAGACCGGTTGTGAGACCCTTCGACAAGCTCAGGGCGACAGATCAGGCGGCGAGGCGTTGGGGCACAGGCGGAAGACGCGTCGCGCGGAGCCTGGCCCAATCGCACTTGCAAGTCCCTGCAATCGCGCTATTCTCGGTTTTCATGAGGCGGACTGCTGCGATTTCGTTGCTCGGAAGCCTGGCCGCGTTTCTGGTGCCGTTCCTGGCGCCCGTTTCGTCCCACGCGGCCGACGACCGAGCCGTTTGCGTCGTCAAGATCCACGAGGACATCAGCTACAACACGCTGTATCTGTTGCGGCGCGCGGTGCGTGAGGCGGTGGAACAGAACGCGGCGGCGATCGTGCTCGACATGCGCACCAACGGCGGGCGCGTGGACGCGACGGAGGACATCATTCGCGTGTTGGAACATGCCCCGATGAAGACCTACACGTTCGTCAACGACAAGGCGTACTCCGCCGGCGCCTATATTGCGGCCGCCACCGACAAGATTTTCATGGCGCCCGGCAGCGTCATCGGCGCCGCCACGCCGGTCATGTTGGCGCCCGGCGCGGGCGTGGAATCGTTGCCGAAAAGCTACGAGGAAAAAATCACCTCGGCGTTGGGGGCCCGGATTCGCGCCACCGCTGAGGAAAAGGGCCACAACCCCGACGTGTTCGAGGCAATGGTGGACGCCGACCACGGCCTGAAAATCGACGATCGCGAGATCACGCCCAAAGGCAAACTGCTGACGCTCACGAACGAGGAAGCCGCCCGCGCCTACGGCAAACCGCCCAAACCATTGCTGTCGGCGGGCACCGTGAACTCGATCGACGAACTGCTCGCAAAGGTCAACCTGAAAGGCGCGCCGACGTTCGAGGTGGCGCCGTACGGGTTCGAGCAACTCGCGCGCTGGCTGACGGCGATCTCGCCGCTGCTGATCTTGATCGGGATGGTGGCCATCTATGCCGAAATCAAGATTGGCGGGATCGGTCTGCCGTTGCTCATCGCGGTGATCGCGTTCGGCCTGTACTTCCTCGGGTTCGTCGTCGCCGGGCTCGCCGGCTGGGAGGACGTCGCCCTGTTCGCCTTCGGCCTCGCGTTGCTGGCAGTCGAGATTTTCCTGTTGCCCGGGCACGTGCTGCCGGGCCTGGTCGGCACCGGGTGCATCCTGGTCGCGCTTGTACTGGCCATGACGGAACGCTGGCCGGGCGGGCCGGTCCTGCCGACGTGGCCGGAGCTGCAGTTGCCGTTGCTCCGGCTGGGCATCGCATTTGTCGGTGCGGTCATAGTCGGCATTCTTCTCGGACGCTACCTGCCGAAGAGTTCGCTCTTCCGGAAGATGGAACTGGCCGCGGCCACGAGCGCCGCGGAAGGCTACACCGCCAGCCGGAGCGAAGCGAAAGCGTTGCTGGGTGCGACGGGCGTCGCCGAAACGAATCTGCGGCCGTCGGGCAAAGGCCGATTCGGCGAACAGCTGGTGGACGTCGTCACCGAGGGCGACCTGATCGAGCGAGGCGCGCCGATCACGATTACAGATGTCGAAGGCAGCCGCGTCGTTGTCGCGCGCGCCGGGCGACGGTGATGCTCCCATGGAATGGATGAACATCGCCATCTTGATTCTGCTGGGCTTGGTGCTGATCGCGGTGGATTTTTATCTGCCCGGCTTTGTTCTGGGAACGATCGGCGTGGCGCTCATGCTGTTCGCGCTCGGGATTTGTTACCGGGCCCATGGACTCGACGCCGCGGTCGTGTTGTTCGTCGTCGAGGTAGTCGTCGGAATCGGTGTCGGATACGCGTCGATCAAGCTGTTCCCGAAGACGGCCACGGGCAAGCGCATGATCCTCGGCGAAACGCAGACCGGCGTGCACTCGCAGTCGTCCAAGCGGCACGAGGAATGGATCGGGCGCGAAGGCGTTGCGCAGACGGTGCTGAGGCCGGCCGGCGTGGGGCTGGTGGACGGCAAACGGCTTGATGTTGAGGCGGAATCGGGCATGATTGAGAGTGGCAGCGCCATCAAGGTCATCGCCGTGCACGAAAACCGGCTGGTGGTCAGAAAAATCAGCTAAAGGAGACAAAACTATGAATCTGAGCCTTGGCGAACTCGCCCTGTTGGCACTCGGCGTGATCGGCGCCGTCATCGCGCTTATCATCTTCTTCGTCGTCATCTCGTTTATCAACATTTGGATTCAGGCCCGCATGACGGGCGCACCGGTCAGTTTCATCACGCTCTTGAGCATGAAACTGCGTCGCGTGCCGATCGGACTGGTGGTCCAGAGCCGCATCACCGCGGTGAAAGCCGGACTGCCGCTCACGACCGATCAACTCGAGGCCCATTACCTCGCCGGCGGCGACGTGAACCAGGTCGTCCGCGCGCTCATTGCCGCCGAGAAAGCGAATCTCAATCTCGGCTTCAACCAGGCCGCCGCCATCGACCTCGCCACGCATCAGTCGGGCAAGAGCGTGTTTGAAGCCGTCATGACGAGCGTCAATCCCAAGGTCATCGACTGCCCCAGCGCGTCCAGCGGCAAACAACTCATCACCGCCGTCGCCAAGGACGGCATCCAACTGCAGGTCAAGGCCCGCGTCACCGTGCGCACGCACCTGGACCGGTTCGTCGGCGGCGCGACCGAGGAAACCATCATTGCCCGCGTCGGCGAAGGCATCGTCACGGCCATCGGCTCGGCCGCCACGTACAAGGACGTGCTCGAAAACCCCGACACAATTTCCAAGACGGTTCTCGCCAAAGGTTTGGATGCCAGCACCGCGTTCGGCATTATGTCCATCGACATTGCGGACGTGGACGTGGGCGATAACATCGGCGCGCGACTGCAGGCCGAGCAAGCCGACGCCAACAAACAGATGGCTATCGCCAACGCCGAGACCCGCCGCGCGATCGCGGTGGCGCAAGAACAGGAAATGAAAGCCCGCACCCAGGAGATGCGCGCCAAAGTCGTCGAGGCCGAAGCGCAAGTGCCCCTGGCCATGGCGGAGGCGTTCCGCGCCGGCCACCTCGGCGTGATGGATTATTATCGCATGCAAAACATCCAGTCCGATACGCGCATGCGGCAGTCGATCGCCGGTGAAGATCCCGGCAAGACCGGGTCGGCCAGTTGACATCGTGAAACACGCGGACATCGAGACTCTGGTCTGGCTGATTGTTGCCGCGGTGATCGTTCTGGGCAAAGGCTGGAACAAACTGCAGGGGCAAATCGCCAAGGACACTTCCAAGTCGAAGGAAACGCCGCCGGTGACGCCGGCCCGACCGAAACTGCAGCGGCCCCGGCCGGCCCCGGTCGGGGCGAGGCCCGTCGCGGCGCCGATGCGGCGCACCGTGTCCCCCCTGCAACGGACTGCTTCCCGCATGGCTCCGGCCCCCGTCGGCTCAGCGCCGGCGCGGGACACGTGGCGGGTCGATCCCGAACAGATTCGCCGATTCATGGAACAGTTGAGTGGTCAGGCCCGGCCCGTGCCGCCTCCGATCGCTCGTCCACCCGTGCAGAAAGCCGAGCCCGCTGCTCCACCGCCACCGGTGGCGGAAGAACCAGCACCAACCCCGGCCGCGGCGGTCCCGGCACCGGCAATCGCGAGCCGGTCCGCGACACCGGCGCCGTCGCGTGCCGCGCAGTGGGCGGAAGCGTTGCGGGATCGGCAGAACATTCGGAACATCATCATCTCCTACGAAATCATCGGCCCGCCCAAGGCGTTTCAATAGGCCGGTCCATTTGTCCTGTGAACGGAACGACCGTTCCGCCGAAAAGACAAGGTTGATTGCCGGGGCTGGCAACCATTCTCGCGGTTCTGATTCCGCAGGTCATATCAACCATTTCCGGAACCAACTTTTTGCTCCTTACTGAGCGGCTCGCAGTCGTGTTAGCGCCTTCTGCACCGCAACGAAATCGGGCTCGAGTTGCAGCGCTTGCTTATAATGACGCTCGGCCTCCGGCAGCCGTCCTGCTTGCTCCAAGATGACCCCCAGATTGTAATGTGCCTCGGCGAAATCGGGTTTCAGACGCAATGCTTGCTCATAATGACCGACTGCCTGTTCGATCCTGCCGACTTGCATCAAGGCGACCCCCAGATTGTAGTGTGCCTCGGCGAAATTGGGTTTCAGACGCAATGCTTGCTCATAATGACCGATTGCCTCTTCGATCTTGCCAACTTGCATCAAGGCGACCCCCAGGTTGAGATGCACCTCCGGGTAGTCGGGGTTAAGCCGTAACGCCTCCTTGTTGTGCGCGATTGCTTCTCGCACCCTGCCCGTTTCGAGCAGCACGCACCCCATATCGTAGTGCACCTCGGCGTAACGCTCGACGCCGGCGAACACGTTGAACGCCACCGAGAAGCCCAGCAGCAGGCTCCACCCCCACCGCGTTGCGGGCCGCCAGCGTGACCGCTCAGCCTGCGCACGCTCCAGTCCGAGGATGCCAATCACTGCGAGCAGTACCAGTGCATGTACAAATTCCACCTCGTAGCGGAGGCACATGGAGTTGTGGAGCCCAAGGGTCAGGGCGCAAATCCCGAACAGCACGATGAGTGCGGCAAGAAACCAGCGCAAGGTTGAGCGTGACTCTGTCGGCCGGCCGCGCCAAGCCAACGGCACAGCTAGCGCCAGCCACACCAGCGGAATATTGGTCAGAACGCCGAAGGGATACTCGACCTCGGCCCCCCTCGGGGTGAACGGCACTGCGATGTCACGCACGAAGGGGAAGCGACGACTCCAGCGCGCCGGCTCCAGAAAAGCGACCCGAAAATTGAACCAGAGATAATGGAGGCCAAACTGAGACCTGGTGCCCAGCTTGCTTAATGGCAACTGATAGCGCTGCCCAAATTCCAGCGCGTCGTCGAAGCGCAGGGTGTTGTAGAACATCAACCCGATCCCGATGAGCACGATCGGGCCGGTCGCCGCCAACAAGAGAGGCCATACCTTTTGCTTCTCCCGCCACGCGCGGGCCACCGGCACCAGCAAGATGGGCGCACCAAACAGCAGAGATGGCCGCGCTCCTACCGCCAACCCGTAGGCCAGACTTGCTGCCGCCAGCCATCGTCCCTGCCGTCGCCGCTGATGCAACGCGCCCCAAATGGCTCCCAGAGCCAGCATCGTCAGCGCATATCCAGCTCCGATCGCCACCTCGTAAACATTGGACCTCTGCAAAATTGCCGGCGCGAAATTGGCCAAGCCCAGGGCGAGCGTACCGGCCGCCACTACCCCTAGGCTCACCTTGGCAAAGTAACGCCGCCACACTGCGTACAACAGACCCGCACTCGCCAGAAAACCCACCGAGAAGAAAAATACCACGGCGTCTTTGTGAGCGAGATATTCGCCGGTGAGTGCCACATACGGCCAGAAAAGAATCAGGGCGGGTGTCACCCCGAAGTAGAGATAAAGCCTGCCCTTGTAGTAGCTGAGATCATGCACGCGACGGCGTTGGCTCCACCGTAAGTCATGCAACTGCAAGCGCTGGACCGCGTTGGCCGATGGATCGTAAGGATCGGCAAGCTGCGCGATTTCGGGTGGCACCTGTTGTTTCATACTGAGTTGGCCGGCGCGAAAGCCCTGCACCAATAAATTGTAATAAGCGTCAGCCGCAGTCGGGCTCAGCAGTTCGTAAAACCCCGAGTGGGCCGTATACGCGTAAACCCCGACGACCAGCGCACTCACCGTCCCCAAGATTCCGCGCTGTATCCACCGCGGACGTTCTCCGGGCACTCTTGGCTTGCTGTTATCTGGACTGCTGTCAATCATTTCAGCCATCGGCCCCGACGCTCCGTCGGTTTCTCGGTGATTGACCCGAAGTGGCCATCGACGAACACGCTTGTGAGGCTGCTGTAATAGGCCAGTAGTCCCGCCACCACCACGAACGGGATGACCCGCTGTCCATTCACGGGGAAGACAGTCTATTCGAAATGGTGAGTGCTGGCCAGCCAGACTTGTTCGAGTCGTGGCGGGGTCAGCGCGGTTGGTTGGGATGGACGGAAGCGTTGCGGGATCGGCAGAACATTCGGAACATCATCATCTCCTACGAAATCATCGGCCCGCCCAAGAGCCTGTAGGGGCGCCTTTACGGCTGCGACCGGACCACATTCGGGCCGTGCCGAAATTTCCATTGCGCCCCTTGCGAGGTGCCGATATTGTTTGGCCGCACGCGAGTGCGCCGTCGTGGCGGAACTGGCAGACGCGCTGGACTCAAAATCCTGTGCCCGTAAGGGCGTGTGGGTTCGACTCCCTCCGACGGCACCACACCGGGGAGACTTGCATTGCAGCCCGAAACCTTTCATAATCAGCCCGCGCAAACGTAGCCCGGCATGTACAGCTGTTACGGACCGTCAAGACTTATGCGGGAAGAAAACCTGAAGTGGCAACAGTTGCGGTTCAACCCACTGGTATGGGTGCTTGCTCTTGCGGCCGCGGGCGGCTTTGGTGTCTCCGGATGCGCGGTGAAAGAAAGACCTCTCTCGCAAAAGGAGATCCAAGAAGAGGCCAGATTTTACGGTGGTAACGCCAACTTCACTGCGACGCGCGTCGTGACCGTCCGCTGGGGCACCTCTGTCGAGAGAAAGGAAACGGCCCTGGCTTTTTCGGACGGGAACATGCGTGAAGAAAGAGCGGCCTCCGCGGACTTGCCGGCGCTTGTCACGATTCGTCGGCCCGACCTAGACACCATCTACGTCTATTGGCCCGGTGAAACGAACGTTCTCGTCGAGCAGGCGTATCGCTCGACGAGAGCCCATGAAGCTTCCGCCAACGCCTCCATCACGAAAAAGTTCGATATTGGCCAAGAAACGATCGACGGCCATCCCTGCATAAAATGTAAGGCGGTCGTTCAAGGAAGAAACAAAAAGATCGAGTGGACCATGTGGGAGGCGACGGACCTGAATCGCTTCCCCGTCCGTGCTGAGTTTGCTGCTGGCAACAAGGCAACGACAGTCGAATTCACCAATGTCAGAATTGGGAAACCCGACCCTTCTCTGTTTGAACCGCCGACGGGTTACATGAGGCTGGGGCGAAAGTTCAAGAATACCGACGAAGCACTCGCCTATATGGTGGGGGGCCTGCTGAGGTCGATGTCTCACGGTGGAAAAGGGAAATAAGGCAGTCGGATCTCCTCGCCATCCCCGGTCCAGCCAGGGCAGAATTCTTCACCTCCGAGACAAAATCCAGTGGTGGCAACACCGTGTGGGTTTGATTCCCTTCGACGGCACCAATTGTTCCGGTGGTCCCACACGCCGTGAGAAAACAAGCAGGGAACCCCTGGCGGAGTTCCCTGCTCGCTTACGACAGCAAAGCTGCGCGGACGTTTCCCGCCTGAGGCGGGTCTACTTCGGTTGCGTTGTGTCTTCCGCCTTCTTCTTCTTCACAACATCAACATGGCCGATGAGATGGGCTACTGCCTTGTCGCCTTCCTCGGTGTACGTCACCTTGATATGATCGCCGGCCTTCAGGTCCGCCAGCGTCGCTTTCTTGTTGCCCGCCCCGGTAATCTTGCAGTCGGACGCCACGGTGAAGGTCTTGGTCTCCTTCTTGTGCTTGATCGTGATCGTGCCGGCCGTGGTGTCGACGGACTCAATCTTGCCGACCAGAACTTCGGACTTGGCCATGGCCGTTGCCGCTGGTTTCTCATCCGCCGCTCGCGCGGAATGTCCCACTGTCAGCGCCACGGCTGCGACACATGCCGCCATGGCACAACGAACCAGTGTCTTGCTCATATCACTCGAACCTCTCCTTCGTTAGGTTGTTTGTTTATTTATCCCACCACACCAGCGTTTGACGCGGTGACGGGGAAAGCGTTCAACGCCTGTTAACCACTGCTCGGCCGCCGGCCCTCGGTTCTGTTCACTGTTCGTTGTCCATGGTCAACTGAAGGTGCGGCGGCGGTTGGGGCGGAAGTTTCCAGACAATCTCCGCGTGATTGCTCGCCCCGTGCATCTTGTTGGCCAGCGTGATGCCGGCCCGGTACGTCTTCTCGAATTCCGCGAAATGTTTTGCCGCGATGTGTTGCGCCAGCGGCTCGAAGATCTTCTGGGCGTAGTTCTCCAGCATCCCCTTGTACTTCGGGCGCGTCGTGCTCATCTTCTGCCAGAGGCTTTTGAGTCCGCGCAACTCATAGTCGGCCAGCGCCCAGTTGCCGGCTTGGGCCGCATAGTACAACGTCCAGTAGCGTTCGCTCACCAGCGGCATCAACTGCCCGAGGCCGGGCTGCAGTTCCGCCAGTTGATCGAGCGTAAGCGCGCCGTGCCTGGTCCGTCCAACGATGGGGGTGTCTTCTGCCATCCGAGGGCCGGGTTCTACTCTGTCGCCCCGAACTTGTCGAGAAATCTCTGACGGCGCGAAACGAGGCGCATCAAGCAGCGTCAACACACCCAGGAGCGGGGAAATCCGTTGCTGGGGTCCCGTTCGTAGGAACACCGGCATCAAGTCGCGCCGTGGGCCAATCGCCAACAGAAAACCCCGACACGGATGTGTCGGGGTTTCGGGGTGAAACTGTCTTTCTAGCTCTTCTCGTGGCTCTTCATGAACGGGCATCCGCTGCTCTTCATGCCCGGACAGGTCCCGCTCTTCATGCCCGCGTCACACATGCTCTTCCATTGCGCAAACTGTTCCGGTGTCAGGATGCCTTTCATGCCCTTGTCCATCATCGCCCGCCGTTCCGACGTCGACGTGGCTTTGAGACAGTCGTCCTTGAGTTCCGCAATCTTCGCCTTCTGCATGTCGGTCAGGTTCAGCTTGCTGAACGCCCCGCTGCAGCAGGCCGCGCCTTTCGCGCTCATCTTCGCCTTGCCGCCCGCGCAACACCCGCTATCGGCGTACACCGACGCCACGCCAATCGATACCGCTATGGCCACCGCCAGCCCTAACAATCTTTTCATTGGTTTACTCTCCTTCTTCCGTTGCCCAATTTGACTTCATCATGCTTGCGACCGTTCAATCTACCCTGCTATTTCCGCGCCAGCAAGGCCGTCAGGACGCGCTCGGGCGTAAACGGCGCCTTCTTCAGGCGGACGCCGCAGGCGTCGTAGACGGCATTGGCAATCGCGGGAAGCGGCCCGTTGATGCCGATCTCGGCAATGCTCTTGGCGCCGAACGGCCCGGTGGGCTCGTACGTCTCGACGAGAATCGTCCGGATCGGCGGCGCGTCGGCCGTGGTGAAAATCTTGTAGTCGAAGAAACTCGGGTTCAACATCCGGCCGCGTTCGTCGAACACCATCTGCTCGCTCAGCGCGTACGACATGCCGTTCAAGACCGCGCCTTCCATCTGGCCCTCAGCCAGCTTCGGATTGACTGCCACGCCGCAATCCGCCGCGGCGACGTAATCGAGCACGCGCACCTTGCCGGTCTCGGTGTCCACTTCGACCTCGGCGAAGTGGGCGGCGAACGGCGGCGGCGAGACGTACGACAGATGCGAGGCTTCGCCCTGAATCTGGACCTGGTTCTGACCGTAGAGAGAGCGGTTGATAATGTTTTGAAAGCTCGCCTTCTTGCCCGTCTTGCGGCTGACGACCGCCCCGTTCTCGCAAACGAGGTCGGCGACGTCTTCCTTGAGCATCTCGGCAGCGACCTGCAGAATCACGTCGCGGCAGGCTTCGGCGGCTTTCTTCGCGGCGCCACCGGAGACGTAGGTGGTGCTCGACGCGTAGGCGCCCTTGTCGAACGGCGTCATGTCGGTATCGGATGAATACGTGAGAATCTTGTCGACCGTCACGCCGAGTACTTGCGCGGCGATCTGCGCCAGCACGGTGTCGCTGCCCGTGCCAAGATCGGTGGCACCCATCAGCAGGTTGAACGAGCCGTCTTCGTTCATCTTGATGCGGGCGCTGGCCATGTCGATGCCCGCGATGCCCGAGCCTTGCATGAGGCAAGCGACGCCGACGCCGCGCTTGATGCGGGCGTTTGTCGCCTGCGCGGCTTCGCGCAGGCGCTGGGCGTAACGGCGTTGTTTCTTGTACCACCCGATGGCCTCGGCGCCACGCTCGATGCATTCATCGAGGCCGCAACTGGCAATCGGGTTCTCGTGGCCTTCCTTGCCTTCGCCGAGCGCGGTGAACACCGGATTCGTTTCGCCCTCTTGAATGTGGTTCTTCTTGCGAAGTTCGAGCGGGTCGATGTTGAGCTTGTCGGCAATGATGTCCATCATCTGCTCGATGGCGAACGCGCCCTGCGTCGCGCCGTACCCGCGATAGGCGCCCGTGATCGGCAGGTTCGTGTACACCGAGTCGCCCCAGAACCGCACGTTCTTGCACCGGTAAAACGGTAGCGTTTTGCTGCCGACGTTCGTGAGCAACGTCAGCGAATGCGTCCCGTATCCGCCCGTCCAACTCGTCACGCGCTGGTCCATCGCCGTGAACGTGCCGCCCTGCTTCACGCCGATGGCCATCTTGATGATCGACGGATCGCGGGTGCGGCTGGCGATGAATTCCTCGCGGCGCGTGTACTCGATCTTCACCGGCCGTCGCGTCCGCTGGGTGATCAGGGCGCACAAATCTTCGAGAATGATCTCCTGTTTCGAGCCGAACCCGCCGCCGATGCGCGGTTTGATGACGCGGATCTGGTTGACGGGGATCTGCAGGCATTGCGCGACGATGCGGCGCGCGTGCCACGGCACCTGCGTCGCCGTCCGCAACACGATCCGATGATTGTCGTCCAGATACCCGATGCACACGTGCGGTTCGAGGGCGCAATGCTGCGCGTACTGGGTCTCGAATTCCTCTTCCACGACGAAGTCCGCTTCCTTCAAGCCCTGGGCAAGATTGCCGATCTCGACGTCGTAATGGGCCGCAATGTTGTGTTTGCGGTCGTGAATCCCATCGGCGTCGGGCTCGTCGTGAATGATCGGCGCGCCGTCCTTCATCGCCTCGCGCACGTCGAACACCGCCGGCAGCACGTCGTACTTCACCTGGATCAGTTTGAGCGCCTGCTCGGCAATCGACACCGTTTCCGCCGCCACGCAGGCCACGCGGTCGCCTACGAACCGCACTTTCGTGTCGAACATGAACGCGTCATACGGCGATGGCTCCGGATAGCCCTGCCCAGCCGTCGTATGCGCCACACGCGGCACGTTCTTGTGAGTGAGTACCAATACGACCCCGGGTAGTTTCTCCGCCTCGGTCGTGTCGATATCGACGATCCGGGCATGAGCGTGGGGACTCCCCAGAATCTTCGCGTACAACATCCCCTTCAGAAAAATGTCGTCGGTGAACTTTGCCGAGCCGGTCACCAGCCCGATACCATCCACCCGCCACGGACTCGTCCCGACTGAAGTTTTCTCGAAAGGAATAGTTGCTGGTTTATCCATGGCCGATACCTCCTCGTTGTCTCCAATAAAGCAAGTCTACATGCACCTACGCAAAACCATA